>CAVSOJ010000009.1:0-226013 GCA_963729585.1 Nitrospirota bacterium
TGTGATGGCGGGACCCTATCGTCGGCTATTGCCGGCTGATTTTCGGATACACGATCGATAAGACGATGACCTATAGATCATCAGGAAACGGGTAGAGTGGTGCCCGATCAGTCAGGTGGAGACACGTCATGTAGCTGTCCCTCTTTCGTAGGAGTTTCCCTGTTCACGGTGGGCTTGTCGTGCTGTGTCGCATCGTCTAGTCTGTTGAGAATACATTGGTTTATGTTTCAAGCATGCTGGAAGCATTGAAGCGATGACCTCCGACACCGGGTTACTCGCTCTAGCACTGGGTAAGTGATACGCCAGAATGGGGAAAACAACGGTGAATCTTTCACCCTTGACCGTCGCAGTCATTGTTCCCGTCTACAACGGGGGCGCAAAGTTTCGCGCGAGTCTGGATTCGATACGGCGTGCTGTGCCTCCACCAGATGAACTCATCGTGGTCGGCGACGGCGATACGGACGGTTCCTCGCAGTATGCAGAAGCCGCCGGTATTTCCGTCTATCGCTTTCCACACCCGGAGGGCCTGGTCGCGCAAGAAATCTTGGAGCGTCGAGGGCGAAGTCGGACATTCTCTTTTTCGTCGATGCCGATGTGACCGTTCTTGAGAATGTTATTCGTCAGGTGAGGGAGATCTTTGCTCGAGTATTCTGAGGTAGCGGCAGTTATCGGGTCATATGATGATCAACCAAAAGAGCCGAACTTTCTCTCACAGTACCGGAACCTGCTCCATCATTATGTCCATCAGAACGGTCGCGAGGAGGCGTCAACGTTTTGGGGAGCCTGCGGTGCGATCCGTCGAGATGTATTCCTTGCGATGGGCGGATTCGATGAAACGTACATCAAGCCCTCTATAGAGGATATTGAACTAGGGTATCGCCTCAAGAAGGCCGGTCATACGATTCGGCTCTGTAAGTCGCTCCAGGTCAAGCATTGGAAACGTTGGACGATCGGATCGATGTTACAGGCCGACTTCTTTCAGCGAGCCGTGCCATGGACTCAGCTCATACATCGGCATCGCGGTTTTGTGAACGATTTGAATATCGGCATCTCCGGGCGCGCGAGCGTAATGTTGACGTTCGGACTTCTCGGCGCACTGTTGCTGGCCCCCTGGCAGCCGCTTTTCTTGGTCGGGGCTGCTGTCATGGGGCTGATGCTCTTCATCCTCAATGTCCGGCTCTACCGGTTTTTTCTGGAGAAGCGAGGGCTCCGATTTGCTGCACAAGCTATCCCATGGCACTGGCTGTATTTTCTGTATAGCGGGGTTGCCTTCGCGATTGGGACGGTGCGCCACCTCGTCGACCGTGATCGTGGCCTCGGGAAGCCTGCATCGCTCCTCCCGTCGGAATCACTGCGCCGGGATCACGGGTGGAGAAACGCTCATGAGCCGAGAATCTTCTGTCATCATCGGCGCGGGACCAGCAGGGCTGACGGCCGCCTATGAGTTGGGGAAGCGCGGATGACCTCCACGGTGCTCGAAGCCAGCGATCAGGTCGGGGGAATATCGAAAACCGTCAACTACCGTGGATATCGCTTCGATATCGGCGGACATCGATTCTTTTCCAAGGTCCCCCTGATCAATGAGTTGTGGCATGAAATTCTCGGAGAAGAGTTTCTGCTCCGCCCACGGATTTCACGCATTTACTACAACCAGCATTTCTTCGACTATCCCCTGAAACCGATGAATGCGCTGGCCGGTCTCGGTCCGCTCGAATCGTTTCTGATCGGCCTCAGCTACATCAAGGCCAAGTTCTTCCACATCCACGACGAAAAGACCTTTGAGCAGTGGGTGTCCAATCGTTTCGGGTATCGGCTCTACAACATCTTCTTCAAGACCTATACGGAAAAGGTCTGGGGCATTCCGTGTCACGAGATCTCGGCGGACTGGGCGGCGCAACGGATCAAGAACCTGTCTCTCAAACAAGCCGTCCGGAATGCGTTATTTGGAGCCAAGCACGGAATGGACGGGTCGACGCTGACCTCGCTGATCGAGCAATTTCACTATCCCCGCTTTGGTCCGGGGATGATGTGGGAACGGTGCGAAGCTTGATCGAAAGTCAGGGGTCTCAGACGGTGCAAGGGGTGAAGGTGGAGCGTATCCGGCATCGTCACGGCCGAGTTGATTGCGTGTCAGGGCGGAGTGCAAGCGGTGAGCAGCTGTGAGTATGACGGCCGGCATTTTGTGTCGACCATGCCGCTGCGTGAGCTCGTCCAGGCCCTGGATCCTTTGCCGCCGGACGATGTGCTCAAGGCCGCACAAGGCCTCCGCTACCGGGATTATCTGACGGTGGTGCTGGTGGTGGATCGCGAGTCGGTCTTCCCCGATAACTGGCTCTATGTCCATTCGCCGGAGGTCAAGCTCGGGCGGATTCAGAACTACAAGAACTGGAGCCCCTACATGGTGCCGGATCCGTCGCGGACCTCACTGGGATTGGAATATTTCTTGTGGGACAAGGATGAGGAGTGGACGTGGTCGGAGGAGCGGCTCATTGAACTGGGCGTTCGAGAATGTGCCCAAATCGGCCTCATCGATCCGCGGGAGGTCAAAGACGGGACGGTGGTGCGGATGGAGAAGGCCTATCCGGTCTACGACCAGACGTATCAAGACAGTGTCGCCACCATCCGGCACTATCTGGAGACGTTCTCGAATCTGCAGACCATCGGGCGAAACGGGCTGCATCGCTATAACAACCAAGACCACTCCATGCTGACCGGTGTGTATGCGGCCGGCAATATCCTGGGAGAACGAGCACGATGTCTGGTCGGTCAACACCGAGAAGGAATATCACGAGGAAGAACGGGTGGCCCAGCCGAACGCCGGCGATCGGCTTGTGCCAACACGAGTCACTGTTTCGGTCGGTGAGGCGATAGAGGAAACTGAAGACATAGTGATCGAATCCGCGTTCGCGAAGATAGACCCACTCGCCTTAGGGGTAGCCGTAGGCGTGGTGAGTGGTCTCGGGATATTCATGGCCTCGGCCATTTTGTTACTGAGAGGCGGGCCTGCGCTTGGCCCAACGTTGTCATTGCTCGGGAACTATTTATTCGGGTTTGAAGTCACCTGGGGTGGTGCGGTGATCGGTTTACTCGAAGGAGGGCTGTTGGGGTTTGCGGTGGGGGCCCTTGCGGCCGGACTCAGAAACTGGACGCTTAAGGCTCTACGCAAAGATCGTGCGGTGGCGCGAAGAGCGTGATGACCGTCGCCATCTGCTCGACAAGATGTAATCCATTAGGAGAAAGGGGGTGAGACGATGAAACCGCAACCAAGACAGACAGACGAAGTCAGTCAAACTCTCGCAAGGATCAAGGCGGACGCGCTGGCTCTGGTCTGCGGGCTGATCGGGGGAGTGGGGCTATTTGCGATGACGGTGTGGCTCGTCATCAAAGATGGTCCACAGGCTGGGCAGCATCTTCAACTTCTCTCCAACTATTTTGTTGGATACTCCGTGACATGGCCAGGGGCGTTTGTAGGACTTCTGTACGGAGCTATGACAGGGGGGGTGGTCGGGTGGGCCATTGGACGAATCTACAACGGGGTAGTCAATGCCCGTCAGAAGTAAAGCGGAAGTGACCGTATATGCACATGTACAGCGTATGTGACAAGGTATCATGAACCGAATTGATTCCGACGCTCAGGCGATCACCTCTGCCATTCATGGTGGATCGTCTAATCCCCTACAAGGGCGGATTAGGCGGTGTGACAGGAACCTGTTCTCTTGAACAGGCTGATCGGAAACGGTTCTTGGGAAAGGTGATCTATCACGCGTACGACGCCTGAAAGAGTGGAATGGGTTTACTGACAACAACAACAGGCCGTCGCATGATGGATGGGACCGCTCGGATCTTACTGGCGGAGCTCCTTTTCCCGCTGACGGCCCTCATTACGACCGGTTTTTTGACAAGACAGTTTGGCCCGCAGGGCTATGGGTTACTGGCCCTCGCGCTGACCACGATCATTTGGGTTGAGAGTGCCATCACATCATTCTTTGCCAAAGCCACCATCAAGTTCGTGGGAGAAACGAGCGAGTGGAAACCAGTAGGCGCCATGGTTGTTCGTCTCAGTTTGAAGGTCGGGATCGCGGCCATGGTTCTTGTATGGCTTCTTGCCGCACCGCTCAGCGTACTCCTGAATGAACCGGATTTGGCATGTGTATCTTCGCGTGTGTGCGGTCGATATTCCCCTATTATGTGTGGGACAAGCCTATCGAAACGTCTTGATTGGAACGGGTAATTACCAGGGTCAGTGCAGTCGCAAGGGCCGGTCGCTGGCTGGCCAGGCTCTGTCTCGTGGTGGTGCTTGTGGAGGCAGGTCTTTCCATCACTGGGGCATTGCTCGGTGTGATCGGGTCGTCAGCTGTAGAGCTCTGGCTCAGCCGGTGGTACCTCGGTCCCGGGATGTTCATCAAGCAAGCGCGAATGCCCATCCCTATCCAGCGTTACGGGGCCCTGTTGTTCCTTTCCTCACTCTGTCTCATTTTCTACAACGGTATGGATCTGTTCATGCTGAAGATCCTCGGGGGCACCGCCACACAGGCCGGCATCTATAGTGCGGCTCAAAGTCTCTCACTCCTTCCGGGCCTGTTTTCCTGGACATTTTCGTCGTTGCTTCTAGCCACGTTGAGCCGCCAACTTGCCGACAGCCAAGGGGAGCGAGCCAGGGAGCTTGCTCGTGATGCTATGCGCGTCACGTTGTGGCTCGTCCCGGTCGCCGCAATCATCGCCGGCGCGGCGCCGGAGATTGTGCAGGTCGTGTTCGGCTCCGCGTTTGTCCCGGCAGGACCTCTGCTGGCGCTGTTGATTGTCGGGGCCATCGCGAATGTGATGTTGATGGTGTCGTTAACGATTATGACGGCGGCTGGTTTACCAGCCAGAACAGTGATGTTCACGGCTCCGTTGGTCCCGTTGGCCCTGGGCGGTCACCTCTTGCTGATCCCTCGATTGGGGGACGCAGGGAGCCGCGCTCGTCACCGTTGGGGTCTCCTTACTTGGGGCGTCTGCTGCCGTCGCGAGCGTGTACGCCCTGTGGAAGGTGTGGCCACCGGTCGGGACCTTCCTGCGTAGTCTGGTGGTCGGCCTCGTCGTTGGTGCGGCTTCGCTGTTGTGGCCGACTCCCGGGTTGTTCGTCTTTGCAAAGCTGATCGTGCTCGGGATGCTCAGTTTGCTTGGCTATTGGTGGATCGGGGAGTTTCGCCAAGGGGAGGTTGCAGGAGTCCGTTCGTTGTTGGTTCGGAAGACGGAACCCGAACAGGTCGGTTGAGTCCGACGAGACTATTCGGGGCAGGTCTGATGATAGCAGAGGAAATGAAGTGTCGCGGAGGTGATTCATGAATCAGCCAGACGGTAGCAACATGCTCATTGTGTTTCATTATGCGGGCTGCGGAGAACGGTCGTGAAAGGATTCGTGGGACATCCTGGCGGCACTTATCCAGCAGAGTGCATCGGTGAAGGCCGAATTTCCGCTCTGCGAAAACAAGACCTCTCCCGGGCCGATACCAGGCGATACCGGTTGACTAATCGATTAAGCCACGATCCGTATTTGTCAGATCGCTCCCATGTTCCCCTTCGGCGGTTTCCCCGGTTCTGTCGGGCGTCCAATCCTTTTGTCAACGCAGGCCAGTTCATCCAGAGATGATTTACGTGTTTTCGGGGTGGTCGACATTGCGGCGTGAAGTTGTCCAGCAATGGAGTGTGCTGGCGGTCGCTCTTTGGAACCATCTCCTCGAAATCGATGGAAAGCTTCCAGCCTTCCGACACAAGCACTGGTAAAACGACATACCGCTGATTGCTATGAAAAGAATTCTTATCGCATCATTGGTTGACCCCGCCACACATCCGGGTGGCGCAGGGACCTACACCAGGGGACTTGTTGCTGCGCTACGGAGCGGGAGGAATGGAATGATGTGGAGCTGGTGGGGCCTCGACACGCTCCCCCTGTTCGTGGTATCGGTTGCGGCAACTTGTTTCATTGGCTCAATCTTGTTTTTCGAAACTTCCGGGCAAAAGCTCTGTTCGCGCGCCAGCACGGTCTCTGGCGAGAATTCGTGAGACCGTCCACTCCCACCGGTTCGATGCGGTATTGATTAACGGGAGCGACATGTTATGGGTAGTCGACGAGCTGCCGCCCGAAATGCCTACAGTGCTTATTGCGCATAACCTGGAGCACCAATTGCTGGTCCAACAACAAGCCAGCTACCGCTTGCTTTCGCCTATTCTCAAACGCGAGATTACCAAACAGCGTCATTATGAAATCGAAGGCTTCCATCGCGCCGATGGTGTCATTTTCGTTTCAGCAAGCGAGATGGCCTGGAGTATGGCACGAGTGCCTGGCCTGCGCGCGCTTCATGTGCCGCCGCTGTTTACAATCCTTCCGGCACCCCGTAACCCTCAGTCCAGAGGCCAGTTGCGCCTCGGATACCTCGCCGATTTCGCCTGGTGGCCCAATCGTCGGAACTGGTTGTGGCTGATCGATGAGGTTCTCCCAAAGGTGCGCCGTCCTTTACAGGTTCACGTCTTTGGGCGTCAGAGTGAGCAGATACCTCTTCGTGATCGAGTTGTCAGCCACGGGATTGTGCACGACCTCGCGACAGTGTGGGATCAAGTCGACATCATGGTTTGTCCCACCCGTGCGGGTGCCGGTGTAAACATCAAAGTCGCGGAGAGCCTGTACAATCGGATGCCAGTGCTTGCCACTACACAGGCAGTATGCGGTTTCGCATGTACATCCGGACCGGGTTTGGTGGTTATCGACAAAGCGGAGGACTGGGCTGCCTTCTTGAGTTCGTCCGAGGCGGATCAATTGGCAAATCAACTTCCATCAGAGGAGTTACGTGGACAATTCGCTGTCGACCGACATGTGGAAGAACTGAAACGCTTCGTTTGTGATTCGTTTCTAGACCCCGCTTTACACTGTTCGCGCTTCGGATTTCCGCCTCCACCAGAGACGTCATGGTCGCGATTGGCGTCAGATGGTCCGCCCACTTCAAACGGCAGCACTGCGCGAAGGGGTGAGCCACACGAATTCAGTCCCTGAACGGCGTGTGCACCAAGAGGCTAGGTTTTCAGAGGAGATCATTGCATGGAACGACAAGCAACGGGTACTACGCTGGCCAGCCTATCAGTCATCGTGGTGTCGGACTACGCAGCGGGAGAGGAGAAATCGTGGGAGGACCTACGTCGCGCCTTGCGGGCATGGGTGGACCAAGAAGGGATGCCTGCCGAAGAATTCATGCTTGTCGAGTCATCGCGATTCAAAGGCCAGATCCCGAGCGATGTATCCAAGATAGTCCCTAACATGACGATCCGGTACATCGATGCCGAATCCTCCTACGAATTGAAGAACCGGGCGGTGGAAGCAGCTACCGGTGACTGGCTGGCTATTGTCGATGCCGACTGTATTCCAGGGCGGTCATGGCTGCGGGTGTTACGCGCCGCCATTGCCGAGTATCCCGACGTCGCGGCAGTCAGCGCCAAGACCATGTATCCGGGCCGGTCACGCATGGAGCGTGTGCTGGGTCTGTTGGCGCGCTCATATCTTGATCCCGGACGCTGTGGTCCAACCCGTTTCATTTCTGGCAACGCCGCCTGTTTTCGACGTGAGGTCTATCGTCGCCATCCGCTTCCCGTAGGTTTCGGCGCCTTTGCGTCGCGGATACAGTCTGAGGCCTTCCTTCGCGACGGTGCAACCTTGCTGTTCGAGCCGGAGCTGGTGGTGGTGCACGACTTCGAAGGGTGGTCAATGGAGCGGGACATACGACGCAACCACGGATATAGCACCATCATCACCCGGCTGACCGATCACCGGCTTCCATATGCACGATTGGTCCGTGCCGGCGTCATTGCCATTCCGTTGATCGTGGCAGGTAAAACCCTCGACAGCGTCCGCGACTGCCTTCGTTGCTTTCGCCATTACAATGTGAAGAGTTATGAGCTACCGCTGGCGCTGGCCCTCACCGTTGTCACGCATGTCCTCGAGATACCCGGGATGCTGGCTGCATACCGTGGTCAAACCTTAGGGGCGACGGCATATCGCTGATGGCTGAAGGACGTCTGTGGGCGGCTCTCGAGGGAACGGTATGTAGAAGGTTCATGGGTGTCCGATTGGAACAATGAGTCCACGATGGGAGGATCATGGTGGCATAGTGCGGCAGCTTGGTCCTCTGGCGAAACGCCCTGACGAGATAGCTGATGCGTGTTTACATGGTTAAGAAACTCTATGCTTCTTACAGTTTTGGCGGTGATGCTATTTTTGTTCAAGCGCTCGCTTGTGCAGTGACGGTCAGCTTTCTTGCTGGCGAGTACATTCGGCCCTGTGATGCGTAAGCGCTGATTGCTGAGGCCCGCCTTAGCAAGCATGCCTCTGACTGCACTCGTTGTGACCTGCCGCGCCGTAGGCGAGTTCGTCGGCAATATTTTCGGACCGGGCAACAGCCCGCAGCGGCTAGCATAGAGGAGTCGTGTCACAGATCCGAAAGCCCCTTAGAATTGGTGTCATCGGCTGTGGAAGGGTGACAGCACTTCGCCACCTTCCTGCATTGAGTCGGCTTGATGACGCAGAGGTCGTAGCGCTGGCCGATACCGATGCCGCTTGCCTCAAACAGGTTGCCGACCGATTTCATATCAGAAATCGCTATCCCGACGTTCGTGCACTCTTGAATGACGCGGTGGTTGACCTCGTCGCAGTCTGTGTGCCGGCTCAGTTTCATGCCGACGTCGCTCTGGCTGCGCTTGATGCAGGAAAGCATGTTTTCATTGAGAAGCCGTTGACCGTGACCCTTGAGCAGGCAGACCGCGTGCAAGATCGAGCCAGGCAGGTGGATCGTAAGGTCTTGGTGGGTTTCAATTTTCGATGGCATCGTCTCATGCGACAAGCACGGGACTTGCTCCAGCGAGGAGCCGTTGGGCAAGTGGAGACGATCCGCACCGTGTTCACGAGTATGCACGAAGCGCCTTCCCGATGGCAAACGCATCGTGCCTCGGGCGGAGGTGCGCTCTTCGATCAGGCAATTCACGTCTTCGACCTCTGGCGATTCTTGTTGGAGTGTGAGGTCGAAGAAGTGTTTGCGACCAGCCGATCGGGGCCCTGGGAAGATGAAACGGTGACGGTCACCGCGCGGTTGACCAATGGCGTCTTGGCGACTGCCACCTGTTCAGAGCGAACAGGCGAGAACAATGAAGTGGAAATCTATGGGCGGGGAGGTCGCCTACAGGTGTCCTGTTATCGCTTCGATGGCCTAGAATATTTTCCCCAAGGCAGTATTCCGGGCAACGGACGAGCCCGTGTAGAAGCATTTTTGCGGACCCTGAAGGAATTGCCAGGCAGCCTCGTGCGGCTGCGGCACGGTGGCGACGTGCTCGCGTCGTATCGGGAGCAATGGCGACATTTCTTTGGAGTGATTCGCCGCGATGGTCCTATGGATTCTACTGTGGAGGATGGACGCCGGGCATTAGAGATTGTTTTTGCAGCGATGGCGTCCGCGTCCCGCGGACAACCTGTCCGCGTGGCCCAGGCGCCGTGTCAGGTCACGCCGATTCCAAGGGTACGCCCAACGGCCGGCATCCAGGTTGAAGAATGAAGTCCAATATGTCACAGGAAAGAACGATGTTTCGGGATGCGGGTCCGGCGATGTCGATTGTCGTTGTCGCGGATCAGTATGAGACGATTCGTCAGACGATCAGACATCTGAAGGCGCAAACAGGGCGAGAGCAACTCGAGTTGGTGATTGTCACGCAATCGGCAGAAAGGCTGGGACTCGACTGTGGGGAGACCGCCGACTTTTGTCACGTGCGAGTGGTCGAGGTTCCGGCGATCCTTCCATTAGCCCTTGCGACTTCGGCGGGAGTTCGCCGGGCGAGCGCTCCTGTGGTAGTGCTAGCCGAGAGCCACGCGTTTCCAGGCCCAGGCTGGGCACAGGCGCTGATCGCGGCGCACAGGCAGCCGTGGGCTGCCGTGGGGGCCGTGATGGGAAATGCCAATCCGGGGATGATCAGTTGGGCTAATCTCTTTGTCGACTATGGACATTGTGTGGAGACAAAAGCGGTGGGTGTCTCGACATACCTGCCGGGCCATCATACCGCATACAAGCGGGACATTCTGATGCGCTACGATCAACAGCTCGATACGGTGATGGACTCGGAGATTCTCCTCCATTGGGATCTACAAGCCAAAGGTTACAAACTGTATCTCGATCCGGAGGCCAGGGTTTATCACGCCAACATCTCATCATTGGCATCCTGGTTGCCGGAGCGTTTTTATACCGGCCGACGATTTGCCGCCACCCGGGCCCAATCATGGTCTCTGTTCAAGCGGTTCCTCTATGCCGGAGGCTCTCCGTTGATTCCATTCGTACGCGTCCCACGCGTCGTGAAGGCCCTCTCTCAATCCACATTTCCGAGGATGCAGTGGCCACTTGTATTGCCTCCGCTTGTTTTCGGATTGGTCGTCAGCGCCGCAGGAGAAATGGTCGGGTATCTGTTTGGAGGAGGTCAGGCGACCGAGGAATTGGCCAAAATGGAGCTGTTCAAGGTGCAGTATCTGACCAGGAGGGACCGTGAGAAGCTTGAAGCGTTATCGCTGAAAGTGGCAGGAGAGGCACATGTGTCCGGAAGACTGCATACAGGGGAGGCCTGACGTCGCACATGCTGCCGGTATTTTCGATCATCATCCCGACCTACAATCGTCCCGGGCAATTGGCGGACTGTCTCGCAGCTTTGGCTCTACTGGATTATCCCTCAGATCGTGTTGAGGTGTTGGTGGTGGATGATGGTGGTGCCTTGTCGCCGGCATCGGTTGTCGATAGATTTCGGGATCGCCTTGCGATCAGGCTGATCCGACAAGACAATGCGGGGCCAGGTTCGGCACGGAACACGGGTGCAAGGAACGCCAAGGGCGAGATCCTTGCGTTTACCGACGACGACTGTATTCCGCAGTCCGAATGGCTACGGGCGTTGACCACGCGGTATTTGTCCGCACCGGATCCTGTCATTGTCGGGGGGCATGTGGTGAACCTCCTTGTGAACAACCGGTATGCCGTTGCCAGTCAACTGATTGTCGATATTGGCCATGTCTATCACAATAGCGACCCCGACCGGGCGCGCTTTTTCACGGCCAACAATCTGGCCATTCCGGCAAATCGTTTCCGGGAACTTGGCGGGTTCGACGTGACGTTTGGAACAACCGCCTCAGAAGATCGTGAAATCTGTGGCCGCTGGCTGCACAGAGGGTACCGTATGATCTCTGCTTCCGAAGCCGTGGTTGGCCATGCCCATCGGTTGACGTGGCGTTCCTTCTGTTGGCAGCACTTCAATTATGGCCGCGGGGCCGTCCGGTTACAACGAGCACGGAAACGCCAGGGGTGGGAGCTTTTCTCGCCAGACCCGAAATATTATCGCAGCCTGTTGCAGGCTCCGTTTTCACGTCTTCCTCTGCAGCAAGCGACAGTGTTGGCCGGCTTGCTTTTCTTGTCGCAAGCCATCAGCGCGATCGGGATGGTGTCGGAATGGCTCCGACAGCCCCATCAGCAAGCATCTTCCCCCATTGAGGTCTGATGGAACGACGGCAACCCTTCTTCTCCATTATCGTCCCTACCTATCGTCGCATGCAGCAACTTGCGACATGTCTTTCGTCATTGGCAAAACTGGAATATCCCCGAGATCGTTTCGAGGTGATCGTGGTGGACGACGGTGGCGGTGGAACCCTCGATGCTATCGTCGCGTCGGTCAGAGATTCGCCCCCCGTGACGCTGCTCCGGCAGCCGCATGTCGGACCATCAGGCGCGCGGAATGCCGGTGCGGAGAAAGCTAAGGGGGAGTATCTCGTCTTCACCGCAGATGACTGCTTGCCCGCCGCGAATTGGCTGAGCACATTGGCCGTGCGAGTTGCCGCTGAACCGGATTCCGCGGTGGGCGGAGCCATTATCAACGGGTTCCCTGACAATCACTACTCGACAGCCTCCCATCTCTTGATCGAGTACTTGTACTCCTACTACAACGCATTGCCTGGCGCCGCCCAGTTCTTCACCCCAAACAACTTGGCCGTTCCAACAGACCGTTACCATGCGATCGGCGGATTTAACGAATCCTTTGTGATGGCGACAGGAGAAGACCGCGAGTTTTGTTACCGTTGGACCCGCCATGGGTATCGCATGCTCTACGATTCCGAAGTCATCGTCACGCATGCGCATCCCCTCACGTTTTGTACTTTTGTCCGCCAGCATTTCAACTACGGGCGTGGGACATTCAGATATCGGACGATGCAGGCTTCGCTGAGAGACGGGCAGACGTCGTTGGAGCCCATGTCGTTTTATTTCAATCTGCTCCGAGCTTCCTGGAGCCTTGCCCGGACGGATAGGAAAGTTCAGTCGACTCTGTTACTAGGGGTCTCGCAGGTGGCCAATGCGGCCGGATTTTTGTGGGAGTCCATGGAACGACGGGGTTGACTTAAGGAAAGCTTCGATGCGCTTTTGCATGGTGACCACATTCTATCCTCCATATCATTTTGGCGGGGATGCCATGTTTGTGCAGGCACTGGCTCGCGCATTGGTCTCGGAAGGGCATCATGTCGAAGTGGTGCATTGCGAAGATGCCTACCGCCTGCGAAGCAGGGAGCAGCCGGCTGTGCAGACCGAGCAGGACGGGGTTGTGGTACATCGCCTGCGCAGTCCCTTCGGGATGCTGTCTCCGTTGATCACCCAACAGACAGGCAAGCCGGGAGTGAAAACGACACAACTCCGAGCTGTGCTCGACCGTGATTTCGACGTGGTCAACTTCCACAACATCTCCTTGATCGGGGGACCCGGTGTCCTTCAAATGAGCCGAGCACCTGTAACGCTCTATACCTTGCACGAACATTGGCTACTCTGTCCGACACATATTTTTTGGAAGAATCAAGCTCAGCCCTGCGATCGACCTGAGTGTTTCAGTTGTTGTATTCGCTCAGGTGTTCCTCCTCAATTGTGGCGTTATACGAACTTGATTCAACGCAGCCTTCCTCATGTCGACACACTCTTAGCCCCCAGCGAATACACGGCACAACAGCACCGCGCCGCGGGGTTGACTACGCCGATCGATGTCTTACCGACGTTCTCCAGCCTGGAGCCGGGACTCTCAAATGCGTCCTGTGTCTGGAAAACGTCCGCGCTTTTTGTTTGTCGGCCGCATCACGGCATCCAAGGGAATCGGCATTCTTCTGGAGGAGTTCGCGCGATTGCCGGAATTCGACCTGCATGTCATAGGAGACGGAGAGTTGCGGCAGACGCTTCAGGAGCCAGTACGCCGGGCTCTCGCCATATTCATTTCATGGGTTCGGTTCCTCAACAGCAATTGGTAGGCGCATATCAGAGTGCGACCGCCTTGATCCTCCCGTCGTTGGCGCCGGAAGTGTTTCCGTTGACCGTGCTCGAAGCACTAGCCTGTGGAACTCCGGCAGTGGTGCATGACGCCGGTGGAAATCGTGAAGCGGTCGAAAAAACCGGTGGTGGATTCGTGTATCGATCGGGAGAGCAGCTTCGACAGATTCTCTCCACTCTTGCGCAAGACACCACCTTGCAAGAGACACTCGCGCAGCGGGCGCGGATCGGGTACGAGCAATTCTATTCTCGAGCACACTACATGGTTCGCTATCTCGGCCTCATAGATACCATTGGAAAAAAGAAGGGTGTGGTGGTGGAGGCATGAAGGAGGTAGTCCGAAGGTGAATAGTGACTGCAAGACGGAATCTAAATCTCGCGGACCGGCTGGCTATCCTGTCGTGGGACATCTGCCCGCATTCTTGTACGACAAGCTGGGGTTTCTCTCGCGCTGTGCAGCCACCTATGGCGAAGTGGTCAAGCTGAAAATCGGCGAGCCGACGTTCCTATTGAGCAATCCGGAAGACATCAAACATGTCTTGGTGATGAATCCGGACAACTATGTCAAGTCACCTCGCATGACTAGTGCGAGAGGGAAGCGGTTGTCAGGAGCGGGCCTATTGACCAGCGTGGGAGCAGCGCATCTCAGACAGCGGAGAATGATGCAACCGGTGTTCTACCGGAAGACCGTGGAGTCCTTTTCGAAGACCATTACGGAGGGCATTGGACAGATGCTCTCCCAATGGACAGGCGGTATGGAACTGGACCTCGGTCACGAGATGATGGGATTGGTTCAGCGGAACATCGTCAAGGCCGTGATGGGATCGGATGCTGAGCATGAGATGCCAGAGTTGCTGCATGCCATCACCATTAGACGGCTTTACATGGAACATGTGTTCTTTTCCCCGTTTCCGGAATGGATGCCGAGTCGTATCGGTTGGAGGTATCGCACGGCGATGCAATGCATTGATGCCATCGTGCATCGAGCGATTCATGCGCGACGCTCGCGTCCCACGGACGCCGAAGACCTGCTGTCGTTGCTTCTCCGGGCGAAATATGACGATGGATCCGGCATGACGGACGAACAGGTCCGCGATGAGGCCGTGACACTCTTCATTACGGGCTATGAGACGATTGGGGAAGCGTTGACGTGGACGTCTTATCTCTTGTCTCAACATCCAGATATCGAAGCCAAATTCTTCGCGGAGGTGGACGAGGTTCTTGGTGGCCGCATCCCATCTGCCGACGATCTTCCAAGACTTGCCTATTCCGGGATGGTGCTCGCCGAGTCGATGCGGTTGTATCCTCCCACCTGGATCTTTATCCGGATGACATTGCAGGAAGACAAGCTGCCGAGTGGCGTCACAATTCCTGCGGGATCAAAAATCTATCTGTGTCAGTATGTCATGCACCGCCACCCTCGATATTTTCCGGATCCTGAGCGATTCGATCCCGAACGGTTCACGGAAACAGCCAAAAAAGAGCGCCCACAGTTTGCTTATTTCCCGTTTGGCGGAGGGGCCCGCGTCTGTATCGGGGAGCATTTTGCCAAGATGGAAGGCACCTTGGTGATGGCCATGATTGCGCAAAGGTACAAACTGGCCCTGGTACCTGGTCAGACGATTGTGCCGGAGCCCAAGATGACCTTGCGTCCGAGGAATGGGATTCGGATGCGAGTCGAGCAACGTTAATGGCTGTGCTCAGAGTTGGAGGCATTTTCGGAGAAGGGAAATCTCGTACATGGCGGTGCTTCGAGGCTTGGAGAACTGCCTTTATTCAGAAGTTTCATCGGGGGAGTGAGTACCATGGCTGAACGCACTCCGGTGATCCTGTGCATCGACGTCGAGCCTGATCCCCGTCGTCCTGACCCCACGAAGGCCGCGCCGTGGCGGGGCTTCGAGCGACTCTATCCGTACCTGCGCGAACTCCGCCCGCGGATGGCGGATGCGTCAGGAGAGGCGGCTCGGCTGAACTGGTTCTGGCGCGTGGATTCACAGGTCGAGACAGTGTATGGATCCGAGGAGTGGGCTCTGAGACGATACGAAGCGGAGGTCGCGAACATGGTAATGGCGGGCGACGAGCATGGAGTGCATCCTCATGCCTGGCGATGGGATGTGACGCTTCACGGATGGGTGCCTGATTACGGGAATCCCTCGTGGGTGGAGCATTGCGTGGTGAAGTCCTTCACGGCGTTCCGGTCCGTGTTCGGGAAGGCGTGTGAATCCGTAAGGATGGGGGATCGATATTTCGATGATCGGGTGCGGGGGACGCTGGAGCGGCTGGGGTGCCGGTTCGATTTGACGGTTGAGCCGGGGGAGAAGCCGATAAGGGCGCTGGCAGTCAGTGAAGGGTACACTGGATCGGTTCCGGATTATCGGTCGGTGGAGATGGGACCCTACCGGCCGCGGGTTGAATATTTTCGAGAGCGGGACGTCGGATCGGTCGGAGGGGCTGTGGATCATTCCCTTGGCGTCGGGTGTGATGTCGGAGCGGGGAATGAGATGGCGACGGTACCTGAGGAGACAGTGGAGTTCAATGGGGCCGATCCCGACGGGATATGGAACGTTGCGGCTGTGGGAGCCGCCGGAGCTTGTGCAGCCGGCGATCGAGGAGACGTTGGAGAGGTTGGAGCGGCCGTACCTCGCGTTCGCGATCCGTTCGGATGTGTTGTTGAACCCGTGGTGGAGCGGGAACTGTCGCAAGAATCTGGAGTGGCTGACGCGGCAAGCCCGGTCGAGACGACTTGTGTTTTGTACGCCGCGGGATACGCTTCGTGTTCTGGGCTTAGCGACTGATCGCGACAGGGATTGTCATTGACGAGGCCTTGCAACCCCTGCTCGATCAACGCCTCGGCGCGGGCGCCAACCTGCCCGTCCCGTCGCATGTGACAGGACGGGCATCCTGGCCATAGTTGGAGATAGGAATGGAACGCAGCACATCTCTGATATCCATAGTCATTCCAACTCGAGACAGGCCACAGTCGCTTGTTCGGGCCGTACGTAGCGCCCTGGGTCAAACTCTCGATGCCATTGAAGTTATCGTGGTCGTAGACGGCCCCGATGAGGCGACAATACAGGCTCTTGGCGCAGTAGAGGATCCAAGAGTAGTAATCAAGCTTTTGCCTCGCAATTTGGGACCAGCAGCGGCTCGCAACGAGGGAGTGGAGGCATCTCAAGGGCGATGGATCGCCTTTCTCGACGACGACGACGAATGGCTCCCAGGTAAGCTCGAGATCCAGCTGCGTACCGCACAGCAGTCCACGTTCCAAGATCCCATCATTTCGTGCCGTTTCATCAAGCGGAGCGAAACGGCTGATGTGGTGTTACCCGGAGATTGCCGGCGCCCGATGAGACCATGAGTGAATATCTTGTTCCGCCGCACATGTCTGTTTGGAGGAGAAGGGCTCGTGCAAACCTCTACGATCTTTACGACCAAGGAGTTGTTGCAGAAAGTTCGGTTTCGAACAGAATCGCGAAGGCATGAGGACATCGACTGGCTCCTGCGGGCCACCATTTGTGGCGAGACTGTCGTTGAATTTGTGGATAGCCCCGAGCCGCTCGCGATTTGGCACAGGGAAGAGCATCTCAAGACGATCAGCAGCCAGAAGAACTGGCGTTTTTCTCTCTCGTGGATACAGCAGAGTCGCCAGTTGGTGACTCCTCGTGCCTACGCTTCGTTTCTCTTAACATGGGTCAGCGCCAATGCGATTGAGCAAGGGGACCGATCGGCGTTCTGGCCGCTGGTCAAGGAAGCGTATCGAAATGGGACACCCAGCATCCTTGACGGAATTGTATTCGTAGGTATCTGGTTTATCCCTCAAGGGCTGCGGCGGTGGTTGGTCAACTGCTTGTCCTCTGTGAGGCGTAAGTGAGCGCGTCATTTAATGGGGCATGAAAGACAGGCGAACGTGAATGGTGTTCGTCTCTTTGCCAATGGCGGCGGGAGTGTTCCCCGTTCGAGGGAAGGGGGATAGAAGGATAAATTAAAATCCCCCGGCGATCATTCCATCGGCAATTCGGATCAGCCGTCGCGTGATTGGCTTCCACCACTCTTAGGTGGCAGGAACGGCTGGTTCCCAGGTGCGCACGCTGAAGGACTCGCGGTCAGGGAGCACAGGGGATCAAGCAGATTACCCCGTTCCCTCTCCTGTTTACCTGCGAAATCGCTTTGAGTAGAACCATTGGCGGCAGGGGTCAGCGCCAAAACCGGCGCGGCCCATGTTTTGACGTCTTCGGTGAGGCGGGCGGTAAATGTGCCGAGCCGCGGTGCTCTCCTCACGAGTTCCGTCCCCAGCATGACGGTCGCGCCTCCCAGGATAATCTGAGGGCTGACCGGTTCTCCCAGCAAGAGGTGGGCAAGACCGATGGTGCAGACGGGAATGAAGTTGTGGTAGGCACCGACTGTGGCAGGCGTAAGAGCCTGCCTGTGGAACCGGTACGGTTCTATTTCAATTTACTTCGGCACCCACTCACGATGTTTCAACAGAAGAAGCGATGGTTAGCCATGTTGCTGGGGATATCGCAGGTTGCCAATGCACTAGGATCCTTCTGGGAATGTGGGAGAAGCTGGAATCGTGACTGAGCACAGTTTGCTTTTGATGACGGTATTAATCTGGTAGCCTAGGTAGGATCAGACTCGGGAGGAAAAACATGGACCGTTCGCCAATATTCGCAGGTGACCATTTTTGCTCTGAGCCTGGCCCGACAACGTCCTTTTGGTACGATTTCTGCGCCGTCATAGTTTGTGTAGCGACCGGGATACTTGCTCTAACCCTCGGTCGCTTACATCAAGTGGGAGACTGGCATGTCGAGTCAGACTTCTACGGAAAATATGCACATCAGGCCCTAAACATTTTATCTGGGAAGCCGTATACCGAACACACATTATCCACCGGGGTATATGGTCGTACTCGCTGGCACATCCTTAGTGACGCACGATCTATTTACTGCGGCGAAGATAATCTCTGCACTGGCTACTGCCTGCTTTGGCTGGTTAAGTTATGTACTTGTCAGGGCGCTGTTTGATCGTCGCCTCGCTTTTGTTTCCATGCTTTTTGTTTTGCCGGCGCTGCTGCCTCACTCATTTGTGGCTGCCACCGATATGCTCGCCAATCTTTGCTTGCTAATCCCTCTGTGGATCTTTCTCCGTGGCAAGGCGACTACCACAGTTTGCCTTCAAGCTGGCCTCGCCGCCGGGCTCGCCTATCTTATTCGTTACAATGCCGTCTTCGTGATAGCCGGAATTCCCATTGCACTGATTCTCATCAATCCTGACGAGGAGTCTTTGAAGCAGCGTATTCTAAAGAGTAGTGTGTATCTTTTTTCAGCTTTCATCATCATGTTGCCTTGGCTGATTGCCAATTGGTGGATGAATGGCAGTCCATTTTTCAATGATCTCCACCGGGACATTGCTTTGCATCTTTATCGTCCGCAAGGCGAGGGGATGGATACACGTTTCAGTGGGCTAGGCGAGGTCTTGTCTTACGATCCGGTCGCGATGCTTCGAAGATTTGTAAAAGTGCTTTACGACAATGTGGTCACACTCACAGTAGGTGTCATTAAGTTTCCGGCCTTTCTGTTCGTTGGGGCCGGGCTGCTGCTAAGCCTGAGGCACCCTACGAGACGCTATCTCACTTTTCTGGTCGTGTGCGGTCTTGGTTATGGTCTCCATGGATTAGGCCCGTACGTCGAGAGATTTTACCTTTTCCTGTTCCCGCTTTTGTTCCTTTGGGTCGCCATTGTTCCTTTTTATGGCCATGAGACCTCATCGCCATTTCATGCGCACATTCTAAATAAACGATTACACTTAGGATGGGTGGTTGTTGGCTTCCTCCTGATTGATCCCGCATACACGAGCTACGTCGTGACCTCTCGTTTCTTGAATTCTGATCCGAAACACTTGCTTGAGCTTGCGGAAGTGCTGAAGGTCAGATCTTCGCCCGGCGATGCGATTATGGCCATCAGGCCACACATAGCCTACCTGGCGAATCTAAAGTGGGTTTCACGCGGCGGTGGCGGATTCGGGGGATCTGTATGAGCAGAAGATGCGGGAGCAGAAAGTCCGTTACGTAGTTTATAGCAGGCATGAAGCAAAATACTGGGAAGGACTAAAGGCCTTGAGCGACCCCGCGCATGTGCCAAAATCATTCAGATTGATTTATAAACATGTTCCGACCGAGACTCTGGTCTACGAAATCCAAAAGTCATCGGATGTTCATTAGATGAATGCATCGGGATTGGGATGTGCACTTGGTAAAGTTGGGGCGATATTCAAATGCTCGGGTTGGAATCCTGTGATGGGTGTTCGTGGCGATTGTGACCCTGGCGCCCTCGGCTTCGTGACTAGCAATGCCTTCGCGCAGCTCCCGTGGTTCCGGGAGTTGGTCTGGATTGGGCTGTGGCTGCTCTGCCTGGCTCTCATCGGTCGGCGGTCGGTGCCCATTCAGAATGGTCGCGCTCACAACTCAGGAAATGATTCCTTACGTCTTTTTCTTTTAGATCGGAGTCAGGCTGCGGTCCTTGGCAATGGCCGATAAGAATGGTGCTCGTCAGGAAGAATCCTACGAGGACGACTGCTGCTGAATCGTCTGAATGCGCTCGACCATCCGATCCCACACGAAGTTGTGAAGTCGGACGTTAACGGCGCGGTCGACCTGCACGAATCTGATGCCTGCCTGGTTGGCCTTCACCAACCGCACTTCCGCAATCTCAATCGGGAGGATTTGTGTTGATCGGGTAATAGGAGGCGCAGGGCCGCGCTCCGGTTCTCGGGGAGAAGTACCGATCTCTCGATTGTGCAGCCGAGCACCGACAGGTTTGTAATCGTTCCTTCGCGATCATCATGGCAGTGGAGAACATGATGGACAGGCGCCCAGGATTCGGTAATGTTCGCGAAGATATGGACGTGGCTCTTCTATGGTGCAATCTAGACTAGCGGGATTATGCCGGCGGGTATTCCCGGTTCGAGGGAGGAGGGATAGAAGGAAGAACTAAATTTCCCGGCGATCATTCCACCGGCAATTCGGATCAGCCGTGGCGTGATGGGTTTCGCTCCCCTTCTTAGGGGCGACCTGCGTAGTCCCTTACTGCGCTTATCGAGCGACCATATTGTGATCGTGCCCTCCACATGTTCTTCCTCTCCTTTACTTGGTCACCTGCGGAATCGTTTTGAGTAGAACCATATGGCGGCAGGGGTCAGCGCCAAAACCGGTGCGGCCCATGTTTTGACGTCTTCGGTGAGGCGGGCGGTAAATGTGCCGAGCCGTGGTGCTCTCCTCACGAGTTCCGTCCCCAGCATGACGGTCGCGCCTCCCAGGATAATCTGGGGCTGACCGGTTCTCCCAGCAAGAGGTGGGCAAGACCGATGGTGCAGACGGGAATGAAGTTGTGGTAGGCACCGACTGTGGCAGGCGTGAGAGACTGTAGTGCATGAGAGCGGAGGACGAATACACCGGCTGTGGCGAGACCGATGAACAGCACGGATACGATGATACTAGAGGACAGAGGCTCTTGTGGAAGCGTGCCTCCCCACGCCAGATTTCCCGTGCTCAATAGCACCGCACTCATGCCAAACATGGCGGTGTTGGATGTCATCAGGCCAAATCGTTTGACGACCGTTGCGCTCAACACGATATGGGTGGACATCAGAATAGTGAAGAGGAGCGCGAGTCCCTCGCCGATCCCCATAGACAGGCCATTCGAACCCATGCCATCTGAGATGGCGTAGACGCATCCTACCCATGACAGGCCGATACCGAGACAGGTGACAGGAAGGGCGCGATCTTTCCTCAAATAGATGCTGAAAAGGGTCGTGAAGGTCGGGAGAAGACTGTACAGGAGCACATAGTGTGTCACGTTCGTATACATCAACCCCCAGGCTGCGACGGCGTACGAGGCAACACCGGTGAGGCCGGCCGGTGCAAGCATAAGTAGATCGCGGGCGGTTAATGAGCGCAGGCCAGTCGGATCGATGCGCGAGGTGATGATGGCGAGGCCGAGGAACCCGATAACCACTCGTCCCACTGCAAGGCTAAGGAAATCGAGGGCGCCCTGCTGGAAGACGTACTTGATTGCCGGCGTGATGGAACTCAGGAGCACGACGACGCCGATCAGACAGAGGATCGGCGCGAACTGGGATGCAGCAACTATCCCCTGCCGCGCTGAAGGGTACGGTGGCGTCATCCTTGTCCTATAGTCCCACTAGATTGGCGGTGATGAGGCGGTTCATGAAATTCGTCAGTTGTTGCTGATGCTCTGGCGAGATCTGGGCGATAGGTCCGCCGAAGAGGGGAGGCGTGGCAGAGGCGACGAGCAGCGAACAATGAATGGTGCTTTGCTCGTCTAGCTGACATTCGATCTGGATTCTGTCTCCCTCGGCGATCCGGAGATCCGTCTCGATCAGGAGGCCTTCTTCCGTGAGGTTTCGCACAATGCAGGGGGCGGTCTTCGTGCCCAGCGTCACCATACCTTGGCGTTCCACGGGAATTCTGAATTGACCACGCTGATTCTTCATCTGATCTCTCCCAAGGCGTCCACTGTAAGCTTAGCATAATGGTTTTGTTCCCTTGGAAGGATCAAGGACGACCCGCGTGAATGATCAGGGTTCGTCTTGGGCCGGTTTCTTCAGCCGCTCGACGGCCATGACGACGCCAAGCATCGGGAAGGGAAGGAGGCTGAAGAGCATCATGAACATCAACGAGAACATGGTCGATCTCCTTTCGTGAGTGGCAATGGCACGAAGGCAGTGCAATGGTGAGGCCAGCCGGATAACCAGAAAGAGGGGGTTCTTCGGAAGTGGTTGATTAGTGGATGAGTTCTTCCGCGACTGTAGGAAGAGACCGATCCAGCATGCTTGAAATATCGAGAACGAACGGCAAACATGCCGGAAAACGCCGAACGCAGAGCAGGAATTGCATCCCCTATTCGAGGGGCACGCTCAGAAGGATGGGAGGAAGCGGCCAGGTGCCCTTTCATATGTTTGTGTTAGGATGCCGCGTATGTCGGCGTTAAAGCAGGTGCTTTGGGCGTATTGCTCGCCATTCTTGGCGCGGTCGCGCTTGCCTATGTTGCCGGTCTCGTCAATCCCCAGGAAAAAGTAAACGGCCTCTGGCTGGTCGTGGCGGCGGCCTGCATCTATGTGCTGGCCTTTCGTTTCTATGGCCGCTGGATTTCGCAGCGCGTGGTTGAGCTGAACGATCAGCGGGTCACGCCGGCGGTGCGGTTGAACGACGGCGTCAATTTTCATCCCACCAATAAATACGTGCTGTTCGGTCATCACTTCGCGGCGATTGCCGGGGCGGGTCCGTTGCTTGGGCCGGTGTTGGCGGCGCAGTTCGGCTTTCTTGCCCGGCTTTCTCTGGCTGGTGATCGGTGCGGTGTTGGGCGGAGCGGTGCAGGACTTCATCATCCTGGTTGCGTCGATGCGGCGGAATGGCCGCTCGCTTGCCGGAAATTGCTCACGATGAACTCGGCCTTGTCACCGGCACTGCGACGGCGGTGGCGGTGCTCTTCATCGTGGTGGTGGCGTTGGCCGGGCTGGGCTTTGCCGTCGTGAACGCGCTCTATCGCAATGCCTGGGGCACCTTCACGATTGCGATGACGATTCCCATCGGCTTCATCATGGGCTTCTATCTTCAAAAGTTCCGGCCAGGTCAGGTGGCGGAAGTCTCCCTGCTCGGCGTGGTGCTGTTGGTCGCGGCCGTGATCTTCGGGCGGGTGGTCGCTCAGTCTTCGGTTGCCGGGTGGTTCGAGTTCGAGCGCGTGACGTTGGTGTGGTTACTGGCCGGCTATGGATTTCTCGCGTCTGTCTTGCCTGGTTGGATGTTGCTGGTGCCGCGCGGGTATCTCTCCACCTTCATGAAGCTCGGCGTGGTGGCGTTGCTGGGAGTGGGCGTCGTGCTCATGGCGCCGACGATCGAGATGCCGCGCGTGACCATATTTGCAAATGGAGGCGGGCCGATTATTCCTGGCACGCTCTTTCCTTTTCTCTTTATTACCATTGCCTGCGGAGCCGTGTCAGGCTTTCATGCGCTGGTCTCTTCCGGGACGACGCCGAAGATGATCGAGCAGGAATCTCAGGCCACGATCGGTTATGGGGCGATGTTGCTGGAGAGTTTTGTTGGTGTGATGGCGCTCATTGCGGCCTCAGTGTTGATCCCCGGTGATTATCTGGCGATCAACACGATGCTCTCGCCCGATGCACTGGCTGCGATGGGTTTTCCGTCTTCACGGATTCAGGAACTCTCGCAACTCGTCGAGGTGGATGTGGCAGGTCGGCCCGGCGGGGCCGTGTCGCTCGCGGTCGGCATGGCGTCCATTTTTTCCGCTCTCCCTGGTATGGCCGGGTTGATGGCCTATTGGTATCAGTTTGCCCTGGTATTCGAGGCCCTGTTCATTCTGACGACGATCGATACAGGCACGCGCGTGGGGCGCTATCTCATTCAGGAGATGGGCGGGCGCTTCTACCCTCCCTTGCGGCGGATGAATTGGTGGCCTGGTGTGGTGGTCAGCAGCGGCCTGATCGTGGGAGCCTGGGGCTATCTCATCGGCACCGGCAGCATCTCGACGCTCTGGCCGATGTTCGGCGCAGCGAATCAGTTGCTCGGTACCTTGGCTCTCTGTATCGGGACGACGGTGCTTATTAAAATGCGGAAGGCGCAATATCTGTGGATCACAGCGTTGCCGATGCTGTTCGTCGGCGGCATCACGTTGATCGGGTCCTACGAGATGTTCGGCATGTTTGTGACCCAGGCCTCATCCATCGCCGAGAGCGGGCAGGCTTTTTCGCTGTACCTGGATGCGGGGCTGGTGGCTGTGGTGGCCTTGCTCGCGGTGATCGTCTTGGGCGATAGTATGATGCAGTGGTATGGCTATGTGGTCTTGAAGCGCCCCTTCACCAGCAGCGAAGTGGTGGTGATGGCTGGTGGAGGCTCGCCGGGAAGACTGCAGACGACGATTCGTCATGATGAGGAGCAGCGATTGCAGTTGCCCGGTGGGGGTTGCTGCTAGTCTGGAACAGATAGGAGGGGATCGTGGCTGAGCAGTTTTCGTTCGATGTGGTCTCGGAAGTGGATATGCAAGAGATGAAGAATGTCGTCGATCAGGCGACGAAGGAGATCAAGCAGCGCTTCGACTTCAAGGACTCGAAGACGGAGATTACCTTGAAGGAGAAGGAAAAGGAACTGGTCTTGGTGTCCGACGATGAGTATAAGCTCAATGCGGTGAACGACATTATCAAGGCCAAGTGCGTGAAGCGCGGGGTCTCGCTGAAGGCATTCACCTATGGGAACCTGGAGCCGGCGCTGGGTGGAACGGTGCGCCAGGTGGCGAAGATTCAAAGTGGAATCGCGGCGGACAAAGCGAAAGAGGTGACGAAGGCTATCAAGGAGTCAAAATTGAAAGTACAGGCGCAGATCCAAGGCGAACAAGTGCGTGTACTGGGCAAGAGCAAGGATGAACTCCAAACCGCCATGGCGTTTCTCAAGAGCAAGGATTTTGGGATTGATCTGCAGTTCACCAACTACCGCTAACAGCAGGATGCTGAAACAGGTCCCCAACTTCGTTCTCGGATCGAAATAATCCTCAACGTACCCCGAGGGTACGCTTCCGGTTATTTCTCTCCTGCGGCCTTGTTGGATGACCTGATTGAGCATCCTGAAAGGCTTTGTCTGCGCATGGCTAGAGTCCTTATACTAGCTTTTCTCCTGGTAGTCTCCCTCCCTGGCTGCAATCGCAGCGATGCCATTGTTGTCATTCAGCTCCATCCGAAAAATCCTGACATCATCTACGTCGCGACGAACGACTACATCTATAAGACGCGCGATGGGGGCCAGACCTGGACGAATCTGTCGGCAGGTATGAGCCACTCGCGCGTGATTTCAATGGCGCTCGATCCGGCCTATCCTGCGACGGTCTATGCCGGCACGAAGGGCGATGCGGTGTACAAGAGTTACGACGGAGGGCAGCGTTGGGTCTCGCAACGAGCCGGATTGGACGATGTGACGGTCTCTTCCGTGGTCAATCAGTTCGTCTTCGATCCGGCGGACAACACGCATCTGTTCGCCGCGACGACGATGGGCGTGTTTGAAACCAGGAATGCCGGAGACAGTTGGACGAAGCGAATGGACGGTATGAAAGAGGTGCTGATGGTAGTGACGCTCGGCCTGGATCCCACGCGGCCGTCGATCCTCTATGCGGGCACGAGTGGCGGTGTCTATAAATCAGTCGACCAAGCGGGGCATTGGGAAAAGGTGAATAACGGGCTCGTGTCCCCAGCCATCATCAAATCGTCACGCGCGTTGAATGTCACGGCGACTTTGGTCGATCCCTATGAGCCGGACACGGTGTATGCCGCGACGCTCGAAGGGCTCTATAAGTCAACGGATGCGGCGATTTCGTGGGCGCGAATCGGCCAGTCTCTGCAGGACCAAATGATCTTTTCGATGGTCTTGGATCGGACGAGAAAGGGCGTGATCTACCTGGGTGGCCGGGAAGGCATCCACCGGAGCGAAGACGGTGGGAACACATGGACCACGCTGAATAAAGGATTGGCAACGTTGAACGTGCGCTCTCTCGGGCAGAGCGCCATCGATCCGAAATTATTTTATGTTGGGACGAACGGGAGCGGATTGTATCGCAGCAAGGATGCGGGTGAGACATGGGAACCGATGCCGCCGGTTGTTCCCACACATTCATCGCCGGGCGGAGGGCTATAAGAAGAAGCGCCTTATTGCGGGCCTGTTGTGCGGTCTTGCAGGCTAGAGCCAACCGATGAACCGCCGAAGGAGGAACCAACGGACGAGTCTTGAAGGCTCGATCCGACCGAGGACGCTCCCATGCTTGAGCCGACCGATGAGTCGGAGATGCTTGATCCAACGGTGGACCGCTGGATTGATGAGTCTACTGATGAGGAAGCATTATTGTTGAGCGTGGACTCTCCGATGGAGGAACCAGCCCTCCCCGTGGCACCGATGGCAAACCCTGTCGGGCCGCTCCTGCCAATGTCCGAACCGTTTTTCGGAGACATCCCAACATCCTGGCCCGTGAGCCCTTCGGCTCCGATTGTCGTCCCCGTTTTCGGTGTTTTCCCGATGCTCCGACCTGCGGCCGGCGCGACGCCGATGTCCACTCCTGTTTTTGGACTTGAAGACAGTTTCGACGCACGGATATCTTTGTCAATCGAATCTTCTATGTTCTGGATGTTGCGGGTCTCGCGTCCGGCTTCTTCAAAGCCGGCCTGATCTCGCTGGTTGGATATGTTGCCGATTTGTTCAAGGCGCGCGCGCAAGGTCTGGAGATCGGCTCTGGCCTTCGCAACCGGGGGAATCATTTCTCGAAGCATGATCCCTCGCGAGACCATCGAATAATTGGAGAGTTGGTTTTGTGCGGACTCCAGGAGTTGCGAAACCTCCTCACCCATGCTTTGAACCCGCAGGAGTTCGTTAGGATCGGACTTGCAACATTGGAGAAACTGACGATACTCCCGTAGAAACGCCGACACGTCGCTCTGCAGATTCTCGATCTTGAAGTCGCGTGGCGGTTGGTCGCTTGCAGGTGCTTCCCCTTCTTGCTCTGCTGCCCGTGTGTCTTTCTTCTCAACAAGCGGTACACACCCCGGCCCTTGGGCTGCAGAATACTGTTGATCGGCTTTTTGGTCTGGGCACCAAAAGAGCGGTGATGCCGCTAACGCAGGGGCAGGAGTGATACTGCTGAAGATGAGGGCAATTCCCCCAATGAGCATGGCCACATAGAGGGCCTTTGCTGTCGTCAACACACGCATAAAACCATTTTCAACCCGACTTGAATCCTTGTCAATGAAACTCGCCAACTCTGTGCCCTTAATGGATTGTTTAATTGGTTATGTTGCGTCCCCTGCCCATCCTCCCTCGGAAGAAGATGTTCATGTCTGTAATCGCGAGGGTGTTACGGCTTGCCGTGTTGGCCAAGAGCAATTTCGTATAGCTTTCCGTGCTCCGGTGAAGTGGGCATCACTCCAGAAAGTGCGAAGCATTCTCTTTTCGTAGAGGGATCGACATTCCGCAGGGCCGTCTTTCTCTCTCAAATTCGAGAGAGAAATAGAAGCCTCCGTGTCTGCATAAGTACATGAATTTTCTATTGACAAGTGTTTGAGTGGGTGTATACTGCGCGCCTGTGTGGGAGAAAGTGGGTGAATTTGGTTTTTGATTATTTATGGAGGTTTCTCGACATTTCCCGGTTATGTCAGAAGAAGTGCTGTTTTGGCTCGTTCGGAAGAATGGGCAAACCTATCTTGACTGTACGGTGGGGTATAGTGGGCATGCTGAAAAAATTCTTGAAGCAAGCGGTGACAGCAGGATTATCGGGCTTGATCGTGATGCGGTGGCCATTGCAGCTAGTCGAGAAAGGCTCGCACGCTTTGGCGACCGTGTGCTCCTTATCCATGGTCATTTTGTGGAACTGAAACAGCATCTTGCTGCCAGCGGCATCGGCCAGGTCGACGGAGTCCTGTTTGATCTTGGAGTCTCATCCCCGCAGTTGGAAGAACCCGCTCGCGGCTTTAGCTTTCAAGGAGATGGTCCGTTGGACATGCGCATGGATCAATCGATGAGTGGGACTGCAGCTGACCTGATCAATCGATGGCCGGAAGCGCAACTGGCCGACACGATTTTTCAATTCGGCGAGGAACGGTTTTCCCGACGAATTGCGCGTGCCATTGTTCGCGCACGTGAACGCCATCCGCTAGCGACGACGAAAGAGTTGGTCTCTGTGATCGAGGAGGCTGTTCCAGCGAATTATCGGCACGGTCGTCTCCACTGTGCCACCCGCACGTTCCAAGCCTTTCGCATTGCGGTGAATCAGGAGCTGGACTCTCTCGAGCCGGCGTTGCGCGATGCAGTAGGTGCGTTGTCTTCCGGCGGCCGCCTCTGTGTGATCTCATTCCATTCGCTCGAAGACCGGATTGTGAAACATACGTTTCGGGCGCTCTCCGGCAAGGACGATCCTTCATTGATGGTGCTCACCAAGAGGCCGCAGGTTCCCACCAGGGAAGAGTCCGATCGTAATCCTCGATCCCGCAGTGCCAAGTTACGGGCTGCCCAACGGGTATCCAAGGAGGCTCATTCATGAAGACGCTGACTATTGTGGCCGGAATGATGTTGGTCTTCGTATTTGTGTGGGAACGTGTCGATGTCGTTCGGTTAGGTTATCAGATCGAGCGATTGAAGACCCAGAAAGTATTGCTGGAGCGAGAGCGGGATCAATTGCAAGTGAGGTTTTCTGCGCTGACGGCCCCGGAGCGGATTGCAAAGGTGGCGACAGAAAAGTTGGGGCTGGTTCCACCGCAACAGGGGCAAGTATTGATGGTGCATCAGCCGGGAAATGCTCCGAGCCTTCCACTTCCACCAGTTGAGCAAGTTCGTCTGGCGAAACATGTTGCAACTATGAGGGTGAGCGAGTGACTGCCGGCCCCTCCCGGGTTCGCCGCTATGTGATGCTGCTCCTGCTGCTCTGTGGGTTCACCATCATTCTATTTCGGCTGGTCACGCTCCAAGTGCTTCAAGCTGCAGAACTCACGGCCAAGGCCGATCGGCAACATCAAAAGACCGTGTCCTTCGAGGGAGCCAGAGGTATGGTATCGGATCGTCACGGCAAAGTGCTCGCGATGAATGTGGAGGTGCCGTCCGTGTTCGGTGTACCGACGTCGCTTGAAAGCCCGTCGACCATCGCTCGTCATCTTTCTCCGGTGCTCCGAATTCGAAGCGGCGAGCTTGAGAAAAAGCTTCGGCAAGACAAGAGCTTTGTGTGGTTGGCGCGAAAGGTCGAGCCTGAGCAAGGTCGTCGGCTGGAGCAGTTGTCGTTGGACGGTATCGGTGTGGTGATGGAGGGCCGCCGGTTTTACCCCAAGGGTCCCTTGTTGGCCCATGTCCTCGGATTTTCCGGGATGGATGGGCTAGGACTTGAGGGTCTCGAGCGCCGCTACGATTCGCACTTGCATGGCGAAAAGCGCGTCACCGTATTGCAGCGCGATGCGTTAGGCCGCACGGTTTTTCCCAAAGGCGTGGCGGAGCAAGTGCCTACGCCGGGGAATGCCCTCACGCTGACCGTCGATGAGGTCATCCAATACATTGCGGAAAAAGAACTCGAAGAGGCCGTCACCCATTCCCATGCTAAGTCCGGGACGATCATCATCA
Organism: Nitrospirota bacterium; assembly: GCA_963729585.1. GTDB lineage: Bacteria > Nitrospirota > Nitrospiria > Nitrospirales > Nitrospiraceae > Palsa-1315. The sequence goes on from CAVSOJ010000009.1 coordinate 29,509, forward strand.
TGGAGCCGCAATCGGGTGCAATTCTCGCAATGGCCGTCAGTCCACGATTTGATCCCAATGTCGTCGCCGCGCTGACGCCCGATCGGTGGCGCAATCGTGCTCTGACGGATACGTATGAGCCTGGGTCGACCATGAAAGTGGTGGTTGCGGCTGCGGCGATTGAAGAAAAAGTGATGACGCCCGGCTCCATGGTCTTCGGTGAGAACGGCCATATGGTGATCGCGAATACGACCATTCATGACCATGACAAGTTAGGGTGGATGACGTTTTCCGAAGTGATTCAAAAATCCAGCAACATCGGTGCGGCCAAAACCGGAATGGCTCTTGGAGAACAGCGGCTCTATCGCTACCTTCAAGCATTCGGATTCGGTCAACGTACGGAGATCGACCTGCCGGGTGAAGTGAGCGGACTTTTGAAAGCTCCCAAAGACTGGGGCCGTCGATCTCTGGCGTCAATTTCGATGGGACAGGAGGTTGGGGTGACGCCCCTCCAGGTGGTGTCGGCGGTGGCCACTCTCGCCAATGGGGGCGTTATGATGAAGCCATATGTGGTATCCGAGATTCGCGATCAGAAAGGCCGCTTGCTCAAGGAAGTACTCCCGCAAGTAAAGCGGCGAGCCGTGTCACCGGACACGGCCAGGACGATGACGACAATGTTGGAAGGTGCTGTGACAAATGGGACGGGGGCGAAGGCGGCTATTCCTGGATTCCGCGTGGCGGGCAAAACCGGGACCGCGCAAAAAATCGATCCTCGAACCGGCGCCTATTCCTCCACGCAGTTTGTCGGGTCATTTGTCGGGTATGTGCCGGCAGAATCTCCGCGGCTCGCGATGATCGTGGTTATCGATGAACCTCAAGGCGAAGCCTGGGGAGGGACCGTGGCGGCGCCCGTCTTTCGACGAATTGGAGAACAGGTGCTCAACTATCTTGGTGTGTCCAGGGAGGACACAGTGAAGCTCGCACTGGCGATGAAGGAGTACTAAGAGGTCATGGCGCGCGATCCTCTCACTGTTGCCCAGTTGCTCGCGGCGCTCCGTGGGCAGGTCGAGATCCTGGAGCAGCGAGGCGATGTGACCCGCGCGGTGCATGCGGTCACTGACGATTCACGGGCCGTGACGGGCGGAAGCTTGTTTGTTGCGGTTAAGGGTGAACGCGTTGATGGTCACGGATTTGTCGAACAGGCCATCAAGGCCGGAGCCGTTGCGGTGCTCGCACAGGCGCCTGTGGGAGCAGGGTCGGTACCGTTCGTGCTGGTGGCTGATTCGCGCAAGGCGCTCGGTCTTCTCGGTAGCCGGTTTCATGGGGATCCATCCGCTCGACTCAAGATGATTGGCGTGACGGGCACGAATGGGAAGACGACAACGACATATCTCTGCAAAGCGTTACTGGAGGGGATCGGTCGACGGGTGGGATTGATCGGCACGGTCGGGTACCAGATCGGGCAGGAAACGTTTCCTGCCTCTCACACGACGCCAGGCGCACTCGACCTTCAAGGACTTTTGGCAAAGATGGTCGAGAGTGGACTCACCGCTGCAGTGATGGAAGTGTCGTCCCATGCTCTCGCGTTGGACCGGACTTCAGGCTGCGAGTATGACGTGGCGGTCTTCACGAATCTCACACAGGATCACCTCGATTTTCATCACACGATGGATGAGTATTTTGCGGCGAAGTTGCGACTGTTCACCGGGTTGGCCGGAGGGCTGAAGGCCGGGAAGCGTGCCATTGTCAATTTTGACGATCCCCGCGGGAACGCGATCCGGGCAGCCTGTCCTGTGCCGGTTTGGGGCTATGCCATTGAGCACGAGGCCGACCTCAAAGCGGAACGAGTGCGTCTCTTGCTTAACGGGACCACCTTTACTGCGGCAACTCCCGCAGGCTCGTTTACCATCGAGAGTCGATTGGTCGGGGAGCACAATGTCTACAACTTGCTGGGAGCGATCGGGGTGGCGCTGCACGATGGGGCGACGTCCGATCAGATCCGCGAAGCGACCTCCCATATCACCAATGTGCCAGGTCGCTTTGAGCGGGTCTCTTCCGGGCAAGACTTTACCGTCGTCGTCGATTATGCCCATACGGAAGATGCACTCATACGCTTACTGACGGCGGCGCAGGCGTTGAAGACTGAGCGGATCATTACAGTGTTCGGCTGCGGCGGTGATCGGGATCGAGGGAAACGGCCCAAGATGGGTCGCGCTGCCGTGAAGTACAGTGACGTGGTGATCCTGACGTCCGATAACCCTCGAACCGAGGACCCGATGGCAATCCTCCGTGAAGTAGAAGTCGGGGTGCGCGATGCGCTAGCGCGCCGCGGTCATGTGCAGTACCACTTGGTGCCGGATCGCCGTGAGGCGATCGTCGCCGCCATCCGTGAAGCACGCCGCGGCGACATGGTGCTCATTGCCGGCAAGGGGCATGAGGATTATCAGATCATCGGCACCAAGAAGTTTCATTTTGACGACCGTGAGGTGGCTCGCGAGGCGATTCAGCAATTGCGGGATTGCGCGTGAGAGTCCAGGCCACGGTCGGGAACACGCGGGATGAGGAATTGATGGGACTGTTTACGGTCGAGGAGTTACGTGAAGTCATCAGCGTGAAAGTCCTCGCGGGACAGGACTCGTTATCCGGGAAGCGCCGGATCAGACAGATCAGCACGGATTCTCGATCGGTTCGTCGCGGTGATCTGTTTGTAGCACTCAAGGGCGATCGGTACGACGGGCATGAGTTTGTGTCGGCCGTACTTGCTCAGGGCGCTGCGGGAGCCATCGTTCACGATGAATACCGCCTTCCGTCAAGTTCCGCAGCGGTCCGCCGGATCGATAGACGACCTGCGCCCTTTCTCTTTGGCGTGCGTGACCCCCTGTTCGCCTACCAACAGTTGGCGACGCATCATCGCAGTCGGTTCCATATCCCCATTGTGGCGGTGACCGGGAGCAACGGCAAAACGACGACGAAAGATATGGTGGCGGCGGTGTTCGCTCAGCGGTGGCGAGTTTTGAAGACCGAGGGGAATTTCAATAATCGGATCGGCGTGCCCTATACCCTGTTTCGGCTCACGGCTCGCCATCAAGCGGCCGTCATTGAAATGGGAGTGGATCAGCAAGGGCAAACGACCAGGCTCTGTGAGATTGTCAGGCCCACGATCGGGTTGATTACCAATATTGGTCCCGATCATCTCGAATTTTTTGGAAGCATGGAAGGATCGGCGCAGGCCAAGGCTGAAATGTTGGAACTGCTTCCGGCCGATGGCACGGCGATATTGAACGCCGACGATCCCTACTTTGACTACCTCGCCGCGCGCGCGCAATGCCGCGTCATCTCGTTCGGGTTTTCGGAGATGGCCGATGTCCGTGCGAACGGGGTCACGTCCGATGTTCGCCGAGGAACGACCTTTCGCTTGCACCTCCCTGGAAAAAGCCGTCCCACGATCGTTCGAATCAAGGTGCATGGTACCCACAACGTCACCAATGCGCTCGCCGCCGCAGCAGTAGGTGCGGCGTTGAACCTGTCCGGTTCCATGATTGCCCAAGGGCTGGCCCGATTCCGTCCTGCAGCGATGCGGTCGCAGGTGGTGACCCATCAAGGTGTCCATATCATCAATGACTGTTACAACGCCAACCCTGCTTCGATGAAAGCGGCGCTTCAATTGCTGGCACAATGGAGTCCTGCACGCGAACGGGTTGCCGTGTTGGGAGACATGTTGGAACTCGGTCCTGAGACACGACAGATGCACCGAGACGTTGGACAGTTTCTTGCCACGCAGGGGCTGTCGCGGTTGATCGTCTGCGGGGCATTGGGACGGGACATTGCGGAGGGAGCCCGGCAGGGCGGAATGGCAGGTTCGCAGATCGACGAAGTGGTCGATACGACCGCTGCGGCTGATCACCTCAAGAGGATCGTGCGGCAAGGTGACGTGGTGTTGGTGAAGGCTTCTCGGGGTATGAAAATGGAACAGATTGTGCACGTTCTGACTGGGATGAGGGCAGTCACAAAGCAGGCGTCGTGAGATATCGGAGTCTATCTCACGCGATAATCGGTCAGGCGGCCTGGCTAATTTTCTAAGGCAAAACAAAGACGGCATGCTCTATAACTGGCTGTATCCACTTCATACGGAATATTCGTTTCTGAACGTCTTTCGGTATCTGAGCTTCCGGATCATCTATGCGGCAGTGACGGCATTCTTGATTGCCTTCGTGTTGGCCCCATGGGTGATCCGGAAGTTACAGGAAATCAAGCTGGGGCAGCAGATTCGCGACGATGGTCCCAAGCGTCACCTGGCGAAGAGTGGCACGCCCACCATGGGCGGGATTCTCATCCTCTTTGCGGTGGTCCTCTCGACGCTTCTGTGGGCCGATATCGCAAGGCCCTACGTCTGGCTCGTACTCGCTGCCACAGTGGGATTCGGGGCGATTGGATTTGTCGACGACTATCTCAAATTCATCAAGGTCCAATCGAAGGGCTTGTCGGCGGGACAGAAATTCACGGCGCAAGTGGCGGTGGCCTTGGCGATTGCGCTCGTCCTTTATTTCCTGCCCGGCTATACGAGCAAGCTCAGCATCCCGTTTTTCAAAAATGTCGTTCCGGATCTCGGCTGGTTGTATGTCGTATTTGCTGTACTGGTCATCGTCGGGAGTTCCAACGCCGTCAATCTGACCGATGGGCTCGATGGGCTAGCGGTGGGACCAGTGATGATCGCGGCGTTGGCCTATACGATCGTGGCCTATGTCGCCGGACATCGACTCATGTCGGACTATCTTCTCATTCAGCACATCGAAGGCGCGGGTGAACTTGCGGTGTTCACTGCAGCCATCCTGGGGGCGAGCCTGGGATTCCTGTGGTTCAACTCCTACCCGGCGTCTGTGTTCATGGGGGACGTGGGCTCCCTTCCGCTGGGAGCGGCGCTGGGCACGGTCGCGGTGATCAGCAAGCACGAATTGCTGCTTCTGATGGTCGGCGGAGTATTTGTGATTGAAGCGGTCTCGGTCATTTTTCAAGTGATCTCGTTCAAGTCGCGAGGAAAGCGCATTTTTCTGATGGCGCCCATTCATCATCACTTTGAGATGAAAGGATGGGAGGAGCCCAAAGTCGTGGTGCGCTTGTGGATCATCGCCATCCTGTTGGCGTTGTTAAGTCTGAGTACCTTAAAGCTCCGGTGACGGCATGGTGGGAGGAGCAGGAGCAGCAGTGGAACTCGCGGGATCACGCGTCACGGTCATGGGACTTGCCCGAAGCGGTATGGCGGCTTGCCGGTTGCTCCAGGCGGCCGGGGCAGGTGTTACGCTGGCCGACCGGAAGGAATCGGTGGAACTGAACGCGGTTCTCGGCACCATCGATCGTGATCAGGTTCGTGTGACCGTTGGGGCACGGTACGAATCGTCACTCGATGAGGCAGATCTGGTAGTGATCAGCCCCGGAGTGCCCTATCGACTGGCCCCGCTTGAAGCGGTGCGTCGGCGCGGCGTGAAGGTGATCAGCGAATTGGAGTTGGCCTCGCGGTTTCTCCGGAGCCCGCTCCTTGCGGTCACCGGAACCAATGGCAAGAGCACGACCGTGACTCTGATCGGCAAATTTCTCGCCGAGAGCGGCAAGCGGGCGTTTGTCGGCGGCAATTTAGGCACCGCCTTGAGTGAAGCGGCGGTGGAAGACCTTCGCGCCAGCCAGGCAGGGAAGCCGAGCCCGTACGACTATCTCGTCGTCGAAGTCTCCAGTTTCCAGCTGGAAACGATCGATCGATTTCACCCCTGGATCGCTGCTTTGCTCAACGTGACAGTCGATCATCAGGACCGTTATGAGTCGGTGGATGAATACGTCTCGGCTAAACAGCGGATCTTCGAGAACCAAACCGCATCAGATTTCGCGCTCTTCAACCTTGACGATGATCGTGTGGCCGCGTTGCGACATCGAGTCTGTGCGAAACGACTGGGGTTTGCGAGCAGGTCGACGATCGGCACCGATATGTATGGGGGAACCTACCTTGAAGGTGATGAGATTGTCACGACGGTTACCGGGGTACGGCAGGAGATTTGTCGTCGAAGCGAAATCCGCATCATCGGCAATCATAACGTGGAGAACGTCATGGTGGCCGCAACCTATGCCGTGCTGTGCGGATGCCCTCTCGACGCGATTCGTCGCGTCATCGCGACATTTCCCGGACTCGAGCATGCCCTTGAAATCGTCCGTGAACGTCGAGGGGTCCGGTTTGTGAATGATTCGAAAGGTACGAATGTCGATGCCACGCTCAAAGCGCTGGAGAGTATCGATCACCCGATTTGGCTCATTGCCGGTGGGAGGGATAAGGGTGGCGACTTTTCGCGACTCGCCCAGGCAGTCGGCCGACGGGTAAAGCGCGTGATTTTAATCGGGGAAGCGGCGCCGCTTATGCGACGGGCTTGGGAAGGTTTCGCCACTTTGACCGAGGCGGCCACCTTGGGGGATGCCGTGGAACTTGCGGCGCAAGAGGCATCGCCGGGCGATGTCGTGTTGTTGTCCCCGGCCTGTGCCAGCTTCGACATGTTTGCGGACTATCAAGACCGTGGTCGTCAATTCAAGTCATTGGTTCATGCCTTACCGGCGTGACGTGGAACGCGAGGGAGGAGCGGTTCTGAACAATGGTGCATCGATCAGCGGGGACTCTGGCGCTCCCATGGTCCCAGACCAGCCAACGATCGGGCCAGCAACGGGTGGCGGCGGACCATACGCTACTCGCGGTCACCATGACCTTGGCGTTGGTAGGACTCGTCATGGTATTCAGCGCGAGCGCCATCGTGGCGGGCAACCGGTTTCAAGATCCTGGGTTTTTTCTGAAACGGCAGATTGCTTGGCTCGCGTTCGGCTTTCTATTGATGCATCTCACGTCGCGCATCGATTACACGCTCTGGAAGACACTCTCCATTCCGATGTTGGGCTGCATGTTGCTTTTACTCGTCATGGTGCTCGTGCCGTCGCTCGGTATATCGGCCAAGGGGGCACGACGATGGTTGCGGTGGGGACCCATCTCGGTTCAGCCGGCGGAAATGGTCAAACTCGTAGCAGTCATCTACATAGCGGCGTATTTGACCAAAAAAGGGGACAAGATCACGTTGTTTGGCGCTGGTCTTCTGCCGGCCCTGATCGTGATCGGACTGTTGAGCGGACTCGTGCTGCTCGAACCGGATCTTGGAACGGTCGTGGTGCTTGGACTGGTGACAGTCGGGATGTGTTTTCTCGCCGGCGCGCGTGTCTCCCATCTATTGGCATTAGGCCTCTGCGCGATCCCGGTCGTGCTGGTACTAGTTCTTGGGTCAAGTTATCGACGCCAACGGCTCATGACGTTTCTTGCTCCATGGAAGGATGCGTCGGATGCCGGGTTTCAAATTACACAATCCTTCTTGGCCTTTGGCAGCGGAGGTCCGTTCGGGGTGGGATTGGGCGAGGGCAAACAGAAGCTCTATTTCCTACCGGAGGCGCATACGGATTTTGTCCTCGCTTTGGTCGGCGAAGAACTGGGACTCATCGGGACTGCGACCGTGACCTTGCTGTTTGGATTTTTTGTGTGGCGGGGGTTTCAGATCGCCGCGCGCGCTCGTGTCCCGTTCGGCCGCTATCTAGGCATGGGCATTACCTTGTTGATCGGTGGCCAGGCATTGGTGAATGCGGCGGTGGTGACTGGGCTCTTGCCGACGAAAGGGCTCACCTTACCGTTCGTCAGCTACGGAGGGTCGTCGCTTGTAGTCAGTCTGATCGGCGTGGGGATCTTGCTCAGTATTTCTCGCGACCGGCATGCCGGGCGGTCTCGAGGTGGACGTGGCGGGTCGGATCACGAATGACGATCGTCATTGCAGCAGGAGGAACAGGTGGCCATCTCTATCCGGCAGTGGCGTTGGCGCGAGAGTTTCTCAGTCGCGACCCCACGACCAAGGTGCTCTTTGTGGGGACGGCGCGTGGCCTTGAATCGACCGTGCTGGCCCACGAAGGGTTCGACCTGGCTTTGATCAGTGCCAAGCCGGTGATGGGCAAGGGACTGTTGGGGGCTGTGATAGGGATGTGCGCCATGCCGGTTAGTTTGTGGCAGTCTCTGCGGATCCTGCGAGCGAGACGGGCGGATCTGGTAATCGGGGTTGGCGGTTATACGAGTCCGATGATGCTTCTTGCTGCAGCATTGACTGGGGTGACGCGCGTGATTCTTGAGCCGAATGCGAATCCCGGCATGGCCAATAAAGCTGTGGGGCCACTCGCCCAACGTGTCTTTCTCGCATTTGAGTCGGCGGCTGACTCGTTCAACCGTTCCAAGGTCCGCGTGGTGGGAATCCCGATTCGCAAGGCGTTCCTGGAGGTTATTCAACAGAGCCGGGAGAAGTCAGAGGGGTTCCATCTATTGATTTTCGGCGGAAGCCAGGGTGCAAAGGCGATTAATGCAGCGGTGACGGATGGATTGTCCGAATTGATGACGCAATTGCCGCATCTCGCCGTGACCCATCAGACGGGCGAGTCCGACCATGCGCGGGTAGTCGAGGCCTATCGTCGCGCCGGCATCGCCGCGCGAGTGACGGCGTTTATCTACGATATGCCTGCAACAATACGGGAGGCGGATCTCGTCGTGGCGAGAGCCGGCGCCATGACGGTGGGGGAACTCACGGCCTGTGGAAAGCCAGCTATCCTCATTCCACTTCCCTCTGCCATCTACGACCACCAGACGAAGAACGCACAGGTGATGGAAGCTGCCGGGGCTGCCGTGGTGCTCCCGCAATCTGGGCTCACGGGACCCCTCTTGGTTCGAACGGTGGCGAACATTCTCAGGGATCGTGAACGATTGCGGGTGATGGGCGAGGCAAGTCGATCGATGAGGCGAATCGATGCGGCCGAGGTGATCGTCCGCGAATGCTACGCACTCATGGGGGGCCGTCATGATGTCAACCAGTCTGTCGGCGCGGCAGGAGTCTAATGGGATCGGGCAACGTGGACAGGAACCACATTCGTATCCACCGGCTGGTGGAGTAAGGCGAGCGCTAATGTTTCGAAAGACGCAACAGATTCATTTAGTCGGAATCGGGGGATCAGGGATGAGCGGCATCGCCGAGGTGCTGTTGACGCTGGGATACAAAGTGACGGGATCGGACCTGCAGGCCTCCGATACGACGCGGAGATTGGAAGTACTCGGCGGACGCATCTTTGTCGGCCATCAGGAATCGAATGTAGGGGAGGCCCAAGTGGTGGTCATCTCCTCCGCCGTGTCCGCACAGAACCCCGAGGTCGTGGCAGCCAAGGCAAAGCAGATTCCCGTGATTCCCCGGGCCGAGATGCTCGCGGAGTTGATGCGACTGAAATTCGGGGTTGCCATCGCCGGCGCTCACGGAAAAACCACGACGACTTCGATGGTAGCCAACGTGCTGGCGCAAGGGGGGTTGGATCCGACGATGGTGATCGGGGGGAAAGTGAATGCGCTCGGGAGCCATGCCCGCCTTGGTCGAGGCGATCTCCTCGTAGCAGAAGCCGATGAGAGTGACGGGTCGTTTCTCCGTCTGTCTCCGACCATCGTCGCGGTCACGAATCTCGACCGGGAACATCTTGATCACTACGGTAGCATGGAGCGCATCACCGAGTCCTTTCTTGAGTTCATCAATAAGGTGCCGTTCTATGGGTTGGCCGTGTTATGTGCGGACGATGATCGGCTCAGGGCGATTTTTCCGAAGATCGTGAAGCGCTATCAGACCTATGGGCTTCGTGAACATGATGGTGTCACGCCGGATTTCTTTGCGACGGAGATCAGCTTGAACCAATGGGGTGCCGAGTTTCGGGCGCAGTTCCGCGGGCGCAATTTGGGCCCATTCCGCCTGGCGGTGCCCGGTCGGCACAATGTCTCCAATGCGCTCGTGGCGATTGCGATCGGCATCGAATTGGATGTGCCGGTGGACCTCATCAGAAAAGCTCTGTCGGCCTATACCGGGGTAGAGCGTCGCTTTCATCTGCGAGGCGAAGCCAACGGGATTATGGTCGTGGACGATTACGGACATCATCCGACTGAGATCAAGGCCACACTGGCCGCGGCGAAGCAAGGGTGGGGGGATCGGCGGCTGGTCGTGCTGTTTCAGCCGCATCGCTATACCAGGACGCGAGACTTGTTGGAGGACTTTTCGAAGGCGTTCGACCAATCGGACCTGCTGTTCTTGACGGAAATCTATCCGGCAGGCGAACCGCCGATTCCCGGGGTGTCTGGAGCCAAATTGGCCGACATCGTTCGTGCGGCCGGCCATCCGTCTGTGACCTTTGTAGAACAGAAGGACACATTGGTGGATCAGGTGCTGCCCCATCTGAAATCCGGGGATCTCGTCATCACATTGGGGGCAGGGGATATTTGGAAGACGGGGCTCGGACTCTTGGCCAGATTGACTCCCGCAGCGTGATGCCATGAAGCAGGGAGGTCGGCGTGCCACGACAGCGGCGAGAGCGCATCCGCGATTCACGCAGGCAGATGTGCGGGCTGCCGTGGCGGGTCTCCGAGGATCCGTGTCCTTCCAATCTTCGTTGCGCGAGTACACCTCGTTCAAAATCGGAGGGCCGGCGGATGTTGTGGTTGAACCCGCAGATATTGGAGATGTCTGTCTGGTTGTCCAACAGGCGCGCGCCCGCAAGATTCCGTTGTTTGTCCTGGGTGGGACGAATCTGCTCATCCGAGATGGGGGCATCCGTGGCATCGTGGTCAGCCTGGGGCGGTTGCGGGGCATCCAAGAAGAACCGGGATCTGTCCTCTACGCCGAAGGGGGAGTCGGGATGCCGACGTTGATCGGGTACGCCATCCGCCATTCCCTTGCGGGATTGGAATGGGCGGCGGGAATTCCCGGGACTGTGGGTGGCTGTGTGGTGATGAATGCCGGTACGAAGCTCGGGGAAATGAAGGATTCGGTCAAGGCCGTTCGCATGGTGAATATGAAAGGCCAGGTTGTGGATCTGGATGCAGCTCAGGTGAAGTTCAAATACCGACGGACTCTCCTCCCTCGCGGCATTGTCGTGGGTGTATGGGTTCAGTTGAAGCAAGGGGTCCGATCGGAGATTGAGCGAGTGGTCAAGGATTACCTCCACTATCGACGGGACACGCAGCCCCTCGCGATGGCAAGCGCTGGTTGTGTGTTCAAAAACCCTCCGAACGATTCCGCTGGCCGACTGATTGAGGCAGCTGGCCTTAAGGGTGCACACGTCGGCGATGCGGAGGTATCGGTGAAGCATGCCAACTTCATGGTCAACCGGGGTCAGGCACGGGCGGCGGACGTGATTGCGCTGATTGGGAAGGTCCGCAGCACTATTCGCCGTCGGGCGGGCGTGCGGTTAGACCTTGAACTCAAAATTGTAGGAGAGACATAACGGTGTGAGCGAACCTCGTCTGACAGAGCGACCCATATTAACCCATGCCCGCATCGGGGTGTTGATGGGTGGGCAATCGGCCGAGCGCGATATCTCACTCCGAACGGGCGTCGCGGTGCATCGGTCGCTGGTTCGCCGTGGCTACAATGCGGTGGCCATCGATGTCGGACCGACGCTCTCTCAGAATTTGTACGATCAGAAGATCGCCCTGGCGTTTCTCGCGTTGCATGGACCAGGGGGGGAAGATGGTGCGATTCAAGGATTTCTGGAAACTCTGGGAATTCCCTACAGCGGGTCCGGCATCCAGGCCAGTGCGATCGGCATGCACAAAGTCACCACAAAAACTCTCTTGGCCTCAGCGCGCATTTCTGTGCCGGAAGGCACGGTCGTGAAACGCGGGGAGAAAGTCTCAAGCGCCAGCGTAATACGCGCGGCGAAATTGCGCTGGCCGGTCGTGGTGAAGCCCGCCTCGCAAGGATCCACGATCGGGGTCACCATCGTACGGAAGCCGGCGCAATGGCATGACGCATTGGCCTTGGCCCATCGCTACGATGCGGATGCGATGGTTGAGGCCTACATTCCGGGGCATGAGGTCACGGTGTCGATCATCGGAAGGCACAATTCCTCTCCATTGGTGCTCCCTGCCGTCGAAATTGTTGCGCCGGGCGGCTTTTACGATTTTGCGGCGAAGTATGAGAAGGGGAAGACACAGTATCTCTGTCCCGCTCCCTTGACAGCGGCGGTGTCCCGGCAGATTCGCGCAATGGCGCTCCGCACCTATGAGGTGTTGGGCTGTGAAGGTGCGGCTCGGGTCGATTTCCGCATCACCCCGCGTGGCCGGCCTTTTGTGTTGGAGATTAATACGGCGCCGGGCATGACCGAAACGAGTTTGCTGCCGATGGCGGCGGCGCGAGCCGGGATTGACTATGACGAGCTGACCGAACGGATTCTCGAGTCCGCACTCGCTCGCGCAGCCCGCTTCGACCGTCCGTCAGGTGAAGGGAAGATGCCGTGAAGGTCCCATTGCGGAAGCGGCCGGTGCGTGCTATCGGCCCTCGACTGAACCAATGGAAGGGTGCTCGTGCCAGTCAGGCCTTGGATCAGCGGCAACAGGCGCGTCGAGAGAGACTCTATTCGCGAGGACGACGTGCGTTGCGCGTGGGGAAATGGATCGCCGGTCTAGCGGTGTTGGCTTGGGGGCTGACTATGGTGACGCAAGAGATGGGGCCGGTTCTTCAACGGTGGCTGGAAATTCGCGAGGTACAGGTGGAGGGCATTCATCACGTGACGAAGCCGGAAGTGCTGGAACGGCTTGTCTTGAAACCCGGCATGGGGCTCCATCAAGTGAGCACATCATTTCTTGCCGAGCGAGTCCGGGCGCATGCCTGGATCAAGGAGGCGATGGTCGAACGCAGGCCACCGCATCTTCTGCATGTCACCGTATTGGAGCGAACGCCGGCTGCCATCATTCGGACTGGCGCAGACCATTGGTTGAGCGATGAGAACGGATATCTCCTTGCTAAATTGGGTAGACAGGATGACCAGACGTTGCCATTGTTGACGGGGCTGGATCCTAAGTCTCTTCTGCTCGGCGAGGCGCGTATCCGCATGTCGGTTCAGTCCGGGATTGTGCTAGCCAAGCTCATTGCCAATACCATCGACGGGCGGATTGAAGTCGATCTCGCCAATCCACTGAATGTGGTGGCATCAGCCAATGGAGTGCGATTCAGGTTTGGCGACGATTCTTTGGTTGATCAGTGGGAACGGTTCCAGAAAGTGAAGCCGTCATTTAGAACTGCCTCACTCGATGGTCGGAAGCGCGAGGTGAGCGAAATCGATTTGCGCTACGACAACCGTGTCATTGTGCGTGAAAGGGGGTGAGGGCCGTGCCGAAGCGTGATCAGATTCTTGTGGGATTGGATATTGGAACCACGAAAATCTGCGCCATAGTTTCGGAAGTCACCGATGAGGGGAGGCTCAACATCATCGGGGTCGGATCCAGCCCGTCTCGGGGACTTCGCAAGGGCGTCGTGGTCGATATCGAGAGTACGGTGGAATCGATCAAGAAGGCGGTCGAGGAAGCCGAGCTGATGGCGGCGGTCCAGATCAATTCCGTCTATACCGGCATCGCCGGCAGTCATATCTCCGCAGAGAACTGTAAGGGAGTCGTAGCGCTCAAGAAGTCAGAGGTCACGCGGGAGGACATCCAGCGTGCGATCGAAAGCGCGCGGACTCTGGCGGTCATTCCCCATGAACGACGGATTCTTCATGTGCTGCCTCGTGAATTTATGGTGGACGGTCAGGAGGGGGTTCGGGAACCGTTGGGTCTCTCCGGAAACCGCCTCGAGGTCAATGTGCATGTGATTACCGGCGCCGTGACCTCAGCACAGAATATCATCAAGTGTGTGAATCGCGCGGGGCTCGATGTCGTAGATATCGTGCTGCAACCCTTGGCCTCCAGTGAGGCCGTCCTTAGCCAGGAAGAGCGGGACCTGGGGGTCGTCATGGTCGATCTCGGCGGCGGGACGACTGACCTCGCGATTTTTCTTGATGGAAGCATCAGGCATTCCGCGGTGTTGCCCATTGGTGGGCAGAACCTGACGAAGGACCTCGCAATCGGGTTACTGACCTCTCAGACCGAAGCCGAGAAGATCAAGCTGCAGTACGGCATCGCCCGAACAGGATTGGTGCAGGGGCACGAAACGGTGGCGGTCCCGTCGGTCGGGGACCGTCCCGCGCGGACGTTTTCACGCCGTGACATTGCCGAGATTCTTGAGCCGCGTGTCGAAGAGATCTTTGAGCTGGTTCGTCGGGAAATCGCGCGCGCCGGCTATGAGGGCATGCTGGGGGCAGGGGTTGTGATCACGGGCGGGACATCGCTGTTGGAAGGGATGCCTGATGCGGCAGAGCAGGTCCTGAATCTTCCTGCGCGCCGTGGCGCACCCACTGGGATCGGAGGGCTTCGCGATATCGTTAGTAACCCCATGCATGCTACGGGTGTCGGCCTCCTGCTCCATGCCCGGCACCATGCTGAGGAGATGGCCACGGCTGGTCTGCGCAGCGGACGGCCGTTGAGTAAAGCATTCGCTCGGATGAAGTCTTGGATGTTCGAGTTCTTTTAACCGTTGCGCGTGCCGGCCGACCGTCACGCGGCTTCTATCAAGGGAGGTGTCCTGATGTTTTCATTTGAGGAAGATGTCGTATCCCCGGTTCGGATCAAAGTGATCGGTGTCGGTGGCGCCGGATGCAACGCCATTAACACCATGATCACGTCCGGATTGGCACGGGTCGATTTCATCGCGGCGAATACCGATCTGCAGGCATTGGATCGGTCGCGGGCATCGTACAAAGTTCAACTAGGTCCTGAGCGGACCAGAGGGCTCGGTGCCGGGGCGAAACCGGAAGTCGGGAAAGACTCTGCGTTGGAAAGCAAAGATCATATCCGGGAGTGCCTTGAAGGGGCGGATATGGTGTTTGTGACCGCAGGGATGGGCGGGGGAACCGGGACGGGTGCGGCGCCGATCGTGGCGAGCATCGCGCGCGAACTCGGCATTTTGACGGTGGGAGTCGTCACGAAGCCTTTTTCGTACGAAGGTCATCGCCGGATGATTCATGCAGATGAAGGGATCCGTGACCTCCGTCGCCACGTGGATACACTGCTCGTGATCCCGAATCAGCGGTTGCTCGGCATTGTCGATAAGGCAACGCCGTTGCTCGAAGCTTTCAAAGTGGCCGATGATGTCCTCCGACAGGCGATTCAAGGGATTGCGGATGTGATCACGACAACCGGACATGTGAACGTGGACTTTGCCGATGTCCGCACCGTGATGTCGCATACGGGTCGGGCCGTGATGGGCATGGGGGTGGCGCGCGGGACGAATCGTGCAATCGAAGCGGCGCAGAAGGCGATTTGCAGTCCGTTGCTGGAGGAAGGCAGCGTCGAGGGCGCACGCGGAGTATTGCTGAATATCACCGGCGGACCCAATATGTCGCTGCATGAGATCGAGGAAGCGGCCACGATTGTTCAGCAGACAGCCGATCCGGAGGCTAATATCATTGTCGGACAGGTGATTAATCCCGATATGGGCGATGACCTGGTCGTGACGGTGATTGCCACCGGATTTGAACGGGAAGAGCAGCCTGCGCCGATTCCCGTGGCTGCGGCGCGGAGTTCGCGCACCGGACAACAGGCGATGACCGGTGCCGGCCAGACGATGGGAGAACGGTCTTATGCGGAGCGGCCCCTCAAAGATCTCGATCGTCCGACCTTCTTACGGAGGATGGGAGATCCAAGAGAATCAATGGAGCGAGTTGCGGTCGTTACGGATGATGAGTGGGACGTGCCCACGTTTCTGCGCAAGCAGGTCGACTGAGTTGGCAGGTCCATCGGAATGAGTGGTCGCAGCGGAATATGGCCATGAGTGTAGCGGTCATCACGGTTCCTGCCTTCGCCTCTGCGCGGGACGGCGTTCGACATTTCTTCGGCACGCGTCGTCATGCGGACTCATTGGCCATTGAGGCAGGAGTGCCATCTCGGCACTCTGTGGCAAAGGGGCATAGTTGGCTATTGTCCGTTAAGCAAGTGCATGGGACTGATGCGTTGGTGGTGGATCGGCCGCTGACCGAATCGGACCAGTTCCCTGGCGGGTGGGATGCACTGGTAACCGACCAACCAGGCGTGACGGTGGCGGTGCGCACCGCGGATTGTGTCCCAGTGCTTGTGCATGATCCTGGTCGACGTGTCGTGGCGGCGATTCATGCCGGCTGGCGGGGTGCAGTCGCCGGGATTGTTCCGAAGACGATGGGACTGATGGCGAGCAGGTTCGGATCGAAGCAGTCGGACCTACGCGTCAGCATTGGCCCCTCGGCCGGTCCCTGCTGCTATGAAGTGGACGATCCGGTGCTCGAGCACCTTCGAGCGGGATTGCCCGATTGGCAGTCGGTTGTGCGGGACTATCGAGGGCATAAGGCTCGACTGGATCTCAAGGCCTTGATACGTCGGCAAGTGGAGGAACTGGGTGTGTCTGCACTCTCTGTTTCGGCGGTGAATCTGTGCACGATCTGCAATGATCAACTCTTTTACTCCTATCGACGGGAAGGCCGCGTAAACGGGACAATGGTCAGCGGAATCACCCTGCTCTCTAACCGATAAGGCCGGTCTGGGAGTGCGCGCTGACATTTGCCAGGCGGTTTCGGTACAATACTTCAGAACCTCCGACAGACGGGGATCCAGCTGTGGCTGATCAGGAGAGATGGATCTACAGGCGGGTGGCCCAATCGGTGAGAATCTTCGGCTCGTCTTCCAGCGGGTCAGGCTTGCGACTCAGCGATCTGGACGGCCGGATGGGAGCGTTCGCCTCGTTGCCGCAACAAAATCGGTGGGCCTCGACCAGATCCGCGAGGGGATTGCCGGAGGTCTGACGATCCTCGGTGAAAGCCGACTCCAAGAGGCGCTTCCAAAAATCGAAGCACTGCGGGGAGACCCAGTCCGTTGGCATTTTATCGGGCGTTTGCAGCGACGAAAGGTTCGATTGGTCGTGGGGGGCTTTGACCTGATCCACTCGGTTGATAGTGTCCAGTTGGCAGAGGAAATTTCACGGCGGGCGCAGGAAGCGAGGCTAACCCAAGCGGTGTTGTTGGAAGTGAATCTTGAAGGGGAGGCGACGAAGTCCGGGTTTCTTCCGGATGAGCTTAGTGAAGCGATGCCGAGGTTGGGGGCTTTGTCCCACGTGGCAGTGAAAGGGCTCATGGCGATTCCGCCTCCTACCAGCGATCCGGAACAGGCTCGTCCCTACTTCCGTCGTCTGCGTGAGTTGTCGCTGAGACTCATGTGCCAACCGACCGGTACCGTCTCCATGAAGGAACTCTCGATGGGAATGTCGAACGACTATCACGTTGCAGTCGAGGAGGGGGCCACGATGATTCGGGTCGGCACGGCTATTTTTGGATTACGGCATGGCTAAGCCAGCGATCACGAGCAAGATCGCGTTCATTGGTGGTGGCCAGATGGCTGAAGCCATGGTCGGCGGTCTTCTCTCGGGACATGTGTGTCCTGCTGACGCGATATGGGCGACTGACCCCGTCGTTGAACGCCGCGATCGCTTGAAGAGTCAATTCGGCATTCGGGTTGGTTTCGCCAACCGCGAGGCGGTCTCCTGGGCGGATGTGGTTGTCTTGGCGGTAAAGCCTCAGATGCTTCCTGCTGTACTCAGTGAGCTTGGCCCAATCCTGGCCCATGCCCTCGTGATATCCATTGTGGCGGGGGTTATGATTCGAACAATCGCAGAACAGGTGGGTGGGGCGACCCGAGTGGTCCGTGCGATGCCGAATACTCCCGCCATGGTCCGTGAAGGCATGACTGCTCTCTCGATGGGTGCGGGGGTATCCGACGATGACGCTCGGCTGGTTCGAGTCATATTCGAAGCTGTCGGCAGGGTGGTGCCAGTTGAGGAACGATTGATGGATGCCGTGACCGGACTGAGTGGGAGTGGGCCGGCCTATGTATTTCAGGCCATTGAAGCGTTGGCGGATGGGGGGGTTATGATGGGTTTGCCGCGGCAAACCGCCGAACTCCTTGCTGCCCAGACGGTGCTCGGGGCGGCTCGATTGGTGCTGGAGTCAGGGGTGCACCCAGCTCAGCTGAAAGATCGGGTGGCTTCTCCCGGAGGTACGACCATCGCTGGGCTTCATCAGCTTGAACAGGGGGGATTCCGCGCCACGCTGATGGCGGCGGTCGAAGCCGCCACCATACGATCGAAGGAGTTGGGGCGCTGACATGTTTGTCGCAGGCAATGTTCTTTCGGCGGTCGCGACTATCCTTGACTATATACTATGGCTCTATATGTGGGTGATCATTGCTCGTGCCCTGATCTCGTGGGTCAATCCGGATCCATGGAATCCGATCGTGCAATTTCTTGATCGTGCGACCGAGCCCGTCTTGGCGCCGATTCGACGCTGGATCGGATGGCGAATGGGGATGGATTTGTCACCGATCATCGCGATCCTGATCATCACGTTCCTGCAAATCGCGGTTGTGCAGTCACTTAAGGAATTGGCCATGAGGATGAACTGAGATGACCACGGGGGATGCCATGAGAATTACACCGCTCGATATCCAACAAATGGTGTTCAATGTCAGCTTTCGTGGGTACGACAAGGAAGAGGTCAATCGCTTCCTTGAAGACCTTGCCCAGACGGTTGAATCGTTGAATCGAGACAATGCGGTCCAGCGAGAGAAGATTGTATTTCTGGAACAGCAGCTCGCAGAACTGAAGCGGACGGAAGCGACATTGTCGAACACCCTCCTATCCGCTCAATCGCTCGCAGAAGATGTGAAACGGAATGCCCAACGGGAAGCGGATCTCGTCATCAAGGAGGCTGAACTCAAGGCAGGCGAATTGATCCGTCAGGCCAAGGTCGAGTTGACCGATACGCAGCGCGATCTTTCGTCACTCCAGAAACAGCGACTGCTCATGGTTGAACGGTTGCGCGCGTCGTTGCGGATGTTCGAGCGCATGTTGGAAGTGGAGGAACAGGAGGCGTTCCATGACGCCGCGAACGCATCGGAGGAGAAGCTCGAAGGAGAATCAAGCCCAACGGTGTAACTCGTCCGAAGTGGCTGCTCCTCGTCAACTGACGCGTCTCTTAGATTGCTTCACGCAGCCCCCCCACGGCCGCATGTCCCGCCATCAGTGGCTGGTGTTTCCCCTATGGCTACCCATCACGTCATTCAGGCGGCGCTGCAATCGGCCGTTGACGACGGTGTCTTTCCCGGTGCCGTATTGGCGGTGCGCCTGCACGGCGAGTTGCAATGTATGGCTGTGGCTGGACGCCTGTCTTCAGAGCCTCCAGGCCTTCCCGTACAACCCTCCACCATCTACGACCTCGCTTCTCTCACGAAACCGCTGGCGACGGCCACATCCGTTCTGCTCCTGAGTCAACGCGCCAAAGTCGCTCTCGACGAACCCGTCCAACAGGTATTAGGCGAACTTGAAGGGACGCCGATCGGGCAGGCAACGGTGCGAGATCTCTTGGCCCATCGCTCGGGCTTGCCAGGATGGCGACCGTTATACGAGCGGCTTGACGCACGAGGTATTGTCCCGGGACTCTCCGAGTTCAATCGGCCCGTTACGCAGCATGTGCTGAAGTTGATTCGTGACGAACCGTTGATCTATGCACGGGGGGAGCAATGCGTGTACAGCGACCTTGGGTTCATGTTGTTAGGATTTCTGGTGGAGCGCCTCAGTCGAATGGCATTGGATCTCTGGTGTGAAGAAGCCATCATCCGACCGCTGCGGGCCGAGCCACTGATGTTTTGCCCTCCGGTAAGGCCAGCGCAGTCAGGTGTTGTTCGCCCAACCATTGATGCATTACGAATAGCCCCGACCGAACAGGACGAGTGGCGCAATCGGCTCTTACGTGGCGAGGTGCACGATGAGAATGCCTCGGCGATGGGTGGCGTCGCAGGCCATGCAGGGTTATTCGGGACTGCCGAATCGGTGCTGGCTGTCTCCGGAGCCTGGCTCCGTGGCTATCATGGAGGAGAGTCGATTCTGGATGGGGAACTTGTCAGGCAGTTTACGACGCGTCAAAAACCTGCCCCTCGATCGAGTTGGGCGTTGGGATGGGACACTCCGTCAGCGCCGTCCTCATCGGGATCTTGTTTTTCCGAGCGGTCGTTCGGACATCTCGGCTACACAGGGACATCGCTGTGGATTGATCCGCTGTGCGAATTAGAGGTGGTGCTGTTATCCAACCGGGTACATCCGAGCCGGAGGAACGAGAAGATTAAAGTCTTCCGTCCGTTCATTCACGACTTGGTATATCGGGAGTTTGTCGCGACAAGATGAGAGAATCAGAGGCTATGAGGGGTCTTGGTAATCAACCCAGGTTTCTTTTTCGGCGAGATACTTCGTGCCTTTGAAATTGGCGCGGGTTCTCATTCTGCTGAAGCCGAATCCCTGCATTGCTTCGATGAGTTCTTTTACCGCAGCGGGTATGGTCGGATGCGAGTGCCCTTCGACAGTCAGGGCTTCATACATGACCTTGGCGGCGTAGCCTGAGGGTGTTCGATTGACGAGGACTGCGCGATTGAAATATCGATCGCTTGGGTCGACTCCTTCAACTTGGTGTTTTTCAATGAGACCTTCTTTTTTGAAGAGCAGCGGGAGCGAACTCATCACGACCTCCATAACACTCAAATGGAATGGCCCGGGGCTCCGATTATAGGGAGCGGCCGTGCCGACTGCAAGCCGTTGACAACCTCCTGACTCCCTCCTATCATTTCCCCCCGCTGTGGCAGGCCGATGATGTTCCGGAAGATATGAATATCCCCAACAGCTTGACCATCCTCCGCATTCTCCTGATACCTTGCTACATTGGGTTACTTGTCTACAGCAGATTTGATCAAGCTCTCATCGTTCTGATCGTGGCCGGACTGACTGATGCGCTCGATGGGGCGATTGCCCGCGTGACGAATCAGCATACCCGGCTTGGGGCCGTGTTGGACCCTCTAGCCGATAAACTGCTTCTCACCTCCGGGTTCATCACGCTCTCAATGATTCATTTGATCCCGACGTGGGTCACCATCCTCGTGGTCAGCCGAGACTTGATACTGATGCTGGGAACTGCGGTGGCGCACTTCACGGATTCTCGCGTGGACATTACTCCCACTTTCTTGGGCAAGGGGACTACGTTCCTCCAACTGTCCTATGTCGTGTTGGTGATATTCCTGAGCTCCCGTCACATCGATCCCACGATCATGTTACCCCTCTTGTTCGGCATGGTCTCCTTCACGTTGCTGTCCGGCCTGCACTACCTCTATCGAGGCTATCGGTATACGAGTGCAACAAATAGCGAAGTATAAGGCGTAGCCTCAAACAGCGCATAAATTGTGCATTTGTTTGACAGGTTTTAGGGTGGCCAGTAGACTCGCCTGGTAGGTAATCCCCTCAGTCTACAACCGGCCAGGGCTATGGCCACATCGAAGGGTGAGTATTGCGTATGGCTACCTTTGCATATGTCGGACGAACCAGATTAGGTGCCGTCAAGAAGGGTGAGCTGAGCGCTAAAACCCGAGATGAGGCGGTGGACCAACTCCGCAAGCAAAGCGTTGTCGTCACGAGCCTTGAAGAAAAGAAGGGGGGAGCGGGCGGATTCAAGATGAGTCTTGGGTCTGGTCTAACCGATAAGGACTTGGTCGTATTTACACGGCAATTCGGCACGATGATCAATGCGGGGCTTCCCTTGGTACAGTGTCTCGAGATTCTCTCGACCCAGTCTGAGAATAAAGTTCTGCGAGAAACGATCGGGGAAGTGAAGATTCAGGTGGAAGCCGGTTCAACCTTTTCGGACGCCTTACGTCGCCATCCTAAAGTCTTCGACGATCTCTACGTCAATTTGGTGCATGCGGGTGAAGTGGGCGGCCTGCTCGATACGATCTTGACGCGTCTGGCGGTATACATCGAGAAGGCGATGAAACTCAAAGGGCAGATCAAGTCTGCCATGATCTATCCTGCTGCGATTATGGGAGTTGCCGTTATTGTTATCACTGTTCTCATGATTTTTGTCATTCCAATCTTTGCAAAGATGTTTCTTGAACTGTCAGGCGGGAAAGTGGCGTTGCCTGGCCCTACGCAGGTGGTCATCGACGCCAGTAACTTCTTCATAGCCTACTGGTATGTCATTTTGGGGATTATTGTGGGGACCATCGTTGGTATCAAAAAATACTATGCGACCGTTAAAGGGCGGATGGTCATTGATAAGTTGCTTCTCAAGTTACCAGTGGTGGGAGACTTAATCAGGAAAGCCTCGGTTGCCAAGTTCACACGTACCCTTGGAACCCTGCTCTCGAGCGGAGTTCCTCTGCTGGACGGGTTGACCATCTGCGCAAAGACATCGGGTAATAAGGTTGTTGAAGAAACGTTGGTCAACGCGCGCGTTAGTATCAGCGGCGGAAAGACGATCGCCGACCCTTTGGCAGCCAGCGGGGTTTTCCCGAAGATGGTAACTCATATGATTGCCGTCGGTGAGTCCACTGGTGCGTTGGACGCTATGTTAGGGAAGATTGCGGATTTTTACGAAGATGAAGTTGATCAGGCCGTTGCCTCGCTTGACGGCATTACTTGAACCGGGGATGATGGTGTTTCTGGGGGTTGTGATTGGGTTCATCGTAATTGCGATGTACCTCCCGATCTTTAAAATGGCCTCCGCAATCGGATAGGTTGACGTTCAATCACGTCTCTCCTACGAAGTCGTGGCATCGCCATCACGGCCTTATGCCTTCACTGGACGAACCAGTTCCCACCTCGACCAATGTGCCATGACACGGGATCCGACCCCTTATCCGTGGAGAATGAACGGGGTGCGTCTTACTTCGAGATCCATCCTTCTCCCACAGGGGCTTTCTGCTCATGATTAATTTGCGCACAAGACTGTATTGGCTCATGGGGCTTCGAATGGGTCTCGTGACCCTGATGCTCGGTCTGTCTCTTGCCTTCCAAGTTACAAAGGGTGGGCGAGTTGAAACATTCTATACTCTGATTCTTGTCACCTACGTCCTGACGATTCCTTCCGCCGTCCTGCTCCGTGCGATTACATCACCAAAGGCGCTTACGATATTTTTTTGGGCTCAAGTGGGGATCGACTTCCTCCTTGAAACAGCGGTGGTTGCGAGAACAGGGGGAATCGAGAGTCCCTTCGCGGTGCTGTATGTCATGACGGTGGCGGTCGCCAGTGTGGTTCCCCGTCGGAGAGTGGGGCTTTTGACCGCCTGTTTCTGCATTATCATGTTTGGGCTCTTAACGAACATTCAATTGTATGGCTTGATCGAAGGATGGGGGTGGCTGCCGCCGAGTCGGTTGACTGTGCCTGAAACATTTCAAACCTTCGGCATCTATGCCCTCGCTCTTCTTGTCGTCGGGATTCTTGGCGGAACCTTGGCCGATCAGCTTCAGCAGGCGGACCAATCGTTACGGGAGAAGGAGCAGGGGCTGAGCCGGCTCCAAGTCTTTCACGAGAATATTGTTCGCAGCATCAGCAGCGGAGTATTTACGGCAGATGCCATGGGGTGCATCACCTCGTTCAACCCGGCGGCACAGGAAGCGACCGGGTATACGGTCACTCACGTTGCCGGGCGTCCTTGGCGCGAGGTCTTCAATTGGCATCCGAACAAACAATCAGACGAACAACTCAATGGCGCTCTGTCGGCGACGGCACGGTTTGAGGTGGAATGCAAAAGGGCTGATGGCAATCGTCTGATCCTCGGGATGACCCTTTCCCCATTGCATGAACAGGGGAGGCAGACAGGTTTGGTTGGCGTGTTCAAAGACCTGACACAGATTCGTGATCTTGAAGAGGAGATGCGACGCAAAGATTGGCTGGCGAGTTTGGGTGAAATGTCTGCCGGAATGGCCCATGAGATTCGGAATCCGCTTGGCGCGCTAGCCGGCGCGATGCAAATGCTTCGAAGAGATGCCACGGAAGACGAAACCAATCGTCGGCTGATGGATATAGCGATTCGAGAAGCCACGCGGCTCGACAACATCATCACCGAATTTCTCCAGTATGCCCGCCCGCCGGCGCTCAATCTTGCGGAGCATGATCTCAACAAAGTACTTGCTGAGACGCTCGATCTCGTTCAACATGAAGCGCGGACACGTTCCAAAATCAAAATCGTCACGTCTCTCGCAACAGGGGTGCTCACGGCCCTGGTCGATCAAGATCAGTTCCGGCAAGTCTTCTGGAATATGGCGACGAATGCGTTTGAAGCGATGCCCGATGGAGGACAGTTGACGATCTCGACGAACTGCCGCCACATTGATGCCGGAGGGCGCAAGGGGGATGTCATCGAAATTGCGTTTCAAGACACCGGGGAAGGCATTCCGAAACAGAACTTCGACAAGATCTTTCTTCCATTTTTCACGACGAAGAAAGAAGGCTCAGGTCTTGGTCTCGCAGCTGTGCATCGCATCGTCGATATGCACGGGGGATGGATCAAGGTCGAAAGTCAGGAGCGCCAAGGCTCACGATTTGTCGTATGTATGCCGCGTTCCGGAGATGCCGGGGTGCGGTTATGGCATGAGGGACAGACGCCGTGGAAAAGATCCTAGTTGTTGACGATGAGAAGGGCCTGCGCGAAGTCGTGAGCATCATGCTCAAACGCGCAGGCTATGCCGTGACTGAAGCGTCGGATGGCGAAGAGGCCATCGGTCATATCAACAAGGAGATCTTCGATCTCGTCATCACCGATCTCCGCATGCCGAAAGCGGATGGCATGGCAGTTCTGAAGGCGGTGAAGTCTTCTTCTCCTGAAACAGTGGTCCTCGTCATTACGGCCTTTGCGACCGCGGACTCGGCTGTCGATGCGATGAAACAGGGCGCGTACGACTACCTGACCAAGCCGTTCCAGGTCGATGAAGTGCAGTTGATCATCCGCAATGCCCTGGAGAAGCGGCGACTCTCTACGGAAAATATTCTCTTAAAGCGCGAAATGGCGAGCCAATCCTCGTTTGCGCAGATCGTCGGACAGAGCGAGAGCATGCAGAAGGTGTTCGACGTGGTGCGCAAAGTCGCAGACGCCAAGAGCAATGTGCTGATATGTGGGGAAAGCGGAACGGGAAAGGAGTTGGTGGCGCGCGCGATACACTATAATAGTGCCCGGAGCCCGATGCCCTTTGTGGCGGTAAATTGCAGCGCAGTGCCGGAGACATTGCTCGAAAGCGAACTCTTCGGGCACATGAAGGGGTCTTTCACCGGCGCGATGGCCAACAAGGCGGGGTTGTTCGAGGTCGCCAACGGCGGCACGATTTTTTTGGATGAAATCGGCGATACGACCCCAACAATTCAGGTGAAACTGCTGCGCGTGATTCAAGAGCGGGAGTTCAGGCGTGTGGGGGGCAATCAGGATGTAAAGGTCGATGTGCGTATCGTGGCCGCGACCAATAAGGATCTTGAAAAAGCAGTGGCCGACGGCTCATTTCGTGAAGATTTGTACTACCGTTTGGACGTGATCCCGATTCGGCTCCCACCGTTGCGGCTTCGGACGGGAGACATCCCTCTACTCGCGAAACATTTCCTCGAGAAGTTTTCACAGGAAAGCGGCAAGCCGGCTCCCGTATTGACCTCGGAGGCCATGCACGTTCTGTTGGGTCATGAGTGGCGCGGCAACGTGCGCGAGCTCGAGAACTTGATCGAGCGCGTGGTCGCCTTTTCAGTCGGTGCGCCTGTGTCGGATGACGATATTCGTGGCTGGCTCCATCGAGTGGTGACCCCACAGCAGCACGGGGTGCCCACTGATCTGCCTGAGGACGGATTGGACTTGGAGGGGCTCATCGACGGCATTGAAAAGGACCTGCTCTTAAAAGCGCTGGAACGGGCCATGTGGGTGAAGAAAAAGGCCGCGAGGCTTCTCCGGCTCAACACCCGATCCTTTCGCTATCGACTCGAGAAGTATGCCATTAAGGGAGGCCGTGATTAATCCGCAGCCGAGTCCGTCCGAGATCACCGTTTTCGCTCCTGCCAAAATAAACGTGACGCTGCGTATCCTAGACCGTCGCCCGGACGGGTTCCATAATCTCTGGTCGATCATGCAGACGGTTGCCCTCGAAGACGAGGTGCAAATCAGATTGCGTGCTGACCGTCAGGATATTCGGCTTAGGTGTGACGCGGCGCAGTTGGCTGCAGATCAAAGTAATCTCGTCTATCGCGCAGCTGCCGAAGTGTTGAAGCGAGCTCAGCATGCCATCGGGCTCGACATTGAGCTGCGGAAGCGCATTCCGATGGGAGCGGGCCTCGGTGGTGGGAGCAGCGATGCCGCAGCCACCATTATAGGATTGAATCATCTGTTGCAGTTGAAATGGTCTCCGAAGCAGATGGCTGATATCGGGCAATCGTTAGGTAGCGATGTGCCCTTCTTTCTCTTTGCTCCCTCAGCGTTTGTGGCGGGTCGAGGAGAATCAGTTAGGTCGGTCGTCATTGAAGACGTACGATGGGTCGTGCTCGTCAATCCGAGGTTTGGGGTCAATACCAAATGGGCGTATCAAGAATTGGCTGCCACCAGGACCGCTGTCAAGCCGTTGTCGCAGGTTCAGCGAGAACTCGACCGGCAATCACGGGTGAGTTGGCTCCAATTGAATGCCGCGGCAGAGAATGATTTCGAGGCGCCGGTCTTCGCCTCACATGAGGGGCTTCGGGAGATTAAACGGACCTTGCAGGCTCAAGGAGCCGAGATCGCGCTGCTGTCCGGGAGCGGAGCGACGGTGTTTGGAGTGTTCGCGGACGAGGCGCGTGCCCGCCTGGCCCAGGCCCAGTTTGTGAGTGAGAATTTGATGGACGTATTTGTCGTTCCCACCTGTTCCGGGCCGCTCAGCTGGCGATACGAACTGCCACGATAAACTGTGGATCGGTTGACAATTCCCCGTGCGTTCCGTTACAGTTCGATCCCTTAGTTGGCTTCCTCAACAGCGCGCAGTGAATTAGGTAGGCGGGCCGCGATATCGCCCACCGACGCCCGCCGTCGAGACGAACCATTTACGAAATCAGAACGTTACGCTGTCGCATCCAAGGACCTCTGAGGAATCGATGAGCAGAGAGCTAAAGATATTCTCTGGCAATGCGAATCCGGCCCTGGCCCATGAGATTTGTGCCTACCTTGGGACCAAACTCGGCGAGGCCACGGTGTCGTCGTTCAGTGACGGCGAAATTCGCGTCAAGATTGAGGAAAACGTTCGTGGCGCCGACGTGTTCGTCGTGCAGTCGAGTTGCCAACCCGTCAACGACTCCCTGATGGAGTTGCTGATAATTATTGATGCGCTCAAGCGGTCTTCGGCGAATCGCATAACCGCGGTCATCCCGTACTTCGGTTATGCTCGCCAGGATCGCAAGGATCAGCCACGTGTGCCGATTTCAGCGAAACTCGTGGCCGATCTTATCAGCACCGCCGGCACCGATCGGGTGTTGACGATGGACCTCCATGCGGGGCAGATCCAAGGGTTTTTCAATGTGCCGGTGGACCATCTCTATGCACTACCCGTATTGTTGGATTACATTACGAAGAAGAAGGTGAGCGACCTGGTGGTCGTCTCGCCGGACGCCGGTGGAGTCGAGCGGGCTCGCGCCTTTGCGAAGCGGCTCCAAGCGAATCTGGCCATCATCGACAAGCGACGTGAAGGACCGAATCAAACGCAGATCATGAACATCATCGGCGATGTCGCGGGCAAGAGTGCGCTATTACTGGATGACATGATCGACACGGCTGGTACCATTGTGAAGGGGGCGCAGGCCTGTATGGATCAAGGGGCTCGGGAGGTATGGGCTGCCTGCACGCACGCGGTGCTTACCGGGCCGGCATTGGATCGGATCCAGCAATCCTGCCTGAGGCAGGTGATCGTCACCAATTCGATCCCATTACGGGGCAAAGAGCAAATCTGCCCGAAGTTGCAGCAATTGTCGATCGCGCCACTGTTGGGAGAGGCGATTCGGCGTATCCATGAAGATGAGTCCGTGAGTTCATTGTTTGCCTAACTCGAGATCAAGGCATTTGATGGCACGGGAGAAGTAGAGGAGTATCATGAAATTCGAATTAGCAGTCACGGTAAGAGAGAAAACGGGGAAAGGTGCGGCGCGCCAGCTTCGTCGGGAGGGCAAGGTCCCAGGTGTATTGTATGGACAGGGCGAATGCCTCCTCTTGACGATTGAGCCCGATAGCTTGGTCAAGATTTTGAAGGCACAGGCGGGAGGCGCCGCGCTCGTGTCACTCACGCTGAGTGGTGCGAAGTCGAAACCGAACCGGACCGCACTTTTACGCGATTTCCAGGTCGATCCGGTCGAGGGAAATGTGCTGCATGCTGATCTGTTTGAAATTTCAATGGACAAGCCGATTCGTGTGAAGGTGCCTCTGCATTTGACCGGCGGGGTGCCTGCCGGTGTCAAAGAAGGCGGTATCCTCCACCACAACATGCGCGAGTTACATATTGAGTGTTTACCGGCTGTCTTGCCGGACTTCATCGAAGTCGATGCCTCAGGGCTCGCTATTGCGCAAGGTCTCCATCTAAAAGACCTGGCTGCGCGCGAAGGGATCCGCTATCTCGACGATCCTGAACAGATGGTCGTCAGTGTGGCAGCGCCGATGTCCGAAGCCAAACTCGAATCGCTTCTCGCGAGCGCTGCCGCCGCACCGGAGGGCGCGAAAGAGCCTGAGGTGGTAGCGAAGGGCAAAGTGGCGGGTGAAGGTGCTGAGGGTGGTGAGACGGCTAAGGCCGGTGCGACGCCTGCCGCTCCTGATGCGAAAGGCACTGAAAAGAAAGGCGCTGCAGCGCCAAAAGCTGAGAAGAAAGAAGCCGAAAAGAAGAAGTAACGTTGCGCCTCATCGTTGGGCTGGGCAACCCAAGTGCTGCCTATGCCCAGACACGCCACAACGTCGGTATGTGGGTCATCGAGCGGGCCGCGGCTCGGTGGTCCATCCGTCTCGCCAAGCGCGGCATGGCTTATCGTGGGTCGGGACGGCTTGGGTCGGAACTCCTCGAACTCGCCGGAACTCTCGACTGGATGAACATCACGGGTCCTCCGCTCAAAGGCCTGCTGCGCGAGTTCTCACTGACCGCCGCCGACCTCATCCTCGTCCATGACGATCTCGATCTTGATCTGGGGCGTCTCCGGATCAAACAAGCCGGTGGGCACGGGGGGCACAATGGGATCAAGTCGGTCATTGATGTGATCGGCACGCCCCAGTTTGTGCGGGTCAAGATCGGAATTGGCCGACCGGCGCCGCGTCAGGATTCGGCGGACTATGTGCTGCAGGTATTCACAAGAGGAGAACTGGAGGTATTGAACCCCTGTCTCGATCGTGCCGTCGATGCATTGGAATGTGTGATTCATCGAGGCGTAACAGTGGCAATGAACGAGTTTAATGTACGCGAGAAGGTAGAAGAGGAAGAAGAAGGGGAGCCAGGCTGACCGCTGTTCGCGCAATGCACGGCCTCGGAAGGCCCTCGTTGGACATGCATACCCTAGGGTCAACTTGGTTTCATTTTTCGACGGGTTGAGGGGGAAAAGAGAATGGGACTCTGCTGCGGCATGATTGGACTCCCGAACGTGGGAAAGACCACGGTCTTCAATGCGCTCACTGGTAGCGGCGCGTTGGCGGCTAACTATCCCTTCGCGACCGTCGATCCCAATACGGGCATTGCCCTGGTACCGGATCCGCGACTCGGGGTTCTCACCGATCTCTTCAAGTCGAAGAAGACGACGTATTGCACGCTGGAAGTTCGTGACATTGCAGGTTTGGTCGAAGGGGCGAGCAAGGGAGAAGGTCTTGGCAATCAGTTTCTCGGACATATCCGTGAAGTCGATGCGCTGCTCCATGTCGTCCGTTGTTTCCAGGGAACGGATGTCGTGCATGTCAGCGGAGGGGTGAATCCTCTCCGTGACATCGGCGTGATTGAAACCGAGTTGCTGTTGGCCGATCTCGACACGCTCGATCGGCGTAAGCAAAAGACGGAAAAGAAAGTCCGAGCGGGTGATAAGAAGGCTGCATTTGAGTTGGCGTTCATAGGCAAACTGATCGGATTGCTCGACAAGGGCGAATGGTTGGGCAATCTGACGTACACCCCGGAAGAACGAGCGGTGCTTGATGAATGTCAATTACTGGCAGCGAAGCCGGTTCTTTTCGTGGCGAATGTGTCGGAACAGGCCAGTGCCGATGAAGCGATGGTCAAGACAGTTTGCGAGTTTGCCGATAAGCGTGGCGCGCGGGTGGTGACGATTTGTGGTCAGATCGAAGCGGAACTCTCTTCGCTCCCTGAGAGTGAGCGGGTGGACTTTCTCAAGGAATTGGGGCTCACGGAATCAGGCCTCGTACGGTTGACCCGTGAAGCCTACACATTACTGAACATTATTACCTTCTTCACTGCCGGAGAAATTGAGTCGCGAGCGTGGCCCATTCCGAAGGGGACGAAGGCCCCCCAAGCCGCAGGCAAGATTCACTCTGACATGGAGCGTGGCTTCATCCGAGCTGAGGTCTATCACTACGATGACCTGCTGGCCTGCGGATCGGAGGCGAAGGTGAAGGAGAAAGGACTGTTCCGGCTTGAAGGCAAAGATTATGTCATCAAGGAAGCGGATGTTGTCTATTTCCGCTTCAACGTCTAGCAGGCTGCTGAAAAAGCCCCCCAACTTCGTTCTCGGCTCGTCAAAATCCTCAACGTACCCCGGAGAGGTACGCCTCCGGTTTCGTCTCGCCTGCGGCCTCGTTGGATGGCCCTTTTGAGCATCCTGCGCGGAATCCTGTCCCCATTTCCCTGTCCGAATTACTCTCTTCCTGCAATAGCCGCGTCGTATCTTCACAGCTGTTGGTCTGTGGTTCTGAGCGGACCTCATCGGTGCGACGAGACCCGCCAGGCGTTTCGCCCCGCGCCGCCGTCTAATGCACCCCGCCAGTTTTTCAAACGTCGGTAGCATGAGGGCTTGTTCGTTGACAGGCTCTGAAGTGCTGTGATACCGTCCACCGTTCTTTGAGCCTCATATAGAGGCGCCTACACCTCGCTCCCAACCTTGATTGGGGGCCTTTGTCCAGGAGGATTGCTGCATGGAGCTCTACGAGTCTCTGTTCATTATTCGTACGTCTGTCTCCGACGAGGAGACCGCTGCCCTGATCGAGAAGATGAAGGCGGTGGCTGAGAAGACCGGCGCACAGTTCATCAAATCAGAAAACTGGGGCAAGAAGAAGCTTGCCTATGAGGTGAAGCGAGAGCGGAAGGGCACGTACGTCTACTTCTACTTCAAGGCGCCCAACACCACGGTTGGTGAATTAGAGCGATCCTATCGGCTGGAAGACTCCATCATCAAGTTCTTGACCGTCCATCTCGAAAAAGAGCTGGTGCCGCCGCGGCCACTTGAGACGTCGTCGGAGGAGTTTGCCGGTGGCCGGGTTTAACAAAGTCATTCTTATCGGGAATCTCACGCGGAATCCTGAGCTGCGGTACACGCCGAACGGAACGCCGGTGGCCAGTTTGGGTCTCGCGGTCAGCCGGCGATACAAGCAGGGCGATGATCTGAAAGAAGAAGTCTGTTTTGTCGACATTGTCGTTTTTGGCAAGCAAGCGGAACATTGCGGGCAATATCTCAGCAAGGGTAGTGGGATCATCGTCGATGGGCGCCTGCAGCAGCGCAGGTGGGAAACAGAAGACGGCCAGAAGCGCAGCAAGCACGAGGTAGTGGCCCAAACGGTGACGTTCATGCCGAAGCGCCAGGATGGCGGTGGTGGCGCGACAGAGGCTCCGGCGCATGATGATATGGGATATGAACCCGAAGAGCATGTCTAACAGAGAGGGAGACGGTTATGGAGCGTGAGTACGGAGGAGACCGAGACGGAGGCGGTGGTGGCGGACGGTTTTTTCAACGCCGCCGACCCTGTCGGTTTTGTATCGACAAGGGGTCGATTGATTTTAAAGATGTCGGGCTGTTGAGAAACTTTCTGACTGAGCGGGGTCGGATTGTCCCGCGGCGCATCTCCGGTAATTGTATGAGGCACCAGCGCGAGTTGACGGCCGCCGTCAAGCGGGCTCGGCACATCGCCCTCATCAGCTTTGCAGAAGAGCGCTAGTTAGCTGGTCACATTGAGGATGGGGATGCAGGTAGGTGTCGCGATGGATCTGCTCAGGCCGCTGCTGGCTGACATAACTGCAGACGGGCTTTCGCTGGTCGGCGAAGTGACGGCGGAAGAACTCGGCTTGACTGAGGATGATGCTGTCGTACGGGGTCCCCTGGCTGTGAGCCTCGACCTGACCAACGTCGAAGGGTTGGTTGCCGTGACCGGTGTGCTGGAAGGCACGATTGTCCGCGAATGTGTGCGGTGCTTAAAGGAGTATGAGGATCCACTGGCCTTTTCGTTGCGGGCAGCCTTTGTCCGGGAGTCCAAGTCGACGCCGCGCCATCCGAAGCGAGTCGATCCTCGAAAGGCGCGTACGGACGTCGTGGAGGCTGAACCAGAAGAGGAGTCCGACGATCAGTACCAATATCAGGGCAATCAGTTGGAACTGGCCTCCATGTTACGCGAACACGTGATTCTCTCGGCGCCGATGCAGCCTCTCTGTAGCGACGATTGCTTGGGGCTCTGCGCGCGATGTGGGAAAAATTTGAATGAAGGGCCATGTCAGTGTGCCGCGGAACCACCGATTCCGACATTTCGGGTGGTCCAGGGGACGAAACGTAAGACCGACGGACCGTTAGCATCATAGCGTGACCGCCTGGTATCGAAAGTGAGAAGGAGTTGTTATGCCGAATCCGAAACATAAACATTCACGAGAGCGACGCGACAAGCGGCGCACGCAAAAACTGCGCATCACACCGCCGGGCATGTCCGTCTGTCCTCAGTGCCACGAGATCAAGCTGCCGCATTACACCTGCTTGAATTGCGGAACGTATAAGGGCAAGGCTGTCATCCAGGTCGAAGAGTCCTAGGCAGGCTGCTGAAAAAGTCCGCCAGCGGCGTTCTCGCGTCATTCAGTGGCTCCATGTATGGGACGGAGGTACGGGTCGCCTCTTCAGTCGCTACAAGCTGGTTGGGCGGTCCATTTGAACAGACTGCTAGGCAGGTTCGTGGCGGGACCGTTGGGCAATGCCCGTAGGGTCCAATGGCTTAGCGGGTCACCATGGAATTGAGCCTGTTTCCCTGTTGCGCCGACTATTTCACTGCTCTAAACTCCTGCCGCATGTAGCGTGGTGCAGCTTTTTCCCTGACCGCGCGGCACGTCATCATTCGATGAGTACTCGGCTACCATGAAAATTGCGCTTGATGTCATGGGCGGTGACCATGGACCGGCCCCCGCCATTGAGGGGGCTCTCCAGGCTGCGCAGGAATGTGATGTCGAAGTGCTGCTGGTTGGTGACGAGGCCATTCTCACCGCCGAATGTCGCCGCCTCGGCTGTACGGACTCCCGCCTGTCTATTCGGCATGCCTCCCAGGTTGTCGAGATGCATGAGTCACCGGCAACGGTAGCCCGCAAGAAGCGTGATTCCTCCATCTGGGTTGCCACTGAATTGGTCAAGAGTGGGGAGGCAAGTGCCGTGGTCAGCGCCGGGAACACCGGCGCCAGCATGGTGGCATCGTTCTTCGTGCTCGGACTGACGAAGGGCGTCGAGCGTCCGGCGATCGCGACAAGCCTGCCCACGCTGACCGGTACGGCAATCATGTTGGATGTGGGAGCCAATGTGGACTGTACGGCTCAGCATTTGGCCCAATTCGCCATCATGGGGAATGAGTATGGCAAATATCTCTTCGGGAAGCCTAACCCACGTGTCGGGCTGTTGAGTATTGGGGAAGAGGACACCAAGGGAAATGAGGTCACGAAGGAGGCGTTCAAGCTCATTAAAGCCAGTCCGCTCAATTTCATCGGCAATGTCGAGGGCCGGGACGTATACAGCGGGAGTGCTGATGTGGTTGTGTGCGACGGGTTTATCGGGAACGTTGCACTGAAGATTTCCGAAGGAGTGGCTGATACGATCAAGAAATTGTTGTTCAAGGAAATTTCCGGATCCTTTTGGGGCCGATTGGCCTACCCCCTCATTGCTGCACCATTGTTGAACTTGAAGAGAAGAATTGATTATGCGGAATTCGGCGGGGCGCCCCTTCTCGGCGTCAACGGCATCACGATGATCTGCCATGGTCGTTCATCTGCCAAGGCGATCAAGAATGCCATCCGACGGGCGAAGGGATTGGCAGAGAGTCGTGTCGATGCGCTGATTCAGCGCGATATTGAAGAAAGCTTCTTGCAAATCAAGTCCACGGAGGATTCGCCGGAATGAAGGCCCGGATCGCGGGGACTGGATCGTACGTGCCGGCCAAGGTGGTGTCGAATGTCGACCTCGAACGGATGGTGGCCACCTCGGACGAATGGATTGTTGAACGGACCGGTATCCGGGAACGGCATGTGGCTGGTCCCGGTGAGGCCTGTTCCGATCTGGCAGTGAAAGCGGCAAAACAGGCCCTGACGGCTGCGGGGGTAAGTGCGGCCGATCTTGACCTGATTCTGTTAGCCACCTGCACCGGTGATTACCCTATTCCTGCCACCGCCTGTTTGATTCAACATCAGCTGGGGGCGACGCGTGCGGCGGCTTGTGATTTGTCGGCCGCCTGTTGCGGGTTCGTCTACGCGTTATCCGTGGCGGATGCCTATGTCAAAACCGGCACGCACCATGTGTTGATCATCGGATCCGAAGTGATGTCGGCGATTACTGACTGGACCGATCGTAATACCTGTATTTTGTTCGGCGATGGGGCTGGAGCCGCAGTCATCAGCGCCAGCGAGAACGACCGTGGCATCCTGTCTACGCATCTTCGCTCCGATGGCGCTCTCTGCGATTTGATTGCAGTACCCGGTGGAGGATCGCGCATGCCGCCTTCTGAAAAGGTGGTGGCCGAACGGATGCAATACGTCAAGATGAAGGGGAATGAAACCTTTAAAGTGGCGGTTCGAAACTTAGAAGAGGTCGCGCGAGAAACCTTAGCCGCGAATCATCTCCGCGTCGAGGATCTCGACCTCTATGTGCCGCACCAGGCGAATGTACGTATCCTTAAGGCAGTGGCCGAGCGTCTCGGACTCCCGCTGGAGAAAATGATGCTGAATCTCGACCGGTATGGGAATACTTCAGCCGCATCGATTCCCATTGCCTTGGACGAAGCCGTGCGACAGGGGCGAATCAAAGAAGGAGATCTCGTGATGTTAGGGGCCTTCGGCGCCGGGTTAACCTGGGCGTCGGCGCTCATCCGCTGGTGAACCCTCGGCTGTCCGTTCTTTCTGTTTATTCGCGCGAGCTGGGCTATTGGTTGATCGGGACATGTTGGTCTGATTCAGAAACTTTTCCCGTTGACATTCAAAGGAAATTCGACGATATCTAACCGGACGGAGAGGGTGTAGCGTGCCCTCTCCGGCCTCGAATATCACGATGATGAGAGCAACCAGCAGCCTCGTACAATCGCTCCGGTAGTATGCCAATTCTCCAATCACGAACGTCATCCAGTATTGGGTTGGTCTTTCCAGGCCAGGGGTCTCAGTCAGTCGGGATGGGGAAGGCGTTGGTTGAAGCCCAACCGAGCATCAGGAGTCTCTACGAGGAGGCATCGTCGGTGCTGGGCTATGACATTGCGGCCCTGTGTTTTGAGGGACCAGCGGAACGATTGAATCTTACCGAGTATACTCAGCCGGCATTGTTGGTGAGCAGTATCGCCGCGCTGCATGCGTTCAAGCCATTGGGTATTACGCCGGTTGCGGTTGCCGGTCACAGCCTGGGTGAATACTCGGCTCTTGTCGCCGCAGGGGGGCTGATCTACCGTGAGGCGGTGGCGATCGTGCAGAAGCGAGGTCGCTATATGGCGGAAGCAGTGCCGCCGGGGACCGGGCTTGTGGCTGCGCTGCTCGGCCTTGCAGCTGACGTGGTGAAAGAGATCTGTCGTGACGCCTCACCAGTGGGAGTTGTGGCCGCGGCAAACTTTAATTCACCTGGTCAGATTGTTATCGCTGGGGAAAAGGCTGCCGTGGAGCGGGCTATTGAACTGGCGAAGGCAAAGGGATGTAAAAAAGCGATCCCCCTTCCCGTCAGTGTGCCGGTGCATACGCCCCTGATGCAGAAGGCTGCCGATCGACTCGCAGGTGATTTGGCGGCGATCACATGGTCCGATCTCAAGATGCCACTGATTAACAATGCTGAAGCCAGGGCGCTCACGAAGGCGGGCGACATCAAAGCATCGCTGGTACGGCAACTTCCTTCCTCGGTGCTCTGGGAAGATTCGGTGAAGGCGATGGCCGCGATGGGTGTCACGACTTTTGTCGAGATTGGGCCGGGAACGGTGTTGAGCGGCTTGATCAAACGGATTCTACCGGACGCGGTGACTATGAATGTGAATGATCCTAAGTCGCTCGAGGCGACCCGGGCTGCATTCAGTTCGTGACGAGATGTGAGGAGCGAGCGGATGTTACTACATGGTAAGGTTGCGATTGTCACTGGGGCGGCACAAGGGATCGGTCGCGCGATAGCTGAGTCGTTGGCACAAGCCGGGGCTGATATTGTAGTCGCCGATCTTGATCCGGACCGGTCCAAGGACGCAGTTGCGGCGGTAGAGCAGTTGGGGCGCAAGGCATTGAATGTCAAAGTCAATGTGGCGGATGCCAGTGACACTAAAGCTATGGTCGACCAGGTACTCAAGGAATGGGGGAAGGTCGATATTCTCGTGAACAATGCCGGAATTACGCGTGACGGGTTGCTGTTGCGGATGAAAGAGGAAGATTGGAACCTCGTGCTGCAAGTTAATCTGAACGGTACATTCAACTGTACGAAGGCGGTCTTGCTCCCGATGACCAAGCAGCGGTATGGTCGCATCGTCAACATCGCTTCGATCGTCGGGGTGATGGGTAATGTGGGCCAGGCCAATTACGCGGCATCCAAGGCGGCGGTAATCGGATTGACGAAGACGGTTGCACGGGAGTATGCGAGCCGCGCAGTCACGGTAAATGCGGTGGCCCCAGGATTCATCGATACGGCCATGACACAGGGATTATCGACGGAGGTGAAGGACGCGCTCCAGAAGCAAATTCCATTGGGACGGTTGGGCACACCAGCCGATATTGCGGCGGCGGTGCGTTTTCTCGTCTCGGATGAGGCAGCCTACATTACCGGGCACGTATTGCACGTGAACGGCGGGATGTTGATGACGTGACGACGGTGCGGACAGAATATTGTAAGATGCTGCGGCGACAGGTTCGTAGCAACAAGGAGGATCTAGATGGGGAAGGAGGCAGGAAAATCAATGGGTACTGTCGATGAGCGGGTGAAAAAAATTATCGGAGAGCAGCTCGGAGTCGAAGAGGATGAGGTCACGCCCGAAGCCAGCTTTGTGGAAGACCTTGGTGCCGATTCACTCGATACGGTCGAGCTGGTGATGGCCCTCGAAGAAGAGTTCGGCATCGAGATTCCCGACGAAGACGCAGAGAAGATTCTGACAGTCGGGAAAGCGCTGGACTACATTAAGGAAAAGGCCTAGCGGTTGTAGGACGCTATGAGTGCTCGCTCGACCAGACGGATAGTCGTGACCGGTCTCGGGGTGGTCACGCCTTTGGGGACTGGCGTCGAAAAGACGTGGAAGGCCATCTGTGCCGGTGAATCCGGCATCGGTCGAATCACGAAATTCGACCCTGCGGGTTTCGATGCCCAAATCGCCGGTGAAGTAAAAGACTTTGATCCAGCCCAGTTCATCGAGAAAAAAGAAATCAAAAAGATGGACATGTTCATCCATTATGCCGTGGGCGCTGCCCAGCTGGCGGTGGATGATGCGGGGCTCACCGTGGCGCCGGAAGAGGCCGCAAAAGTCGGTGTGTATATCGGATCGGGCATCGGGGGGCTTGGGTCGATTGAGCACTACCACAAGGTTCTGCAGGAAAAAGGCCCCGGGCGTGTCTCCCCATTTTTTATTCCGATGACCATTATCAATCTGGCTTCCGGGCAGGTGGCAATCAGACTGGGCGCCAAAGGACCGAATTCCTGTGCGGTGACTGCCTGTGCAACGGGCAATCACTGTATCGGCGATGCCTATCGGCTGATTCAGGCGGGCGATGCCGATGTCATGATCGCCGGCGGTGCGGAAGCCGCTATTACGCCGTTGGGAGTTGCGGGATTTGCTGCGTCGAAAGCGCTGTCCTTTCGCAACGATGATCCGACAAAAGCGAGCCGACCGTTCGACAAGGATCGCGACGGGTTCGTGCTCGGCGAAGGTGCCGGAGTCGTAGTCTTGGAAGAACTGGAACATGCGCGTCGGCGTGGGATTCGGATTTATGCTGAAATCATCGGCTATGGCATGAACAGCGACGCCTATCACATTACGGCCCCGTCAGAAGAGGGCGAAGGCGCGGTCCGATGCATGGAACTTGCCCTCAAGGATGCTGGCATTGGCAAGGACCAGGTCGGGTACATCAATGCGCATGGAACCTCGACGATGGCAGATGCGATTGAGACCAAGGCCATTAAGCAGGTGTTCGGTGAACGGGCCTATCGCATCCCGGTGAGCTCGACCAAGTCGATGACTGGCCACTTACTCGGGGCGGCCGGTGGGATTGAAGCGGTGTTCAGTGTTCTGGCGCTTCACCACGGGATACTTCCTCCGACAATCAACCTGGATCATCCGGATCCTGCATGCGATCTGGACTACATTCCGCACAAGGCCAGGCCGGCTGCGGTGACGGTGGCGCTGTCGAATTCTTTTGGGTTCGGCGGGGTCAACGCCTGTCTTCTCTTTAGAAAGTCCACCTAGCAGGCCTGTGCGAGGGGTGTACTCGCCACTATGACTTCGGCTTCTTCCGCCGATTCGCTCCAGTCTTCGTTGGGCTATCGATTTCAGGCGTTTGAGTTGCTCGATGAAGCCTTGACCCATTCCTCTCACGTCAACGAACAGAAGACAGCATCGCCTCAACATAACGAGCGGCTCGAATTTCTTGGCGATGCCGTGCTGTCCCTTGTGATAAGTGAGTATCTGGCGTCCACGTTGCCGAAGTCTTCGGAGGGCGCCCTTTCGAAGCTGAAAGCGCAGTTGGTGAGTGAGGCATCCCTGGCGCAGGTAGCCCGTCGGCTCAGATTGGGGGAGCATCTCAAGCTCGGGCGCGGGGAGGACCGTTCGAAGGGACGAGAGAAAGACTCGTTATTGGCCGACGCACTGGAGGCGGTGCTTGCAGCGGTTCATCTCGATGGAGGGTTTGACGCAAGCCGCACGGTGACGCGCCGAATTTTCGCAGAGGAACTCGCGATTGTTGCTGCGCAGCAGGAGCAGCCGGGAGCCGGAGACTACAAGACCCAGTTTCAGGAGTGGTGTCAAAAACGGCATGACACATTGCCACACTACGCAATCGTTCGAGAAACAGGACCCGACCATCAGAAGTTATTCGAGGTGGAACTGTCTATTCAGGGCGAGGTCGTGGGCCTTGGGTCTGGGCGAAGCAAGAAGGAAGCAGAACAACAGGCGGCGAAGCAGGCCCTCCAACACGTAGCGACCTGATCCGGTCGCCATGGTAGGATAACCTCACAACGAGATCAGTTATTATTCCAGGGAGGCTGATGATGCAGAGACGAGTCAAGGCGAACATGGTGGCGGCGACGATCGTGCTTGGTGGGAGTCTGTTGCTGGGGATGGGTGCACTCTTCGCAGCTGACAAGGCTCCAGCAGGGAAGCCGGAAGGGGCGAAAGCTCCCAAGGCCGTTATCAAAACAAAGTTTGGCGATATGGAAATCGTTTTCTTTCCTGAGAAGGCCCCCAAGCACGTTGAAAATTTCATCGCGTTGGCAAAGTCGGGATTTTACAATGGCACGATCTTTCATCGGGTGATTCCAGGGTTCATGATCCAGGGCGGCGATCCCAACACCAAAGATCCGAATAAGCCGGAGACCTACGGTCAGGGTGGACCGAGCCAGCGGCTCAAGGCCGAGTTCAACGACATTCCTCACCGACGAGGGATTCTCTCCATGGCGCGCACGAGCGATCCCAACAGCGCCGGTTCACAGTTCTTCATTGTCGTGAAGGACTCGAACTTTCTCGATGGGCAGTACACGGCCTTTGGCGAGGTGGTGAAGGGAATGGAGGTGGCTGACAAGATTGTCAGCATGCCGAAAAACAGCCGTGATCTTCCAACCGAACGGGCGGAGATGACCATTGTCGTGGTCGAATAAACAATGCAAGGCTCGTGAGCCATGATGGGTTACTCTACCGCCGTAAGAAGCCTCATGTTGTGCGGAGTGCTGCTGGCGATCGGTTCCCTCACGGGTTGTGGAGGGAAGACCGAGGTGAAACCGGTTGTTCCTCCGTCAAGCCCTGGTCCGAGAGCCATTATCAAAACCAAGTTCGGCCAGATTCACGTCAAGTTCTACCCCGATGTGGCTCCGAACCATGTTGAGAACTTTATCAAGTTGGCAAAGTCCGGCTTTTACGATGGGACGATTTTCCACCGGGTCATTCCCGGATTCATGATCCAGGGGGGCGATCCCAATACCAAGAACTCCTTGCGCAAGGACACGTATGGGCAAGGTGGACCCAAGGATGAGAAGGGCAATCCCATCATGCTCAAGGCGGAGTTCAGCGACATTCCTCACAAGCGTGGCATTGTGTCGATGGCGCGGGCGAGCGAGCCCGACACCGCTGGGTCGCAGTTTTTCATTGTCGTCGAGCCGTCCCATTTCCTGGATGGAAAATACACGGCGTTTGGCGAGGTGACCAAAGGTCTTGGCGTGGCCGATAAGATTGTGAGTTTACCGAGAAACGAGCAGGACCTGCCGAACGAACGGATTGAGATGACGGTGACGATTGTCGAGTAGCTGCGCGTGAGGGACAACGCTATTTGATTGCTTCGATGAATGTGCGGAGGCGGGCTCGCTCGGATGGGAAGAACAGAATGAAGCTCAGGCCAAAGGCATGGCCTGAGACCCAACGTACTGAAGCTCGTTCGACTTTAACTGGCGGTGAAAGGTTGGGGAGCTGAAGCGTAACCTGAACGTCGAGTCCCTCCGCCATATTGATGTCGGATTCGGCCCGACAGCCGGCCGTCGAAATATTTGTGATCGTGGCGTCGCCTGCGATCTCTCCAGAAGAAAACCCAAGGGTGCAGCTTAACTGCACTCGGCGAGCTTTCCTGATCTTTCGTTCTTTTTCCTCGCTCATGGCCTGTGGGCACCGTCCTTGTCAGTGGTGGTGTTGACACCCCGGTCCATGAGTATGGGGCTCGGAGACCGGAGGCGGCATGAACTGTTGACCGGGCAAGATGATATGGCCCGGTTCACGTTGCTTGGTCAGGTATTCGGCGATCTCCGGATGGTAGGTTCGAACATAGCCGATGAGCCCGCCAAGGAACCGTCGTGATTGAAAGTCCGTACCGGAAAAGCGTGAGGCGAAGGCGATCGCACGGTCCAGTATTTCTGGTGCGGAAGACGCATCAGCAACCTGCTGGGGGTTCTGCTTTTTAAACGTGTCGTACTCTTTCTTCAGGTGTTCAGCGAAGACCGGCATTGGTGTGGCAGGCACATGGAGAGGGCTGAGTGTTCGTCGCAGGGCCTGCAGGGCCGCGACGACTTCCGCATCCTGACCGTCGCGCCGCCCCTGGAAGTAACTAAAGATCACGACTTCGACAAGATTAAACAGAGCCACGGCTTTCTCGCCCCCCAGCTCCGCCAGCTCGCGATAGAAGTCACGGCGCACCGGCATGAATTGCTCCGCAAGCCGTTTCTGCTGATAGTCGCTCCCAGATTCGAGATAGATGCAATCGGCGGGGCACGAGACCCGCACGATTCGGTGTTCGCCGCAACACTGACTGCAGATCAGCCCTCCCAAGGCCGGGCAAGGGCGCTTCCCTTTCCGTTGTGCGCAATAGGCGCATAGGCTCATTTTTTTGCGGGTCCCTCCGGTGCCGGTTTCGGTGGCGGGGGGATGAAGCCATAGTCCGCCAACGTCCGTTTTTCTTGCTTTGGCTTCCCATCGCTGGGGGTTTCAAGCCCGTTCATCTCGGCCGCATGGGCAAATTCATAGGGAACGAGGATGAGGTTGTTTGCACGGTCGATACTCAGATCTCCCGGCGAAGGTAAGAATTCGGCAATGACTTGAAACCGCTTGTCCCAGCTCATGCGCCAAACTTTTCCCGTCGTGAAATCCGACACGTACATGTTGCCCCAACGATCGAAATCCACCCCGCGGAGATTCTGAAAGCGGCTGGAAAAGAATCCGTTGGAGAAAAGTTCGGTCACCACGCCTTCCGGCGAAACCTCGGAAATCTTGCCCTTGTCCCAACTCACCGCGATGATCTGACCGGACTTCGGATGGACGGCAAGGCCCGAGGGGCCGGCCAGGGCGCGGTCTGTGACTAGCACGGAAAACGTCTGGGTGGCCAGATCGACGCGGTAGATCGTGTTGGCTTTCGGATCGGAACAATACAAGTGGCTCTTGCCATCGAAGGTCACGTCGCTCAGCGAGGCCTGCGGCAGCACCGACTGTGAGGTAGCGGGTGATCGGATGATGAGCGCCAGTATGGGTTTACCGGTGATCGTATCAAAGCCCCGCAGGGTATCGAGATCGGCCACATAGAGCACGTGTTCCACTACGGCCATGCCCTTGGGGGCATTGAGGGTGACGTTGCCCTTCCCGCCTTCGATGAATTTCAAATTGAGGAGTTTGCCGTGAGCATCGAGCTTGGTGATGAACCCGTTGTTATCGGCGGTCTCTGCCTCGCCGTTAACGCTCGAGATAAAATAGCCCTTCTCGATGGGATCATTCACAAAACTATAGGGGGACTGGAGTTCCGTTACGGTGATCTGGGCGTCGAGCTGGCTGACGATCACCACGGGTATGATCCAGATAAACCAAGCCGCTGGATGGCGAATGACGCGTGTTAAGAGGGATGTCACGAAGGAGGTTTGCTCACAAGGTGGATGGTTCTTGATTGATGAACCATCGTAGCTGTCAGGCGAAGAGCCTGTCAAGAAATGGCGGTGATCAAGGTGATAGGCCCGGAGGCGAGCGAAGAAATATATCCCAGGCTTGGGTCATCGTGTCCTTGGGGTCTCGCGCCACGCATCTCGCCAAGCAGGTCGTTGACTTGCGCAAAAATGCCCTGCTATGGTGCGGTGCTTTTTTCTGACCGTTTCTCTCAAGGAGGAGGAACCAGTGGCAGCACGATTGATCGACGGCAAAGCATTGGCATTGCAAGTACGTGAGCGGTTGGCCACGGAATCCGCGGCCGTCTTGGCTAAGATGGGGATCAAGCCCGGGCTTGCGACGATTCTGGTGGGTGATGATCCTGCCTCGCATCTCTACGTGAAGAGCAAGCAGAAAGCCTGTGATGCGGCGGGCATCTATATCGATGACCACAAATTACCTGCTAGCACGACGCAAGCAGAATTGTTGTCCTTAATTGAGAAG
This sequence comes from Nitrospirota bacterium, assembly GCA_963729585.1. Lineage (GTDB taxonomy): Bacteria > Nitrospirota > Nitrospiria > Nitrospirales > Nitrospiraceae > Palsa-1315. The sequence goes on from CAVSOJ010000009.1 coordinate 72,773, forward strand.
ACCAACGCCGATCCCAAGATCCACGGGATTTTGGTTCAATTGCCGCTCCCCAAGCATATCGACAGCAAAGTCGTTCTCGAAGCGGTGTCGCCCGACAAAGACGCAGACGGGTTTCATCCCTACAATTTTGGTCGACTCGTCGAGGGGCATCCCGTGTTTGAAGCCTGTACGCCGAAGGGGGTCATCAAGATGATCGAATCGACCGGCGTGAGTATCGAAGGGAAGCGCGCCGTCGTATTGGGACGGAGCAATATCGTCGGCAAGCCGTTGGCGCTCATGTTGCTCCAACGCAACGCCACGGTGACGATTTGCCACTCCAAGACCAAGGATTTGCCGGCGGTCTGTCGCGAAGGAGAGCTGTTGCTGGTTGCGATTGGGAAAGCCAAGTTTGTGACAGCCGACATGGTGCGGGAAGGGGCGGTCGTGATCGATGTGGGGACAAACCGGCTTCCGGACGGGAAAGTAGTCGGCGATGTTGATTTTGAACCGGTCAGTCAAAAAGCGGGCTGGATTAGTCCTGTGCCGGGTGGCGTGGGACCGATGACGATTGCGATGCTGCTGGACAACACGGTGGAATCTGCTAAGAGGATGGCGGGGTTGCTGTAGACGTAGCTGGAACGCTCCCGTGCTTGCGTAGCGCGCAGCCTGTCGGGAAGCGAGGCGTCACGTCGCCACGAGGATGCGCGGATGAGAACGGAAGACGGCCCTCGATGAACCCCGCGTAGTATGGAGCCTCCCAGCTCCCAGCCACCTCTTCTTCGTGATGGGGGTGTAGGAAAAAAATGAGTCGAGAACCACAGCGGTTGAAGGACGTGCTCGACCAGGGACAGTTTGCTGTCACGATTGAGTACAATCCACCCAAAGGCACCAACATCTCCGGCGTATTAGAGAATGCCAAGCAGTTGGTGGGGCGCGTGCATGGGGTCAACGTGACGGACAACACGGCCGCTGTTGTGCGGGCCGGGTCTCTCCCTGTCTGCCGACTCCTCTACGAACTCGGTCATGATCCGGTGATGCAGATGACCTGTCGTGATCGGAATCGTATTGCGATACAGTCGGACCTCATGGGCGCCTCAATGCTCGGTATCCGCAATATTCTGTGCCTTACGGGAGACTATCCGACTGTCGGAGACCATAAGGAAGCCAAGCCGGTTTATGATCTGGACTCCGTTCAAGTGATGCAGCTCGTGCAAGGACTCAACAGCGGGCGGGATCTTGCGGGGAACAAGTTAGATGGTGCAACGCAGTTTACCATCGGGGCTGCGGTGACTCCGGAGGCCGATCCGCTGGGTCCCATGCTCGCCAAGTTTGAAGTGAAGGTGAAAGCGGGCGCTCAGTTTTTTCAGACGCAGGCGATTTACCATCCGGAACAGTTTGCGTCTTTCATGAAGGCGGTTCGTCCCTTCAAGGTCAAAGTGCTGGCGGGCATTCTCGTCCTCCGGAACGCCAAGATGGCGGAGTTCATGAATGCGAATATTCCCGGCGTGTCAGTCCCGCAGGAGATGATCGACGAGCTCAGGGCAGCCGGCCCTGAGCGCGCGGAGGATGTCGGGGTGGACATCGCGGTGCGGACGATCAAGGCAGTGCGGCCTCATTGCGACGGGGTCCATATTATGGCCATCAAGGCCACGCATCGGCTGGCTGAAATCATCACCAAGGCGGAAGTGGGTTCATGACGATCCACGAGTTTCAGCGATACAAGCGCGACAAGAAAAAGCTCGTCGTCGTTACGGCCTACGACGCGATCTTCGCACGCATTGTGGAACAGTCCGGCATTGAAGCGATCCTGGTCGGAGACTCACTGGGTGTGGTTGTACAGGGAAAGGCCAATACGCTTTCTGTGACGATGGACGACATGCTCTATCACACGAAGCTTGTGGCTGGAGCTGCCCAACGAGCGCTCGTCATTGGCGATATGCCGTTCATGTCTTATCAAGCCAGCGACGAAGACGCGCTTCGCAATGCGGGACGGTTTCTGCAGGCTGGGGCTCAGGCTGTCAAGCTGGAAGGCGGCGCGGCAGTGGTCGATCGGGTGGCCGCGATGACTCGCATCGGCATTCCCGTGATGGGGCATCTCGGCATGACTCCCCAATCTGTCCATCAATATGGCGGCTACAGAGTACAGGGCAAACGATCAGATCATGCGGTGGTTTTGCTGAATGATGCCAAGGCCCTCGAAGCAGCCGGCGCCTTTGCCATAGTGCTCGAAGCGATTCCTGCGGAGTTGGCCAAGACCATTACGGAGCAATTGTCCATTCCGACAATTGGAATTGGGGCCGGCCCCCACTGCGACGGCCAAATCATGGTTCTCTACGACCTTCTCGGACTGTTCGACGACTTCGTGCCGAAGTTTGTCAAGCCCTATGCCCATCTCAAGACGGATGCGCTCCAAGCGCTTCGCCGCTACAAAGAAGAGGTTGAACAGGGCAAGTTCCCCAACGACCACGAAAGCTACCACTAGTCAGCATTCTCTCTCCCCTGTGTTTAGTGAGAATGCTCGGACGAGAGGCATTGATGCATCATACGCAGGCCTATATTCTGTAAGCCGAAGAAGTGGTATTGGAAGACAGTCCAGAGAGGATTGGGTACAGTGAGACGATTGCAACAACGACGGCTTAGCACGAGACAAAGTTCCAACGGACGCTAGTGCAGAGGGTATTGCATGGAATGGATTGAATGGCTGCTCAGTCGGGAATTTCGACATTTCGTCTTCGATAATAACCTCTTCTTCCCTCTGCTGTTTGTCGTGAGGCTTCTCGGTATGACCACGCTCGAGAGCTTTGTCCCCGCACGCAACGTTCCTTACCGCTCGGTGCTCTTTCTGGACATCATTGGATTCGTAGTTCTTGTGTACTTCACGGCTCCAGCTGCAGGCAATTTGAGGAGTTTTATCGCGATCAAACCCATGGTCCCGGAGTCGATCCTCACCCTACCGACAGTGGTGGTCTTATTCTTGTATTACATCGTCGGTGACTTCGGCGCCTATTGGATGCATCGGTTCTGGCATCTCCGCCCGATTTGGCCTATCCACAAGTGGCACCATTCTCCTTCCTCCATGTATTGGCTGGCCGGCTACCGAGCATCGTTCCTCCAGCTTGTGCTCTTTGGTCTGCCCTGGGGCTTTGCCCTATCAGTGCTTGGCATGGCCCCTTGGTGGATCTTTCTGATCGTGACGATCTCCCATATTCTGGTAAACGATTGGCAGCACATGAACGTGACCTGGCGATCGAATTGGTTGGAGTGGGTGTTCATCACGCCGAGGCTCCATCATGTGCATCACAGTGACAACCTTACTCTGTCCAACGCCAACTTTGGTGTCATCTTCAGCATCTGGGATCGCCTGTTCGGGACCTATGTCAATCCGGACGAGGTGAAAGAGCCGTTATCGTTTGGGATCGGAGAGAAAGTCCCGCTAGTCCGCCTTGTCATAGGGGTCTGAACCACGCTGGGCTGACGGTCTCAGCGTTGGGAGAGCCCTTCAACTTGGAACACCGCACGATCTTCGAGCCGAATCGCGGTCAACTGCCTGCCCCATACACATCCGCTATCAATGGCCAAGAGATTGGGTTCGAGGTGTAACCCCAGTGCCGCCCAGTGGCCGCAAATGATGGTGGCATCCGGATGGCGTCGATGCGGGATGTGGAACCAGGGGAGATAGCCGCTGGGCGCCTGTTCGGGAGGACCGGAAAACCCTGACATCTCGCCGGTTGGAGTGCAGGTCCGTAGCTTGGTCAATACGCGAGTGATACTCACGAGTCTCTCCGGCCCTGTCAGCGACGGATTCCATTGTGGAACTGGTCCATGAAACAGGCTGTGGAGGAATGTCCGATATTCCGGGCCTGCAAGCACCACTTCGACTTCACGCGCAAATCCGACTGATTCGTCAATGGTCCATTGTGGGAGGAGTCCTGCGTGGATCATCAGGAACAGTCTGTCGCGGTGATGGAGTGGCTGGCGACGAAGCCAGGCGATCAGTTCACCGCAGTCTTTTGCTTCCAAGACGTCGTGAATCGTATCCTTGTGTCGTAACGTGGCGACGCCTTCCGCTGCCGCGAGCAAGAAGAGATCATGATTGCCCAGCACAATGCGAACGGCATCGCCGAGACTTCGCACGAACCGGAGAAGGGCGAGAGAGTCCGGACCACGATTGACGAGGTCGCCGACCAGCCACAATTGATCCGTCCGTGGATCGAATGAAATTCGATCGAGTAGTCGTCTGAAGGGAGTGAGGCAGCCTTGGACGTCGCCGATTGCGTAGGTAGGCATCAGCGGGAGTCGATCAAGTGTAGGAGTGTGAAGGGCGGATGAGGCTCACGGGTACTTCGCTTCAATGATGCTTCGGAGCCCGCCACGGGCTGCGAAGGTGCCGGTTACTCTGGCCCACACAGGCCGACAGGCCTTCACGACATCGTGCAGGATGCGGTTGACCGCGTTCTCATAGAAAATGCCGAGATTTCTGTACGCATGGAGATACATTTTCACTGACTTCAGCTCCAGGCACGCTTTGTCCGGCATGTAGTGCAGCGTGATGGTGCCAAAGTCCGGGAGCCCGGTCTTCGGGCAGATCGCGGTATACTCTGGGATCTCGATTGTGATTTCGTAGCCCTTGTATTGGTTCGGGAATATCTCGATGTCCGGCAGTAATGCGGTAATGCCGCTTTTTGCGTGCCGTTCATTGTAACCGAGCTTGGTACTCCTGGGTTTCTTTCCCAGCGTTTCACGTTTCACGTTTCACGTCTTTCTAGACTTGTTTCATCCATTCTACTTGGCCGATTTTTTCCAGTTGAATGTAGAGGGTCACCCAGGGGCAAACCATCTCGGGGTATACCTCACACAGTCCCCCTTTTCGAACGCCTCCGCAGGGGCCATGGCTCATGAATTTCGGGCACTCGGCTTTGAGCGAATTGTCGGGAATGAGGGGGCGCTTATGGACTCCACCGGCGTGCTGAGCGCCTTCGTCTTCCCCAGGGAATAATCACGCGCGTTGACATACGGGTCTAGTCTAGACAGATTTTGCGGAATCGGCAATCTCTCTCTCTGAATGACATGAAGTCTATTCTGCTATAGACACGTGAGACAAGAGCGCAAAAACGCAAATTGTTAGGGCGAATGGCCTACGGCTTTGGGGTGTGCTAGGCCTTCTTTCTGGCATGGTGGGCCTTCTGAGAAGTTGCGTTGATTATCAGGAAGTTATAGAATTTTGCCTTGAGTATGTGATTCGAGGATGTGTCGACGTTTCTCATTGACAGTCTTTTTTGGGCTTTGCTACCATGCGTACTCGGGTAAACGTCTATGGGCGGCTTAGCCTGCTCTCCCAACCTCGAATTCCCGCGGGCTTGTTGCATATAATTTGGTTCTTTCCGATAGGCAATGGATTTCCGTTGCAACGATAGAGGGAGGTGTTCCAATGAGTCTTGACTATGTGAAGTTTTCCGGTGGATTTGAGAAGTTCATGCCCAAAGAATATCGGGACATGGTCGAGCATGGCCCATTTGGAAAGAAAATTTCAGTTTCCCAAATGGGAAGCTTCAAGGAAATCCTCGAAGAGCACCCAATGTGTGCCGGTTGTGCGATGACCCTGTTCATTCGACTGGCGATCATTGCCTTCCCCAACCCAGAAGACACCATCACTGTCGGGACAGCAGGCTGTGGACGGTTAGCGATTTCACAGGCTGCGATCCCGTTCGTATACGGCAACTACGGCGATCAGAACGGCGTCGCGAGCGGGCTGTCCCGCGGGCTGCGGCTGCGGTTCGGTGACAAGCCGAAAGATGTGGTCGTCATGGCTGGAGATGGTGGAACGGCGGATATCGGTTTTCAGCAAGTCCTCCACTCCTGGTTCCGAAAGGAACGATTTACCACCATCATGTTGGACAATGAAGTGTACGGTAACACCGGTGGGCAGGAGAGCGGGATGACCAATCGTGGTGCGGTTTTAAAGATGGCCCCGTTGGGGAAAAAGTTCGAAAAGATGGACATGTTGCAAATGGCGAAGGTGGCTGGTTGCGCCTATGTGGCGACGGTGGTTCCGAACAATCCACGCCGCGTCGAGAGCGTCATCAAGAAGGCCGTGCTGATTGCCCGTGAAGTGGGCTCAACCTACATTCAAGCCTACACGTCCTGCAACATCGAGTATGCGATTCCGACCGACAAGGTGATGGAGGACGCGAAGACCGTTGAGAATGATCGGTATCAGTTCACGGAATATGTGAGCGACGAAGCCAAGCAGTATCTTACTGAGCGGTATGGCTACAAAGACTATCTTCCGAAGCCGGCTGCTTCTGCCACTGCAATTCCAAACAAGGCTTAAGCGACCCGAAGGGAGGCTCGGACATGGCAAAGCGCTTCAACATTCGGATGGCAGGGGTTGGTGGTCAAGGCGTCGTGACGGGGTCACACATTCTCAGCACCGCAGTGATCCATGCAGGCGGTGAAAGCACGATCGTCCCATTTTATGGCTCAGAAAAGCGTATGGCACCGGTCGAGAGCTACGTCCGTGTGTCGGATGAACCGATCTATGAGATCGGGGAAATCACCTTCCCGCACATCATTATTATCTTCCATCCGCAAGTCATTACTCACGGCAAGTCGTATACGATGCCGTTCTACTTCGGATTGAAGGAAAATGGGATTGCGCTGATCAACAATGATGGTCCGATGTCCCTTCACAGGGATCAGGCGCGTGAGTTGGAAGAGCGTCATGCGAAGCTCTACTATTTCCCCGCCACTAAACTGTCCCTCGAAGTTGCCGGGATGGACCTTGCGACGAACATGGCATTGATGGGCTGCATCGGAGCCATTACGGGATTGACCTCGGTCGAAGCGCTGGAGCAGTCGGTGAAGGATCGGTTCCTTGGCAAAGGATTTGTCGTCTCCGGCGGAACCGCGGCGTTGGACAGCGTCGTCGAGCGAAAATTCAAAAAGAAGCAGGAGTTGATCGATAAGAATGTGGCGGTGATTCAGGCCGGCTGGAATTACGCAGTCGATCACGGTTGGGCTGCGGAATCGGTCAAACGGTCGGAAGCCCGTGCGACCGTAGGCGCCTAACCGGAATTTAGTACGAAGGAGTCACGATGTACCTGGTAGCCAATATCGATGTTGAGATCTGTGCCGCGAAGAGTTGCAAGCTCTGCACACAATATTGTCCTGAAGCCAACACCATTCAATACAGCGAAGATATGGGGAAGGATAAGGGCTTCAAGTACGGCTCTGCATATGTGGCAGTCGACCGCTGTAAGGGTTGCGCGCAGTGCGTGTGGGTCTGTGACAATATGGCGAAAAACAATGCTATTAAGATGATCATGATTGATCAATTGCCGATGGCAGCCGTAACCGACAACATCCGGTATGAAGAAAAATCCACCGTTGCGGTCCTGACCAATCCGATGATTGTTGTGGGTAATTAGGGAGGTATGGGAGTGGCAACGACGCCAGAGACGAGAGAGCGCATCATTGTTCCGGGTCCAGCCGGGTTCCATCCGCCGTCGGCGGCTCAGTTGGGTGTCGCGCTGCCTGATCCAGGCCAGGGACTCTACTACGGATTGCTGGAGCTCAATGAAGACAAGGTCATCGAGGAGATGGCCCGTAAGATGCTCACGAGCCCCAACGCCACGATCTTTCCGGGACCGCTGGTGCTTTGGGCGTGGAACGATCATGCCGTTGAAAAAGCCAAGGCAGTGTTGGAGATCGCGGCCCAGATTCCCAACGTCATGATCATCCCCATGCCGGACTATCGGCCGAAGTATCCGAAGATCGACCCAGAAGAAGTGATCAATCCGAACCATCCGAATCTCACGATTTGGGGCAACAAGATTGAAGCCTGCATCTTCATCGGCGTGCATTGCCATTATGCCAACTTGACCTTGAAAATGATTCGTGCAGGGACGAACTGTCTGACGATGGCGATCTGCGCGGAGCAGGGGCATGAAGATGCGATGCTCACGATTCGGGATTCGGACACGATCAAGTTGAGGAAGACTGCGCAGGTCTTCAAGCGAGTGCGTGAAGAAATGGGCATTAAGTTGCCGGAGAATGGTGAGAACGTCCGATTTACCGGTACCCAATCGAGAGTTCACGGCGGGAAAACTCACACGAATCCCCTTACCTTTGCCCCTGTGGCAGGCCTTGCCGGCGCAGCTGCCTTCGGCCATTCGGCCGAGCAGATGAAGCGTGAAGGCTAAGGTCGAGAAGCACAGGCGATACAGACAAGAGGTGTCATGATGAGCGAAGCACTCGAAGCAGAGCAAAAAACGAACCCCCAGGGCGATCCCATCACGAGTGTTGCTCCTCCCCCCCCTCCATCGGCTGCGAGGAAAGATCCCCATGCCGAAGCGAAACGGCAGAAGGTGGTCACGCCGGAATATCTGTTCCTCGAAGCCCCGCGGACGAAAGAGTTCATTACGGGCAGCGAAGCGGCGAAAGAGGCCGTTCGGCGCTCCAGCGTGGACCTGGCCATCGCCTATCCCATCACCCCGCAGAGCGAAACGATGCAGCTCATCGGCGTGCTCTACGGCGAAGGGTACGTGAAAGAGTATTACCGTGGTGAAGAAGAAGTCGGTGTCATGGCGGCGATCGCGGGCGGGTCACGGGCGGGTGTCCGCTGTTTTACTGCGACCGCCGGTCCCGGTACGCTCAGGGGCTTGGAAGGAATCGCGTCCTGGCCCGGGCATCGGCTGCCGGTTGTCGCTATGTTCACCTGCCGCGTCGTCAACGCCCCGTTGGCCATTCAGCCGGACAATATTGAAGTCGCCTATCTTATCAATAGCGGCATGATCGTCTTCCACGCCGAGAACCAGCAGGACATGTACGACTTCATCATGGCCGGGTTCGTGATCAGCGAAAAAAACGATGTGACTCTTCCCGTGGGTGTCTGCTGTGACGGCTTCTTTGTGACTCATGCTCGAGGCTATGTCCGGATGCAGGACCGCAGCATGAGGCTTCCGCCTCGTGAAGCATGGCGCGGTGCGGTGCCGGTGCTCGATGCGGAGAATCCTCCCGCCCGTTTGTCACGCGACGCTCCGGTTCAGAAGTCGAACTTCATGGCCTACAACATCCATGCGGTCTGGCAGCAGGAAGTGTGGGCGGCAGTCGAACGGTCCCGTAAGTACATCAACCAGTATATGGGTGGTTTGCTTACGGCTGAGAATGTGGACGATGCGGAGGCGGTGATCATCGCCTCAGGTAGTGCCGCGGCTCAGTCGCGTGAAGCCGTTCGCATCTGCGCAGAAAAGGGCATCAAGATCGGTTTGATCAAGGTCCGGTCGCTCCGCCCGTTCCCGACGAAGGAGTTACGGGAACTCTGTGGCAAGGCGAAGCTCATCGTCGTTCCGGAGTTCAACTATGTCGGATGGCTGGCGAAAGAAGTGGCCACCGCGATTTACGGGTTCTCCAAGGCCAAGATCATCGGTGGGCCACGGGTATACGGTGGTCAGTCGATGCCGGTGGAGTTGATCGTGGACGAAGTCGAGTCCGGTCTTACCGGGAAGAAGTCGAGCAACGTCGCCCAGTCTTCGGTCATGGGCGGAGCCGTCAATCAGGATGACGTGGCGCATTTCATGCGCAGCATCTAAGCGGTCGCAAGAAAAGCCAAGAGCCCGTCAGGTTTTCATGCCTGACGGGCTCTTCGCTTTAGCGGTTAGTCTCGTTTCCTCGTTTGACGGAAATCCCAATCAGTCAGATAACCCAGATAATAGCCGGGGCTACCCTTGCAGTTCGTCCTGCACCATGTCTTCACTCTCCGGCATGCCATAGGCCACGTATTTGGCGTAGGAGAGGTAGATCATCGCGCTGTCCCGCATCGCTTTGGAGCCTTGCGACAAGCGAAAGACTTTCTCGGAGTCGTGGGATGGGGTTGCGCTTATCGTCTCCACATGGCGTTGGAGAAGTTGGGTGAATCGTTCCATTGAATGTTCAACATCTTTATAGGCCAGTAGAATTGCGTCTGTCATGGTTGTCCTCCTGATCAACGTCAGCTTACACTATGACCATGCAACCCTTCAATGAGAAGAAACCGTCCGGTCTGTCATCGGAAATCCTGAGGGTCCTGGCGAAGGAGTCCGTCGGCCAGGGGTTTTATGGTGACGGCTTAGCGCAGGCGGTTGTGGATCTTTCGCGTCTCTTTACGACCGCACGAGCCACATTGTCGCCGCGCTACCTGGATGATCCGGCCCACGCCGCCGCCTATCGCTCCTACTTCCTCCCCGTGAATCTCTCCAAAATCCAAGTGCTGCTCGACGAGCTGCCCAAGGACCGTGGGACGGAAGAGCCAGAACAGCCAATGACTGTGCTCGACCTTGGCTGTGGCCCAGGGACTGGAGCCTTAGCCCTGATCGATTGGTTGTGGCAGCGCAGCCCGGAGCGGGCGAAATCTCTGTCGGTCCTGGCTGCCGATGCTTCTCACACATCACTATCCGACACGGGGAAATTGTGGGAGGCCTATTGTCGGGAGGTAGGAATATCCAGCGAAGGTCTCCGGTGTGTCGAGGGCAACCTGGAACATCCGCTCAAAGGCGACCTTGGTAAACAGATTGTGCGTCATGGACCATATGACCTCATTATTTTGGCGAATTGTCTCAATGAATTGTTTGCTGCGTCGGTCGATCCCCCCGCGGAGCGTGCTGCGGTTGTGGCGCAGCTTTTGCCGTTCCTTGCCCCTCACGGTACCATCATGATCGTCGAGCCAGCACTGAAGCAGATAGCACGATCGTTGCATCATGTACGCAATCATATGCTCAAGCAGGGCCTTTGCACGGTCTACAGTCCCTGCCTGCATGAGGGAGGCTGTCCAGCCTTAGACCACCCAGACGATTGGTGTCATGAAGAGCGACCCTGGCAGACCCCTCCTGCGATTGCTGCCATCGATCAGGACGTGGGGTTCATTAAAGACGCGTTGAAATTTTCCTATGTGCTGTTGCGCACGGACGGTCGTACTATTGCAACGCGCAACCGGCAGACTTTCCGGGTCGTGAGCGAACTACGAGAATTGAAGGGCGATACACGGGCGTGGCTTTGCAACGAGCTGGGTCGGTCGGAAGTTGGGCGACTCGATCGGGCACAGTCTCCGACAAACAGGGAATGGGAGGCTTGTCAACGAGGGTCGATAATTCGGATCGACGGCGTGAAGCGGAAAGAAGGATCAATATTGGGAAGGATACCGGCAGAGGGAACAGTTGAGATGATACGGCAAGTCTAAGACTGGCTAATCAGCTTCAGGCTCCGAGCTCCCGTGCTGATGACTAACTCTGTCTTCATCGAACATTTCAGCCATTTCTTCGGCGATCATGTCCCGATCGTTTGGAACCGAAATGAGCGGGATTTCTTTTCTCACTTTGGCCACGCTCTTGGGAGCAGGACTTTCTGGATCCGTAGCTGAACTCTTTGGTGTCTTACTCATATGTAAAGTATACACTAGACTGGGAGGGAAAAGGGGAGTTATTCAAAGGCTTCCAGGGAGGAGCGTTCCGGGAACGTCTTCTGGCAAGCGGTACAGGTCAGGAAATAGATGGATTCCCGGACGGACATGGTGACACGAAAATTGAGGTTCACGCCTCGGTGATTGCAGGTCGGACAGGACATCTCCTTGAGGCGGTAGGGAATATCCGGTTGCGTGCGTTGGTAGAATTCCATGTCCGTGTAGATCGGGAAGCTGTAGCGACATTTCTTGCAGACGCCGCGCCACTCTCCGTCCGATTGCATAAATCGCCGATCGACCCCAAAGCTTGATCCCTTGCAAATGGCGCACTGAACGGTTTCAAGTCTGGTTTCAACTTCCTCAACGGTCGGGCTGGGCATCGGCAGGCTCCTTGTGCAGACGTTCACGATATGGTGCCGCCAGTATAGCGTTCACGTATAAGCGACTGCAACGCAGGACAGAGCAAGGTTTTTCCTTGACCTGGCGAGTGGGCCACCTATACTAAGACCATCATGCATCTTATCACCGAGACTTTGTTGGTCGGGAATATCAACGACGCGAGGGAGCCGCCAGCAAAGGTCGGCGCGCTGCTTCTCGTTGCCGCTGAGTATACGGTGGAGCCTCCGAGCTGGCTGCTGTACGGCAGGATTCCATTTGCGGAATTCGCCGAGGCGGAACCGGTTTCATTGGATCGAGCCGTGAATTGGGTTGAGCAGCATCTTTCAGACCATCGGGTCATGGTATGTTGCCGCGCCGGCATGGGCCGGTCCGTGTCGGTCGTGATGGCCTATCTCTGTTGCGTCCAAGGGATGACATATACTGAGGTCCTGAAGTTGGTCATGACGCGCCGTCCAGGCGCCATGCCTCTTCCAATGCTCGAAGAAGCGATTGCCCAGGTTCACCTCCTTCGGGAGGCTCGCACGAAGGACAAAATGACCTTTACCACACGCCCGGCTGCCGCCGTTTAACCACAGGGCACGCGCTCCCTCATCACGCTGAACGTCCGTCTTCTCCCCATTGCCTTTCTCGTGCCAGGCATGGCCTAATCCGGGATCGTAAGGCTCGGATACAACCACTTTACTGAGGACCTCCCTCGATGCCGGAACTGCCAGAAGCCGAAGTCGTTGCCCGGCAGCTACGGGATCATCTTCTCGGCGCTCAGCTCAACGAGTGTCTGGTCGGACGAGCGGATATTGTTCGGGAAGGGTTGCCGACGCTCTCGTGGTATCACGGCGCGGTGCTGGAAGCTGTGGAGCGGTATGGCAAGAGCGTCTCCCTCGGGTTTAAAAAAGAAGACGAGCTCAGGTATATCGTCGCGGAGCTCGGTATGACAGGGCTCCTCCTGTTTCGCGGGACGCAGACGAAATATCCGCAACACGTGCATGTCCGCATGTCATTCACGGGGAGGCGTGAATCGGAGCTGCGCTATTGGAATCCTCGACGTTTCGGACGACTTTCCTTGCTCGATCGGGCAGGGCTTGACCGCTATCGTGCCCGCCGCTTTGGGGTCGATCCCCTCACGGTACCGCGCAACGAGTTCGTCAGTCTCATACAGGCCCGGCGTGGACGTCTGAAACCGCTGTTGATGCATCAGCAAGTGATCGCAGGGATTGGGAACATCTATGCGAACGAAATTCTCTTTCGCGCCAGGCTCCATCCGAACCGTGAGGTGAATCGTCTGCGCGGGACGACCATTAACAAGCTCTATGACACCATGCAAGCGGTGCTTCGCGAGGCGATTTCCTGTGGCGGATCAAGCGTAAAAGATTTCTATGCACCAGATGCCACGGAAGGTCAATACAAGCGCCTCCATCTCGTCTATGGCAAAGAAGATCAACCCTGTCCCAACGCCTGCGGACGGATGATTCGCCGTCTCCAAAGTGAACGCAGCTCGTTTTTTTGCCCCGCCTGCCAATCCAACCGCTTTCCAGGATAATTCTTGTCTCACGCATGAGTGACGATTCGTGATGCGAGATTGCGATTGCTCTATAGTTTCGAGTACTTAGATCATGGTTCGTCCGGCAACCTCATCCCTAGGCCTTTTGATCCGATGGACTTAGTCCCTATGGTGTATTGAGTCGTCCATCCGATTTCGTTAGAATCCTCCTCCTTTACAATTGTTTCTCACCAATCTGAAGGAGTGACGTCATGGCGAAGGTGCTCGAAGGTCCCGGGATGGGGCTCATGAAGAAATGGGGCATCACCGTCCCAAACTATGTCGTCGTGACCTCGGTTGATGAACTGGCGAAGCTTGGCCAAGCCAATGAATGGCTTAAGAAATCCAAGTTGGTGGTCAAGGCCCATGAAGCGCTTGGCTCACGGTTCAAGCTCGGCTTGGTGAAGGTGGATCTAGATCTCAAAGGGGCGGAAGCGGCGACCAAGGAAATGATCGGTCGCCAGGTGGGCAGTATCACCGTCTCGCAAGTGATCGTGTCCGAAATGATTCCCCACAAGGAAGAATATTATTGTGCGGTGAAATCCACCCGTGAAGGGACTGACGTCCTGGTCGCGAACTGCGGTGGTATTGAAGTCGAATCGAATTGGGACCGTGTGAAGCGCTTGGCGCTGGAAGTCGGGCAACAGCCCTCGGGGGACGCGCTCGAGAAACTGGCTAAGGATGCGGGTTTCACCGGTCCGCTCATCAAGAAGATGGCTGATTTTGCGGGTAAAATGTTTACCTGCTTTGACAGCGAAGATGCGCAATATCTGGAAGTGAATCCCGTGGTCCTGCGCGAGCAGGACGGTGAACTGATCGCGTTGGATGCGGTGACGTTGCTCGATGGCGATGCCAAATTCCGGCACCCTGACTGGAACTTTGCCTTCGCCGCGGAATTTGGCCGCGCCTATTCCAAGCATGAAATGGAAGTCATGGCTGTGGATTCAAAGATCAAGGGCTCGGTCAAATTTATCGAGATTCCAGGCGGAGACACGGCCATGCTTCCAGCCGGCGGTGGCGCCAGCGTCTACTATTCCGATGCGGTCGTGGCACGCGGCGGCAAGTTGGCCAATTACGCCGAATACTCCGGCGACCCGCCAGACTGGGCGGTTGAAGTGCTGACGGATAAGGTCTGCTCGTTGCCCGGGATCAAGAACATCATCGTCGGAGGCGCGATTGCGAATTTCACCGACGTGAAGAAAACGTTCGGCGGCATCATCAATGGATTCCGCAAAGCGAAGTCCGAGGGCAAGCTCAAGGGCGTCAAGATCTGGGTTCGTCGTGGCGGCCCGCGCGAGAAGGAAGGGCTCGATGCGATGCGCGCGCTCAAAGACGAAGGGTTCGACATCAACGTCTTCGACCGCAACACGCCGCTCACCGATATTGTCGACAAGGCACTCCAGACGAAATAGCCTGCCGTCTATGGCCTACTGAATATTAAGGGGAGATCCCGGAATGAGTATCCTGGCAAACAAAGACACCTATGTGGTCATTCAGGGTGGCGTCGCAGGCGTGAATGCCGCGCGCCGCATGGCCGAGTTTTGCTACTTGATCAAACGTTCGTTGAACGTCTTGGCCTTCGTGTATCCTCCTGACGCCGGCAAGACGCACGAGATCCCCTACGGCAGCGGCTTGGTTGCTGTTCCGATCTATAAGACCGTTGCGGAAGCGACGAAGCACCATCCACAGATCAACACCAGTCTCGTCTACATCGGCGCGGATCGGGCCATGAAGGGCGGGATGGAAGCTTTGGACGACCCGCATATCAAGGTAGTCTCCATGATTACCGAGGGTGTACCGGAAAAAGACGCCAAGATCCTGGGCCGTCATGCGACTAAACTCGGGAAGGTCTTCAATGGCCCTTCGTCGATCGGCATTGTCTCAGCCGGCTCCTGTCGGTTGGGTGTCATCGGCGGAGCCTTTGACAATCTTGTCCTTTCCAAGCTTTATCGTGAAGGTTCATTCGGAGTCATCACCAAATCAGGCGGCCTCTCCAACGAGATTATCTGGATCTGTTCGCAGTTTGCCGACGGCATTACAACTGCAATCGGGATCGGCGGCGATGCCTATCCG
Source organism: Nitrospirota bacterium (assembly GCA_963729585.1). Lineage (GTDB taxonomy): Bacteria > Nitrospirota > Nitrospiria > Nitrospirales > Nitrospiraceae > Palsa-1315. Next base: position 88,192 of record CAVSOJ010000009.1, read on the forward strand.
GGAACCGACTATGTCAGCTACCTCGAAATGTTCGAGAATGATCCGCAAACCAAGGCGGTCGTCATCGTCGGCGAGATGGGCGGCGATCTCGAAGAGCGGGCAGCCGAGTGGTACGGAGCCAAGAAGCGGCGGGTGAAGTTGATGGCCGTCGTTTCCGGCTTTTGCCAGGAAAGTTTGCCGAAGGGCATGAAGTTCGGTCACGCAGGCGCCAAGGAAGGCCTAAAGGGCGAAGGATCAGCCCGTTCCAAGTCTGATGCCCTCAAGAAAGCGGGCGCAATCGTGCCGGCGACATTCGGTGCCTTGGGCCCGGCGATCAAGGAAACCTACAAAGAGTTGTTGAAATCCGGTCAGGTCAAGGAACCGGTTGAACCGGCTTCATTGCCGAAGTTGCCGAAGAGTATTGAAGAGGCCATGAAGGCGGACGAAGTGATGGTCGCCCCGCTGATCCGCACCACGATCAGCGACGACCGTGGAGACGAACCCTGCTACGACGGGTATCCCGCTTCCGAACTCATCAACAAAGGCTACGAAATTCCCCATGTTGTAGGCCTGCTCTGGGACAAGCGACTCATCTCGAAGCAGGAAGCCGAGATCGTCAAGCGCATCATGATGCTCTCCGCCGACCATGGCCCCTGCGTCAGCGGAGCCTTGGGGACAATCATCGCGGCTTGCGCAGGCATTGGGTTGTCCCAGTCGGTTGCAGCCGGATTGATCATGATCGGTCCCCGCTTCGGCGGTGCCGTGACCGATGCCGGCCGCTACTTCAAACATGCGGTCGATAATAAAATGTCCGTCGACGAGTTCCTCACCTATATGAAGAAGAACGTCGGGCCGGTGCCGGGGATCGGCCATCGCGTCAAGAGTTTGCGCAATCCGGACAAGCGGGTGAAGGAGTTGGTTGGGTATGTGAAGAGTTTGCACATTAAGACTCCCTGCCTGGACTTTGCACTTGAAGTGGAGAAAATCACCTCGGTAAAGAAGGATAACCTCATTCTGAACGTGGACGGAACGATGGCGGCGGTGCTCGTCGATATCGGATTCCCGGTTGACAGCTTGAACGGCTTCTTCATTCTCTCGCGCACGATCGGGTTGATCGGGCACTGGGTGGATCAGAAGCGTCAGGATAGCCGCTTGATCCGGCTGTTCGATTACCTTGTCAACTATGCGGCTCCGAAGCGACGCGAAGTACCGCCATTGAAATAGGCAAGTGGCGAGAGGCGCGTGGCGATAGGTAACCCCCTCTAGCCCCTAGCCCGATAAGTAAGGAGAACACTATGTCGCTCGAACTAGCAAAGAATCTCTACACCAAGATGCCGGACGTGTTCGCCAGGGCCAGAAAGAAGTTCGGCCGTGGCCTCACACTGTCGGAAAAAGTGCTCGTGTCCCATGCCGACAACTTCGATACGCAGGTCTGGGAGCGGGGCAAGGCCATGCTGGCACTTCGCCCTGATCGCGTGGCCATGCAGGATGCCACAGCCCAGATGGCTATGCTCCAATTCATGCAAGCGAACAAGAAGACCGTTGCGGTGCCCAGCACGATTCACTGCGACCACTTGATTCGCGCCGAGATGGGTTCGGAGAAGGACCTGCTTCGTGCGGTGGACGAGAACAAGGAAGTCTACAATTTTCTCGCGTCGGCGGCGAAGAAGTACGGTATCGGGTTCTGGAAGCCGGGCGCTGGGATCATTCACCAAGTCGTCTTGGAAAATTACGCATTCCCCGGCGGCTTGATCATTGGAACCGACTCGCATACGCCCAATGGCGGCGGGCTTGGTATGTTAGCCATCGGTGTCGGCGGCGCCGATGCCGGCGAAGTGATGGCCGGTCTGCCCTGGGAAGTACTCCATCCAAAACTGATCGGCATCCGCCTGACAGGCAAGTTGAGCGGCTGGGCTTCGCCGAAAGACGTGATTCTATACCTCTGCGGTTTGCTCACGGTGAAGGGTGGGACGAACAAGATCGTCGAATACTTCGGTCCCGGTGCGGAAACCATCAGCGCGACCGGTAAGGGAACGATCTGCAACATGGGTGCGGAACTGGGCGCGACGACGTCCGTGTTTCCGTTCGACCAGAAGATGGTCGCCTACTTGAACATCACGGATCGGGCCGACCTAGCCAATCTTGCGATTGCCAATAAGGCGCTGCTCGTGGCAGATCCCGAGGTCTATCAGTCGCCTGAGAAGTATTACGACCAGATCGTCGAAGTCGATTTGTCGAAGCTCGAGCCCCATGTCGTCGGGCCTCACACGCCGGATCTCGCCAGGCCGATTTCCAAGATGGCGGCGGAAGCCAAGGAGAAGGGTTATCCGGTCGAACTCAAAGCTGCACTGATTGGAAGCTGCACCAATTCATCCTATGAAGACATCAGCCGTTCGGCCCACATCGCCCGGCAAGGGTTGAAGGTCGGGCTCAAAGCGAAAACCCCGTTCCTCGTGTCTCCTGGCTCCGAGCGCATTTACAATACAATGAAGCGCGACGGGTTTTTGGAGACATTTGAAAAATTGGGCGGCACGGTGTTGTCCAACTCCTGTGGTCCCTGCATCGGACAGTGGAAACGGGCCGATGGCGTGAAGGGAAAAGCGGATTCGATCGTCAGTTCCTTCAATCGCAATTTCCCCGGCCGCAACGACGGCATCAATGAAACCCTGTCATTCCTCGCCAGCCCGGAAATTGTGACCGCCTATGCCATCTCGGGTAATTTGGCCTTTGATCCTGTCAATCAGAAGATCAAGGGCGCGGATGGCAAGGAATTCAAGTTTGAGCCGCCACAGGGTGAAGAGCTTCCCGCCAAGGGATTCGCAAAGGGTGAGGAAGGATTTGTTGCGCCGGCGGCCAGCGGCGAGGGCTTGACCGTGGAAGTGCCCCCGACCAGCGAACGGTTGCAGCTGCTGCAGCCATTCCCGCGCTGGGATGGCAAGGATTTCGAGAAACTCCCGCTGTTGATCAAGACCAAGGGCAAGACGACGACCGATCACATTTCCCCGGCGGGTCCCTGGCTCAAGTTCCGCGGCCATCTGGACAAGATCAGCGACAACATGTTCCTGGGGGCCAATAATGCCTTTTTCTCAGAGCCCGGCAAGGGCACGGATGTGTTGGCAGGCGAATCGGGGCTTACCATTGCGCAGATCGCCCGGCGGTATAAGGCGAAGGGGATCGGCTCGATCGTGGTCGGCGATGAGAACTATGGCGAGGGCAGCAGCCGGGAACATGCGGCGATGTCTCCGAGATTTCTCAATGTGAAAGTGGTGCTCACCAAGAGCTTTGCCCGCATCCACGAGACCAATTTGAAGAAGCAGGGGATCTTGGCGTTGACCTTCGCTGACCCGAAGGATTACGAGAAGATCGAGCAGCAGGACCGCATCAGCGTGACAGGGCTCAGCAGTCTGGCTCCTGGCAAACCGGTGCAGGTGACGATACACAAGACGGATGGCAAGGCGCTCACCATCCAGGCGAACCACAGCATCACCGAGCAGCAGATTGCGTGGTTCAAGGCAGGTTCAGCGTTGAACGCGCTGAACTAACAAGAAGCAAAAGAGGAAAACCATGAGCACGAAAGCTTCCAAGATCATTTATACAAAGACCGATGAGGCGCCGATGTTGGCGACCTATTCGTTCTTGCCGATCATCAATGCCTTCAGCAAAGCAGCCGGTGTGTCGGTGGAATTGCGGGATATTTCTCTGGCCGGACGTATTATCGCTCTGTTCCCCGATTACTTGACGCCCGAGCAGAAGCAGGCGGATGATCTGGCGGAGTTGGGGGCGCTAGCCAAGACGCCGGAAGCCAATATTATCAAGCTCCCCAACATCAGCGCCTCGCTTCCCCAGTTACAAGAGACCATCAAGGAGCTGCAGAGTCAGGGCTACAAGCTTCCGGACTACCCAGAATATCCGAAAGACGACAAAGAAAAAGATGTGAAGGCCCGCTATGACAAAGTGAAGGGCAGCGCCGTGAACCCGGTTCTGCGCGAGGGTAACTCCGACCGGCGCGCTCCACTCTCTGTGAAGGCCCACACCAGGAAGCATCCGCATAAGATGGGAGCCTGGAGTTCGGACTCCAAGACCCACGTGGCCCATATGAAGGGTGGGGATTTTCGCTCCAACGAAAAGTCGATGACGGTGGCAGCCGCAACGGACGTTAAGATCGAGTTCGTCGGCCAGGACGGCAAGGTCACGGTGCTCAAACCAAAAGTGGCATTGCAGGCCGGGGAAGTTATCGATGCAACGTTCATGAGCGTGAAGGCATTGCGTCAGTTCCTCGAGGAGCAAATTGAAGATGCCAAGAAGAGGGGTGTCTTGTTCTCGCTCCATATGAAAGCCACCATGATGAAGATCTCGGATCCCAAGATCTTCGGTCATGCTGTGACGGTGTATTACAAAGACGTGTTCGAAAAGCACGGAGAGACGCTCAAGAAGCTGGGCGTGGATCCGGACAATGGTCTTGGCGATCTCTACGCCAAGATCAAGGCCTTGCCGGAGGATCAGCGCAAGGCTATCGAAGCCGACATTCAGGCGGTCTACAAGAAGCGGCCTCCCATGGCGATGGTGAATTCTGACAAGGGCATCACCAACCTCCATGTGCCGAGCGACATCATCATTGATGCCTCCATGCCCCCGGTCATTCGCGATAGCGGCAAGATGTGGGGGCCGGACGGCAAGGCGGCGGATGCCAAATGTGTGATTCCGGATGCCAGTTATGCGCCGGTCTATCATGAGGTGATCGAGTTCTGTAAGAAGCATGGCGCGCTTGATCCGAAGACCATGGGCAGCGTGCCCAATGTCGGCCTCATGGCGCAGGCGGCCGAGGAATATGGTTCGCACGACAAGACCTTCAAGGCTCCGGGGAATGGTACGATTCGCGTGGTGGATGCTTCGGGAAAGACTTTGCTGGAGCACAAGGTGGAAGAAGGCGATATCTGGCGGATGTGCCAGGTGAAGGATGCCCCGATTCGGGATTGGGTCAAGCTGGCAGTGAATCGTGCGAAGGCCACGGGAGCTCCAGCGATCTTCTGGCTGGATAAGACCAGAGCGCACGATGCGCAGTTGATCACGAAGGTCGAAACGCTACTTGAAAGATCACGATACGAAAGGTCTCGACATCAGGATCATGACTCCGGCCGATGCGACGCGCTTGTCGTTGGAGCGCATCAAGGAAGGGAAGGACACGATCTCTGTGACGGGGAACGTGTTACGCGATTATCTCACTGACCTATTCCCGATTCTCGAAATCGGGACCAGCGCCAAGATGCTCTCGATTGTTCCTCTGCTGAACGGAGGTGGACTCTTCGAGACAGGTGCCGGCGGTTCGGCGCCCAAACATGTGCAACAGTTCCAGGAAGAAGGGTACTTGCGGTGGGATTCGCTCGGGGAATTCCTCGCGTTGGCAGCATCATTAGAGCATCTCGCCAAAGTGGCGAACAACCAGGCGGCAAAAATTCTGGCCGACTCGCTCGACCAGGCCAATGCCAAGTTCCTGGAGAGCAACAAGTCTCCGGCCCGTAAGGTGGGTGAAATCGACAACCGCGGGAGTCACTTCTATCTCGCGCTGTATTGGGCGCAAGCCTTGGCTCAACAGACTCAGGATAAGAACTTGGCGGCTCGTTTTACCAAGATCGCCAAGGAAATGGCTGACAATGAAGCCAAGATCTCGACTGAATTGCTCGGCGCACAGGGCAAGCCGGTCGATGTTGGGGGGTATTATCATCCCAACGACGCGAAGGCGTCTAAAGCGATGCGTCCAAGCGCAACCTTGAATGCCATCGTGGACGCGATCGCCTAGGGAAGTTGCCGCAGCCGTCAGGAGTGAAGCGTCAGGCGTGAGGGGAGAGGGGTCTTTCAACCCCGTGCTTCTCACGAAGGAAACAATGGCTCAGGAAGACAAAGACAACGTCATCGATCAGCCGGAGGTTATCCGGCACAAATTGGTTACGGTCGAGATTGCCGGCAAGAAGTATGAAGTGCCGGAAGGAATCACGATCATCAAAGCGTTGTGGTATTCCGGCCAGGAGGTCGTCCGCGGGGCCGGCTGTCTCGGAGGGTTCTGCGGCGCCTGTGCCGCCTACTACCGGACCAAGGACGACCCAAAAGTAAGGACCTGTCTCGCCTGCCAGATGGCGGTGCAGGACGGCATGTCGATCACGATGATGCCACCGTTTCCGGCCAGGAAGGCCATTTACGATGTACAGACGCTCAAAGATCCGAAACAAGACCTCTTCAATCTCTATCCTGAAGCACCGCTCTGTCGTAATTGCAACGCTTGCACCGAAGCCTGCCCGCAAAAGATCGATGTGCGGGAGGGAGTCTGGAAAGCCGTCTTCGGTGACTTCAAGAGTGTGTCCGAGATGTTCATGGACTGTGTGATGTGCGGGATGTGCACGCCCGTTTGCATAGCGGACATCGCCCCCAATCTCGTGGCTCTGTATGTGAGCCGGGCGCAGGGGGCTCATTTCACCGAGAAGCCTCTGGGGCTGGATACGCGCATCAAGGAAATCCAGGACGGCCGTTTCAACGACGAATGGGCCAAGATCCTCAAGATGAACGAGAAAGAATTGGCCGACCACTGCGCGACAGTCAAGTAGTCTCCGCGAGGTCGCGTTCCCCTTTTACCCAGAGGCTCGAGACGTGGACATCCATGCGCTTCAACAGATCGTGCACCGGACGCGGGATGCCCGACGCCAGCAGACCCTTCCCAAGTTCTCTCCCGCAGAACGCGACCAACTGATCCACAAATATCATCCGGATTTTCGGGAGCGGGCCTATCGTCCGATCCGCTTTGGTCCCAATGAAGGGGACAAGACGGTCGTCGAACTGGCCACATTGCTCGAGGGCGAGAGCGCCATTGCCGACGGGTTCGACCTGACACCCGACTACACGACCGATGTCCTGGTAGTGGGCGGCGGCGGTGCCGGCTGCGCGGCCGCACTCCATGCCCATGCGGCTGGCGCCAAGGTCATCCTGGCCACCAAGCTCCGTCTCGGCGATTCCAACAGCGTCATGGCCCAAGGGGGCATGCAGATTTCTGTGGCGCCCGAGGACTCGCCCGTCACGCATTTCGTGGATACGCTGAAGGGCGGCCACATGCAAAATGACCATCAACTGCTCAAGGTGATGGTCGAAGAGGGCCCCTCGATTGCAAAGTGGTTATTGAGCCTGGGCGTGCTGTTCGATCGCGACGGGGACGGCAACCTCCATGTCAAGAAAGGCGGAGGGAGTTCGAAACCACGTCTCCTGACCTGCTCAGACTACACCGGTCTGGAAATCATGCGGGTGCTCAAGGACGAGGTGCTGAACCAGAACATCCAGCTGCTCGAGTTCTGTGCCGCAGTCGAGCTGACGAGCGATGAGAAGGGGAACTGCACCGGTGCCATATTCAAGGACCTCGACAACCATCGCTTCGTCGTCGTCGCAGCCAAGGCCGTTATTTTGGCGACCGGCGGGATTGGCCGGCTTCACATTCAGGGATTCCCGACCAGCAACCACTACGGTGCGACCGGCGACGGGCTGTGCTTGGCCTACCGGATGGGTGCGAAGCTCATGCACATCGATACGTTCCAGTATCATCCCTCCGGTGCGGTCTATCCCGAGCAGCTCATCGGAGCCTTGGTGACAGAGGGAATTCGATCCGAAGGCGGACATTTGGTCAATGCGAAGGGTGAGCGGTTCGTGAACGAATTGGATACCCGCGACGTCGTGTCCTCCTCAATTATTCGCGAATGTGAAGAGGGACGGGGAATTCGCACGATGTCCGGACGCGTCGGCGTCTGGCTCGATACCCCGCTGCTCGATGCCGAGCATGGCCCCGGCACAGTGGAGAAGCATTTTCCCGCGATGATGCTGCAGTTCGAGCGGTTCGGCATCGATATCAGCAAAGATCCCGTGTTGATCTATCCGACGCTGCACTATCAGAACGGTGGCGTGAAGATCGATACCAACTCAGAAACCAACGTGAAGAATCTCTTCGTCGCAGGCGAGGCTTCCGGCGGATTGCACGGACGCAATCGATTGATGGGCAATTCGCTCCTCGACCTGATGGTCTTTGGAAAGCGCTCTGGGTTGACGGCCGCTGCTCGTGCCGCTGCCATGCCGCAAGGAAAGTTGACGGTCGGGCATCTCACGGGGTTCCATGCCGAGGCCAAGAAGCATGGCAGTGTGAGCGGCGTGGTGTCACCCATGATCCTGCCGCCGTATACGAGAAAAGAATAGCGCGACTTGCGAGATGAGCGAGATTAGCATCCTAATTCATAGCGCTTCCCGCGTGTCGCGCCTGTCGCGCAAGGACAAGGAGAAGAAATGAACGTTCATGAATTTCAGGCAAAGCAGTTGTTTGGGCAGTTCGGGATTCCTGTTCCGCGCGGGAAAGAGATTACCTCGTCCGAGGCAGGGGCGGCATGGGCGGCAGAGCTCAACACCCCGGTGTTTGTCGTCAAGGCGCAGATCCATGCAGGCGGTCGCGGCAAGGCCGGCGGTGTCAAAATTACGAAGGACAAGGCGAGCGTGCCAGGCCTGGTTAAGGAACTGATCGGCAAGACCCTCATCACCCACCAAACCGGTCCAAAGGGGCGGGAAGTGCGGCGGTTGCTGATCGAAGAAGGCGCCGCGATTGCCAAGGAATTGTATGTGAGCATCCTCGTCGATCGGGATAGCGGGTGGCCCGTGTTCATCGCGAGTACGGAAGGCGGGATGGAGATCGAAGAAGTCGCCGCCCACACGCCGGAGAAGATCATCCGGGAAGCCATTGACCCCGCCGTGGGGTTCCAGGGGTACAACGGACGAAACATCGCCTTCGCGCTCGGGCTTCCTGCCATGGAAGCGGCCGTCGTGACGCCCTTCATCCAGATGCTGGGGAACCTCTATCGGCTGTTTATGGACAAGGATGCAGCCATGGTGGAGATCAATCCGTTAGTCATCACCGGCGACAAGAAACTCATCGCGCTGGACGGCAAGGTCTCGTTCGACGACAACGGGCTGTTCAGGCATGCCGATGTGCAGAAGATGCGCGACCTCCATGAAGAAGACCCGCTCGAAATCGAAGCGGGAGAGAATAACCTGAACTATGTGAAGCTGGACGGCAACATCGGCTGCATGGTGAATGGCGCGGGCCTTGCCATGGCGACGATGGACGTGATCAAGTTGGCGGGCAGTGAGCCTGCGAATTTTCTGGACGTCGGTGGCGGCGCCACCAAGGAGACCGTGGCTGCGGGATTTCGAATTCTCCTCAAGGACCCGAATGTGAAGGGCATCTTCATCAACATTTTCGGTGGGATTGTTCGCTGCGAGCGGATTGCCCATGGCGTCATCGAAGCGGCCAAAGAAGTGAAGATCAATGTGCCGTTGGTCGTTCGACTGCAGGGGACGAACGCGGAAGAAGGCCGCAAGTTGTTGGCTGAGTCCGGTCTCAAACTTGAGGTGGCAAATGATTTGTGGGAGGCAGCGCAAAAGATTGTGAAGCTGACGGGCAAGGCTGCGTGAGGAAGCGGGTCCTGTCGCCGACCAGCCCGATCCGTCCTCGCACCCCACCCGGTGTAGGGACCCCGCTGCGGGCGGATGGGCGCCCGGATCGGCGCCGCTCGCGAGATAAGCCGTACCCGTTGGAGAGAGGGATAGTGGAAAAAGTCAGGACTGTGACCCGAGCCTGCGCGTAAGTCGAGACAGGAGGTCAGGCCATCCCTGCGGGAGAAGGTATAGGGAGAGGATTTCGAAAGGCCCAAAGCTTCGAGCAAGGACAATGTTGGTGAAGAAAACAAAACAATCAACGTCTAAACGTGAATCGTGAGCATTCTCGTCAATAAGAACACGCAGATAGTGATGCAGGGGATCACCGGGAAGGCCATCTAAACTATATGCGCGCAACAATTCTCGCAATGGTTCTGGCGTTCGTGACGTTGCCGGGATGCATGATGGTGCGTGAAGGCAAGGTCAGGCCACCGGCTCAATGGCCTCCTCAGCAGACTCAACAGCAAAAGAAATCGATCGGACTGACTGTTGTCGGGGAAGTGAATCCAAATGGCGCTCATCAGATGCCTCGGGCGGAGACGGTCGAAGCAGCTCGTGGTCAAGCTGTCAAAGCCTATGTCGAATCCGGGTTTTTTTCTTCTGTCGTCACCTCGGATGAACCGACGGACCTGCGGGCGGATATCACGATTATCGAGGATGGGAGCAAGGGAATGGGAGCGTCCGGGGTTCTATCCGTGCTCACGTTTACCATCATACCCGGGTATGTGTCGGAAGACCTGATTGTGAAAACCAGTTTTACGAACCGTGACAAAAAGGTGATCGACAGTCTGGAGAAGAAGGAAGAGCTGGGATTCTGGCTCCAGTTTTTCCTGCTCTTTACAATGCCGTTTACGGATGCCACGAGTACAGTCACCCGGGAAGCCCATTATGACATCCACCGCGTTACCATTGTGGAAGCGCACAACAGCGGAATTTTTTAGAAACCGGTGTTCTTCGAGAGGGTCACTCCATGTCAATTCTTGTGAATAAGAATACGCGGGTGGTGGTGCAGGGGATTACGGGCAAGGAAGGCTCGTTCCATGCGACGCAGTGCAAGGCCTATGGGACGCAGGTTGTTGCGGGCGTGACACCGGGCAAGGCTGGGCAAGAGGTCGAAGGCATTCCCGTTTTCAATACGATGCGCGATGCCGTGAAGAAGGCCCAGTGCGACACGTCGCTGATCTTTGTGCCCCCGCCGTTTTGCGCCGATGCGATTCTGGAAGCGGCCGATGCCGGCATCAAGCTCGTGATTTGTATTACCGAGGGTATCCCGGTCAATGACATGGTCAAGGTCAAGCGCGCGCTTCGCGGTAAAGACGTCCGCTTGATCGGACCGAACTGCCCCGGCGTGATTACTGTCGATGAAGCGAAGATCGGCATCATGCCCGGCTTCATTCATAAAAAAGGTGTTGTGGGCGTCGTGTCGCGCAGCGGGACCCTCACCTATGAAGCGGTCCATCAGCTCTCGACGCTGGGATTAGGTGAAACGACTTGTGTCGGCATCGGTGGCGACCCGGTCAATGGAACGGGCTTCGTCGATGTGCTGGCACTGTTCGAGAAGGATGCCGAGACTCAGGCGATCGTGATGATCGGCGAGATTGGCGGCGATGCGGAAGAGAAAGCCGCCGAGTTCATCAAGAAGCACGTGAAGAAGCCGGTCGTCAGCTTCATCGCCGGAATCACGGCGCCGCCAGGACGGCGTATGGGACATGCCGGTGCCATCATTTCCGGGGGGAAGGGCACTGCGGCTGAGAAAATGAAGAGTCTCGAATCAGCCGGTGTCCGCGTGGTGAAGAATCCGGCTGAGATCGGCAATGCGGTCAAGGCCGCGCTCGGGCGGTAGGTAAACGTCTCGTCTCCTTCCTGCGTCAGAAGATCAGCAAGTGGGGATGTGGTGTTCGATCAGCCATCCCCACTTTGCGTTTTCCTAGGATGCTGAAAAAGTCGCTCTTCTCACCCGCCCGGCCCCAGCGCGCCGAGACGCGCTTTTCACCGAACTGCGTTCTCGCATCGTTCAGACCCTCAACGTACCGATCTAAGATTCCTGGAGGTAACGTAATTATCCGCTCGCGTGTGATCGAAGCGAGCGGGTCAAGCGAAGCTTGGTATGTACCTCCTCGGCCCTTCACTCGCTGCGGCCTTGCTGGACGAACTTTTTGAGCATCCTCCGGAGTCGTATCCTGTTGTCCTAGACCGGCAGACCATTGGATTTTAGGCGTGGCAGCATCGTTCTTTCGCATCCTGCCAGGCTCAGCCTGTGTGGTCTTCGTTCACAGGGAGCCAAGCAATTTCCCTTCTCCTACCGTACTATTCATGCTAGGCTGACCTATGCGTGTGTTTCTCGTCCACGTTCGCGACCCACAGTTTTACGCGCTTCCAGCTAAAACGCGTGCTAAAAATGGCCGTATCCGGGTCATGGGCTTTCCGCCCATCGGCATCATGTCCCTCTCGTCGGTGCTCAAACAGGCCGGCCACGAGTGTGTGATGTTCGATCAGGCGAACCCGGACACGCCAAACGAGGTCATCCTTGAGGAGATCAAACGGCAACAGCCGGCCCTGGTTGGGCTCAGTTTCCTCAGCACCACCAGCTATCCCTACGCGAAGATCTTGGCCCGTCAGATTCGCGCTGCCAACTTGAAGGTCAAATTGGCCTTCGGTGGCGTCTTCGCGAGCTTGAATGCCGCATTGGTCAAACTGCAGTGTCCTGAAGTGGATTTTGTGTGTCGCGGAGACGGCGAGCAATTGCTCCTCGATCTACTCGAACGGTTCGAAGATCCGGCTGGTGTGGCCGGTTTGACTTGGGCCAAGGACGGACAGGTTGTGCAGAACCCCGGCCGGCCGATGGAACGCCATCTCGATCAATGGCCCTTCCCCGATCGCGAAGGACTCCCGCTCGACTTTGTAGAGTCCATGCCGCTCGACGTGCCGGCGGTGCTCTCGATGGATCGGTTCACCACGATGCAAACGTCACGCGGCTGCCCCTGGCCCTGCGTGTTCTGCGACATTCCGATCTTCAACGAAGGCAAGTGGCGCGCGCGGAGTGCCCCGCACGTGGTGAGCGAGCTGAAGTACCTCGAAGAATGCGGTTACGGGTCCGTGTATTTTGTCGACGACCACTTCCTGCTGCAGCCCAAACGGATCGAAGCGATTTGCCAAGGCGTAATGGACGAGAAGCTCACGATCCAATGGGGCATCGAAGGCCGCGTGGACTCGGTCGCGCAGCATTTGTTTCCTGCCATGGCCAAGGCCCATTGCCGGACGGTGATGTTCGGGATTGAAAGCGGGAGTCAGAAGATTCTCGATCGTCTCAAGAAAGAACAGACGCTGCAAGAAGTGGCCACGGCAGTCAAGAATGCCAAGCAGGCCGGCATCGAGATCGTGCACGGTTTCTTCACCGTGGGCAACCCCGATGAAACGATCGAGGATATGAACGCCACGTTCGACCTGGCCTCCAAGCTGCCGCTCGACACGTTCGGCTTCAATCGGCTCTGTGTGTATCGCGGGACGCCGCTCTGGCAGGAATATGTGAAGCGCCGGTTGGTCAGCGACACAACCGATTGGTACAAATACTTCAAGTGTTCAGAAATCGATCCGACCTGCTTGCGAGGCGAAGTGATCAATGAGGTCCGCCGCCAGGGGCTCAAGCGGCTGTTCGTGTATAAGCTCCTGCACTATCCGCTGCAAACCTTCCGGTTACTGCGACGGTTCCTTCGTTTCATGCCGGCCCGGGACGTGGCATATCTCATCATCAAGCCGTTCGTGGGCCAGAAGAAGGGTTCCACGAAGGCAGAGGTACTCTCGCGGGCGGTCGAGCATGGCGAGATGAAAGATGCTGCGGCACAGATGACTCAGATGACGGATGAGATGCTCTACCACGTCATGGAAGAGTCACGGCTGGAGCGATTGCGCATTCAACAAGAAGCAGAAACTTCGCGCGAGTTGCCGATGGTCCACTCTCGCTAGCGCCAAAGTCCTTGGCGCGTGAAGCGCGAGACGTGCGAGAAAAGCACGACATGGATAGATTGGATTTCCGCCTAGTCTCGCCCGTCCCGCCAGTCTCGTTCGACTATCCTGCGAAGCGGTTCTCCTGTTAGACCGCAATCCCCCAAAGCTGCTTTGCCGCCAACCCAATCGCATAGGTCACGCTCACTGCCACAGTGATGATTACGAGATTCAGCAGGATGCGGCGTTTCATCTCCATCCCGGACAGGAACGCCAATATCGTGGATACGAGGATGACCATCGTGCCAGCAGTCAGGACGGAAACCAGCGCGTCCTTGGCGCCGAAGAGCACGGGGAGCACCGGCACCAGTGCTCCGATGACATAGGCTCCGCCCACAAAGAAAGCTGAGCTTAACGGCTGCTCCTGCATCTCTGCCGAGCCGGTCTCTTCCCCAAGGAATCGCTTCTTCGCCGACTCCATTGCACGCACCTCTTTTTCGGAGTTTAGGGCGAGAAATGCGCCGGCTCCCATCGACAGTGCGCCGGCCACCGCTGTCGTTGCAGCAGCGATTAAGACCGTCACGGCGTCGCCGAACGCACCGAAAAATCCGCTCACCGCGCCAAGAATCTCCACCAAGCCGTCATTGAGGCCAAGGAAGATATTGCGGATCTTTTCAGGATTGATCTTCCGCTCGGTCAGTTTCGTCACAAGAATATCCTCATGTTTGAACTCGTCTTGCAGAATACCCTTGAGTGCCTCGCCCAGTGGCTGGTCTTTGTAGTCATTCCATAGGCCGAGGTACTTTCTGACGCCGTAGACCTCGATCGCTTCCAAGACGAGATGCACCGCCGTGGAACCAAACAGGCGGCAGAGCTGTGTGAAGCACCATAGCTTCAGCTGCCGCCCCAGATTGAGGTGGTCCAACTTCAGGTCGAAGAATTTCTGCCAGAAGGCCAGGTGCCTCGTTTCGATCACCACCAACTCATCCAGGGTCTTCCCGGCATCAGCGTCCGTCGAAATCTCACGCAGTGCCTTATAGAGCGAAAGATCGAACAGCTCATCGAGTATGAGCAATCGCGCCAGCGTGGGATCGTGTCGGTACGTGTTGTTCATGGGCGCCACTCCAAAGGAAGGAATTCGTCGAGAGGCGTTCAGGAGGCTGGCCGGATTATAACAAACACCATTCGACTTCTCGCCGTCAAAATCACGTCGCTGGGGTTTCCCTCAGGAGCTATGAGTGGGGGCCCGCTCGACAGGTGACACTCCATCGGCGACTTCCGGGCCCGGCGCTCTCCCGGCAGCCTAGCCGGAAACCGAACCTCCAACCAGCTCAAGAAGGCGGTCCGCCCATATCCAGGGCGAACCTTCATCCTCGTGCTTGCAATAGATAAAGCAATTCTTCCCTCGCCGGGCCACGTCAGTGAAACGCGCGGCCCATTTCACAGCGCCGCCTCGGTATACTCGCTCCGTCGCAAGCGCACGTACCAGAACTCAGCGGTATCGCGGATCTGAGCCGGAGACTCATCCGTGTCTGCAGTCACCCAGCCGACTCCATGGTGTCTCAATAGTTCTTCCACTTCCGGTACATGCCAGGAGTCGTGGCGAAACTCGACTGCCCAGCGGACGGTCCGTGGCACCTGTTCTAAAAAAGCGTTGAGCCGATCATCATCGCGCGTAAAGTTTGGTGGGAGTTGCAGCAGGATTGGCCCAAGCTGCTTTTGCTTGATCAGCGGTGCCAGCCGGTCCAGCATCGTCTCGACAAAGGGGAGCGAGCCCGGCTTCAGCCGATGCATATGCGTAATCTGCCGATGCGCCTTGGGTGAAAAGATGAAGGAAGAGAGTGTCTGCTCCAACCATCCCTGCACCGTTTGTTCGGTCGGCAACCGGAACCAGATACCATCAAGTTCAACCGTGTTGAAGCGTCCGGCATAATACCGGAGAAACTCAGCTGATTTCATTTTCTCTGGATAAAACCGTCCTGCACCTTGCCACGGTTTATATGAATATCCAGATAAACCGATATGGATACGCTTCATGGCATCATTGAGCAGCCGGCAGAGGCGTTCTGTCAATCATGTTCGGGCGCCATCGTCGGACTTCGGTCGAGTGAGGGGATGGTGGAATATGGCGACCGCCAGCGAGAACGAGTGAGAGAGGAGCTGCGGCCTAGGAAGGCTTAGCGCTCCGATAAAGTTCGCTCTCAACCTCAGACCACCATTTACAGCGATATACGAGCATGCTCCCTTTTCTTTTCCAGCGCAGGATAACCTGCTGACTCTTAATCAGCGGATTCCAGTCCTCCAGCCCTGTATCCATTGCTGCTTGGGTAAAGGTATTGACGCGCTGTGTCTCCAGGCGCAAGGTGGTCCACACTTTCGACCACCACAACGACAGGAGGGATCGCATGAGAAGCACGATGCAGATGTCTAACAGTTCCATGCTGATGGTAGGACTCTGTGTCCTGGTCGGGGGTTTGTTCACTATTGGGGCAGGGGTGACCAGTGCCTTTGCGGACCCCCCATCGGATCCCAATCCCACCATGGATGTTTCCGAATTCACCCAGAATTGGGGCAAGAAGCTGCCGAGCGCCTCGCGGTTTACTATCTTGAGTGCCTTCGGAGATGCGGCGGTGCGAGACGATGAAACCGGGCTCGTGTGGGAAAAGACTCTGGAAACGACCGAGGTGTCATGGGCCGATGCTCGTGCTGCCTGCGCCGATAAGGACGTGGGGGGCCGGAAAGGGTGGAGGCTGCCGTCGATTTCTGAACTGGCGAGTCTGGTGGATCCTTCCATAACAACAGGGCCCACCCTGCCTCTGGGCCATCCCTTTACCAACGTTCAGATGGACGTGTATTGGTCGGCGACGATGGTCGCAGGCATTCCGAACAGCGCGTGGCTCGTGTTCTTCGACACCGGCAAGGTGCTCTACGCCTTCAAGACCATTACCTTCCATGCCTGGTGTGTGCGCGGTGGCATGAATGCGGACCAGTATTGAAGGGGAGTGGAGTTCGATCCTCATGTCAGCTGGTGCCAAGACAGCCTGACACATAATGATCCATGATGAGTTTTCCCATCATGAATTCTCCTCTTTTGCTGACGGTTTCTCCTGCTGGGTGTCCTGAGGTAGCCCTTCGACGGGACTCTTAAGCAGCGGGTTTTAACTGTAGCTCAGAGGATGAGGCTTCAAGATACAGAAAGGCCGCCTTTGTAGGCGGCCTTTTTCTTTTATCTTCTCTCTGCATGCACCACGAGCTGCCTGGACAGCTCCGTCATCGGGAGGGTACGTTCCAGGGCGACGGACGACCGAGAAGGACGCTAGGGTCATTTTCAGCATTCTGCTAGGTTCCCATCTCCCATGATGCGAGGTATTTCACCTGTTCCTTCGTCAGCGTGTCGATCTTCATCCCCATGCCGGCGAGTTTGAGCCGCGCGATTTCTTTATCGATCACCGGCGGGACTGGATAGACCTTCTTCTCCAGCTTTTTATAATTCTTCACCAAGTATTCTGCACCAAGCGCCTGGTTAGCGAAGCTCATGTCCATGACGCTAGAGGGGTGGCCTTCAGCCGTCGCGAGATTCACAAGTCGTCCCTCACCGAGCAAGCTCACCCGACGGCCTGTCTTCAGGGTGAATTGCTCGACCCCCGGTCTGATGAGCTTCTTCCTCCGGCTCAATTTCGCCAAGGCCGGAATATCCAACTCGACGTTGAAGTGGCCTGAGTTGCAGACGATGGCCCCCTCCTTCATCTTGGCGAAGTGCTCACGGCGGATGACCTTGAGGTTGCCGGTGACCGTGACGAAGAAATCTCCCACCAGCGCTGCCTGTTCCATCGGCATGACGCGGAATCCATCCATCACCGCTTCAATCGCCTTGACCGGATCGATCTCGGTGACGACGACATCGGCGCCCATGCCCTTGGCGCGCATCGCGATCCCGCGCCCGCACCAGCCATAGCCTGCGACCACGAAGGTGGTGCCGCAGATCAATCGGTTCGTCGCGCGGATGATGCCGTCGATCGTGCTCTGGCCGGTCCCGTAGCGGTTGTCGAACAGGTGCTTGGTGTCGGCGTCGTTCACGGAGATCACCGGGAACTTCAGCACTTTTCTCTCGGCCATGCTGCGGAGTCGGATGACGCCGGTCGTGGTTTCTTCCGTGCCGCCGATCACATGCTTGAGCAGGTCTTTGCGCTTGGAATGAAGCAGTGAGACGACATCGGCCCCGTCGTCCATCGTGATGTGCGGCTTGTGGGCGATCGCTGATTGGATGTGCTTGTAGTAGGTCTTGTTGTCTTCGCCTTTAATCGCGAAGGTCGGAATGCCGTCATGTTTGACCAGCGCCGCCGCGATTTCATCCTGCGTACTGAGCGGATTGGAGGCGCAGAGCCGGACATCGGCTCCGCCGGCCTGGAGTGTTTTCATCAGATTGGCGGTTTCAGTCGTCACGTGGAGGCAGGCTGTGACGCGGAGGCCTTTGAAAGGCTTCTCTCGCTGAAACCGTTTCTTGATGAGGCGCAGCACCGGCATGGTAGCTTCGGCCCATTCGATCTTGAGTTTGCCCTGGTCTGCCGACTTGATATCCTTCACATCGTATTCCACGGATGCCTCCAGTAAAGTGATGAGCGATTGGTAATGTGTGCGCTCAGTAAAAGGGGGGCGGATTTTTCAATCCGTCCCCCTCTGTGAATCGGTCCGGTCTAACCTACAGTCCTGCTTCTCTGCGCAAGATTCTCGCTTTGTCGGTCTTTTCCCAGGTGAACTCCGGCTCGCTCCGGCCGAAGTGCCCGTACGATGCGGTCTTTTTGAATATCGGTCGGCGGAGCTTGAGATGGTCGATGATGCCACGCGGCGTCAGGGGGAAGTGTTTCCGCACGAGCTTGTCCAGACTTTCCGGGGACATCTTCTCGGTATCCTTTGTGTCGACCAGCACCGAGACTGGATCGGCCACGCCGATCGCATAGGCAAGCTGGACTTCGCACTTTTGGGCTAGACCGGCGGCGACGATGTTCTTCGCGATGTAGCGGGCCATGTATGACGCCGACCGGTCCACTTTCGTGGGATCCTTGCCGGAGAAGGCACCGCCTCCATGGCTGCCGTGACCGCCATAGGTGTCGACGATGATCTTGCGGCCCGTCAGTCCTGTGTCACCCATCGGACCGCCGACCACGAAACGGCCGGTGGGATTGATGTGGTGTTTCACGCTCGCCGGGTCGTAGAGCCCTTTCGGCATCATGGGCCTGATGACTTTCTCCATGATGTCGCGCTCGATCTGCTTGTTCGTCACGTCAGGGCTGTGTTGCGTCGAGACGACGATAGTATCGATCCGGACCGGTTTTCCGTTCCGGTACTCCACGGTCACTTGGGATTTTCCATCGGGACGCACCCAGGGCAGGATGTTCTTTTTGCGGACTTCTGCCAGTCGCTTGGTGAGACGATGTGCGAGGATGATCGGCATCGGCATGAGCTCGGTCGTTTCATTGGTCGCATAGCCGAACATCAGCCCCTGGTCGCCTGCACCGCCAGAATCCACGCCCATGGAGATATCGCCGGACTGCTGATGAATGGCAGTGAGAACGGAACAGGTGTGGTAGTCGAATCCCCAAGAGGCGTCGCAGTAGCCGACGTCCTTGATGACCTCCCGAATAATGTCCGGAATCTCGACATAGGCCTTGGTGGAGATTTCACCTGCCACGAAGGCGATTCCAGTGGTCAGAATTGTCTCGCAGGCGACTCGGGCATACTTGTCTTGGGCGATGATCGCGTCGAGGATTCCGTCGGAGATCTGGTCGGCGATCTTGTCCGGATGTCCTTCCGTCACGGACTCTGACGTGAACAGATAGTTATTTCTCATTAGACCCTCTGTGTATCAATTGATCGGTGATCGCACAAATGCTGAACTCACGCGATAGTATCTGAATGAGTCCTACTTTGTCTATTCCTTCGAAGGTAGGGGATCGATGAAATGCTTGACGCCTCGGTTGCTTGACAGTCGTTTCGGACCACTTGTAAAATGACCTGATTTTATTGGGTTTGCGCAGGCTTACCAATCCCCGTAGGACTGAACTAAAGCCTTCCCCGTGCACGAGTCTCTCACGCCAACGGTCTCTGTTCGAAGGTCTGAGGGGCGATCTTTGTGATGTCAAGAGGGGCAGACGTCGGCATGAGCGGCAACCAAGATACGATTCTCAATAAGGATGTCCCAGGGCAGTCCGCCCCAAGACTGGGTTGGGAAGAGTTCTCCCGTGAACTGGTCGAGTTCTTCGCCTCGATCAAGCTGGCGATGTTCCTCTTTCTGTTCATTGCCATCACCGCCACGATCGGGACGGTGATCCAGCAAAATGAACGGCCGGAATCCTATATCCAAGAATACGGAGAGAATACCTATCGGTGGTTTCTTCGGCTGGGGTTCACCGATGTCTATCACACCTGGTGGTTTACCAGTCTCCTCGGGCTTCTCTGCATCAATTCCCTCACCTGTTTCCACAAGCGCTTTCCCGGCGTCTGGCGGTCGATGAAACAAGATAGAGTCAACGTGTCGCTGGATTTCGTGAAGGGGATGAAGCAGCAGGCCGAAGTCTCGATTGCCAGCAGCAAGGAGGTCGTATCGCAGCGGTTGGCACAGTATTTTATCGAGAAAGGCTATCGGGTGCTGGCGAAGAATGAGCCGGGCGAGGTGACCATCTATGCGACGAAGGGGGTATTGGGCCGCGTGGGCGCGCACATGGCGCACTTGAGTGCGACTGTGATCATCGTCGGTGGCTTGATCGGCACCTACTATGGCTTCCAGGAATTTGGAGTCTGTCTCGAGGGGCAGACCTATCATATCCCAAAAGGCAACTTCGACTTAAAGGTCGATAAATTCTGGATCGACTATCACGAGAATGGTTCAGTGAAGTCGTACAACAGTACGCTGACCGTTGTCGACGGGGGCCAGTCGGTCGTGACCAAGACGATTTCGGTGAACGATCCCCTCGTGTATAAAGGCATTTGGTTTTATCAATCGAGCTATGGGGATGCCTGGGACCAGATCGAGATGGCGCGGGTCAATATCAAGGACAAAGCAACGGACAAGGTCGTCAAGACTATCGATCTGGAGTGGCAAAAGGAGCGGGCAGTCTCCGATCTCGACCTGAAACTTTCGATCACGGACTTCGTGGCGGATTTTGCCTTCAACTCGACGGAGAAAAAGGTTTTCTCGAAGACGGTGGAACATGCAAACCCCGCGGTCAGACTGGTCGTCAATGAGCGGAGTACGGTGCAGTCGACGCCTTGGATTTTTTATCAGTTCCCGGACCTCTTCGATATTAAAGAGTCGAAATACCAGTTCGAGTTGGTGGGGTACAAGCCGAAGAAGTTCACCGGTTTGCAGATCGCGAAGAATCCCGGCATTAATATCGTTTGGACTGGCTCGACCATGATCGTGGTGGGCATTACGCTCTCGTCCTTTATCTTCCACCGTCGGATCTGGATGAAGATCATTCCCGTCCCGGAGGGGGTGACGGTGTATGCGGGCGGCACGACACACAAGAGTCAGATCGACTTTCAGAAGGAATTTGGAAAGCTGACGGAAAAACTCCGCGCCTTCTCTGCCTCGTCCACGTTACCGGGGGGATTGGGTCGAGTGGTCAAACCGCCGTTGTTTTGAGTATGATACCCGGAAGCTCGTTGGCCTGAATCGATCGACGGAGGACACGATGGTCCGATCCCTGTTTCTTTTCGACATGACGTTCTGGCTCTATCTGGCCGCACTGATCCTCTATATTGCCTATCTGTTCGCACGCCGCCCGGTTATGACCTTGGCTTCCGCCGGTTATCCGACGGACAGCTTCGATGAACGTGACGGAGCCTGGGCCACACAGTTGGGTCAAATCGCCACCTTGATTACGGTGTTTGGATGGATGGTGAATAGCGGCGCGCTCTTTACCCGAGCGTTCGAGCGGATGCAGACCTCAGGGACCTTTGCGCCCTGGTCGAATCAGTTTGAGGCCATGGCCTATGTATCCTGGGCGATCATCCTGGGCTATGTATTGCTGGAACTGCGCTACAAGATCAAAGCCATCGGCGCATTCGTGGTGGGAATTGGATTCATCGCGATGGGCGCTGCCTCGTTGCTGCCATATCGGTATCAGACGGCAGAACCGCTCGTCCCGGCACTCAACAGCTACTGGATTTATATCCATGTGTCGATCACGCTGACCAGCTATGCGGCATTTGCGATGGCCGGCGGTCTTGGCGTGATGTACCTCTTCAAGGAACGAGCGGAACGACGGGGCAGCACCTCACGTTTCTACGCGGCCTTTCCGGATCTTGAGACCATTGACGAGCTGGGCTACAAAGCGATTACGGTCGGATTTCCCTTGTTGGCCTTCGGTATCATTCTCGGGGCGATGTGGGCCAATTATGCCTGGGGTGGTTATTGGAGTTGGGACCCTAAAGAGACCTGGTCACTGATCGTATGGTTGATTTACGGCGCCTACATCCATGCCCGCATGACGCGCGGGTGGGAAGGTCACCGTGCCGCCATCTATGCGATCTTCGGGTTCTTGATGGTGATCTTCTGTTTCTGGGGGGTGAACTTCCTGCTCTCAGGCCTACACGCCTATGCATAGGCCCCAGTGACCGAGTTACATTCAGGTCACCATGACTGAACCATCGATATCCACATCTTCTGCCCCTCCTCCCACGTCAGGAGGCTCACGTTTCTTGATCTTCCTGGCAGGCGCAGCCATTGTTGCGGTGGTCTTTGGCATTGTCTGGCTGCAGAGCGCCAAGTATGAACTTCTGGCTGTGGGAAAGACGGCACCCGATTTTGCCCTTACCGATCTGAACGACAAACCACAGCGGCTCTCGGACTTTCGAGGGAAGGTGGTGTTCCTGAATTTCTGGGCGACCTGGTGTAAGCCCTGTCGTGACGAAATGCCGTCGATGGAGGTGCTCCATAAGAATTTCGAGAAAGACGGCTTGGTGATTCTGGCGGTCAGTATCGACCGTGTGACCACGACCAAGGACATTCCCCCGTTCATCAAGGGCATGAATCTCAGTTTTCCTGTACTGATCGACTCCTGGGGAAAGACCGATAAACCGTACAAGCGCATGGGTGTCCCGGAAACCTTCATCATCGATCAGCAGGGCGTCATCCGTGAGATTGTCATCGGGCCGCGTGACTGGACGAGACTCGACAGCCTGCAAGTCCTGACTAAGTTGCTCAACGTCACGCCCAAGTCGGCGGACGCTCAACAATTGAATGGCGGAGCGAGGAAGGGATGATGAGGTTTGCGGTTGCTGGAGTGGTTGTCTTCCTGATGGCCGGGGTTGCAGGCGTAGGAGATGCGGCGGCGCCGGACATCCTACCGGTTGCGAAGCGCAACGCCGTCAAGCTAGGTGAACCGGCGCCGAACTTCCAGCTTCGAGACCTGAACGGCCACCTGGTTGCGCTGTCGGACTTGCGCGGCAAAGTGGTGCTGCTGAATTTTTGGGCGACTTGGTGCGGTCCCTGCCGCGTGGAGATGCCGGCAATGGAGCAGCTCTACCGGACGTTTCCGCGGGAGGATTTTGAGATCCTGGCCGTGTCCACCGATGCGCAAGGCGTGGCGGTCACCAGGCCGTTTCAGCAAGAGAACCACCTGACGTTTCCCATCCTTCACGATGCCGACTATCGCGTGGGGCTGACCTATGGCGCCCGGAGCCTCCCGATGACCTTCATGGTCGATCGGCAGGGAGTTGTCCGGCACCAGATCTTCGGCGCACGCGACTGGGGAGCGTCCGAAGCGCATCAGCTGGTGCAGATGCTGATGAAGTCCTAGCCCATGTCCCAATCGATCACGAATATCTCCCTCGTGGCGGCCTTTTCGGCAGGTTTGCTGTCGTTCGTCTCGCCCTGCGTGCTTCCATTGGTTCCCTCCTACATTTCATACATCACCGGGCTGTCAATCGAGCAACTCACTGACTCGACGGTGCGGTCGAAGTTCAAAAAGACCATTGTCGTCAATGCCCTGTTGTTCATCGCGGGGTTTTCAGTAGTATTTGTTTCCTTCGGTGCGTCGGCCAGCTTCATCGGGCAGGCCTTGATTACCTATCAAGATCACATCAGACGGATCGGTGGGATTCTCATCGTCGTCTTCGGCCTCTATTTACTGGGGATCTTGAATATCAATTTCCTGAAAATGGAGCATCGTTTCCAATTCAGAAATCGACCGGTCGGGTATGTGGGATCGTTCTTAATCGGCGTGGCATTTGCCGCCGGGTGGACACCTTGTGTCGGGCCGGTGCTCGGGACCATTTTGTTGTATGCCAGCACGACCGACTCGTTGCTGAACGGGGTGCTATTGCTGACGAGCTATTCGTTGGGATTGGGGTTGCCGTTGTTTCTCACGGCCTTGGGAGTGGATCGGTTCCTTGCCTACTTTAAACAGGCACGCATGTATTTGTGGGGGGTCTCCACCGTGAGCGGGGTTTTGTTGATCGTCGTGGGCGTCATGATTTACGCCAATACCCTCACGATGATTACCAGTTTTCTTGAGCAATATGGGATTGGCTGGTACCTCGGCCAGTGACGAAGCCATCAGCCGTCAGCAATCAGCGGTCATCCTTCAGCTAAGAAATCACCACCAAGAGATTTAGAATTTTTCTGACAGCTGGATGCTGATAGCTTCGATGCTGCTTGTGCTCAGCACCAAGCGCCGAGGCGGCAGCTGACAAAGGACTGGCCGAATGCGCTGGCGGAAGGAAGGCTGAATGATCCCGTCTGGGGAGAAGGGACCAACCCAGAGGCGAGGTTCGGCTGATTTCCCGAAGGAGGTGCGGTCGACGAACCAGAGGAGGGTGTTGGTTCGGACTTTAGGGCCAGCTGCGTTGGAGGCTTTTCTTTTTCAATCTTCGCGAGCAGCTTCTTTCCCTCAGCGGCATGAGCACTGCTCGGATATTTTTCTGCCAGCAGCGTCAGGTTTTCGCTGGCCCAATCGTCCGCACCCAGATCGTGGTACGTGCGTGCCAGAAAGTACAGAGCATCGGGCGCGACAGACTTGTCGGGGTAGAGTTTCATGATTTGTTCGAAGCGATGTGCGGCGGCCAGATATGAACCGCGCCGATAATAAAATTGTCCGACGAACAGATGCATCTGCGCCAGGAGGTCATGGCATTCTTGGATCTTCACGAGCGCTGGGCTGTCATACCTGCTTCCCTGAAAATCCTTCCGCAGCCGTTCAAAGGCTTCGATGGCTTTCTGAATGGGTTCCGGATCACGTTCGATTCCCTTGGCCCGCTTCATCTGGCTTTCTCCGATTCGGAACGCCGCATAGGAAGCGAGGGTGTGGGTGCGATGGAGATCGAGGAAATGGTTATACTCGACAACGGCTTCCGTATACTCCTCTTTGTCAAAGAACGCCTCTCCCCGCTTCATGATGACGTTGGGGTCGTAGTTCTTTTCGATCGTATCGCCCAAGAATATCTGTTCGTCAGTGCCGCTCAGGGCTTTCTTCGCGCTGTCTTGGGTCTTGGGCGTGCTGGAACAGGCCGTGACGACGCAGAAAACTGTCGCGCAGAGGCCGAGGGCCATTGCAACTCGTGAAGAGGGGAAAGTGGGCAGGGTACGTGAAATATTCATCTGCCGCCGGAATGTAGCAGGAGTCCCGAATGAATGCAATAAATTCGAGCATTCGAGCATTCGAGTTGACCCCTGCGGCACCGAGACCTATAATCCCGCCGGAATTGCGATAGAACATAGGGTTTCCAGACCATGATACGCACGAGGATTATCGGCACAGGATCGTATCTTCCCGAAAGGGTGGTGTCGAATCGCGAGGTGGGGGCCTCGTTGGGTATTGAGTCAGACGCGGTCTCTCGTCTGACAGGAATTCAGGAACGTCGCTGGGCTGCCCCGTCTCAAGCGTCTTCCAATCTTGCGGTGGAGGCAGCGCGGGAGGCGCTTGAGGCTGCCGAGCTCCCAGTATCTGAGGTAGGGGCGATCGTGCTCTCGACGACCTCTCCCGACTCTGTCTTTCCCTCTACTGCCTGTCATGTTCAGCGGATGCTTGGTTGTTCGACAATACCGGCGTTCGATGTGGCGGCTTCTTGCTCAGGTTTTCTTTATGGACTCTCGATGGCCGATGCGATGATTCGGAGCGGTCAGGTCAAGACCTGCTTGGTCGTGGCTGCAGAGGTGAAGTCTCGTTCCCTCGATCCCGCTGACAGCGATACCGTGCTTCTATTCGGCGATGGAGCCGGTGCGGTGGTCCTTCTGGGCGAGCAGGAGACAGGCCAGCCAATCAGGGGGATCCTGGGGCTCCGTCTCCACGCGGACGGTGCCCACCATGGCTTGATTACGATTCCCGCTGGTGGATCGCGCCGGCCAACGACAGTGGCGACGGTCGAGGCGAAGAGCCATACGTTGCGGATGCATGGGGCATCGCTCTTTCGTCTGGCCGTCAAACGATTGGACCAGGCCATCCGTGAGATCGTGAAGGAATTTGGTGTCGATGTGCACGATATCGCACAGCTGGTGTTGCACCAAGCCAACGGGCGGATCCTCGACCAGCTCACGAAGCGGCTTGGAGTCTCGCCGGAACGGGTCTGTTCCGTGATAGGCCGCTACGGCAATACGTCTTCGGCATCGTTGCCGATCGCGCTCGACCACGCAGTCCGCTCAGGGAGGATTCTGCCCCAGGACATCGTCTTGCTGGGCAGTTTTGGCGGCGGAGTGACGTGGGCGACAGGGTTGGTTCGGTGGTAAGGGCTGTCTAGCAGGATGCTGAAACAGTCCGCCAGCGGCGTTCTCGCATCCCTCAGAGGCTCAACGTACCGAAGCGTACGCCTCGCCTCTTCGCTCGCTGCGGCCTTGCTGAACGGACTTTTGAGCATCCTGAGTGGAGTGCTGCTGTTGTGCTAGACGTGCGGACTAGTAAAGTTCTGGCGTCCCTATAGAGTATTTCTGCAGCCTGCCAGGCACGGGTGTGACGGCGCTGTCATGATGCTGGCAAGCTGGCTGTGAGAGAAGCTGATTGTATCTGAACTGAGGAGCGTCGCGATGCTGTTTGGATTGATCCCACGAGAAGATGCCTTCTTTGAGCTATTCAAGAAGGCCGCACATAATATGATTGAGGGGAGCCGTCTCCTGAAGGTGATGATGGAGGATTTCCGGTCTCCCATTGAACAGGCCCGGCAGATCAAGGACGTTGAACATGTGGGAGATAGCATTACGCACGACATTGCGCGTCGATTGAACAAGACCTTTATTACGCCGATCGATCGGGAAGACATCCATGACCTGGCCAGCGCCCTCGACGATATCCTGGATGTGGCGGAGGCGATCGCCGACCGCTTCGTGTTATACAAGGTGACGCAGCCGACTGCGATGGCGATCAAGCTGGCCGACATCCTTTACCAGGCATCTGTGGCCGTGGGTGGCGGTGTGGACCGTCTGGGGCTTGCGCATCCGGAGCTGAAGGAATGCAGTGTGCAGGTGAATAGCCTAGAGAACGAGGCCGACCGAGTCTCTCGTGATGCGATTTCTGCTCTCTTTGAAAAAGAAACCGATCCAATCGCGGTGATCAAGTGGAAAGAGATTTACGAGAATTTCGAAGCGGGAACCGACCGGTGCGAAGACGTCGCAAATATTCTTGAGCGGATCGCGCTCAAACACCACTAAGAGCAATTGTAATGGGCGTGGGGTCATAGGCCATCAAGGATTATGAACAAGGACCTCCTGCCTTTTGCCCATAAGTCTTGTGCCCTATGCCTGCCTGGAGGACCATGCCTGACTTGACCGGAATGCTGCTCATCGTGGTTGTATTGGCGCTCCTGTTCGACTTTTCGAATGGCTGGCATGACAGCGCCAATTCTATTGCAACCGTCGTCTCGACGAGGGTCGTGAGCCCGCTCGTAGCGGTCATGGCAGCCGGCGTCCTCAATGTAGCCGGGGCGTTCATGTCCACCGCCGTGGCTAAAATGGTGGGGGCCGGGATTGTCAATTCGGCTTCTGTCACCCAGGAAATGGTCGCGGCGGCATTGGCCGGTGCGATCTTGTGGAATCTCTTCACGCTGTTGTTGGGATTGCCGACCAGTTCGTCTCACGCTTTGATCGGCGGGCTGGTGGGGGCTGCGGTGACGCATGGAGGGTGGGCCACTGTGAAGTGGTCCGGGCTTCGCCCGGTGATGGAAGCCATGGTCCTTGCGCCGTTCTTTGGGTTTGCCATCGGGTTTTCATTGATGGTGTTGATCAGCTGGGTCTGTTTTCGCGTGACCCGGAGCGTTGCCACTCGACTATTCAAACGGCTGCAGCTCGTGTCCGCCTGCTTCATGGCGTTCAGCCATGGCGCCAACGATGCGCAGAAGGCCATGGGCATTATTACATTGGCCCTCCTCTCTGCGGGGCAGATTCCCTCGGTCGAGGTGCCTGGCTGGGTGATCGGTGCCTGTGCGGTGGCGATGGGATTGGGAACGGCCGTGGGCGGATGGCGGATCGTCCGTACGCTAGGAATGGGAATCGTCAAGCTGGAACCGGTCCATGGGTTTGCTGCGGAGACCGGCGCCGCGGCTGTGCTGCTCGTAACGGCGCACATAGGTCTGCCGGTAAGTACCACTCAGACCATTACAACGTCGGTCATGGGGGTCGGTGCAATCAAGCGACTCTCGGCGGTGCGCTGGGGCGTCACCACGAGAATTCTCTACGCCTGGGTTTTCACACTTCCCGGCGCAGCGCTTCTCGCGTCGCTCATCTATCTGGTCGGGGTCAGGTTCAGCTAATCGGTTGACTGATCTGTTGAAGAGGCAACCGGACGACAAAACGGCTGCCAGTCGGGGCATTCGCTTCGACCCACACCCGCCCGCCTAGACCTTCGACGATATGTCTGACAATCGCCAGTCCGAGCCCTGTTCCACCTAACTCACGTGAGCGGGCTTTATCGACTCGATAAAATCGTTCGAATATGCGCGGGCGATCCCCTTCAGGAATTCCGAGGCCGGTATCGGTCACGCTCAGCTCCACAGCAGTGACCATCGCGGACCGATCGGCATCGTCAGAAACCGGATGGGCCGCCACGGTGATGGTCCCGTTCCCCGGTGTGTATTTGACAGCGTTATCGAGCAAGTTGGACAGGACTTGCATCAACCGGTCTTCATCGCCGAGCACAGCCGGTAGGTCCTCCTGCACGAAGGAGAGGAGCCGGTGCCCCTTCTTGTCGGCCAAGGGCTTGATCATGGCCAGCGTCCGTTCTATGACCCTCTGGATATGAAGCGGCTCTCGCTTGAATAGGACCTGTCCGGATTCGATCTTTGACAGTTGGAGGAGGTCTTCTAGAATCAGGTTCAGCCGGTCGCTTTGTTTCAGAATGATGTCGAGGAATTTCGTGCTGGTGTCCGGATCGTCTTTGGCGCCATCGAGCAATGCCTCGATATACCCCTTGATCGATGTGAGCGGGGTCCTCAGCTCGTGGGACACGTTTGCCACGAAGTCTTTCCGGATATTTTCCAGGCGGCGTAATTCCGTAATATCATGAAAGACCAGAACCGCGCTCGCGTCGTTCTCTCGATCGCATTCAGTGACCGAGGCCTCGACATGGAGACAGCGACCACTCGGGTGCAGGAGAATTTCATCTTCTTTGTCAATTCGTTCCGCCAGGACCGTCGAGACCAGCGTATCCAACTGCGGATGTCGGAAGACATCGGAGCAGAAGTGTCCCCGTGTTTCGGTCCTGGTCACGTCGAACATCCGTTCCAGTGCCGGATTGACTTGCAGCACGCGACCTCGACGATCCAGGACCATCACGCCTTCGACCATCGATGTCAGCATGGCCAAGAGCTGAGCACGATCTTCGGAAAGCTCATCGATCTTGGCTCTTAGTTGGTCCGTCATGTGGTTGAGCGTGTCGGCTAGGAGGCCGACTTCATCCCGAGAGCCGGTCCGAATCCGGACCGCATGGTCGCCATTCGCAAGCTGGCGCGCGGAAACCGCAATATCGGACAGGGGTTTCGTGATGCTGCGAGCGAGCCATACACTCAGCGCGACGGCAATCACGAATGCAATTCCGAAGGCCAGGGCCAAGTTCTGGTGCAATTTGGCCACTTCACGGTCAAGCGTGGTCATCGGTAAGCCCAGCCTTAAGAAAAAGGATGGCGTCGCCTGGTTCGCCGCGCTTATCTGTATGGCCATGTACAATGTGCGCTCACCGGTGGTGTGGCTCGTGCGCAAGTCTGTTCCTCGCCCGGTGGCAACGGCTTGCAGGATTTCCGGTCGCGTCAGATGGTTTTCAACCTCAGAGAGGTCGCTATCCGAGACCGCACTGTCGGCCAACACCCGTCCATCCAGAGCGACGACGGTCACGCGTGAGAAGGCCCGCGAACTCAGATCTCGAACAGCTGCCCGTAATTGGGGGGTCGCAGACAATGCTTTTGATTGCGTCAAAAACTGCTGCAGCCCGTATGCGACGAGATTGGTTCGAGTTTCCAGTATCTGGCCGGATTGGACGATCTCCTGTTGTTCGAGGGAACGAATCGCCAAGGTGCGAGCGATGAAAAGCCCACAAGTGAGGACTAGCAGGGTTCCGATAGTGACCTTCCATCGGATGGAAAGGGTCATGCCGAACTGCCCAACTGTTTGAGCTTGTAACCCAGCGATTTGACCGAAATAATCGCATCGTTGAGCGACGGGAGTTTCTGCTTGAGTCTTCGGATGTGGACATCGACAGTCCGCGTCGTTCCGTAGTAGTCGTATCCCCAGACGGTATTGAGGAGGATGTCTCTTGTCAGGACTCTGCCGGGATTGCGTAACAGATGCTCGAGCAGGCCGAATTCTTTCGCCGTGAGTGGGACTTCTATTTTCTTCACGGTGACTTCGTGTCGTGCAAGATCCATCACAAGATCGCCATAGTGATATTGAGCTGGACTGTCGTCCGGTTTCCGCTCAAGCCGTCGAAAGAGGGCCTTGATGCGGGCGGTCAGGGCCTTGGGGCTGAATGGTTTTGTGACATAATCGTCGGCCCCCAACTCCAGGCCGACGACCGTGTCTGACTCCTCGGCTTTGGCCGTCAACATGATAATAGGGAGCATCGCAGTCTCTGGAGCCGATCGAAGGCGTTTACACACTTCGAGGCCGTCGATCTCGGGCAGCATCAAGTCGAGGACAACCAAATCGGGTTTCTCCTGTTTCACTTGCTGAAGACCTTCCGTGCCGGTCTTGGCCGATACGGTTCGAAAGCCTTCTTTCTCCAAATACAGTTTGACCAGTTGGAGAATGTCGTGCTCATCTTCTACGATGAGGATTTTTTTGCTTCCAGGGCTTGGCATGGCTTGCCTGAGCCTACGAGGGAGAGAGCACCGTGTCAAGACGAGCAGGGAAAAGAGGCGTGGGCCAATTAAGTTGACGGGGCCGGTTGCTCTGACGTAAGGTGGGCACCAGTGGTATGTGGGGGCCGGGCACAGATGTGCCCCTGTCCTGAGTCAAGGAGAGATGGCAGTCGTGAAAATCTATCTTGCCAATCCACGAGGTTTTTGCGCCGGAGTCGACCGCGCGATCGATATCGTCGATCTCTCGTTGAAGAAGTATGGGGCGCCGATCTATGTTCGCCATGAAATCGTCCATAGCAGGCATGTCGTGAACTCGCTCCGCACAAAAGGGCGCTGTGTTCGTGGAAGAGTTGGGAGAAGTGCCGGAAGGTTCGGTGGTGATCTTCAGTGCCCATGGGGTTGCCAAGTCGGTCTGGGACGAAGCGAATCGGCGGCGCCTGCACGTGATCGATGCCACCTGTCCGTTGGTCATTAAAGTGCATAACGAGGTCAATCGCGACTATACGCAGGGATATGATTTGATTCTGATCGGCCATGCTGGCCATCCCGAAGTGATCGGGACGTTCGGACAGATTCCGGACAAGTTCCATCTGGTTTCCTCGGTGGAAGATGTGGAGAAGCTGCAGGTTGAGAACGCAAATGACCTCTCATATGTCACCCAAACTACGCTGAGCGTCGATGAGTGTCGGGACATCGTCGGCGCGCTCCATAAACGGTTTCCGCATATCAAGGGGCCACATCAGGAAGATATTTGTTATGCGACACAGAACCGCCAGAATGCGGTGAAGGAGCTCTCCAAGCTGGTGGACGTCATTCTCGTCATCGGCTCTCCGAACAGCTCGAACTCCAACCGCCTTCGCGAATTGGGGGAGCAGTGCGGGATTGCGTCCTTCTTGATCGATGCCGCCTCGGACATCAATCCGGCTTGGCTCACGAACGTGAAAGCGGTCGGGATTGTCAGCTGGCGCTTCAGCGCCCGAAGTCCTGGTCACAGAAGTGGTGGCATACCTCAAGACGTTTGGGTCTTCGCAGAGGTCGAAGAACTGACTGTAGTCGAAGAAGATGTGGAGTTTCTTCTTCCTAAAGAACTGATTACCATCGAGTCCTCGCACAAATCGGCTTGGGGCTCAAGCGCGGATAGCCGCCATACCTTCGCGATTGTTCCCATTCCCCAAATGTTGTGGGGCTGCTCTTCTCCTGCCTACCACCGGCAGTATTTTTCTTTGCATTATTCCCCTATCGCTGTGCTACAAAGCCAGGCGTTTTTTCCGCTTGATTTGTCTCCAGCTCATGCTACCGAAGGAGTCGCCGATGTATTTGAAATCACTTGAAATGATGGGGTTTAAGTCGTTTCGCGGAGGCCCGAATCGATTTTCCCAATGGTATCACTGCCATCGTGGGGCCGAACGGGAGCGGAAAAAGTAATGTCGTGGACGCGATTCTCTGGGTGCTGGGAGAGCAGAGCACGAAGACGCTTCGTAGCGAGACGATGGAAGATGTGATCTTTAACGGCACCGAAATGCGAAAGCCTCTGGGACTGGTCGAGGTTTCGCTCGTCATCAGCGGGCTGGATCGAATTCGATGTGGATGCGCTCTCCGGGCTTCCGAGCCAACTGTCGCGAATATCAGGAACTGATGATCACGCGCCGCTTGTACCGAAACGGCGACAGCGAATACCTCATCAATAAGACCGCCTGCCGGTTGAAGGATGTTCGGAACGTGCTGATGGATACCAGGGCCGGGGTCCAAGGGGCATACCGTCATCGCGCAGGGGCGGATCGAGCAGATCCTGCAACGCCTCGCCACAGGATCGCCGTGAATTGATCGAGGAAACTGCCGGCATCGTTCGTTACAAGAAGCAGAAGGCCGAAGCCTTGCGCAAGTTGGACGCGACACAACAAAATCTCTTGCGGGTGAGGGACATCATAGCTGAGGTGAAAAAACAGCTGAATTCGCTCGAGCGCCAGGCGCGGCAGGCGCGCTCCTATCAGACGTTGCATCAGGAGGCCAAGTCGCTAGAGATTCGATTGCTGACCAATGAATACGGGGTTCTTCGAACCATGGTTGCAGAGGTGGAGTCGGAGCTCCAGACGTTGGGGGACCATGAGTCCGAGCAGTCCGCCGAACTGGCGCGTTTGAACGCAGAACTTGAGCGGGTCAAGCTTGCGGTAGCCGCAGCGAATGAAACGATCGGGGAACGGCGCGAGGAACTATCGAAGGTTGAACAGCAACAGGCGCAGGCGCTGACGGCCGCAGAGGTCGAGCGTAATCGCAGTGAGTTTTATGCGCAGCAGCAGAGTCAGGGAGGGCAGGAGCTCGAGCGCCTCACCCAGGAGCAGAAGCAGGACGCGGAGGAGGCCACGGCCCTTGAGGACAAGCTGGCCGCGCTCGAACGTGAATGTGCGGAACGGGAGCAGGGGCTCGCAACGCTCGACCAGGAGATGAAAGAACTTGTTCGGCAACGAACCACGGCCTTGGCTGAAGAGGAGCGAGGGCGTCTGGACGTACTCAACCTGGCGGTGTTGGTCGCGAATACCGAGCAGACCTTGGTGCAATTGGCTGCTCGCATTCAAGAGACGGCGGATCGTGAGAGTCGGCTGGCCCGTGAGCGGGAGGACTTTCACGTGCAGCACGGCACGGCAATGGAGAAGCGCCAGGCGCTCCAGCAGGCCTGCCATGACGCGGAACAATTGGTTGCTGACCTGCGTCTACAGCATCAAAATGTTGAGCAAGAAAGCGAGCGCGTGTCGGCCGGGTTGGTCGAACTCGACCAGTTGGTATTTCGTCAGTCGGAAGAGTTGGCTGCAGTGGACTCGCATCTGCGAGCGTTGCAAGGAGTGCTGCAAGAAGATATGGGTTATGGGCGGCGCGGCGCTGAAGAGTCTACCGCGCTCAAAGCCTGTACCGGTGTTCGCGATGCCATTGCAGAGTGGCTGGTTGTACCTTCTGGATGGGACCGGGCGGTGGAAGCGATTTTGGGCGAGCGGGTCAGAGGATGGTTCGTCGACAATCCCGCCGCCGCTTGTGAGGCGATTGAATTCCTGAAAGGGAAAGATCTCGGGCGGGGCACGTTTATCCCTCAACAACCTCGGTGGACGACGCGTGATACGGCATCCCAACAGTGGTGGCCTGCGATGGAGGGCCAACCTGGTGTGGTCGGACGTGCGGTTGACCTGATCCAAGTGGAGGGTCATCGGGAAGCGGCCCGTGATTATCTCTTCGATCGGATCGTGTTCGTCGACACTCTCAAGGACGCGACGGCATTGTGGGAGCAACGGCCTTGCTCTGCTCCTGATGGGCCTATCCTGGTGACGCGAGCAGGAGAAGTCTTGGATGCGGCCGGAGCGATCACCGGTGGACAGGCCAGCGCAACGGGGGGGCTGTTGCAGCGACGCCGAGAAGTGCTTCACTTGGAAGCTCAGCGCGTCTCGCTAACGGGATGCGTCGAAGAAGTGAAGCAGCGACGGGAACGATTGCTGGTGCAGGGACAGGAGTTGCGCGAGCAGAGTCGACAACTTATGGACTCGCTGCGTGACGCTGAAATGCAGGGGCTTTCACTGCGGAAAGATGAAGCGGGACTCCAAAATGTATTGGGGGATCTTACGCAGCGGATCGACACATTGACGAGTGATGCTCAGCGAGGTTCGGCGGAGATGCAGCGGCTCACTCAAGAAATCCGTTCCGGTGAAGGGCAGCTTGCGCAATGGCTCGGGGAGAAGACCGGTCAGGAAACCGGGCTCAGTCATGTGCGCGAACGAGTGGGGCGGATTGATCATGCCATGCAGGGTCTTCAGCAGCGACTCACGGAAGCGCAATTGGTGGCGCAGGGAATCCGGACAACCCGTGAACATCACCATCATGATCTCCTGCGGATCCAGCAACAGCAGCAGGACGCGATTGCACGCGTTGAGACGTTGACGCGCCATGTCGAGGGGCTCAAGGATTCGATCGAACAGAGCCAGCTCGAACGTGACCGCCAAGAGACGCGGTGTCGCGAATTCGGCGAGCTGGCAGCTCAGGTGAAGGCTCAGCTGGTCGCACTTCAAGAAGAACAGGCCCGGGATATGGCGGCGGCGCATCAGCTCGATGCCGGGTTGGAGGATGTTCGTCGCGCGGTGACGTCTCTCCGCGAATCCCGCATGGCGTTAGAGGTCAAGAAGGCGGAAATTCGGATGCAATTGGGGACTGTAGAGTCCACGCTCATTGGAACGTATCAGGTCGACCTCACGACACAGCTTGATTCGCTGGTTGTGGTGAGGACGCCCGATCAGCTGTCTCTCGGCGAGGAACCGGTCCCCAAAGCCGAACCGGCTGTCAATGAGGCTGCGCTACGGGAGCAACTGCAGAAGATTCGTGAGAAGCTCGATCGCCTGGGACCGATCAATTTGGCGGCCATCGAAGAACATCAGGAGTTGGATGAACGGTATCGATTCCTGACGACGCAGGAGCAGGATCTTTCCACGTCGATCAGCTCGCTCAAAGAAATCATCCAGCGCATCAACCGCACCACAAAAGATATGTTTGCCAGTACCTTTGCCGAGCTTCAACAGAAATTCGGTGAGGTGTTCGTGAAGTTCTTTCCCGGCGGTCGGGCAGAACTACAGCTGGTCGAGGTATTGGCGGATGAAACAGCAGAAGGCCGCGGAACTCAGGAACCGGGCGTCGACATCGTGGTGCAGCCGCCGGGTAAACGCCTGAAAAGCATTACCATGCTCTCGGGAGGCGAAAAAACCCTGACGGCAATGGCCCTGCTTTTCGCAAGTTTTCTGATTCGACCGACACCGTTCTGTATACTCGACGAAATCGACGCGCCGCTGGACGAAGAGAATATCGGGCGTTTTACAGCTGTATTGCGCGAACTCTCCGAGGGTGCCCAGTTCATGGTCATCACCCACAACAAGCGGACGATGGTCATGGCAGACTCGTTGTTTGGGGTCACCATGGAAGAGCCGGGCATCTCAAAAATCGTTTCGGTGAGACTGGGCAATTTGCAGCCGGCCTAAGCAGGGCAGATAGGCTAAAACATTCGTACTTTAGAGGACTTCCGCCTCTCTGTTTCTTGACTCGGACGTAGGGTGTCTGTTATATACCCCACATGGGTAAGCTCTAGGAGCGTGCCGCGTGCGCTTCGTGTTTGCTCGAGACGACGCGCATAACTCTCTTTGCCCATCCACCTGCAGTTTTTCATAGCCAAGCACCATGAAGCTGATTCGAACACTCCTGGATCGTTTATCGGATAGCATCTTCGTCTCCGTGCCGGAGAAACTGGGGCTGGCGACCGGGCTGTCCAATGTTCCGCCATTGCGCCTGGTGTCGGACAAGTCCGTGCTCTCCGCATCCGCCGAGGCTGCGACACGTCGCCCCATCAACCATTCAATCAGTCAAGTCGATGCGCTCGACGACGCGGTCAGGCGCAGTCAAGCCTGGTTTTTGTCCAGACAACATGCATCAGAGGGATACTGGGTTGCGGAGCTTGAAACCGATACCACGCTGACCTCTGAATACCTGATGCTGCGGCGGTTTCTTGACCAGGTCGATCCCGAGCGAGAGCGCAAAATGGTTCGGTATCTCCGCGCCACGCAATCGGCCGATGGCGGCTGGCCGATTTTCACCGGAGGGCCCTCGGAAATCAGCGGCTCCGTGAAAGCCTATTTTGCCTTGAAGTTGAGCGGTATTTCGGCAGACGAGCCCTACATGCTTCGGGCACGTGACTGTATTCTGGCCATGGGTGGCGTCGTGTGCGCGAACGTCTTCACAAAAATCACTCTGGCATTGTTCGAGCAGTATGATTGGCAGGGCATCCCGAGTATGCCGCCCGAAATCATGCTCCTGCCGAAGCGGTTCTATTTCAACATCTACGCCATTTCCTATTGGTCTCGTGCCGTCTTGGTTCCCCTGCTCATTGTATTTGCGAATCAGCCTGTCTGCCGTATCCCTAAGGAGCAGGGTATCGACGAGCTCTATGTTGCTCCTCGATCACAGATTCACTATCGCGACGTGCCACCCTTCAATAAAGATCAACGGTGGTTCACGCCGCATAATTTCTTCGTCCAGCTGGATGGGGTCCTGAAGCTCTACGACCGGATGCCGCTCAGTTGGTTGCGGGAAAAAGCCTTGCATAAGGCTGCCACCTGGATGTTGGAACACATCAAGGGCAGCTGGTGGACTGGGGGCGATTTATCCGGCCATGGCGAATACGATCATGGCCCTTCGTTGCCTGGGCTATCAGATCGACGATCCATTGGTGCGGAAGGCGATCCACGAAATCGAAGCGCTGGAAATCTACGACACGGTGATCGATCGGCGATCAGCGCGTCGAGACGATGCATATTCAACCTTGTCATTCTCCAATCTGGGACACGGCATTGCTCATGAACGCTTTTATCGAAGCCGGGATGCCGCAGGATCATCCATCCCTCCTGAAAGCGGGTGCCTACTTGGTGTCGCACCAAACAACCACGGTTGGAGATTGGATAGTTCGCTCGCCTGATGCGGAACCGGGCGGGTGGTACTTCCAGTTTGAGAATGAACTCTATCCCGATGTGGACGATTCGGCAGTGGTACTGATGGCGCTGGCGAAAGTCCGAATGGCTCAGACCAGCCGAGTTACAAGATTCCATCCGACGGGGGCAGAATTGGGTTCTGGCCATGCAAGGGTCTGATGGCGGGTGGGGCGCCTACGACAAGGACAACAATCGCATCGTCTTCAACTATATTCCGTTTGCCGACCATCATGCCTTGCTTGATCCGAGCACGGCCGACCTGGCCGGACGCTGCCTCGAGATGCTTGCGGCCTTGGGCTACGATCGGACGCATCCTGCCGTGGCACCGGCCCTCCGGTTCCTCAAGCGAGAGCAGGAGATCGACGGCAGTTGGTATGGCCGGTGGGGGGTCAATTATATCTACGGCACCTGGTCCGTCCTAGCTGGTCTCCGTGCGATCGGAGTGGATCTCTCGGAGCCCTATATTCGCCGCGCGGTCGCCTGGCTTGAGTCCAAACAGAATGCCGATGGCGGGTGGGGCGAGTCCTGTCTTTCTTACGGCGACGACCCTGCGTGGAGCGGGAAGGGGGACAGTACGCCTTCTCAAACGGCCTGGGCCATCATGGGACTGATGTCAGCCGGGATGACCGATGCCTTCAGCGTCGCTCGCGGTGTCCAATATCTGCTCCGTCACCAAATGAAGGATGGTTCGTGGGAAGAGGTTCATTTTACGGGCACCGGATTCCCTCGGGTGTTGTATCTTCGCTATCATTTGTATTGCCAATACTTTCCGTTGTGGGCTTTGGCCATGTACCGGAACCTGCGAGTGCGCGGGAAGATGCGGGCCGACGAAGTACGGCAGCAAGTACTGGCGTCCGGGTGTCATCGAGCTGATCGTTGATCACTCCGCCGCCGTCATCCGTTCGCACAGGGCAACCCCTCTCAGGATCTGCGGTGAATCCCATCGCCATCTTTGCCGCGACTCGGTGGGAACTCCAGGCCGTTCGGCGCGCGCTCGCGACGGATCGTGTCTTGACTGTCGCCGGAGTCCGCTGCCATATGGGACAGCGAGAGGGTCGTGCGTATTGGCTTATTCAAACCGGCGTCGGCCCTGAGGCGGCCAGGACTGTTGCGGCAAGGATATTGATGGAGCAGCCCATGTCGCTGGTCATGTCCACGGGTTTTGCCTGCGCGCTTGTGCCGGCTCAGGTAGGGGACCTCATCATTGGCACAGCGGTTTCTTCCCTGCATATTGATGGAACCTGGACGATGAGGGATGACCGTGTGCTTTGCGATGGAGCCGTACGCGCAGGCCTTCTCATCGTAGCGCAGGATGCGGGGATGATCGCGCGGGTAGGAACAGTCGTGTCATCGGGGACCGTGGTGTGGCAGGCGCAGGAGAAGCGCCGGCTGCATCGGGTTACCGACGCGACCGGGCTCGATATGGAAAGCGCAGCGGTTGCGGCGGTGGCTCAGGAACGAGGCGTGCCGTTGGCGATCCTGCGGACGGTTTCCGATCTGGTGGATGAAGATCTCCCTCTTGACTTCAATCTCTTTCTCAGGCCCACTGGCTGGATAAAGGGAATGCGGGCCCTCATCGGTCGCCCATCCAGCTTCGTGGGGCTGAATCGGCTGCGAAAGCAGAGCCGCGTGGCAGCGGATCGATTAACTGAATGGTTTCAGCACTATGCCGAGACCAACATTGGGTCTCCTCGCCTGTCCAGGTAACTGATGACGATCGTGATTGAACAGCTGGGTGCGTGGGCCGTCATTCGTGTCCAGGAGATGGGCCGCATGCTGTTATTTGTGCTCTCAGCTTTTGCCTGGCTGGTGCGGCCTCCGTTTCGATTCCATCAAATCATGAAGCAACTCCACTTTATCGGCTATAAATCCGTATTTGTTGTCGTGCTCACCGCGGGGTTTACGGGGATGGTGCTGGCGCTACAAGGCTATTACAGCTTGCGGAAGTTTGGTGCCGAGGGGTGGCTGGGCTCCGCGGTGGCGTTGAGCATGATCCGGGAGTTGGGGCCGGTGTTGGCTGCGTTGATGGTGACCGCGCGGGCCGGATCAGCCATGACCGCAGAGATCGGCATCATGCGGATTACGGAGCAGATTGATGCGCTCGACACCATGGCGATCAATCCGCTGCAATATTTGATCGCACCCAAATTGGTGGCCGGCGTGATTGGGGTGCCGTTGCTCGTGGCCATATTTGATGTGGTCGGTATCTATGGCGGCTCTCTCGTCGGAGTGGATTTGTTGGGTGTGAGCGAAGGGTCCTATTGGAACGCGATCGAATCGGCCGTGGAATGGAAAGACGTCTACGGCGGCATTCTCAAGTCGATCAGCTTCGGGCTGATTATCAGTTGGATCTGCTGCTATAAAGGGTTCTACACGAGGCAGAGTGCCGAGGGACTTGGGAGCGCAACGACTGAGGCGGTGGTCTTGTCGTCGGTGCTCATCCTCGTATGGGACTATTTTCTCACGTCCGTCTTGCTCTAACGCCCATGATTCTAAAACCCATGATTAGGCTGGTCGGCGTCGAGAAAAAGCTTGGTGGGCAACCGGTGTTGCAAGGCGTTGATCTCTCGATCCCTGTCGGCAAGCTGACGACGATTATCGGGCGCAGCGGCGAGGGGAAGAGCGTGCTCCTCAAGCACATGATCGGGCTTATGCAGCCGGATCGTGGTGAGGTGTGGGTCGGCGATGTGGAGATCTCTCGGCTATCGGGCACGCGCTTGAACGATGTGCGGAAACGTTTTGCGATGCTCTTTCAGGGAGCGGCACTGTTCGACTCGCTCTCGGTCTTTGAGAACGTGGCGTTCCCGTTACGGGAGAAGTTGCGCATGAAGGGCCCGGCGGTGGCGAAACGGGTTGAGGAAAAGCTGGAGGAAGTCGGGTTGGCGGGGATGGGACACAAGTTTCCCGCTGAGTTGAGCGGCGGCATGCGAAAGCGGGCAGGATTGGCCCGCGCGTTGGTTATGGAGCCGGAGATTATCCTCTTTGATGAGCCGACGACAGGGTTGGATCCTTTGATGGCGAAAGCGATTCACGATTTGATTGTCACGATGCACCGGCGGTTCGGCTTTACGGCGGTCATGGTCAGCCATGAAATTCCGGAGATCTTTGCGATTTCCGATTGGGTGGCGATGCTTCGGAAAGGCAAGATTGCGGCGATGGCCACGACCGCTGAGTTCCAGCGGACCACCGATCCGGAGATTCATGAATTTATTTCCGTCGGTGGGACTGTGGCGTTGCCTGGACCGCTCGTTGGGTGAGGAGGAGTACCAAGGATGGAAAAAGCCAAGCTGGAGATGATGGTCGGCATATTCGTGCTGGTCGGCATTGTGTGCCTTGGGTATCTGGCGATTAAGCTCGGGAAACTCGAGTTGGTCGGCGGCGACGTCTACGAAGTCGAGGCCCAATTCAATACCGCCTCGGGGCTCAAATCGGGTGCAACGATCGAAATCGCCGGCGTCGAAGTCGGCAGGGTCCGAGGAATTGTGCTCAACGACGATCGTGCGATGGTGAAACTGGCGGTCAACAAGACTGTCAAGCTCTATACGGACACCATTGCATCCATCAAGACACGGGGCATCATCGGAGAGAAATTCTTGAATTTATCTCCGGGAGGGGGTGGCGATCCGCTCAAGCCGGGGGATACGATACGCGATACCGAATCAGGCCTCGACCTTGAAGAACTGGTGAGTCAGTATGTTCACGGCAAAGTGAA
Organism: Nitrospirota bacterium; assembly: GCA_963729585.1. GTDB lineage: Bacteria > Nitrospirota > Nitrospiria > Nitrospirales > Nitrospiraceae > Palsa-1315. Next base: position 129,112 of record CAVSOJ010000009.1, read on the forward strand.
CTGATGATCCGATAACGAAGAGAACGTGGGCATATACGGAGGATATATGGAGATCAAGGGATCTGCCGTTGCACAAGCGCGGAGATGGAGTTGCGGTAAGGCCGCAAGCGGGATGGCCTGTCTGCTGTTGTTCCTTGGCGGGGTGGCCGTCCAGCCGGCAGTGGGGGGTGGCCCGACTGAGGCCATGAAAAGCACGATCGACGAGGTGCTGAAAATCATCCAAGACAAGGAACTCAAGCATCCGGGGAGGGCTGAAGAGCGCCGGCAGCGCTTGGAACAGGTTGTCGGGGAGCGATTCGACTATCAGGAAATGTCGCGACGAGCGCTTGGGGCTCCTTGGAATACGCTATCCGAGAAAGACAAACAAGAATTCGTCGCATTGTTTAGAACGCTCTTGACCAATTCCTATGCAGACAAGATCGAATCCTATTCCGGAGAAGGTGTGCAGTATCTCAATGAACGGACTGAGAAAGACTATGCCGAAGTCAGAACAAAGGTATTGACCGGTAAGACAGAAATTCCGCTCGACTACCGCTTGCTCAACAAGGGTACCGATTGGCGGGTGTATGACGTGGTGGTGGACGGGGTCAGTTTGGTGAATAACTACCGCGGGCAGTTCTCAAAGATCCTCCGTTCTTCAAACTACGCCGACTTGGTGGACCAGCTTCGCAAGAAATCCGATAAGATCAAAGCCTCCTAGGTCTCTCCAGGAACTCCATGATCAGCTTGCGCGGTCTCGTCGCCGTTGTCATTGTGTTCCTAACGGCGAACGTCGCCACTCCACCGGACTATGTATGGGCTGATTTTCAATACTTTCCGATTCCAGACGTGTCCACCAGCAAGAATGGCGGGAGTGATGTCGGTCTGATCGTCCCGTTTCTGATCACTGACCCTGATGGAGAGCTCAAATACATTTTCGCCCCGATGCTCATTCATAACTCCTTCGTTGGGACGCAAGGAACGATCAATCTGTTTCGATACGATCCTGGGGGACGACAAATTCAGTTCATTGCATCGGCTGCAGAGCGAATCGAGCGCAAGGTGGTGTTCAGTTACGCCGATCCTGCCTTCAGCCAGGGGCGCTACTCATTAAATTTTGGCGCCTCGTTCTTCAAGAACGCGACGCTTCGGTTTTTTGGCCTAGGGCAAGCGACGTCAGAGGGAGAACAAACGAATTACACCGGGCGTGAAGGACGGGTGAATTGGCGATTCGGGGTCCATGCGAACGAAGTCACTCAGATTGCCATTGGTCAGCGATTTCGTCAAGTGAGTCTGCAGCAGGGCGTAGTAACAGATCTTCCGTTTACGGGCAACGTGTTCCCCACCGTCGCAGGCGTTCAAGGCGAGACGCTCATCCTCGGACACCGCGCGACATTCTATTACGACACACGCAATAGCCTCGTTTCACCGACCGACGGGATGGCCGTCACGGCCTACGCGGAGGTGGACCAGAATCTCCGAAACGGAGATCATCCTATCTATTCGCGGTACGAGATAGAGATGAAAAAGCTGTTACCCAGTGAGTCCAAGCGTGCCATTCTCGTCGTAAGGGCGGACCTTCAAGCCACCATCGGGGATCAGGTACCCTTCTTCGAGCAAAGCTCGTTGGGAGGGCAGAACAACCTGCGAGGTTATGGTGTGGATCGTTTCATCGACAAGAATCTCGTCGCGGTGAGTGTTGAAGAGCGTATTCATCTGGCGCGGACGAAAGTTGCCGGCGTCAATGCGGATTTCGAGATTGCGCCGTTCCTGGACACAGGCCAGGTCTTCAATAACTACAGTGACGTCACCTTTCATAATTACCGCATGACTCCAGGTATCGGGTTCCGTGGAATCGTCAGGCCTAATGTCGTCGGACGCGTCGACTATGGCTATAGCAAGGAGGGTGGTGCAGTCTTTGCCGGACTCGACTTTCCTTATTGATGGACAGGGCGTTATGTTCGCAGGGGTGTATGCTGTACCGAGTCGTTCTCGCCGGACTCCTCATTTCCCTTGTCCTCCAGCCTGCGTCGGTTGGGGCGGAGGGGTTCGGTCCGTTTCCGGTCAGAAACTTCCAGACGTTTCAGCAGATGGTGTTGAGTCTTCCTGGCGACCGTGCAACCGTCGTGAAACCTGGTACGCTGGACCTGCGGTTGGAACTTGCCGAGACCGCCAGTATCTACGATAACACTTCGCCGCAGACCACTGTGACCGTAAAATACGAAACCCTCAGATCCGGGCTTTTCCTTCGTTATGGTGCCACCGATAAATTGGAGCTTGGGCTGGAAGTACCGGTACTTTACCGCTATCAGGGATTTATGAACGACGCCATTGCTGGAGTCGAGAAAGCTACCACTGGCGAGAATCCGGCGCGAGCTGCGCTTAAGAACACCAACTTTGTGTTCAATGTCACTCATAACGGACAAACAATTATGAGCGGAGGGCCTGGCGCGCTGGGGCTGGGGGATACGACCCTGATGAGTAAGTATCAACTCGTGACGGAAGGGACAGCGATGCCGGCTGTGTCGCTCCGTGGCGCAATCAAGTTACCGACCGGGGATCAAGCGGATTTTTTCGGAAGCGGCAGTCCCGATTTCGGATTAGGTCTCGCCGTTGAGAAGCTTGTGGCTGGCCGATTTATATTCTATGCTAACCTAACCGGAGTCGTCCCGACCGGCACCATAGCAGGGTTTGGCCTACGGCCCACCCTGTCCGGGCTTGTCGCCATCGAATACCTGTGGTCAGAGAACCTATCGATCACGACCCATTTTGACGGCTATTCCTCACCGTTTCACGGAACCGGCTCAGCTGTATTCGACAATAGTGTGACAGAAGTCGTCCTGGGGTTCAGCTATCGTGTGGCCCCGCACTTCCTGTGGCAAATGTATGCGGTGGAGAATCTCGACTTTCCTACCGGGAGCGCCGCAGACTTCACTCTTTCAACAGTATTTACCTATCGGTTCGAATCCGTCCCGATTTGCCATTGAGCCGGGTCACATTGGCTAACCGCTTGACAACATGGGATTTCCATGTGACACTGTCCTCTGTTAGCGTCCAAGCTGCCACACTGCTTCGCCAGTGCTTATCTGAGCCCAGCTCGTTGTTACAAGCTTATGCATTGCATTCACGCAAAGGAGCATCTGCTATGTCGATCTTGAAGACCATTCATAGCCCGGCTGATCTGAAACGGCTATCACCGACGCAGTTTCCTGCCTTGTGCCAAGAGCTGCGGGAGCAGATTATCGGTGTGGTCTCTAATGTCGGAGGTCACCTGGCCTCGAATCTCGGAGTCATTGAGCTCACGGTGGCATTGCACTACCTGCTCAATACCCCCAAGGATAAGATTGTATGGGACACGAGCAATCAAGCCTATGCACATAAACTGCTCACCGGGCGTCGGGAACAGTTTCACACGCTCCGACAGTATGGGGGGTTGAGCGGGTTCACCAAACGTGAGGAGAGCGTCTACGATACCTTCAACGCGGGCCATGCGGGTACCGGCGTGTCCGCAGCCTTTGGGCTGGTCGCTGCCCGTGAGCAAATGGCGCAGAAGCATAAAGTGGTCTGTGTCGTTGGGGATGGCGCTATGACCGCCGGCATGACGCTGGAAGGTCTGCACCATGCTGGAGGGCTGGGAAAGGATTTCCTGGTCATTCTGAACGACAACCAGATGTCCATCTCAAAGAATGTCGGAGCCATTTCGTCTTATTTGAACCGGACCTTCACTGGAGAGTTTTACGCCAAGATGCGGGAGGAAACAGGGCAATTGTTGGGTAAAATCCCCCACATAGGGCTGGACATGCAAAAGTTGGCTCGCCGGGCTGAAGAGTTGGCCAAGGGAGCGATTCTTCCTGGGCTGCTTTTTGAGGAGCTTGGGTTCAGGTATGCGGGACCGATTGATGGACATAATTTCGAACACCTGCTGCCAACGTTGGAAAATGTGTTGAAGATGAAGGGGCCTGTGTTGCTCCATGTGATAACAAAAAAAGGGTTGGGCTATGAGCCTGCGGTGAAGAATCCTGTGTGGTTTCATGCCTGTCCGCCTTTTGTTCGGGAAACCGGGGCACCGGCAAAGAAAGCAGCCCGGCCGTCCTATACGCAGATTGCCATCGAATCGTTGGTGAAGCTGGCCCGCGCAGACAAGCGGATCGTCGCGATTACGGCTGCAATGTGCGAAGGGACCGGCCTCAATATTTTCGAGAAAGAGTTTCCAGACCGGCTCTATGATGTGGGGATTGCTGAACAACATGCGGTGACATTTGCGGCGGGTCTGGCGACGCAGGGCCTCCGTCCGGTAGTGGCGATGTATTCCACCTTCTTGCAGCGTGCGTATGACCAGGTGGTGCACGATGTCGCCACACAAAACCTGCCGGTGACCTTCTGTATCGATCGCGGCGGGTTGGTTGCGGAAGACGGGACGACGCATCACGGGGCATTTGATTATGCCTATCTCCGCCACATGCCGAACATGGTGGTGATGGCGCCAAAGGATGAAAATGAGTTGCAGCACATGCTGAAAACCTGTGTCCAGCATAACGGGCCTGCCTCGGTGCGGTATCCGCGCGGGTTGAGCTTGGGTGTCACGATGGATCAGGATCCGAAGGCTTTACCGATCGGGAAGGGCGAGTTGTTGCGCGATGGCACGGAGGTGGCGATCGTTGCCATCGGTGTGCCGGTTTCGCATGCGATGACAGCGGCGAAACGGCTTGAGGAGGAAGGGATTTCCACGGCAGTGGTGAATGCGCGTTTCGTGAAGCCGCTGGATCAGGACTTGATCGTCGAGGTGGCGAAGCGCGTTCGATACGTGGTGACGGTTGAAGAAGGCTGCAGAATGGGTGGGTTCGGTTCAGCCGTTCTCGAAGCCCTGTCCGATGGCGGCGTGACGGATGTGACGACGAAGGTCCTCGGGTTACCGGATTGGTATATCGAGCAGGGACCGCAGGACTTCCTGCGCGAACGGTATGGATTGACCGCGGAAGGTATCTATCAGAGCGTGAAGGAATTGATCAGCAAGACGCCGGCTTCGCCGCGAGAGAAGTTCACGCTTGCTTCCTTGGCCGATCGGCTGCCGCACGGAGATGAACAGGGAAGCTGATCGAAGACGTGAGGCATGAAATGGCAGGCATGAAACGAAGGTAACGAAGAGACGAGATGCATATCACCAGACGAAAAACCAGACAGGTCACAGTGGGCAAGCTGAAGATCGGCGGAGACGCGCCCGTGTCCGTGCAGTCGATGTGTTCGACTGACACGCGCGATGTTGCGGCCACGATCGAGCAGATTCGCCAGTTGGAGGCCGCAGGGTGCGAAGTGATACGCGTGGCTGTGCCGGATGACGAAGCGGCGGCTGTGCTGCCCAAGATCAAAGCGGCGATGACCGTGCCGCTAATCGCGGATATTCATTTCGACCATCGGCTGGCATTGAAAGCGGCTGAGATCGTGGACTGTGTCCGTATCAACCCTGGTAACATCGGGGCCTGGTGGAAAGTCGAAGAAGTCATCAAGGCTGTGAATGAGCGAGGGATTCCCTTGCGTGTCGGTGTGAATGGTGGGTCCCTCGAGCGGCCATTGCTCGATAAATACGGCTGGCCGTCACCGGAAGCCTTGGCCGAATCAGCACTCAACGCCGTCCACGCGTTAGAAGACGTTGGATTTACGAACATGAAGGTGTCGTTGAAGGCGTCTGATGTGCACCATGCGATCGATGCCTATTGGTTATTTGCGCATCAGTCCGACTACCCGTTGCACATCGGTATTACAGAGGCAGGAACGGCAATGACAGGGGCCGTCAAGTCGACCATGGGGCTCGGATACCTGCTCTCGCAGGGAATCGGCGACACCATGCGCGTGTCGCTCGCTGCTGATCCGGTCGAGGAAGTGAAAGTGGGATTCGAGATCTTGAAGTCGCTCGAACTTCGCCACAGAGGGATCAATGTCATTGCCTGCCCCACCTGCGGCCGCGTGGAGATCGACGTGGTGAAATTGGCCAATGAACTGGAAAAGAAGCTAGGTCATATCAAGACCCCGCTCAATGTCTCGGTCCTCGGGTGTGTCGTGAACGGTATCGGCGAAGGTAAGGAAGCGGACATCGGGATCGCCGGCGGTGAAGGCAAGGGTATCCTGTTCAAGAAGGGCAAACTCGTCCGGAAAGGTGCCGATCGAAGAGTTGATGGACACGCTGATTCAAGAGGTCGAGCTGATGGCCAAGGAAAAGGAAGCCGAAGGGAATGGGGAGGTCGCGGTCCATTCAAACGAAGGATGGGAATCGATGGTCCCGCAGTCGGATCAGCCTGCGACGCTCGGAAAAGAAATTCCCGTGCTGCCCAACCGATAATCACGCATTTCCCACCGTCTATTCGTCATCCCTTTCAACGTGTAAGTTGAGATATCGGAAAGGGCCCGCTATAATGCGCGCGGGGCGCCGTACCCAAGTGGTTAAGGGAGCAGTCTGCAAAACTGCGATGCAGCGGTTCGACCCCGCTCGGCGCCTCCACCTACTTCTGCTAGTTCCTCAACAGCTTCGGCAATTTCTTCTCTCTCACCTTCCGGCTGTCTAATCTCGTTGGTTACGGTTTTGGTTACGGTTCCAGTTGCGCAATGAGGGGCAAGTTCCTTGAGGCTGGCTTTGTTCACGGCGGCTCTCAGGTGGGCCGGACTCAGATGCGCATAGCGCATGGTCATGGTAATCGTGGAATGGCCCATCAACTCCTGAACCGTTCGGATATCAACTCCAGCCATGACAGCACGCGAAGCGAAGGTGTGCCGAAGCGTATGCCAGGTCACACCTTCAATGTTTGCCGCCTGTAAGGCGGGTTCATACACTTTGACCACGAAATGACGGCCCTGCATGGGCTGACTCGCATGTAACGAGCTGGGGAATAGGTAGGGACTGTGCATCCAGGATGAAAGCCCTCTCAGAATGGTCAGAGCGGCTTCACTCAACACCACATGGCGTGTCCGTCCAGATTTGCTGAGAGGAATCGTCAGGATGCCTCGCTCCAGATCGGTACAATCCCATCGTGCATGGAACTGCTCACTGAGGCGAAGGCCAGTTTCAAGCGCAAAGGCCACCATCGGCCAATGCTCTGGTGCCATGACTCCGTTTAATCTTCCTGATCTCAGCGTCCGAGAGGAAACGAAGTCGTCCGGCCGACTCAGGAAAGAACTTAACCCCTTTCACGGGATTAGAGGACAGATATCCTTCTGCGATAGCCAGATTGAGAATACGACGGAGGGCCGCAAAGTAGCGATTGATTGTATGGGGATGGCGATTGCCCTTGGCCAGCATCTTGGCCTGAACATGCCGTAATTCATCGGAAGAGAGCTCGGAAAGCAGTTTCCTCCCTAGGAGCTTTGACCAGAATTTTCCATAATGGTTCATATTCCGAAGGCCTCTCGATGTGATCCGTCACAGTAGCGCGTGATCCATGCTCGCAGGGTGAGGGCCTTCTGCTGAGCGAACCGTTCGGGGAAGAACGTGCCTTCTCGAATCTCGGCACTGAATCGCCCATAGAGCGCCTTGGCCTGGGACTTCGTATCGCACTTGAACCACTGTTGCCGGCCATTTGCATAGAGGCGGACCCACCAGCCCTTGCGATCCTTTCGCTGTGTGATGCCTCGGTCCTGTCCACCTTTCCGTGCCATTAGCGGTGCTCCTTTCTCGAACTCTTCTTCTGGTCTTTCTCCACTTCCGTGAAGCCACTCGCATTTGGCAGTGGGGGTCACAAAACAGTTGATCGCGTCGCGCCGCCAGGAAGATGCGCTGGCATTCCTGGCAGGGACGAATGCGCCCCGCATGGTGCGCCAGTAACACCGCCACGCGGTATTCAAACTCTTTCGTTTTGGGTTTGGTCGCCACCAGGACGCTGCCATAGCGATCGTGGAACGCACCCGGGAGGGTGACGATCACGGTCAGATCCGAAAAGGTGATCGGCGCGACGGCGTTGGTCCACAATGCCTCCAAATAGCCCCGAATCGTGCCTTGAAGATGGGCCGCCTCCTTGCGACTCGGGAGGGTGTACTGGTGTGTCTCGCCGGGGAGTGCCTGCACACTCCAGCCACAGGACGACACGACTGGGAACACGTGCTTCTGCGAGAAATCGACCTCGGTAAAACTCGCCACCTCATATGAGAGGACCAACCACTCACTCGGGGTCAGCGTGTCGAGGTCAAGTTGGATGAATTGCACGAGCCAGCCAATCTCCCCATTGGCTGTGGTCATGATACGTTCTCGCGCCTTCGTCATCTCGCGGTTAAATTCCTGTCGGATGGCCTGCCGATTCAGTGTCATGGCGTTCCGTTCCTCCTTCATCATGCCGGAGACGATCCCGGACCACTCATCCCATCATCGTTGAATAAATTCTCCGAAAGATACCCGCTCTCGACAGAAATCTCTTGGTGCGGTTCTCCTCAATGTGGTAATGGCTTACTCATATAGTCATGTCTATAGCAATACAGACATGATGCTGTCAACCACATCACATCAGAGGAGGTGCCTGTATGCGACCCAGTGCCAAGCTGCTCACCGTGCGAGAGGCAGCCGACCGACTCGGGCTGAAGGAAAGTACCATTCGGAAGCGAATCCTGCAGCGGCAGATCGCCTATGTGAAGCCCAGTCTCCGGGCGGTGCGGATTCCCATTGAGGAACTCGAACGCATCCTCACTTCTGGCTTTCGGCCCGTGGTGACGCCCAATGCGAGCATCTAACCAGAACGAATCGAATGGCTCAGCCACGGAGACATCAACGGGAGTACGCGAGACGCAGCATGAGGACGACGGACGGGTCGCGCCGCCGAGTGTGGAACCCACACCGGCGGCGCAGCCGCCAAGCCCCCAACCTAGTATTACGGGGGCAGAAACTGGAATCACCCCGAAGACAGAGCCTCATCTCGAGGGATTCCTGTTCAGCGTCGATTGGTTGGCCTTCACAGTACCCTCATCCACCGTGGAAGAGGTCCAACAGCGGGTGGGCGGCGACTGGATGGAACTGGAGAAGGGATTCAATGGCTATCCTCGTGCCTGGCTCTGTCTCAGCACGGGAGGGGGAAGCGGACGCATAGGGACGGGGATGCCCCACCGAGCACGAGAGGTCCACGTCTCCCTCTCCGGTGAGATTGTCTCGGCCTGGGAGCCGGAGAAGGTGCAAGCGATCTGTCGTTGGATCAATGAGCTGAAAGGGCATGGGACCCGCGTGGATGTCGCCTTGGATGATCGCATCGGGCATGCCACGGTCAGCGATGTGATTGCCGCTGCCGATGCGGGACACGCGGTGATGCGGTGGAGAACCTATGATGCCAAGCGACGATGCTCCTACAAGGGCCAAGACGACATCCAGGGGGAGATGGTGACGTTTGGGAGCCGACAGAGCGAATCCTATTTGCGCGTCTATGACAAGCGGAGGGAGGCAGCAGGGAAGGGAGAAATAGTCGAAGGGCCTTGGGTGCGTTGGGAGTTGGAGTTTAAGAAAGACCGGGCGCAACTGTGTGTGGACCTGTTTGCGCACCTGCCGCTCGACGAGTGGCGTGAGTTCACGGTCGGACTGCTGAAATCGTGTATCTCATTTCGGGATACGACGGCGGATGCTCCAGCGTGGGAACGGTGTCGGTCGTCGGAACTGCCCTGGTGGAAGGCGCTGACCGAAGGATTCACGCGGTGCCGGTTCCATGTGGGGACGACAGACCGCAAGCTGGAAGAAGTGCTCGCCTGGTTCTCACAAGCCATGGGGCCTACGATCGCGGCCCTCTATTGCGCGGTGGGACCCGAGTGGATAGACAAAGTGATTCAGTCTGGATCGAGCCGCTGGAAGCCACACCATTATCAACTGATGAAGAAGCCGAAGCCCAAACGCCCGTATCTATTGAAGGCGACATGAACTGGACTGGACCAGGAGTTGATTGTCCATTCGATATCCGCCGGCGGGGACGCGGGCGCACCATTAAGGGGGGCCAGGGGGGTGTCGTACGACTCCCCACTTTCAGACGCCGCTTGCTTCGCTCGCTTACCGAAGGCTTGGCCTTTCTCGGGGCAGTCGATACCGCTGAGGCCGATGCGTTCCGGGCGTTGGTTGTGCAGGACTTCGATGGTATCGCCGTCGAGGACGGAGACGACGAGGCCGGAGAAGTCGGCAATGGCTCGGCAAGGGCTGAACAAGAACAGGAGAGAGCAAAGAGCAAGGATATATATTCTTACCCGCCACACGAAGGGAGGCGACACAAAGAGAGCGCATTTCCGATGGAGACTGAGCCTTCAGTGGGTGGATGATCGATCGCTCCACAGGTTCTGTGGATAACTCTGTGAATAGGCTACGCTCGCGGCCCGCATTCCCTTATTCACTGCAACGGCTGAAAGACTTTCGCCCATTTGTTAGGCATTGCGATACTAGGGCATCACCGCCCCTATATCTTGTGAGCTTGACATCGCATATTTCTGGTTCAGACGCAAGGAATGGGGTGAGACACTTTGTCCAGGGATAAACCGCGCAGCACTACCTAGATGGATGCACAGTAAGAACCCCTCAAACGCCTTTAATCCACCAGATATGAGCTGCTGTTGGTCCCTTCGTCGCATCTTGCATCCCCTCTGGTACGTAACCACCCTGCGAGACCCCAAATCGTAGCACCTCTTGCGTTGGACGAGGTGAAGGCGACTTCTAAATTGCGGTTATGGTTACTTCTGTTTCGCCACAATCTGGTCCTTGATCTTGTCGTAGGTCGCTTGCGGAATGATCTTCTTTTGCACTAGCTCATCCTTCCGCTTGTACGGACGGCCTTTGATGATTTTCCCTGAGTAGGCGTCGCCAATACCAGGCAGGGCTTTGAGTTCGATCTTCACTGCGAGCACAATGCTTAAGTGTCCTCATGGCGTCATATCCTCTACAATCCACGCTTGTGCCTTCGCCGCCTCATCCACCCAGAACACCTTCACCATACAAGGGATTACAAAACTGAAGGTTTGGACCGTATACCGAATCCACTCCACATCGGTCACCACGGCGATGCGCTCCCAACGAAACAGATGCTCCATCCCAACCTTGAAATCGTCCCATATGGCGCCTGGCTCAATCCCGGAAAAGTCGGGATCGATCCGATAATACAGGCGGACCTTGCTGTGTTGCTTGAGTGCGTCTGCTACGGCGGGAATCAGCACCGTTTCATAATCGCGTTTCGTGATATGGCCCTTGCACACGAAAGCGACGACGGTCCTTGGAAATCCGCTCAGTGCTTCAATCATGTTGCTCTCATCTCGCGTGTGCAGCACGCTTCTCCCGACCTACCGACCCACGGCCCCACCAGTAAGGCAGCGGCAGCGTGAGGAATGCCCCCAGCGTTGTAGGTGACGGCGCACTGCCCGGCAAAGCGACGGAGGGGGCGAATCGTGAATGGCATGGGAGCCTCACAGGGTGGCGTATTCTAGGGTGGATTGCTACGGACCCACAAGTGGTGCGACCGAGGAAGAGGTTATCTCAACCACGATTGGGACGTTTCGAAATTGGCCTCGGTCCGATCAACAGCCCGTCATAACGAAACAGGAACAATATTTGTGTCAGTATTGGCGATCCGCACACTCCGTATTTCATTACGCTTTGCGCTCCCTTGCCTCCAGTCAACTACATTTATCTACATTATTTATCTACAGTTCTATCACCCCACTATCACCTGGTAGCGGAGGAGGGAGTGTGGGGTGATACAGCCAGCGTGGGCATGTGCATAGCCGTTCCGGCAAGTTTGTAGAGGGGGGGGGAAACCAGTGAAGAGCTACCACGAGATGATCCAAGTTACGCTACAATAGCCAGAGCTGATATCTCCGTGTCCTCGACAATATCTCGACCGTTGGTCACCTCCAGAATCCCAAGATAAATCTCCTGCGCGTGACGGGACCATTTCGGGTCCAGAGGGAGACCATGAAATGCAGCCTCAGAAGCCTTGTGTTCGTCAAAAGTAAGTGTGGCTCGGGTACTCATAGCGCACCTCCTGGAGAAATCTCGTAAGCACCACCAGGCCTACGCAGTCGTCTTACCTTGAACCTAGCAAGCCTTACTGCATTTGCCATTCCTAGCAAGAGGGGGAAAGTTGCCGCCAAAAGAGGGGTGTGTCGCAATCGGCGATAGCTAGTGAGGCACTATCTGAATCCTTTTCGGTCCGTATGTGTGTTTTTTCAGGTGTGATGGCGCTCAGCAGATGAATTGGGAAAGACAAAGAGTCTTAGCGTTGCCAGATACTGAACCTGTCTGCGTGGGCCTTATGCTATGATTCGACGCCACAACTGAGACTTGTCATTGGTAGAGCGGCAAGGTATGTTGTGGTTATGGACCTCCACGGTAGCGAGTCCAAACTTTTCCGCTCGCATTCACAACGCTAGGATTCCGCTCTGGGATCACCACCGCTCATGGGAATCTCACTGGATAAGAGTTCCGATTGTCCACAGCCTCGTCTCATGGGAATACGAACGGGATTCGTCGCCATCCTGCTGATTGTAACCCTCATAGGTTCAATCCTAGCGGCGCCAGGAATGACGCTGGCGCAGGATCAGACATCTGACACAGCCAGCTCAGATGGAATGGGGATAAAGGTGGCAAGCTGGGCACTCACAGTTCCCTATTGTCTCGCTAAAACTGCATTCGCCATCGGCGGCGGCATCGTCGGAGGCCTAGGTTACGTCTTTTCGGGAGGCAACGAACAAACTGCACAGGCCATCTGGAACACAAGCATCACTGGGACCTACATCATCCGACCGGCCAATCTCCGAGGTGAGGAACCCATCCACTTTCTCGGTCATGCTGACAAGAGTCAAGGCGAGTCCGTCCCTTACCCAACTAACCCTGTCCCAGCTTCACCCGAATCACCGGAGAAAAAGTGATCTCACCCGTTTCCGCCACTCCCACGGCGGCACCGGCTGCAGATCGGCCCACAACCCTCGCTTCGCTTCTCGTGCTTCAATTTCTAGCCCTTCGTGTACGGTATCTTTTGGCGTATATTTCTGACACCAGCCATTCACGTTATGGGCGTTGAGAGGTGCCAATCACTGAATCTCCACCCCTTGACTGCCCGACAGATACATTTGATTAGGGTACTACCCCTGTGCCCTACCTGTCATGTTTTTAATGCTCCAAAAGCTATTTTGTCACATAGCCTGCAATTTCTTCGGCCATGTGCTCGGCGATCAGACGATGACCTTCAGCATTGGGATGGGAATCGACTTTGCTATTCATCAAGGAATTAATATCTCGCCCTTGAAACCATCGCTCTATGTCGGAAACCGGATAACCTCCAGCATGCCGCCCGACTTCCTCGAACAGCGGCTGAAACTCACTCGGTTGCCAACGAAAGAAAAATATCATCAATGGGATTCGTCGTTCGTCGCACAACGCCACGAGTTCTGTTAAGGCCGACATTGAGGCGTTCCATCCACGATCTCCTGATGGCGGGACTCCCGTCTTCTGCTGTAGCCGTGGCCCTATCCCATAGTGATAGAGATGATCTGCCATCCGATAGAGCCACAACTTCCCTAACATCGTCATAGCCGCTCCGACGGGTGACTTTCCCTCAATAGCGGCCACTGCCCGAGGATCGAACGGCCCTTCGTTCAGTTCGATATCATTTCCTACATAGGTCAAAATCACCAAGTCCGGCTGAAGACGAAGCCCTGCTTGCTGGAAATATGCCACTTCTTGGACAGTGTTGTAACCTCCGACACCGCTATTAATGAGCCGCACTGGCCGGTCGAACCGAGCACGTAACAACGGTTCCAGTCGGGCGGCGAAAATCTCATTCTGAGAAACACCCCATCCGAACGTCACCGAATCTCCAAGGGCCAATATACGATATTCCTCCAGGCGCTTAGGAAGTATCGGACGATCCCTCAAACCCTGCTCGTTGTAAGTCACCAGCACATGACCGTATCGTTTCTGCTGAGACGGCACGTGACGGAACACCAGGCTGGGGTCCGGCTGCTTGTCCAGTTGATATTCTCCCGAGAACTCGTAATACGACACACCGAGCGGATCCAGGACTCGACCCGCAACCTCGGCGATCCCAATGGCAAAAAGAAATGACGATGCGCTCAGAATGATAGCGGCCCTTGCCTGGCAGATCCTATCCATCCATGAAGGCTTAGCCAGCGAAACCGCTCCGGCGACGATGACCACGAAAATCAGAAAAGAGACATAGCTCAAGGAGTATCTTCCAGGACCTCCTGATGTTCGGATTGATGGAAAGCCAGCAACAATACTCCGGCCCAGGCAGTGACGGAAACGGCGACCTTTGGCATTGCGCATACCGGATCTTTTACCAGCTAACCGTCATCACACACCATAACGCATGGTACTCTACCAAACGCCCGTCCTGAGAGTTATTGTCCTCTTTAGGGTAGACCCTCAACATGGATTTCTCTTAGTGTACGCTAATACAAGCATTTCTCGACCCTGCACCTAAAGTCTCGGGGGGCTAACCTGGTCATCACCGCAACGGCTAAAACGGGACGTGAGATGCGCCTCAATTCATCGGACTCGCCAGGTTCCTCGGATCATACCGCTTCATTGGATCAAATGGATTGTACAAGGCCAGGGAATCAACCAACTACCGTTTGATTTTCCGCCACTCCCACGGCGGCACCGGCCCACAGCCCTATCCCGGATGCGCGTGCTCTCGTTTCCAATTCCTCAAGATTCACTTCTCTCGGCGCATACTTCCGATACCACCAGCCCCAGCCGTCTTTGACGAGCCTGTGATTAACGTCGGTTCCTTCCGGGAGGAGCACATCTGCAATGGTGCGCCCATACTTCCACTTCGATCGCCACCACCAATGACCAGACTCTACGACGGAGAGGGTGAAGGCACTTCTCTCTGGTGGTAATTTTGGCAGTTGTCCTGCGCAAGTCGTTCGCGTAGATTCGCCGACGGAGGAAATTCCGAGGGGACCCACCTAAGCTGGAGACATTAGCATGTGCGGGAACGATAGAAGTCGTGAACAAGTTCGGGATTTCAGGTGCACCCGCGTAGTTCCAAACTTCCCCAGCACTGGTTCTAAGACCAGCAGTGTCATCATGTGGAAGCAGAAAGAGGAGGGAATGACCATGAGAAGACCAGCATGTAGTCGGCGACTCGTGACGATGATTATTGGACCCGTGGCACTGACCCTGAGTATGGGAGGAGCGGCGCCTGCATCGGCCGACACGAATCCGACTCAACCGAGTCTGAAGGAACTCGTCCAGAAGCGTTCGAAGGAAACCCGGGCCGGGGAATCACCGCTCCCTGAGAGCCAGGTTCCCGGGGTGCCCGAGGACGAGTTGAACCGGGGAGTCCCACGTTCGAGCGTGGGCGGCTTTCTTGCCGCGGCGAACAAACGTGACTACGTCCGGGCGGCCGAATATCTGGATCTCCACAGCTTGCCTCTCGGAATGACGGAGCGCCAAGGCCCCGAATTGGCACGCCAGCTCAAGATCGTTCTGGATCGGGTGTTGTGGATCGATCCGGATCTTGTGAGCGCAAGTCCGGAGGGTGATCAGACCGACGGCCTTCCTCTCGTGCGCGATCGGGTGGGGCGGATCGCCGGCCATGAGAAAACGTACGACCTCCTGCTGCAGCGGGTCCCGCGTGGGGACGGTGTGTACATCTGGAAGTTCGCCGGGGCGACTGTCGCCGACATCCCCAACCTGTACGCAGAATTCGGCTATGGACGGCTGGAGGCTGTGTTCCCGCCATGGTTTTTCGACGTCCAAGTCCTGGGCATAGAGGTGTGGTTCTGGGTCGCGTTCATGATCGTCGCAGGCCTGGCCTTCCCGGTCGCCATGGCGCTTACCGCCGCATTGATCGCCCTGCGGCGTTGGATTCATCCCCCAAGCGCAGAAGAGATGGCAACCTTCCTGACCGGGCCCTTGCGTTTCCTGATCGCGGTCTTGCTGGTTCGCGGCCTGATGGGTCTGACAGGGCTCTCCCTCGTGGTCCAGGCACTGACACAGGCCGCCACGCTTGTGTTCGTGGCCTTAGCCTGGCTGGGCATGAGGCTGCTGGATCTTTTTGCGCAACGCATTGCACGGCACCTGGAAGCGCGTGGAGTTGTCGGCACCATCATCCTCATAAAGCCGGCGGCCGGCCTGTTCAAGCTCGTCATCCTCATCGGCGCGGGATTGCTGTGGCTGGACAATCTCGGATTCAAGGTAACGACGCTGTTGGCCGGCATCAGCATTAGCGGCATTGCGGTCGCGCTGGCTTCGCAAAAGAGCATCGAGAACATTTTTGGCGCTGTGACCCTCTATGCGTCCCAGCCTGTGAAGGTAGGAGATTTCTGCCGCTTCGGAGACCAGATCGGAACCATAGAGGAGATCGGCCTGCGCGCCACACAGGTCAGGACCCTCGACCGAACCATCATCAACGTGGCGAACGCTGAATTCGTCCGCATGCACGTGGAGAACTACTCGAAACGCGACCGGTTCTGGTACCATCCCTGCCTCAAGTTGCGATACGAGACGACGCCGGAACAGATTCGGTATGTCCTTGTTGAAGTCCGGAAGATGCTCTACGCCCACCCCAAGGTCTTGTCGGAACCCTTGTCGGTACGGTTTCGGGGGTTCAATAATTACTCGTTGGATCTCGACGTGTTTGCCTATATCGAGGTGAAGGAATACTCCGAGTCGCTGGAGGTGGCCGAGGACCTGAATCTGCGAATCATGGACATCGTGACCGGTGGAGGAACCGATTTCGCCCTTCCGACTCAACTCCAGTTTGAGGCCCCTGCGAGAATGCTGGACGACGAAAAATTGAAGACGGTGGAGAGGCAGGTCGAGGAATGGAGAATGCAGCAGGCCCTGTATCTTCCGAACTTTCCGCGGGAGAAGGTCGCCGAGTTGCAGGGCTCCCTGGACTATCCGCCTGCCGGCTCACCAGGCGCTGCTACCCGACGGTGAGAGCGGTGCGATAAATCGACCGACCGAACCAGCATGAGCAAGCAGGAGGGGTGAGCAATGGCACGACTACGAGGCGCGAGCGGCGCTGTCCGCCTCACTCGCACTATTCGCTCGTTTGCAGTTGTTGGTGGCGCACAATTCGCTCCGCCCCCAGCCTGCGCACCGTCGGCCGCGAGGCTGCAAGCCGAGAGAATGGCCTGTTCCTGGCTCAGTTCGACGCGGAAGAGTTGGGGGGGAAATGTAGGGCATTTTGGTGGGGGGGCTGGTCCTTGAAAGTCAGGGTACGTCATCACCGCATTTAGCGTCAAGGGAGAAGACGACGTGGCAACTATCTACCGGTTTCCTGGTCCCGATGATGGCGGCATCGGGCCGCGCCACTGACCGTTCAGGGTCGCCACCGGTTGGTCCGGGTTGGACCACGGTACTGTAACCGTCAACCCACCGTCCGTCTCACCAACGTCCATCATCATTGCTCTCGATGTGGGCTCACGCTTGAACCAATGGGTCCCGGGCTGCGTGGGCGGGTCTGTAGTCCAGGGGATGTCTGCCCCTTTCGGAGAGGGTGTGTTGACCTGAGGAGGTGCAGACATACAGTTCCTCGAATGACAGTCGAAAGGCTAGGCTGCCCGTGGGGAGGTGTCAAGACAGACTGGGGACTGGTTTTTTCACGGGGCGAATTTCAAACCCCTTTAACAACGGAACCATGCGTATCGGAGGGGTGATGTAGTTAGAGAAAAGCCACACAAATGATTGTCATGGCTTCCTTGTTTCTGGTTACGGTTTTGGTTACGGTTCGGTCACGGTTTTGGGCACGATCACCAATCTGTGCCCATCAGACACTTTCACAACACTTTCAAGTGAAGTCCTTGAATTCATGAGGATGGCGTAGTAGTCTGCTGCTCTTGGTCGTCGTCGGGCCTAACCGGCTCGGACGTGCTGCAAAACTGCGATGCAGCGGTTCGACCCCGCTCGGCGCCTCCAATATATCCGCCTGAAAGAGTCCTGAGTTCCAACTGGGATTGAAATTGATCCAAGCTAGTAGTATCCCTAGGAGGCGAATCCAGCCGTTGTGGTTATACTACGATCCCCTGCAGGACGCTCTATGGGCGCTCAGGGTTAACCAGCTGATAAAATTGACGACTGTGGGAGAGAGTGCTATTATCTACGTCGTTATGAATCTACAAGCCTAGCCGCGGTTCGCAGCCGCTCATCCATAACAGGTACAGAATAAGTAAGAGAAGGAGAGGAATGGCCGTTCCACTTTCCCAGATGTTTACTGTTACGAAGTACGTGCTCACCCAGAAGGTGAACAGGGTGAAGCGATATCCGCTCGTATTGATGCTAGAACCCTTGTTCCGCTGCAACTTGGCCTGTGCTGGTTGCGGAAAGATTCAGTATCCGGATCATGTGCTGGATAAGCGACTCACGCCCGAACAGTGCTGGGCTGCGGCGGAGGAGTGTGGGGCCCCGATCGTCAGCATTCCAGGCGGCGAACCGATGATCCATCCCCAGATGCCCGCGATTGTTCGCGGACTGGTGGCACAGAAGCGGTACGTATATCTCTGCACCAATGCGATTTTGATGGAGCGAAAACTCGACGAGTATCAGCCCTCAAAGTTTCTCACATTTAGTGTCCACATGGACGGTCTGCGCGATGAGCATGATTTGGCAGTCTGCCGAGACGGTGTCTATGACGTGGCGGTGAAGGCGATCAAAGCCGCGTTGAAGCGGGGGCACCGGGTGACGACCAATACGACCCTTTTTGACGACGCCAATCCGGAGCGCGTGCGGAAGTTTTTCGATACAATGACGGAGCTCGGCGTTGAAGGCATGATGATCTCACCGGGATACAGCTATCAGAAGGCGCCTGACCAACAGCATTTTCTGAAGCGAGAGCGCACGAGAGAATTGTTTTCGCGTATTTTGGGGAATCCCAAGAAAGGGTGGCGGTTCAATCAGTCGCCGCTGTTCTTGGATTTCTTGATGGGGCGCCGGGAATATCAATGCACGCCATGGGGCAATCCAACGTATAACGTTTTCGGGTGGCAGAAACCCTGCTACTTGCTTCAAGAAGGCTATGCAAAGACGTTCCGTGAACTGATAGACAGCACAGAATGGGATCACTATGGAACGGGGCGAAATGAGAAATGCGCCGATTGCATGGTGCATTGCGGCTATGAAGCATCTGCAGTCGAAGATACCTTCGGAACGCTGTCCGGCTTTGGCAGGACCGTCAAGTTAACGATGCTTCCTACTTTGCGATAAGGGAGTGCGCGACGCGTCGCTCATCTCTCGTCGTTCGCAAGAAAATCACACTCTTCATGAGATACGTTTCACAAAAGACGCTTCCCCAATGACTGATGCCAAAAACCATAGTTTTGGCGGTGTAGGGGGATCGCTCGAAGGTCGTGCATTTCAGCCGACTTCTTTCGCCGAGTTGGCAGAAGCGGTGGAGCTGGCATTCGATTATCGTGGCGATGTGACGGTTGCATTGAAATCTGGCGAATCCCTTAGCGGCTATCTGTTTAATCGTCAGGTCAACGGTTCCGACTCCTATCTTGAGGTATTCCCTTCCGACGGCTCTCCCTCACGGCAAATTCGCTATGACCAGGTTGCCGCAATCGCCTTCACCGGTGAGGATACGGCTACGGGGAAATCCTGGGAGAACTGGATCGCCAAAAAGGATTCGGAGCGACAGGCCGATGTGGAGCGCGTCACAACCGACGCAAAAGCGCGAGGAATCCTGTAAGGTCTCCGTCTCCCGGTCACGTTCCCTCTGTTCATCTTTCCCACATCAACTCATTCCGGATACCGCACTCCAAGTGTTTGAAAGGGCTTGCCGCTCCATCCGGTCTGGCCGTCGATTCGTTGACAAAGGGTAGGGGCTATGTTAAAAGGGTCGGCCTCAAAACTGGCCGGGCTCGCGGAGGATCAAACGTGCTGTTGTGTGAAACGAATGCGGGAGTGTGGCGGCGGAAAGAGGCGTCAGTTCAGGGCACGTGAGGCATAGACAGATCGCACAGAGCGAGTCACGATGGCGGGAATGGATCCTGGCCATTGCGATGGTGGGCGGTCTTCCTTCGGTCGTTGCTGCGACGCATGAAGCCGACCATCGGTTTACGGTCGAAGGGTTCGTATGCGGAGACAGATGGAAAAGGGAGCGCGAACATAGACGTTCTCGTCAAGGATACGAGAATCTCCTACGGGCAGATCGTCAAGACCGATGGAGAAGGATACTACAAGGCGGCGTTTCATCTTCATAACGATAATCTTGGCGACTCGCTGCTGATTGAAGCCAGGGGGGAGCAGCAGGAACAGAAAGTCTCGTTTGATCCAAAGGACCTGGAGTCAGAGCGAGGAATCCGGGTCAATTTTGGAAGCGGCTGCATACACGACCGGAACGGTGCTCCTCTCTGGGTCTATCTCGGCTTGGGAACCGTGACGGCAGCAGCCGGTGGGTTTATCGGGGTCAAACTGATTCGTTCAAGGCGGAAGCAGGAACAGAAACGAGGGAAGTCTCAGGGCAAACGTAAGAAATGACCGAGGCGGTCCGTGAGGCTGATGTGCACCTCGCTGGATCGGGTACTTGAACTGGCGGGGGTGCGGGTGGCGTCACAGGATTCGTTAGGATCGGCGCTTTTACGGGAGTGATTATCTCTCCGGTGAAAGCGTTTTTTTTCGCCTTAGTTTGAAGATAAATATTGTCTATGGATCAGAAAAAAAGGAGCACGGGATGGTTATGAAGCAAATGAACGTGACGCGGCTGGCAGTTGTGTTGGGGATGGGACTGTTCATGACGGCATGCGGGGGAGGAGGGGAGGGGCCGATCGTTCCACCGCCGCCCGCTCCTGCTGAGTATGCCGACAAGCACATGCCTGCCGGTTGGTGGACTGATGCAGCCAAGATGGAAGAAGGCCGGAAGCTCTTCATCGGCGAGACGAACCCCGATGTCAATTGTGCCAGTTGCCATGGCAAGGACGGCAAGCCGGTCAAGGCGGGTGCCCGTGACTTCCGCAACGGTGAGCGGATGAAGTCTCTATTCCGATTCCGTCTGGTTCTGGCGGATTTCCGAGGGGGTTCCCAATACCAAGATGAAGGCCTGGAAGAGCAAGTTGTCAGACGAAGATCGTTGGAAGCTGATGTTGTTTGAGCGAAATTTCGGGTTGGCTGGCAAGGGATGGGATGCCGGCAAGAAGTCATGGGTTGATGCGGCGAGCGTTTCGGCTGCTCCGGCAGCTGCAGCATCGGCAGCGGCTCCCGCAGCGGCACCTACGGCTGCTCCGGCGCCGGCGGGCAAGTAAGCTGATTTCAATCTAGTGAGGAGGGGCGGCGAGACATCATGAAAACGTGGCAGCGCAGTCTCGTGGCGGCATGTGCGCTTCTGGCGTTGTTCGGAGGAGTGGCATATGCCCAGGCTCCTGGTGCGCCTCCCGTGGAGTTTCCCTATACCGGGAATCGGACCGCGGTCTGGATCGTCGCCCAGCTCCACATTCTGTTTGCGGGATTCATTCTCGGTGCCCCGATTTTTGTCGTGATCTCGGAGTGGCTGGGGTACCGGAAGCAGGATCCTCGGTATGATCGCTTGGCAAAAGAGGTCACAAAGGTCACGGTCATTCTCTACAGCATGACCGCGCTCACTGGTGGCCTGTTTATTTTTGTGCTTCTTGCGACCTACCCGCAGTTCACTACCTGGCTCATCAATCACTTCTTCTTGTGTTCGCGGTGATCTATCCGCTGCTGTTCATCAGCGAAACAATCTTGTTCTACATGTATTTCTATACGTGGGATGCATGGAAGGGTGAGAAGAAGGCGCGTCATATTGCCCTCGGCGTGCTCTTGAATCTGATCGGGTCGATCACGCTGTTCGTGATCGACGGTCCGACGTCCTTCATGAATACGCCGGTGAAGGCCGAGGGCATTTCGCCGGCAGAGTTCCTCGCAACCGCGACCTTGTGGGACAAGATCTTCAACTATAGCTGGATGCCGCTCAATCTCCATCGCCTCGTCGGCAACGTGACGTTCGGAGGATTCATGGCGGGATTGATTGCCGCCTACATGTACATGGGGTCGAAGAAGGAAGAAGAGCGGGCTTACTACGATTGGATGGGCTTTGTCGGCAATCTCATCGGCGTGGGCGCGCTGCTGTTCCTTCCGTTCATGGGGTATCTGTTGGCGTATGAGCTCTGCGACTACGATGCGTCGATCTGCCCGTACATGATGGCCGATCAGCTTTCGATGTTCTTCGAAATGCAGGGGGCGATGATCGGCCTCATCTTCCTGGCCAGTAATTATTATATCTGGCTCAGCATGAAGCGCATTGAGGGGGTCGAGAAGGTTCGAATGACGATCCTGGCTCCGATCGTGATGGTGGCGCTCCCTCTGGTGATGACCAAGGTGATGACGGACTATCCGGTTCCCGATCCGACGTCGCTGGCATTCCTATTGCCATTACTGTTGGCGCCCGGTCATTCTCGGGCGGTTTATCCCGCTCACGGTCTCGTCGCGGACGGTGATCAAGGTGGGATTCCTGATGGTGGTCGTGGGCAATGCGATCTGGCTCACTCCGCATGGCTTTGTTCCCACCGGCGCCAAATTGGTGGCGGAGTTGGAATTGCCGTCGGATTGGAACTTCCTGGCGCTGATGCCGGCTAAGAATTCGGCAGCATTCACGCTGGTCTTCGTCACGGTCGTCAATTACGTCATCTATAACCGAGCTGTCAGTCAGGGCACGATCGTCTGGGGCAAGATCGATTTCGCCTCCCAATTCGTCCTGATTTTCCTGGCCTTCAGCGCGATCTGGACGATGGGCTTGATGGGTGCGGTTCGCTCGCTCCTGCGGAAGTACTTCCACACGTACAATTTGCTGCCCGACTTCACCGCGGAGTCCTTCACGCCGACTCTGTCCTATTCGGCCTGGTGGATCACCGGCATTACTGTGGTCTTTTACGCAGTCGTGAGTTTTGCCATTCTCGTGACCCTTCGGCCTTCCGATTCGAAAGGGCACGCGCCCGAAGGCAGTCCGGTTCCGGCCGGGGCCAAGTAACCAGAGTGCGGAACGCTTACTGAAGGAAAGAGGGTCTTATGGGGAAGGTGATCAAGAAGTTGATAGTTGGATTAGTGGTCGGCGGCGGCTCGTAGGTGTCACGAGCGCGCTCGAGTTTCCCGTCGTCTTCCAGTTGATGTTCTTCGCCTATGCGATACTGGGGGCTGTCGTCTTCATATTCTCGATGCGCCGGCGCTCAAGCCTGATGAGCGGGATAAAGTCCGTGGTCGTCTTCGTGGCGTTCTACATCGTGCTGTGCACGGCGTTTATTTCCGGTGCCTCGATGTGGCCGCAATACGATCCGGAAGATGAAAAGGGGAAGATCGACAAGATCCTGAAGCCCAAACGGGCCGCGACTGACCAGGGAAAGCTGAGGAGTTGATCGCGCGCGCCAAGGCGCTGGACGAAAGGCGAAGGAATTGACGGTGCGGCTCAAGGCATTGGGCGGAGACCAGGCGACGAAAGACCAGCCAGCTGGTGCGGCTCCGGCAACGACCGGCGCGGCAACCGGAGATTTTATGAAGATGGGTGAAGAGCAGTGGCAGCTGCAGGAATGTTACAACTGCCACAAGCTGAAGGGTGAGGGTGGAAAGAAGCGCGGCCCGGAGCTGGACAACATCGGGAGCTCTTGCCGCCGGAAGAAATCAACCAGAAGATTCTCGATCCCAAGAGCTATAAGGCCGAAGGATTCGAGAAGGAGTATGAGAAGGGCAAGATGCCGGACAAGTACAAGGACCTGATGGAGGAAAGGACGTGCAGGCATTCGCTGCCTGGCTTGGGACATTCAAGAATACGTCGGTCAATACACCGAAGCCCATCAAGATGAAGTAGCATGCAGCCGAAACTCAAATCGAAAGTCCGCTGTGCGGATCAAGAAATCGGGGAAGTGACCAAGGTCATCATGGATCCTCTGTCCCATGAGATCAGCCATATCGTCGTATCGGTGAACGGCGCGGCGAGCGGCAAGTCTCGATGGGTGCGGTGCAGTCCGTGACAGACGATCTCGTGCAATTGCGGTCGTCCTCGGCAGAAGTCTCGGCCTGCCGCCTTTCAAGCGTGAAGACTATGTGACGACGCATGAAGTCGAAATCGCGCACCTTGAGGATCATCTTCATGTCACGCCGGGTGAAGTGCTGGTGCCGTTTCCTGAGTTGGAGAAGAGCGTCAAGCGGCGGACGTTCTTCACGAACTTGACCCATGTCATTGGGTTGCTGATCGCGTTGCCATTGGCATTCCCTGTCCTGCAATATCTCATGAAGCCGATGTATGCCCCGTTCGACAACGGCTGGCTGAAGATCGGCAATGTCGGGAAGATCAAGCCGGACGATATGGGGACACAGTTCAAGTACAAGCGCAAGGTCAAAGAAGCCTATCTGCCTGAAGCTGAGATCGAGAAGAACGTATGGGTTTTGAAGGCGACTCCCGAGGTCCTGGAAAAGGTGTATCAGGGAAAGGATATGGAGTTCCGGGATGCCATAGGGAAGACGCTCTGGACCAATAAGAAGGATGTGCCCTACGTCGCGTTTTCAGGCAAATGTCCGCACCTTGGGTGCGGATTTAAATGGCGGAAGCACAAGGTGCTCGGACAGGTCTTCCTCTGCCCCTGCCATTTGAGCATCTATGACGCGTCTGGCAAAGTGCTGGACGGACCCGCCCCGCGCGCGCTCGACCCGCTTCCCATTAAGGTATCCGCGAGCGGGCGAGGTGCAAATCATCGATATGGAATTCAAGGCCGGTACTAAGACCCAAATCCGGATCATCTGATGATGCGACACTCCTTCTCCAGCATGAGGTAACGGCATCGAAAAAGTCATTGCCTTTGTCGATGAGCGGGTTGGGCTTAAGCTGCTTAAAGCGAAGATGCTCAATGAGCCGGTCCCTGGCGGCTCTCGCTGGGCTTATGTCTTCGGGTCGATCCTGTTGTTCATCTTCATCATGCAGGCGCGTCACCGGCATTCTGCTGATGTTCTACTACGTGCCGACCGCCGACCATGCCTATGCCAGCACGCAATACATCATGCATGACGTTGACTACGGCTGGTTCCTGCTGAGTTACCATTTCTGGGGTTCGACGGCCATGGTGGTCTGCGTGTTTGCCCATATGTCGCAAGTCTTTCTCTGGGGCGCCTATAAAAGACCGCGTGAACTGATTTGGTTGGTCGGGTTGGCGCTCTTCGGCATCGTCATGGGATTCGGGTTTACCGGCTATCTGCTTCCGTGGGACCAGCGGGCCTATTGGGCCACGACGGTCGGCGTCGAAATCATGGATAAGACGCCGTTGATCGGCGACTTCATGGCGCGCTTCCTCAAGGGGGGTGCGATTCCGGGACAAATGACCTTCAGCCGATTCTTCGTCATTCACGTGATGGTTCTGCCCGCGGCCTTGATGGGCCTGGCTGGTTTGCATCTTTTCTTGTTTAGATCGGCCGGACCGGCCGGTCCGTTCCGCGGTACGCCGGAAGAGATGAAGGCGAAGACCGACTATTTTTTCCCGCGGCAGATCTGGAAAGATATCGTCGGGATGGTGGCGGTGTTTTCCTGCATCTGTGCGTTGGCTTTCTGGGAGCCAGTGGTGCTGCTGGAAGAGGCGACGCCTGATCCGGGCGATTATCATCCTGAGCCGGAGTGGTACTTCCTGTTCCTGTTCCAGTTGCTGCGGCTGAAGATGTTCGGCGGCGAGTTCGGGCAGTTCCTCGGCGCCATCGCATTGCCGGGCGCCTTTATGGCCTTGCTGGCTGCGTTGCCCTTCATCGATCGAGATCCCGAGCGGAATATTTTCAAGCGTCCCATCGCCCTGATCGGCTGGATTGTCGTCATGGCGATGATTCTGATCTTCACCGTGTCTGCCATTATCAATCGAGAATTTTTGGACTAGTGGCGATCTCGCAGAACGGACTCTCCCTGCATGAATAACGAACGCGAATCAATGTCCCCCATTCGGCTCGCGCTCGGATTCTCTGGCCCGCCTTTTGGACCGGGTTGCCGATCAAGCTTGCCTTCGTCTTGCTGTTTCTGGCGCTTGGGATGGTGCATTTTGAAACCAGAATCGGTCTCGCGTTCGTGATGATCTTGACAAGTCCGGTTACCGTGTTTGCTCTTCCAACGATCACTCTGGGACTGGAATCACACATCGGTGAAGGGGTCGGGATCGCGCTTGCTGTTTTTGCTGGCGATTCCCATCGACATCTGGGCGATCGGAGTCGTGGGGAGAACATTTTTCTCGAACGGTTGCGCCGCGAACCGCAAGATGGGTTGGGACTGACTCTCTGGTGGAAGTGCGCATTGGTTGGCGCCGTTTTTTTGCCGATTCTCTGGATAGCGGTCAGTGCGACCACTGAAGTCGCAATCTCTTCCGTTCGTTCGATGTTCGAGATGGATGCGCTGAAGGGGATTCCTATTGCCGAGAAGATCAGTATTGAGCTGGTCCTTTGGGGCACAGTGGCCACAGCGGTCCTTCTCTTGTTGTTAGTCATCGGTCTCTCCTTGGTCGGGAGGGTGATCCGCGCCACGGCGGGGGCGGCACGCCCTACGTCAGAGGATTATCAAGGGCTGATTACCCGCTGGGATTTGATGCGAGTTCCGGCGGATCAAGGGTTGATGCTGACAGCATTGACCGGCGGGGTCGTGGTGTTATCGCTCCTGTTCTGGTCGTCTCTCCCGGTATTCACGCCTCATCCTCATGACTGTTGCAAGAAGCCTGAAGTGAAAGCCGCGCCTGTATTCAAGCCGCTTGAGACGCTGAACAAAGACGAGAAGATGATTGCGCAGCTCGCGGCGCAGGTCGAGCTGTTGGAGAAGCAGCAGGCGGAGGCCGAGCTGGAAAAAGAAAAGGGCAAGGGAAAAGGCAAGGCAGGCAAAGCTCCAGTGAAAACGCCGGCGGGAACCGCACCGGGTCCGCCTGCCGCCGTGAAACCGTAACGTGGAGATGATGAGGTGAGGGTGATGCGATATCAGTGTGGATGGATTCAGAGGCTTCTCCGGGCCGGCAGCGGCCTTGGAGGGACGTTCTCGGGGCTCTTGATGGCAGTGGGCCTCCTGAGTCTTCCCGCGCTGGCCTTCGGGGCGGACGTCGCGCCGGCAGCCGCGACCGAGTATCGTGACATTCCCTATATCGGCAGCCGCAACACCATCTGGATTGTCGCACAGCTCCATTTGCTGCTTGCGGGATTTGTGCTGGGTGTGCCGATTTTCGCCTGGTTGTGCGAAGTCGTCGCCTGGAAGACCGGCGAGAAACGCTACGACAAGTTAGCCAAGGAATTCACCAAGCTCCTGACCTCCGCCTATGCCACGACGGCGCTGTTCGGCGGCATCCTCTTGTTTCTGCTGATTTCGTTCTATCCCAAGCTGATGAACTACCTGACCGACATTTTCTTTCCCTCGTTTATTGTCTATTGTCTCCTCTTCCTGGTCGAGACCGTGACGCTCTACCTCTATTGGTATGGCTGGGATGCGATGCAAGACGGCGGCAAGAAGCCGTTCCACATTTTTCTCGGCTTCCTGCTGAACGTCTTTGCGTTCTTCATCATGATCGTGCCGAACTCCTGGGCGACGTTCCAGGCGAGTCCGGTCGTGCTCGCCGAAGGGTCGGATATCGCGCGGGCCTGGGCCGCGACATGGAACCCCACCTGGTGGCCGGTGAACATTCACCGTCTGATCGCCAACGTGGTACTCGGCGGGTACATTTGCGGCGCCTATGCCGGAATTCGTTATTTGTCTGCCAGGAACGCGGAAGAGCGTGATCACTACGACTGGATGGGCTATGTCGGGAACTTCATCGGCGTATTCGGTCTGTTGCCGCTCCCTTTTGCGGGCTATTGGCTGATGCGTGAAATTTACCAGTACAACCAGCAGATGGGCATCACCCTCATGGGAGGCTTCCTGTCGTGGCTGTTCATTCTGCAAGCCATGCTCATCGGCGTGCTCTTTCTCGGGTCCAATTACTATTTCTGGCTTGGGATCACCTATCGCATCCCTGGCTCTGAGATGAGATACCGCAAGCCGATGTTGTCGATGCTGATCATCCTGCTGCTGTGCCTCGGCGTCTGGATGACGCCCCACTCGCTTGTGGCCAGCTTGGAGGAGGCGAGAAAGATGGGAGGGACCCACCATCCCCTCCTGGGGGTCTTCGGCGTCATGTCGGCCAAGATGACCGTGGCGAATCTGATGATCCTCGTCACCTTCATGAGCTTCATCATGTATTGGCGGGCCGGCAAGCAGGAAACAGCCACCTGGGCCAAGGTTGCCAGATCGATCATGGGCGCCGTCCTTGTCCTCGCGGCGATCGCGGTGATCGTTCTCGGCGTGTGGGGGTATTTCGTTCCCGCCATCATTCGCATCAACTACTTCTCGACGTCACAGGTATTGATCGTCCTCTTTGTCATGTTGACGATCACGCCCCTGACCGCCTTGCTGCTGAAGAGTGCCAAGACCACGACGGAAATGGTCTGGGGCAAGATGCCTCCACGCGCTGGGTATGCTCTCGTTCTCAATGCGATCATGGTCATTCTCCTGATGACGCTGATGGGCTATGCACGGTCGTCCTCTCGTGTCCATTGGCATGTCTATGGCGTGCTCCGGGATTCGTCGCAGTACGCGTTTTCACCGGCGCTCGGCTATGCAGCTGCGTTCATGGCCTTGAACACATTTTGCTTCTGCATCATCGTCGCCTTCATCTTCTGGGTGGCGACGATGGGCGATAAGGCGAAGGCGTCGCATGGTTGAGAGGCGACGGGGTGATGAGTCGGCGATGGCGAGTGGGTTACAGCCGTTGCGCGGATAGAGCTCAGGCGATCGATTTCGCAAGAGGAGTCCTATGAGCGAAGTTGTCAAATTGCAGTTGATCGGTCTCGTGGTGGTGGGATGCGGGATCCTGATCCTCCTCCTGATTCGCGCCCAGTTTGCCCGGGTCATCGGCTTTGTCGCGATTGTCCTTGGCCTGTTCACGCTCGTCGCATTGGCCGTGCCGCAGATGGCGTCCTTGCCTCCGGTTGAAGAGAAGTTCGACATTGCCACGGTGAAAACGCCCACCGACATGGCGACGATCGGACAGAAGATTTTCTTCAGCAAGGGCCAATGCGCGCTCTGCCATACGATCGGCCCCAGCGAATCGGCCCGATGCCCGGACCTGAAGGGGATCGGAGCGAAGCTGAGCCGTGAGTTTATTTTTGAAAGTTTGACGAATCCGCAGGCCTATATTTATCTCGACTATCGACATGAAGGCGCCCCGAAGGAATATCCGGCTCGCATGCCCTATATCAATAAGAATCCTATCGGGCTGTCCAAGAACGAGATTCTTTCGGTGATCGCGTTTCTGCAGCAGATGAGCGGGGAGCCGATTTCTGTCAATGTATCTGAACTGGAAGCGCCAGGACAGGCGCCTGCCGCTCCGGTGAAGGCAACCCAATCCAGTCCGGTGGCAGTGGCGCAAGCGCGCTGAGGAGGAACGTATGGGGGGCTCGTTGCTCAAGCCGGTCATCCTGATCGGGATCGTCTATGCGATCTTAAAGTTTATCGTGCCGAATATCCCTGGCTCGGCGCCTCTGCCATCCAGTCTGATTTTTCTCTATCTGATGTTGACGACGTCGGGGATCGTGATCTTTGCCACGTTGAGCGGAGAGTCCAAGGATGCCTTCTGGGGTCCGATCCAACGCTTTCTGACAGGAGAGAATATCGGCGGGTTGCAAGTATTGCGGTACGGAGTCCTACTCCTGTTTCCCTTGATTGTCGGCTGGGAGAC
Organism: Nitrospirota bacterium; assembly: GCA_963729585.1. Taxonomy (GTDB): domain Bacteria; phylum Nitrospirota; class Nitrospiria; order Nitrospirales; family Nitrospiraceae; genus Palsa-1315. Next base: position 158,770 of record CAVSOJ010000009.1, read on the forward strand.
CTACAGCAGTACGGCAACCAGCGACGCTCCCCCTGCCGAAAACCGGACAATTCACCCCGCTCCGCCGGGCGAATATACCGGCTTGTCAAATCCCGTCTCAAAGACACCGGATGCCATTCAACAAGGGAAGGGCTTCTATGCCGCCTTCTGTTCCCCCTGCCATGGCGGGAACTTCGATGGGAAGGGTCCGGCGGCCCGGGGATTCAATCCTCCTCCGGCCAACTTCTCCGATCCAACGACGATCGCGATGCTCCAGGAAAGCTATCTCTTCTGGCGCATCAAGAAGGGCGGAGTCGGCCTCCCGATCGAGGGGATGCCATGGAAATCCGCGATGCCTCGCTGGGAAGTCGAACTTCCTGACGAATGGATCTGGAAAATCATCATGGGCGAATACGATGGGGCGCATCAATCTCCCAGAACGTGGGAATAGTGGAACGGGTTGCCGAGAGAGAGTCGAACCAGCACGAGGCTCGTATGACGAGGGGAATGCAACAGATGAAATGGGGCAGCGCAGTCGCAGGGATCGGTGCCGCGTTCCTCTTCCTAGGAACGACGCTCAGCATGGCCCAGGAGAGCGTGGCGGTGCGCGCTCCGATGGTGAAGGGTGCCCTGCCGGCTGACGATCCGACTGCGGCGGCTTGGAGCAGTGCGACCCCGGCGACGTTTCCGATGTCGCCGCAAGTCCATTGGCAGAACCGCATTCAGGAAGCGACGGTCAAGAACCTGACTGTGCGTGCCCTGCATGACGGAACCAACGTCGCCATTCTCCTGGAGTACGCCGATCCGACGGAAGATCCGGACGATTCAGCCGCGATTGAGTTCATGGTCGGCGACAAGAAAGCCCACTTTGCGCATGGCCAGCCGATGGCGCAGGTGGAAGGCGGCCCGGTCAATATCTGGTTTTGGAAGAACAAAGACGGCAAAGGCGTGGACATGAATGCCAAGGGCTTTGGGACGCTCAAAGTCCAAGCGCACCAGGACGTGAAAGCCAAAGGAGCCTATGCCAATGGCACCTGGAAAGTTGTGTTTACGCGGCCCCTTGCCACCGAACATCCGGACGAAGATACGCAGATTGCAACGGGTGGGTTCATCAATATTGCCTTCGCCGTCTGGGACGGCAAGAAGGACGCAAGCGGCGAGCTGAAGGAGAAGGGGTCCCAAAAGGCGGTCTCCTCCTGGTGGTATTTCCGTGCAGAGGCGCCACCGGATTATTCCGGCTATTATTATGCGGCCCTCGCCGTCGGCCTGGCTCTCGGATTTCAGTTCGTTCTGATCCGCAAGCTAAAGAAAGGGCATTCAGCATGAAGGCGGCTCGGCTCTATGTACTAGGAGCGGTGAGTGCACTGATTGGCGTCTGGGCCATGGTTGTCGGGGGCTGTGCCAGCGAACAGCAGCAGAAGGGGCATGAGCTCTACAGCCACTACTGCATGCATTGTCACGGTGAGAATGGACGCCAGAACGAAGGATTCAATTGGTCCTCGATGCCTGACCCGAAGCCCAAAGATCTCTCGAACAAATCAGAGATGGGCACCTTCAAAGACGAAGATATCTACAACACGATTTCACGCGATATGAAGGACACGAGTCCCGGGGGCGACAAGATCGGTGACGATGATTTCGCCGTGCCCACAATGCCGACCTTCAAGTACACCCTGTCTGAAGACGAAATTTGGGCCATTGTCGCGTATGTCCGCGGTCTCCACGGGATGAAGTTGGAGTTTAAGGTCGAGGATCGGAAGAAAGAGTTGGCTGCGGCGCTCCAAACGGCCCAAGGTAAGTTCGACCAGGCCACGCAGACCTATGAGGCGGCTGAGAAGAAAGCCAACGAAGAAGCCGAGAAGAAAAACGTCGATGTCGATGATGCAGCCTATGCCAAGGAAATGGCAGCCATGGGGCAGGCGAAAAAAGAACTCGACGCGGCGCAGGCTGCGCTCAATTATTTCGCGACGAGACCAGGAAAAGGCGTGAACGTAGCCCGACCCGATCTCACGATGAAGCCGGAGCAGGCTACGGCGATGGTGGAGCTTGGTAAGCGGCTCTATTCGAACAAGTATGGCTGCAACGGCTGCCATAGTATCGGTGAAACGGGCGGCAAGGTTGGCCCGGCGCTCGACCGCGCAGGATTCAGATTGAACGGGACCTGGATCTATCGTTGGGTGAAGAACCCGCAGGCGATGAAACCGGAAACCAGGATGCCCGCGCTCGGGCTCAGCGATACCGAGGCCAAGGCCGTGACGATGTACCTTGGTACGTTGCGTGCGCCGAAACCGGATGCCCCGATCGGCAAGCCGGCGAGCTGAACTCAAAGCAGAAATCCCGCGACCATTCCGATCAAGACCGCGGCTCCCACCCATACATGTTGCTGAAACATGTGGAAGGCAGTGGAAGCCGAGACGGCTCGTCTGAGCTGCAGGGCTTGCCGCAGACACCACACTCCAATGGCAGCGAGCGCTGCATAATAGATCCAGCCGATGTGGGCGAGCCAGCCTGCGAGTCCCAGCAGCAGCACCATCGCGCAGAAGACCGTGCCGACGGCGATCCACGTTGACGAACCGAACAACAATGCCGAGGATTTCACGCCGATCCGACGATCGTCCTCCCGATCCTGTAGCGCGTAGATCGTATCGTATCCAATCGCCCAACAGACTGTCGCCGCATACAGGCACCAGGCTGGTCTTTCGAGGGACCCTCGTGAGGCAGTCCAGGCCATGATGGTGCCCCAGCCGAACGCGATACCCAACATGGCTTGCGGGACGTGGATGACGCGTTTCGCAAAGGGGTAGAGGCCGGCCAAGAGGATGGCGATCGGGCTCAAGAGGATCGTGATCTCGTTCAGGAGCAGGACGAGGATTGCGGCCAGTGAGAGGAAGAAGCCGACGACCAACAGTGCATGTGTGGGGCTGAGTTCGCCAGAGGCGAGAGGCCGTGTTCTCGTGCGCGTCACGTGTTGATCGAAGGATCGGTCCGCTAGATCGTTCAGCGCCACTCCCACACTGCGCATCACAAAGGAGCCGGTGACGAAGATCACCAGCAAGTGAAGCGCCGGCATGCCGCGAGCGGCCAGGACTAAAGACCACAGAGTCGGGAGCATGAGCAGCCAAGTTCCCGTTTGGTTCCGGAGGCGGATGAGTCGGCTGATGGCTGACCATGAGAGCCGCGGGCGCACAAGTGGTGATTCCGGCGTCGTCGAAGAAGATTCGGTCATGCGCGTGAACTTATCCGAGGGGGGTGGGGCTGTCAACGACGAGACTTGCAGAATGATGATAAAATCCACCAGCGTCTCAAGCGCGCGACGCCCAAGGCCTGATTCCGACTGTCTCGCCTTTCCCGCCAGTCTCGCGTGTCTCGTGCGGCAATCCTGCCGGGTGCGGAAAGTTGTGCTCATTGGATGCTTTTCTGTATAAGAATGATTGTGCCTGTCATTGATTCAGCACATCCTTCCTCCCTGTGTCGGGCAGCCCTTTGGGTTGTTGCAGGGTTGTGCGTTGCGACGTTGGCGGGCTGCTCACTCTTTTCGAGTCGAGACGGTGCGACCATCGGGTACTATCTCCCCCTGACCGTCCAACTTCGATCTGATCCAAGTATCATCGGAGCGCAACTCGCCTACCAGGACTCCTGCGGCCAAAGCCAAACCTTGCCGATCAGCGTTCCACTATTTGAAATCCTCAAGCGGAAAACAGGCCGCGTCTTTGAAAAGGTCCTAACGGGTGAGACCGGATCTTCGTCGGTGCCGGATGGCTATGTCGATGCAGCATTGGGCCTAGGCTATGTCGATCTGGTTATTCCTCGAAGGGCCAACAAGAGCTATTCAGCCTCGGTCACCCTGGGATTGGACTTTGCCTACACGGCTGCCGATGGGACGGTCCTCTTCAATAAAAAACTCCAAAGCACTGGTCGCGGAGAAGTCGATGTCACAGAAGCCTCATGTGAGGTGAAGGGGCTCGATAAAATTGCCCAAGAGGCCATGGGCCTAGTGACCGATGGGATGGCTAAGCAACTCGGGACGTCGAGTAAGATTCTCGATGCCGCCGAATCACCCAAAGGCGGTAGCCCCAAGGCGGCCACGGGGATCCCCCCGCCGCCGTCCCCGATCTCAATCGCTGCGGCGGCATCTGCGACGGCGAAACCGACTGTTTCGCCGCAGGCGTCGGCAGCCGTTCCCGTGCCGGTTCCAGTGGACGAGTCCGCCACGGTAATATTCCGGGCGATCGTCCGTGACGAAAATCGCAATCAGGTGCTCCACACCGGTGAAGCCGTCGCGATCGAAATTGAAGTCAAGAACGAAGGGCCGGGAGTTGCACGGGCTGTCGAGTTGTCGGTGACGGCCGTGCCGCCCTTAATCGGACGGATCCCGAGTGTGGTATCTGTCGGTGATCTGCAGCCTGGCGAGGTGAAACGCGTGACGTTCGACGGTAAAGTCGACACGGTCAAAGATGCAGTACAGGCGGAGTTGACGCTGATATTGCGTGCCGGGTCCCCATCGGTCCAGGTGCCATCCGCCAAGAAGTTCCTGGTGGCGATGAAGCCTGAGTCTGCGGCGGAAGCGGTCTCGCTGCCGGTCGATGTCGATCAGCTACCGAAGCGGACCAGCATACTCAAACAGCCGAGGGCCGTGGGTATTGCCATCGGCGTGGGGCAGTTTCGAGAGAACGGCATTGCGCGGGTCAAGTATGCCGCACGAGATGCGGAGGTCATGGCCACGTACCTCAAATCGATCGGAGGGATACCTCCCGAGCGCGTGCGCACTCTCGTTGATACTCATGCACTCAAGAGCGACCTGGCCGAGGTCTTGGAAGAGTGGCTGCCCAAGCAGGTGGATCCCGCTACTGTCGTCTATATCTCGGTCACGGGCCGAGGAGTGGTCGATGCCACTACCGGCGCCGTGTCGATGGTGTTGTTCGATAGTACCGCGACGTCCGGCGCGCGCCTCTACTCGCTCCGTCGGTTGCAAGAGTCCCTGGCGAAATTACCGATTCAACGGGCCGTCGTGATGCTCGATCTCTCGCTTGAACTCGCACCGGGTAAGGAGGGCGTGGGCATGGTCGCCCCTCTATGGGAACAGGAAGGCAGCGGGAAAGAAAAGATCATGTGGATGATCGGCAACCGAGCAGTCCAAGAAGCCCATAGTTACGACCCGGGCCAGCATGGGCTGTTTATCTATCAATTGCTTAAAGGCATGGGCGGTGCAGCAGACCTCGATAAGGATGACACCATCCTCGCCGGCGAACTCTGCGCCTATACCAAGAGGCAGGTGCTCAATGTGGCCCAGGAGCAGTATGGCAACGAGCAAGAGCCTCTGTGCCTGCCCGGGCCTGGTCAGGGGGCCACGGTCAGGTTGCAGCCTTTTGCCCGGTTCAAATAATGGCGATTGGTTTCCGACTTCAGATTAGCCAGCCTGAGCGTCCAGCACGGAAAGTCTTGTTTCTCATCCGTCATTTGTCAGCGCACGAAATACCCCTTGAGGCAGAGAAAAAACCCGTGTAAGTTGTGGGCTCTTGCGAGAGGGCCGGCGTAGCTCAGTTGGTAGAGCAGCGGTTTCGTAAACCGCAGGTCGTCCGTTCAATCCGGATCGCCGGCTCCATTGCAAGTGCTTGAATGTAGGGGACTTCCGCTGATGGGATCCCCACCGCTCCCACCGCAAATGCTGCTTCTGCTACCACTTTGCTACCACATTGAGGGACAGTCACTTTACCTGTCTTGCTCGTTTCAGAAAAGTTCCAACAGTCTGTGGAACCCACAGGGTCCCCGTCTTGGTCTGAGTGCCTTTTGTTATCAGGGCTGCAGCAGTCTGGTGCCGGCCATTGCCAGCTGCTCTATTAAGCAGCAAAAAACAGTTGCTGTTTGACCTCAGCAGAAGCGCATCTTCAGAAATTAAAGCGGTCGGTCATAGCCATGAAAGCGAAGGAATGATCTGGACGACGAAGAAACCGACAAAGACCGGGTGGTATTGGTATCGCGGTGAATCCGATGGGCACACCGAGAAAGTTCTACATTTCATCGATGACGACGGAGATGGGCCCTACCTCGCAACGTCAGATGATTTGGCACTTAATGACTTAGACGGCGAATGGGCCGGACCCGTTGAGCCGCCATTGCAGAATCAGAGTCGTTAGAAGTTGGTTTGGACAGCCTCTAGTATGCCATTTTCAGAAGAGCAAAGAATCGCGACGGTACGATATGAGTGGATGGAGTGCGGTGTTCGCTGATCAGGTCAGGCCATATCCGGTATAGAGTCGTCCCAGAAACCCATAAAGTTTTCCGCCGCGCCTTTAGTCCCTCCTTCGCCGGGCAGATTGTCAACATGGCCGAAGCGCATGTGCAGTCCGCATGTGAAGCCATTTCCACAGCCACCATCCTGAGAGAAGTGTTACGCCGGCGACGGCTAAGACATAGGACCAGGTCGCCAGATAGAGGCCCAGGAGAGCAGCGGGCGCATCATCACGGACCTCAGCGAGGTGCGCGAAGACTACGAAGCCACCGGAACCGAGGAGCAAGATAAGGGGGATGCTCGCGCTCCATCTAATCCACTTGCACGTCATGCACTCGAGCATCATGACAGCACCAGACCCGCATACACAGTTCCGCGCCCACTCGTTCTTGCTTGCTTCGGATGTATCGCAGAAATCGTTGCAGCCAATGCCTTGCCGTCACCATATCATTAAAGTCCCTAATATCGCCATAACTTCAACTTGAGCGTCTTGGATAACGGAATCGAAGTCACACAACCTGCGGATAGGAAAGCTAGCATCGAGGATAATGATGTTGGATAGCTCAGTAGGTACGACATCCCGTCATTTGCAAATCGGACCGACCCAAGGGGGGCCGGCTTGCCAGATCCACCTAGGGCTGACAGATTTTTTTCCAGGAATCTCTGAACATCGCTCTCAGATTTTTCCCTATTTCCCTATAGTGTATGGAATGCGACTAGGATTTCCCCTGGGGCCGCTCTGGTAACTTACCTAGATCCTGCGAAGAAGATACAGGTGTACAGTCATGCCCATGCAGAACCATCACATAGGCCCAGAAGTGACAGCGGTCATGCAGTCCTGCGAAAGGCTATTCGGCTTGATCCACGGGAACGGAGAGCTTTCGGCTCTAGGGGTGGAAGTCTTACACTATTACGCACAGGAATTACCGAAGCATCTGACTCCGTTTGACCCAAGCTTGAGTATACTCCCACCCCCACCGCCTTCCCACCCAAGCAAGGATGCTCCTATTAATCAGAGCAAGGATGTTTGAGTATCTCTATTAGATTGGCATTGGGTTCAGCGGATATGGGTAGACTCCTCATGCGCGCCTGGAGGATTTAGGATCATCTCACTCATGATTTGGGAGAGAAAGATCCGTGCACGATCGAACGCTCATGGAAAAGATGCTGTTCGCAGTCCTGGTGTCATGCTGCTTGAGCCTCTTCGGCTTAAGTGGCTGCAATGACATCTCCAAGGCTCCTGCGCCTGCTCCTTCTACAAATACCAGCCCTGATGCGTCAGGCCCATTATCGATTTCGACATCCTCGCTCCCTGCCGCCACCGTAGGCCTAGCCTATACTGCCACAGTCGAGGGATCAGGAGGTACGCCCCCCTACACCTGGTTGGTGACGCCTCCATTACCGACGGGCCTGACGTTGGACTCAACCACCGGGGCCATCACCGGCTCGCCATCTGCTGGAACTATCGGCACGACGAGCCATTCCTTCGTACTGCAGGATGATGCATTCCAGTCGGTCACAACAGTCCTCGCACTCACTGTCAATGCGGCGTCGCTGGCGATTACGACCACATCACTCCCGCCTGGCACCGTCAATCAGATGTACCCTCCTACGACGTTGGTTGCGACGGGGGGGATTCCGCCCTATGCCTGGTCGGTAAATCCTGCGTTGCCGAATGGGTTGGTATTGAATGTCTTATCGCCAGGCACGATCAGCGGCGTTCCGTTGGCCGGGAGTAATGGCACGACAAGCCACACATTCACCGTGACCGATGCTGCCATCCCAATACACCAAATCAGCTCCGCGACGTTATCTTTGACCATCAATTTGACTGTCACACCAGTGACGATCACGACTGGCGCCTTGCCGAACGGCCAGGTAGGTCAACCGTACAGTTTCACGTTGCAGGCATCGGGCGGCACATTGCCCTATTCATGGTCGGTTATGCCCGCCCTGCCGCATGGCCTCACATTGAACGCTTCAACCGGCGCCGTCACAGGCACACCGACCGCCGCAAGCACTGTGTCCCTCGATTTCACCGTTCGGGATTCTACGGCACCTCTTAATCAGGCGAATACCAGGTTATTCACGCTACAGATCACAAACTAGTACTGTGGATATCAAGGTTGAAGGTTCAACGCCTTCCCTTGCCACCTACGCTGCGGCCAAACTCAATTTCCAGGAAAATGGAATGATAATGCGGTTGACCGCTTAGACTTTCAGAGTGAGCTACGGGCTGAAGCCGGAGAAGCGAACTAAAAGAAAAGCCGTGTCTGTGAAATAGATCACCTACCGACGTAGTCGAAGCACGCCCGTATAACTACCTGCATGAATTCACTCCCCCTCTTTTGAGGCATATACCAAACGACATCGGAAGCATAGCCTATTGCCGATAAGTCTGGTGACTTCGTGCTGTACCTCCCATTATCCGAAGTAAGGAGGGCACTGTGCTTCGCCATTCTCGTGCATTGCCAATGGGAAACGTGTTGGCGCTGCTGACATTTCGAAACGACGGACCGAGTGGTCGGATGCCACGGAATGAAGGGGTGATTTGCCCCTACTGTTCTTCAGCAGAGTGTTACCGGATTGGTCGGCGTGGCTACCGAGACTTCAGCCGCCGACTGTTGGGTATGTTCCCATGGCGTTGCGAGGGTTGCAGGAAGCGATTTTATCTGCGGAAACGGTCCCTTGGCTGACGACTTCCTCACAGGCAAAACCATGTCCATCGAAGAAGCGACCGTCTCCAATATGTGGGAGACTGTTGCGATTGGGGAATGCACTGACTCACTTAATTTGCGCATACTTTGTCGCCAAAGGAGAATGCCAGAAATCCTAAAGGTTAGGCATGCTAGTACAACTAGCTAAATGGCACGCCATACGAAATTATGCTTGCAAATGGCTCCGACCTGGGAGCAGAATCCCGCCCTAAAGGGTCTGGCATCAGCGCCCACAACAATCCTCCGAAATGACTATGCCAATTCAACAGGAGCGAAGGGATAGCGAGCGTGTCCCCTGCAGGCTCGCGTGTCCTTATGAGTTGACGAAGCCTGTGGACCGCAGCACTGTGAAGTTTTCAGAGGGGCACGGGCACGCGATCAATAGGAGTGTCAGGGGCATGCTGCTCTTGCTTCCCGAAGAAGTGGACCAACGACAGGTGATTGAGATTCAGGTGCCCTCAGAGGTGAGAAAAGAGCAGATCACCAAACTGGTGGAAGTATGTTGGACCCGCCCCATTCCGGTAAGTGCCCATGTCAAGATGTACCTGGCGGGCACTCGTTTCCTGTTTGAATTTCCTGCTCCTGGTTAGTCGCCGCAGTTTTCCTTAAAATTCTTTTGTACTGCCCCACTCAAATTCTAGGCAAGTTAATCTTTTTGTGTGCCCATTCCTCTAAGAATTCACAACGTTCGAGTCTCCACTTCTCAAGGGACATCGGCGCTCGGGATTCTGTTTGTGATGGGTGTTGAATAAATTCAGTGGGTTTCCTGCACCCACATGACTACATGACCTATCCACAAATTATGTGGGAAGAATATTCAGGATGAACGAACGTCTGACAATTCAGAGGGGCACATCTGTTGTCCCGAGCAATCTCTCTATTGGGTTTGAGGATAATCTCTCCGCCATGACCAGGGTACGATAAAGGGAGCAACCTCAAGAAGCTTATAATTCCTATTCCTATATTGTTGCGCAAGATCGCAATTCAATCTCTGTTCTATATGAATTTTTCGCAGGCGACGTTGTTCCCTGGTCTTGATGGATTTGCATCATCCTTGGGAATCTATCAACCATCACTGGATGCAGTAGACGAATAAAGGTGAATGATTCACATCCAGTCGGTGGTGAATCTCAGGACTTCAATGAACGGGTGGGGGGGATTATTGAGATGAGGCGGCGGGTGGCGAAGGGGACGACGCACTAATAAGAAGGCTGCTAGGGGATCAATGTTTGTAAACGAGAAGGCCTCCTAGTCTCACGGCTGTATGATATCTTTCTCCTCCGTATGGATCCCCATACACATGTCTTGATCCAAAAGATCTGAAACTAGCGAATCTGTCAGTCGTGCTGAGGGGAGTCCATTGGGCATGAGAGTTGCCGATCCATTGTCTTGCGAAATTGAGAGGCACTTTGTCTACTGAAGACAACCTGTCCATTCTCACCCAATGTCTTGTCAATCAATAAATCTCAACAATGTTCGGTTGATGGCGTAGGACAAATTGTCTTGTCGGCCCACCGCACTTCCCAAAACCTTTCCCCTTCAAAAACTTCACAATTCACGAACTTGCGCCCTCGTGACGAGCAGAATCATTTTGGCATGATTATTGATGTCTCCCTCCCAGGGAATTTCTCACATCTATGTGATCGTCGGGATGACTCTGATCATGCTGAGCCCCTTCCGCAGCTTCCCCGTGCAATGCGCCGTGACTTACAACGCGAGCCATTTAGTGGGCTATGGGCTATGAGTGCGGCGAGGAACGAGGATCATTCACCAACTCTCTGTGCGCCTTTCTGCAGATCTATAACGACACTCATCAATAAATTCTTTTGAACGTGCGACTGTAAGGAAGTCAGTCTTCTTTTAAGAAAAAACTAGAGTGCTTACAAGTACTATTCCCCCAGTGTCTTCACTTAACATGACTCACTTTAGTCAGAGATATGGATCTATCATGAATACAATGGCGCAGAACACGCACGTTATCTCAGGGGTGGTGGCAGATGAATCCGCAGCAGCGTCAGGACTGACTGCACCATCAAACCATGTCGCAGTGAGTAGCTCCTGCACGAACAGGCAATGGCAAGTGCTGGTGGTGGATGATGATTCGGTGGATCGTACCCTCTTGAGAGTTCTGCTAGAAGAGCGTGCGGAACTCCAGGTGGTCGGTGAGGCGTCCGATGGTGAAGAAGCCGTTGTGTTAGCGGAACGGTATCGACCGGACGTAATCCTGATGGACATTCATCTACCTCGTGTCAATGGAGTGGAAGCCACACGCCACATCATGAAGAAGCTACCTCAGAGCTTGATCATAGGAGTGTCTTGCCTGTACACCCCTGACAGGTACAATGCGATGATCGCTGCCGGAGCGGTGGCCTTTGTCCGCAAAGAAGACGCCGAGGAGGCGTTATACAAGACCATCGAGTTTGCAATGCATACCTATTGTCCAAATCGACGTCCATCGGTCCTCATGACAGCCTCCGATGGAGACACGATCTGATCTTTCCTAGTTGCCTCTGAATTTCCAAATCCGCTGCGGACTTCAGCGGACCCCGGAGAAGCTGACCAGCGAGGACAAGGCGACAGAAGCCAACGGCAACCTTCCATCGCGACTACCGGGCTGGCCCTGGGGTTTCGCTATGGCAAACTCTGCACACCCAGCCACCATTCTCTCGATCATCGAGCGGCACAGTGGTCGGCATGCCCCCATAGCACGCCGGTTTCTTCTCATTGAGCCTTCGTCGGCCAAGGGACAAAGGAATCTTCCCCCGATCACTGTGAAGGATGTATGAAAGAACGGATGTAACCTAAACTGGAAGCCCTCCTCCTAGTCTCACGGCTGAATGGTTTCTTTCTCCCCCGTATGGATTCCTATACACACGTCCTGCCCCTAAAGATCTTCCCCATTCACAAACTCGCGAATTTATAAGTTGTGGTACGCGGGATCCTTTGGGCATGAGAGTTGCGGTCCACTCGTCCCTCATAGGATGCCTAGCATGAAGGAGGAATTCGCCATGGAGCTCACAGAACCCATGTTGTCCGAACAGGATCGCCACGTACAACAGTGGGACCCACGGCAGTATTTGCGAGCGGTTGTCGATTTTCGCATGATCGCAACCGATAAGGAAGGACTCGCCAGTGGGCAAGTGATCGATATCACGACGAAGGGATGCGGACTACGCCTCACGAAACCCCTCAAGCGTGGCCAGTACCTGACGCTCAAGGTGGATCCGGACAACGGAACCGCCGCTGTGCAATGTGCTCTTGTTCAGGTGCAGTGGGTGAAAGAGGAACGGGCTGGCGTCGCCTTCCGGTGCATGTCACCTGAGAACGAGCGTCGGCTGCACCGACTCTGCAGCGATCGGCTGAGAAGAAAAAATGAAAAGGTGCCAGGAAACATTTCGCGGCGCGTGGCGGGCCTACTCCGTCCTCACTGTTCTCTCACCCCACACAAGGTCCCCACAAAACAGCAGTAGTCATTCGCGGCACGCCAAAGGCAGGGACCAGGCCAAGCTCAACAAGTAGAATGCCTCTGTTACTTCATCCTCCCAAGCTGGGCATGGTGACGCGGCTACTATACTCACATGTTTCGTCCTCCTTCTTTTCCCCCATTTACTCTCGCGCTGACTTCTCCGGCCCCCTCGTCTCCGTCCGCGACGGCGACACCATCGAAGTCCTGCACAACCACCACGCCGCACGCATGCCCCTTTTGCGTTAGTTCCTTTGTGGGCTGTCCCTTGTCCAATGCGTCCGCTATGCTTCTCTCTAACGGAGCTGTCGACCACATCACGAAGCCATCGATGGGCGGTCAAGGAGATCTTCCCATGGCCACCATACTCGTCATTGATGATCAGGCACCCATACGCGCGCTCCTCCGTGTCGCACTGGAAGACGAGGGCTACGAAGTCCTTGAAGCGTCGAATGGCCGTCTTGGACTGGAGTTGTATCGAGAGAAACCAGCCGACTTAATCATCACCGATGTTGTCATGCCTGAGATGAACGGCCTCGAACTGATGTTGGAGCTGACCAGGAGCTTTCTCAACGTCAAAGTCATCGCCATATCCGGCGGCCTAGAGAGCGAGGGTACGCTCAACGTGGCCAAGCTGTTGGGTGCGCGTCAGACGTTTCAAAAGCCCTTAGATATGGAAAAAATACTCAGTGCTGTTCGATACGATCTGGCGCATTAGTTGGCACACGGATGACTTCTCGTCGATCCGCACACGGCGTCCAACATCCAGAGCGCGGTGCTGGTCCCAGTTACGGAGAGGGCCTACAGCACCCAGATTGCCCAATGTCAGGAGGCCCACGAACCAGGCCGTGTCGAGCTGGGCGCCGGGGAGCGTCACGAGCAAGAGGGTGAGCGTGGCTAACGCGAGGCTGAGCCTTGCTTGGATGCGGGTGATGGGTTTGAGCAGATGCACCCCATAGAGCACCAGGGACATGCCGTTGAGGAGGACCAGGTACACCCGGGGGTTGGCTTGATGATGTGATGTGTCGGGTGCATTGCTCGACAACTCCGTGCCGAGAGGCCAGTACCGATTGACCGTCCTCTTGTACCTGCTCTGAGCGCGCCGGTCGTAACCCGCCGTTCTGGAGACCCCACACGCCCTACTTCTGTAGTACCTCCTCCGGGGTACCCAATAGGCCCTCCGAGGGATTTTATCAATCGCTTCAGCGGACTAATGTCGGAGTTCCATGGACACTAGCGTTCTCGAGAGGAATTCCGTGATAGCCGCCTTGAGAGCGCGGCGGCAGAGGAAGGCGGTGCGCCGCGGCATGCACAGTTCTGTGCTGCTTGCGGGCCTCTTGTTCTGCATGCAGATGTCTTGCAGCGGGGGTGCTAACACCAGCGAAGGCTTTGCGCCAACACCGGTCCTATCCCGCGTGATTCCTGCCAGCGACAATACGCTGGCCTACCCGAGTTGGACCTTGCAGTTTGTGGACAGCCAAGAGCTGATCGGTTCGGATGGGCGCGGGGTAAACGGCTTCGATGGGAATACGGGAACGATCTGGCATACGCAATACCTCAATGGCGCGCCGACTCCCCCGCATGAGATTCAGATCCAATTGGGCGGGCCCGCGACCCTGAATGGCTTTGTGTATGTCCCCCGGCAGGATGGGTCCCCGGACGGGATGGTCAAAGATTATGAGTTTTATGTCAGCCCGGATGGCGTGAATTGGGGAACCCCCGTCGCGACCGGCACATGGGCCGCTGACGCGACAGAGAAGCAGGTGTCCTTTGCCTCGACGACGGGCCAGTACGTGCGGTTACGGGCCTTGAGTGAGGTCAACGGGCTTCCCTACACCTCCATGGCGGAACTGCATGTCCAGGGCTCCTGTATTCCCCCCGCGGTCAAACTGGCGACGCCCCGGAGCTTGGCGCTGCAAACCGCCACGACGCTCAATGTCCTGGCCAACGCCTGCCTAGACAGCGTCACGCAGAGTAGCTGGGGCGTGCGGTTGGTATTGGACGGCGGCCCGTCGCAAGGCGGCGCCCAGGTGGATACGTATACGCCCCCGTTCCAGACGTCATTTGCCAACCTGAGTCAAGCCGAACATCGGGTGGACGCCTATATCATCGATAATAACGGTGCGCTCGTGAACGGGACGGCGACGCATGACCAAGCCAACCCCGTGGGGGTCGGCAATTCGTTTGTGGCGATGGGGGATAGCATCACGCTGGGGTTGTTCGATGATGTGCCGTCAGATGATACGTCACAGGACGGTCGTAATACCGGGGGAGGGTATGAACCCGTCTTGAATAATCTCCGCACGGCGGCCAAGCACTATCCGCAAACGATCGTGAACGAAGGCGTGGGCGGGAGCCACTCCAGTGACGGGGTCTCCTTAATTCCCATTCTGTTAGCGCGTAACCCGACTGCCCAGTACGTTCTGATCGAGTATGGCACCAATGACGCGGCCGCCCCGGTGCCCAGTGGATTAGGTTTGCACTCGGGAGATGCGGGATACGCGGGCTCATTCAAAGATAATATGCAGCGCATCATCACTGCAGTTCAGACTGCCGGGAAACAGCCGTATCTGGCCAAAGTCCCGTATTCCAATGGGCAGTATCTTGCCCGCAATACGTTGTACCAGACCTATAATCAGGTAATCGACCAGTTGAAGGCCGAGAACAGCATCTCGGTGACGCCCCCGGATTTTTATAGCTGGTTCCAGGCCCATCAAAGTCAGATAACCTCCGATGGCTTACATCCAAATGGCATCGGCTATCAGTCCATGGCGAATCTGTGGTTTAGCGCGTTACCGTAGTGGGAGGAATGTGACGTGAAAAAGAGAGCCTTCTGCGTCCTGGCCGTGGCGGTAGTTGCTCAGTGCGCAGACACTGCTGGCGGCAGAACCGGCCAGCCCGGATGAGTGCGTGATGCAATTCTTTGAGGCCTCGAAGAATGGCGATACGGCCAGAATGACACAGCTGATGGCGGGGTCCTTTTATAAGCAACGAAAAACCCTGTTAGAGGAGAACACGCAGTACCCCGACTTTCTCAGAACACACTATGACGGTGCACGTCTCCAGATCATGAATATGCGGGAGGACCGTCAAGGGTGGGTGGTCGAGGTCCGCATCAAGTTCGCCGATGGTACGGTCGATAGTAATAAATTCCTGGTGCAGAAGGATGCCAGCGGAGCCTGGAAAATCGTCCAAGAAATCCACCCGTGAATGTTTCTACCTGTGACCTCCCCGGGCCAATCTGGTCCAGCAGGCTGTATCAGTACCGCAAACGCCGTGTGAGTATTTCGATGTGTCCTCCCATTCCCGCTCTGGCCGGTGAAACACTTCACAGCGGCTATGCGCGGTGCTGGTCCCAGTCACGGCGGGGGCCAACAGCACGCCCAGATTGCCCAATGTCAGGAGGTCCACAAACCAGGCCGTGTCGAGCTGGGCGCGGGGGAGCGTCACGAGTAAGCAGCCCGAGCAGGTCACCCCATAACGCGGACCTCTCATGCGAGGGGGGAGAACTCATAGCGGAGAAGCTCGACCCCAGAGAAATCGTGACTCTTAGATAAGCTCATCTCACCCCTCACGCAGCGCAATACAACCATTTCCCAGTTTAGCCCTTGCGCCTCCTCGTACAGCCTCCTACAATACGCCTCCTGCGAGGCCCCTATGCCCTTCTCGATTCGGCTCATCTTCGCTTTCCTGTGCACTGCGCCGTCACGTACCATGCGGGTCCATTCCAATGTCACGGCGCGGTGTGGGATTTGTCCGGTTCGGATAGTGTTGTTTCTTGGCGGACTTGCGGGATCTTGAACGGGAGAAACCCGCAGTTTGACGTCCCCTCCTCTTTATTTGGGCTCGCACTCATCCCCTCTATCGCTGCCCATAGCGGGGACTCTCTCTGGGCGCAGTAGGATGCAAAGGATGATTTCCAGAGGACTTGTAATCCTGACTGCTCTGCTCCTGGGTTGGGCATGCACCGGCTGCTCCAGTGTAACTGTGGTCCGGTTAACCTCTGAGATATTTCCTCCTCGCGCTGTTGATGAAGTCGAAATCTTGAGCCAAGAACCGACCACCGAACACCTCCGGATGGCTGAATTGAGCGAGACATCCACCTCAGATGTAGACAAACTGCAACGACATATCCTCAAAAAAGCTGCGCAATTAGGCGCTGACGCGGTGGTGTTTTCCGTCCCGACGACCCACATCGAACAAGGAGTGGCTTATCAGCCACTCTATAGTCCATGGGGATATTATGCCCCGTATTACTATGGCCCCGGTCCATACGGATATTGGGGACCGTGGGGCTATAGCTATGGACCCTGGGGACCCGGGTGGGGCTATCAGCAATACGTGCCGGTGCCGTACTCCATCCGTGTCACCACGCTGAAAGGTATCGCGATCAGGTACTCGGGATCTTAGCTTGAATCCAACACATTTTTAGATGGGAGGGATGATCTGTGAATGTGTATCGGCCAATATTAATCGGGCTAGGGCTGTTGGCCGCCATGGGATGTAGCGGGCCGACCGTGGAGAGAGAGGGGACACGGTCAGGCGATCCAGTGGTGGAGATGTTGCACCGGGGCATCCTCGAGCTGGATCGCAACATTGATGAACTCAACCGCCATATCGCGGAGTTGCAGCAGATGCCGCCGGTCTCAGATCCCAGAGTCCACGAGTTACGTGCATTGGACCTCTCGGGCTGGCAACTGCACCAGCAGCAGTGGATTCTGCAGCGTGAACATCTAAAGTTTTCGGTGAACCAGATTCAACGGGTACAAGCGAACCCGCGGGAGAAACCCGCAATCTGGACCCAGTGGACCAATCGGCAACAGCAATTCGTCACAGCCCTGGATGGTCTCAGGGCTCAACGGCAGACGTTGGAACGAAAACGTTTAGAGGTTGAATCCCAGGTGCTGGGGCAATATTTCAAGTGAGCAAATGGCCGAGATGGAATGCGGCATGCTCCAAACATTCGGCAAGGACAAGTACGGACACTATTGCCCGTGTGTTGCTGCCCGATGGCGCCAACGTCAATCGCACGCTGGTCCAAGGACTGCGTCGGGTGATGCGGAACTTGAAAAGCTGGAGAAGAAAGCGCGAGAGGACAAGAAGGTTGTGGGCTGAACTGAATCGCCAGGCACATGTGGGCTCGGATTTGATTGACAATGTCTCTATCCGAGTATTATAAAAATACCCGCCCTTCAGCGTAATCCAGAGTAAGGTGACGCGATGTCTCGTAACAGATTCAAGTTATGCACCCCATACCCAAGGGATCGGTACATATCAAGCCCGTCCCAGACCGATCCTCCCACTGCCTAGATTCCCTCGTTCATAATTTATAATTCGCGCACAAGAAGAGTCGCAAGACGCTGCATCCGTGTATCAACGGGCGCTGCCCGACCCCTCTCCCAAGCAATGATGATGACCAGACGGGGGACTGACACCCAGGGCCCTTCAGGCCAAGCGGACCAAAAGATATTCTCGTGAAGGCGATATTCACGATCTTGAGGAAACGTGGGAGATTCTCATGAAGGTGTTTCAGTCGGTTGCCAAGAAAGAGGATGATCTTCCATCAACATACAGAGCCGGTGAAGCACCGGTCAATAATAGCAATATCATGAGGGAGGGCGTTACACGTTCCTCTACCACTCAGACGCCCTCCGAAGAAAGGATGCTCGCACTGACGTTGTTTTTGAAATGCGTGGTGACGGCGCTTATCCTCAGCATGCTGAGCTATTATTTCATCACACGTGTCGAGTTAGTATCGGGCGTCCTGTATCCCTAACGTTCTGCTTCTGAAGGCGGCGACTGCCGAGGAGGAAGGAGCAGATTCACCGAGGAGAAACGAATGAACTTGGCTCGCATTATCTGTTGTTGTGCAATGAGCGGTGTGACGTTATTGGTCGCTGGATGTGCGACTAAATCCGTGCAATCGGGGAGTGGCAAATCACCCGCCTCGATGGGAAACGATTTGTCTTCCACCGGGGCGGAACGGATCAATCCCAATCCCAATTCGCTACTGGCCAAGTCCGACCCCTCCGGAGCCAGACGGCAACTGGACGAGATTCGAAGCGAACAAGCCGCTACGGCCGCCGCCGGCCTTCAGGATGTGTTCTTCGAGTACGATAGCTGGGCGATCAACGAGGAAGGCCGACAGTTTCTCACCAGGGATGCCAATTGGCTGCGTGCGCATGGCGGGACTCAAGTAAAGGTGGAAGGCCATTGCGACGAACGGGGGAGCGCGACCTATAACTTCGTACTCGCCGAAAAGCGGGCCAAAGCGGTGCGAAATTATTTGGTGGAACTGGGGGTCAAAGGCGATCGCCTTATCGTCGTGTCCTATGGCAAAGAGCGGCCGTTCTGCAATGATCATTCTGAGTCGTGCCATCAGCAGAATCGCCGCGGCCATCTCGTCGTTAAACCATGACCCACTTATAGACGAAGTTCGTATGAAGGATGACGACCCAGCTAACGGAAGGTTTGCAGGGGCAATAACGGGTTGAACTCAGAACGTTCAGAGTCAGCTCACTCCCATGTCTTTACCACTCTGGGCCGCGGACAGCCTGTATAGCTTGCCCGGGGTGGCCAGCCTTCTCAGCCTGGATAGGGAGCCAGACTCCTCCTTTTGACTGCTGCGGAGGTATTGAGGAGCAGGCGATGGGAGGGAAGCACAACTAGTCAGGGGAAGGAGTATGGCTCTGTAAGAATTGTTCTCGCGTGGCGGTGTTGCCGCATTGTTTGCAGACATATGCACCGCTGAGATAGCCTGACGAAGTTTCTTGTAAGGAAAAATCGCATTTGTGGTCGACAGGCGAGTCATCAGACGCTCTTTCATTGGTTTCCATTGTGGTACTCGTGACAAATAATATTACACAACTTCAACAACCCTCTCCCGCCAACAGCATTGCCGTGAGGGTCATATCTTTGATTGAGAGGCGTACTCTATAGCTCCGCAGGTGTTTCTGGCACTAGGGACTTCCCTTGGTTCCACTCAAATAATACATGGGGGTCAAGAACCAAGCGGAGTTGCTCGGCTCATCGCTTGGTTTCTTCCTGCGGAGGACAATGAGGGTTAGGTGAGTTCTGTAGATGCTCCTTGATAATCCGGCCAACTCCGAATTGTGATCGTCCTCTGTGATGCAGGACGGGTGAGATTGATAGACTCAGGGAAGGCTAGTCCGCCACTCTGAAAACAATCAGGAGACAGGAACACAGTATCGTTCCCTGTCTCCTGAAGGTAGCTCGATTATCTGTTGCCGGCAGAACCGCCAGTCCCGCCAGCGCCCCTGCTGCCGCCAGATCCCATGCTTGAGCCGGAACCCGACCCCATGCCGGACCCCATGCCGAAGCCCTCCTCAGACCTTCTCCGCCCGTCCTGTGAAGTGGAAGATTGCTTCCCCTGATTTCCCTGTCCGCTCATGCCGGTGGCTCCAGACTGATCTCCTTGACCGCTGGCTGTGTCTCGGCTTTGGTCCGCCTGACCCTGTCTCGCGCTTCCGCCAGAGCCCTCGTTCGCCCCTTCCGTGACACTAGGCGGCGTGCCGCCAGTCGAATGCTGTGCCTCGGATGAGATACCTGTGAAGGCGATTAGGCCCCCAGTGACCACGGCGACAGTGAACACCCATCTAGTTTTCATTGAATCCCTCCTTGTTGGATAAATAATAATGATGAAATTGACCGACAGAATAAGCCCCACCACGAGAGGAAGCGAAACCGATAAACGAACACGTCTGCGAAGCGGCGTTCAGTAGCCGCCACAATGCATGAATCGCCGCTGGATCTTTTGCTCGTATCATGGATGAAAGACCCCACGGGAGTTCCTCGGAAATTCTGCCGAACATTCTCTGGATGAGCCATCAGGTTGAATCTATATTTAGGAGAATGCCTGAACTCAGAAGGAGTCCCTTCTCCCCAATTCAGATAGCTGTTTGCGACGTTGGTGGAGAAGGCTCTGAAGCCCGCTCTGCCCAGTCTTACCAGTCATCTGGCTGGGCGTCTTGGGCCGAATCCTGTATCGTGCCATCACATTTTGCCAGCTTATTGAGGAGACAAAAGGGCGGACATTTGTGAGAAGGAGTTGTCTCCCAGATGGGTGGGTCGACTGATTCTTGGCATCACTTTGTCGTCGAGCATAACGATTGCGCAATATGGTCGCATCGATCAGGTCCCCGCATTGGACGCAACGCATCGCCCAGAATTTGTTTCCTTGCCGATTTTCCCCGATTGCCAAATCCACATCCATGCAGTGCTCGTCGACCAGGAACCCGCCGCATCGTCGGCATATATTCAATGTCTGAGTTCGATGGGTGGCCGGCCGGGTGGATGGAGAGGACTTCCGAGATTCCGGAAGGACTGAAATGAACGTGGTCTTTGCACTCATTGCACCCTCCAATTGAAGTAGTCAGATCGTGCGCTTCTCAAGTATGGTGATACCAAGGGGGTCCTTCCCCGAACACTGGATCAACCCCTAGGCACATCAGAATTGTCCCCTAGGCATTGCCCAAATAGACTTTGCCGATAGCTCCTTCGCATTGGGCGCCCGCGACTAAAAGAAAACCACGTGGGCCACGTGTTACTCAACGAGGGGGACGATTTTCATCCACGATATTGTGGTGGAGTCTCCCGATGCCGGGAAGGTTGCAGGGCCTCCCAGGATCCTCGATGTGTTCCCGGTGATGATTTCACACCGCTCATAGCTGAACGACAACGCGTGAGAAACACGTTCATTGATCGAGGTTGATTCATGAGAACTCGGGGAGTACCCAGTGGTTGATGTGGCGCAGCCATGTTAAGGTATCTGCGCAAAACGCCGATCATTCGATCGGCGGCACAATCTCAGGCAGCTTCAGTAGTGGCTGGAAATGGAAGAGCGCATCGAGAACAGCAGGATAGGGTGAGGTCGGGTGTTTCTGGGGATCGTAACCAAACTGAATGTCTGCATCCTATTTTTGAGAAGGGTGATGTTGCCCCCTGCGAGACTGGGTCGTCATGGTAAACCTATTTTATCTCGGTGGGTTTATAGCCTTATTGCTGGGCTTCGTCCTGCATCTGTCTCGCAGGCGGCAACGCCCTGAAGAGTCCCATTTGCCTCTTATATGTCGTACCTGCGTCGATAAGAATGGGAATCTCATCAGATTCATCCTTGCCGAACGGCCTGTTCGATTCCCCGTCCCGGTCGCTTCGCGTAAGGCCCCTGATCCTCCAGGCGAGGACAAGCTAGCCGCTGCATCGTCGCAGAAGCCGAATACAGCACTGGTGTCTCTATTCATCTGCCTGCTCCTACTTGTCGGATGTACGCCATCGATTGAATATCAGCGCGGTCAAGGATTTTTTTCCGAGGATTTTGCGAATCTGCAGGCACAAGCGGCTGCCAAAGCCGGTGCCAGAAAAGACCTGGGACCATTCAGCGAGTCAGCCGGCGCCTGCTGGTTGTATTTCAACGATTCCGTGGATCAACACATCGTCATTCCAACCGTCAAAGCAAAGTTGAAAGAGATGGGAGGAAATGTGGCTGAGAATATTCTTATTCAAGAGAACGACTCTACATTCTGGTTGAACTTTCTCATTCTTCCTATCTTGGCAGCCTGCGGGACTTGGAATGTCAGCGGCGAAGCATTCCTGATGCCGCCTCTGCCATCTCCGGGCGCCGATGCTCGGCCCTACTCTTATCGCCCATAGTATTGAAATCCATCGTTCCTCAAGGTCGGTGAGCAACAGGTCGTTGAGGCTCTCATAGATCTGAAACGTTCAAACAGCGAAACCAGAACCCGCACTCCTTTCGAATTCTGACACCCACATTTTCAATCACTCAGCCGCCGGGAGAGAGGCGGGAGTGTGGTACTCGTGACATCGTCGAATTGTCGTGAGGCCGACAAAGCATGCGGCGGTTCGCGCCGGACTCGGGAATTCTCCAGTATTCGTGTGAAAGACACTGCGATACGCTCAATCGTGAACACAACGCCGGACGGGAAAGACATCATGATGGACGGATGCCAGGTACATCTCGATTTTCGCTCTCTGGAAGATGGCCGTTGGAGCGTGACCGCTACGATTCGATGTGGGGTTGAAGGCAACACCACCGAAGATTCCTTCCAGACAGGAGCCTGTGACAGCCGCGAAGGCGCAGAGCAGGAAGCGCTTCGCGCGGCTATCGGCCATCTTGGCAGGAATATCGATCGGAACACTTCTCGAGTGAAGAATTGGAGTTGAGAGCCGCAGGGGGAAAGAAGTCCGAGCTGCGGGATGAGAAGCACCCGATAGCATACGGCGCACTCCTAGATGAGTGTGGATGGGATTACGGAAATTCCTCGCTACGGTGAATGAACCATCGTGGAATGAACACGACATGAAGCCGATCGGATTCATATCAGAGGCGAACCAGCCTCTTCAGAAATCCGCCATTCTCTACCCGCCAAGACGGCGGGAGTCATATGAGGTGACGAGTGCTTGGGTTGCCGTCACCCTCGCCGCAATCCTCCTGGCCATTCCCTACGAAGCAGAATCCTTCCAGGAACTAGGAGCACACATACGGCAGAAGGAACAGCAAATTGCCATACTGGGTGTCACGATAGAAGGCGGGCATGAAATCGGCGCCCTCGCCCATCTGGTGGTGGCCTTTGCCGAACGCGCAGACGCATCGGGACTCGCTGTTGTTTTCCCTCGCGCGAGCGGACGGCTGTCCCCGATGGCGGAGACCTCCGTCCAGCAAGCGATATACAGGGCGGCGCGGGTCGCGAGGCTCTCACCCGATTCCTGGAGTGTCAGGGTATCGGTTCTTCAGTCCGGCCTGACCATTCACGGATCGAGCTTGTCGGCGATGGTCGGCGTGACGGTCATTGCCTTGGCGAAAGGGCATTCAATCCTTCCCGACCGAGTGATCACCGGAACGATTGCCCCAGACGGTTGTATTGCTATGGTCAGCGGGGTGCCGTTGAAACTGGATGCCGCGCACCATGCGCATTACAAGCAGGTGCTCGTGCCAGAGGAAATCAGCATCAGTGATGGAGACTGGCGCACGCCGTTCCTCATGCAGGTCACTCCCGTGGGTTCATTACAGCAGGCCTATCTGAGCCTGACGGGGTTTCCTCTGTTTTCACCGTAGTCGGCAAGGACACGACACAACTCTGCGTCCCACCCACCAGAACGGCACGAAGGGCAAGGACACTGATGGTCAACAACGTGGCTTCCTTATTCCGAGAGCCTTAGCGGGAAGGAGCCGGTATGATTGTCGAGATCGCCTTGTGTGTGGTGATGGTGGCAGTCGCGGTGTTGGTCGGTTCGCTGGTCTCCCTGGTGATGCAACTTCGGAAACCTGTGGCGGAAGCGGAAGTGCTCTTCGCTCAGATGAACACCGCGCTTCCCTCGTTAGTCAAGGAGATCCGGGCGGCGAGTGCAAACCTGCGCGCGGTAGTCGATCAGGCCCGGCATGGGATCGAGCATGCGGCGGTGCTGCTGCATGCTACGGCCGCCCTAGGCGACACCGTGCACCACCTCCATGAGACAATGGCGGGTGCGAGCCGCTCGTTGCTGATCAATTTGACCCGCAGGGTGGCAGGATTCAAGGCGATGATGGGCGTCGTCAAGGCACATAGGCACCGAAGGAGGAGGGTCATCAACCAGTAAATGGATGCCCCGCCACCCTCTCAACTCCTTGCCCATCACACCATATATCCTGTTCGGTTGCGCGGTGATGTCCTTCTACGATACGCCTCTCTCCGATGCCTGCTCCTGTTCTCGATCCATCCCTATCGCCATCTCCCTGGTACACTGCGCTGTCACATCAACGCTGGACCCCTGCAGGGCGAGGAGGTCGTGTGGAGAAACCACCTCGTTGACCACTATGCTGCCGGATGGCCAGTGAATCGATGCGTCTGAAGGGGTGGTCGAAAGGGCAGGAGTATGCGGTCGGGAATCATGCAATCAAGGCGCACATTCGTCCCCGGCTCCAGCAGGATGTGAGTCGGTTGATAAACCACCCTACAGAGATTAACTTTTGAAGCACCAACGTCCATCATGGCAACTCATTGGAGGATCTTATGAAATGTCCTGAATGTTTGTTTAACAACGACAACGAGGTCAAAAAATGTGTCGCCTGCGGCTATAGGTTCAACCAACAAGGGATTTCCTCAGATACGAAAGAGGATTTTGTATGGCGGTATTTTGGCTTCAGAAAACTCGTTACGCCAGCGTTGATCAAGTTGTCTCATCTGATAGGTGTTGTTGCGATAACAATCGTGAGTGTCTTTGCCATCGTTTCCCCGGACACCTTTGCGGCCTATGGCGGGGACTCCACTCGCGTCATGTTCATGGGAATACTTCTGTTGGTTCTCGGCAATCTCGTATGGAGAATGCTGTGTGAGGGCGCCATATTGTTATTCAGTTTGCATGAAATACTGGTGAGTCTTGAGGATACAGCCGAGCTTCTCGCCACCCACATTGAACAACAATAGTCTTAAGAGAGTCGAAGCCGAGATGTGATCTTGCCTCATAGGATTGCTACAAGAACGCGTTGCCACTGTATTGTCTGTCTACTTCAAGCCCCGCCAGACTTCCTGCATTGTGCCCGTTGCGAGCCAGGTGATTTGGGATCCAGAGGGGAAACCCGCGCTAGGCATAGACCTGTCGAAATCTGAGGAGAGCAGTCCAGGTTGAAATTGCGTTTTTCCTTTTGAGGGCAGCCGTCCTACGTAATAATGTCGATAGCATTGCCTTCAATGCCTTGGCTATCAAACGGAGATAGTGCAAGGGGAGGACTCGCCTGTGGAGCTCACGAAGACGGAAATCATCCCAAGCGATGACGCAGACACGTCATGTGACGCCCACGAACCCAATGTAAAAAACACCAAGGCTGATTTCCTATCCATGATGAGTCACGAAATCCGCTCGCCGTTGACCGGTGTATTGGGAATGGCTGAACTCCTCGCCGATACAGAATTAACCCCCGAACAGCGCGACTTTGTAGATACGATCCACAGCGCGGGACAGGCCTTACTCTCCATCATCAACGATGTGCTCGATTTTTCAAAGATCGAAGCAGGGAAACTGAAACTGGACGTGATCGACTTCGATCTACGGACCACCATAGAAGAAGTCATCAAGCTGCTTGCCGCAAAGGCACATAAAAAAGACCTTGAGCTAGCCTGTCTGATGCCGGCGGATCTCCCGCAGACTTTGTGTGGTGACCCAGGGCGGATACGCCAGATCCTCATGAACTTGATCGACAACGCGGTGAAATTCACGCCACGGGGGGACGTCTTGGTCCGAGCCATCGTGGAGAAGGAAACCATCGATCACATTCATATCCGCCTGGAAGTCATTGACACCGGTATTGGGATCTCTCCGGAAGCGCGGGCGCAGCTGTTCCAACCGTTCTCTCAGGCAGATGGCTCGATCACACGCCAATACGGGGGGACGGGTTTAGGACTGGCCATCTGCAAGCGATTGGTCGACCTCATGGGCGGCCAGATCGGGATCGACAGCGAAATCGGCCATGGAAGCAGCTTCTGGTTCACTGTTCAGTTTGGTAAACAGCTCACCGGAACACCAAGAGAACTCCCTCTACGCGTAGATCTGCAAGGTCTGCGAGCGTTAGTTGTGGCTCGCAGTGCCACGATGTCAAGCGTCCTGGAACATCATCTTCGCCCTTGGGGTATCCAGGCCACCTGTGTGAACGACGGCTCAACTGTCTTGGCTTGTCTGAAGGCCGCGGTGGCCCGTGGAGAGCCATGTGACCTGGCACTGTTCGATATGCCGACTCCGAATGTAGACGCATTCGAGCTCGCCAAATTGGTCAAGGCCGATCCCCTTTTGGCTGATACCCGGTTGGTGCTGCTCACTTCGTTGGGCCACCGCGGCCAGGCGAGGGAGGCGCAAGAGGCCGGCTTCGCCGCCTACCTCACCAAGCCGGTACGACAGGCTCAGCTTTATGGATGCTTCGTGACGGTGATGGGCGTTCCAGCGGCGAGCCATGGCCAAGGTCTCAATCGCCTCGGTCCTTCGACAAAATTGCCCCTGGTGACGAAGTACACTCTGAAAGAAGCGCAGGCCCGGGCGCGGTCGCAGGTGTTACTGGTGGTTGAGGACAGAATCGTCGATCAGAAAGTGGCCGTGCGGATGTTGGAGAAACTAGGGTACCGGGCTGATATTGCCACCACTGGACGCGAAGCGCTGGAGGTTCTCACAAATCCCCACGTGCACTATGCAGCGGTCCTTATGGACTGGAAGATGCCTGGCATGGACGGATTGGAAGTCGCGGCTGAAATTCGGCGGCGAGAAGGCGCGCAACAGCATGTTCCCATTGTCGCCATGACCATTAAGGGTACGGAAAAGGACCGAGAACAATGTCTCAAAGCTGGTATGGACGACCACATCTCAAAACCGATGACCCTCGATCAGCTGGACAAAGTCATCCGGCGTTGCGGAGCGGAATCCGGCGGACCGCATGTCGGAGGAAAAGTCCGGTCCGCCAATTTCATTCAGAGCAATGAGAGCGAGAAATTCCGCTTGAGTGTCAAGAAGCAGCAGGGCCGCAGTTCATCTTAACCCGAAGGAGAAGATTATGGGATTAGGTCGCGTGTTGGTTGTCGACGACGAAGAGCATGTCAGAAAGACAGTGCGCGCCATGTTAACCAAGGCTGGCTATGATGTTGTTGTGGCCGAAGACGGAGAAATGGGGATTCAGGCAATAAAATCTGACGATAATCCACTGATGGTGGATGCGATTATCTGTGACATTCACATGCCCAAAATCAATGGGAACGAAGCGATCGCATATTTTCGGTCTCAGTTTTCATCCGTGCCAGTCATTGTGATGACCGGGCAGCCAGATCCCAAAGGGCTCAGTTCCTTGTTTAAGCAAGGGGTAGTGGACTATTTGGTCAAACCTCTAGAGGCTGCCAAGGTACTTTCCGCGGTGAATAACGCCGTGAAGGAGCACGGCCGCAAAGTTCGCTTTGCCGGGTAGGAAATTGGCTACGATTGGGCGTTGCACTGTAAAACTGTCCAACGGCAGCTGGCCAGCCCGGGAAAGGTTCCAAGAACCTTTCCCGGCCTGCAGGAACAGTCGAGACGGTGAAAATTATCCAAGGGCTAGGCTGTTAGAACAACTCCTTAAATTTTCAGAGTGTTGCGATTAACGACGGTAAAGTTGCCTGCTATCCGCCACCTCCCACTCCAACCGAACGACGCTCCATCGCAGATTAGGCCTCGGATGAGGATTGATGGACCAACAAGCAGCTCACTCGGCATGTAACCTTTTTCTCAATGCCACCGACTAAAGAGTAGTCTCATCACCTCTCGGTGCTACGTTCGGTGCATTTTCCGCTGTCTGGTGCTCATGGTTATGGCGGAACGCCTGTGGTGAAACCCCACTTACCAAGGAGCGTAATGTGAATGCCGAGTTCCTTTCAGTCCTCGTCCTTGTGCTGGTCATGTTTCTGCTAATTTGGGGATGCGCGGAACCTCAGCGGTCGTATCCCGTGCGCGACTATCCCATGCCCATGCCGCCAAGCATCAAGGAAACCAAGTCGATGGGAACTTCCTGGGAAAATGAATTTGGACTTGTTCAAGGGGCCAAAGCGGGGGGAGTCGTTTTTCTCTCAGGTCAGCTCAGTCTCGATGAAAAAGGGACAGTGGTTGGCAAAGGTAGCATGGACGCGCAGATGCGACAGGCCTATGCCAATGTCGCCAACGTCCTTCAGCAATTCAGTCTGACGATGAACGACGTACTCGAAGAAACGATCTACGTCACGGATATGTCGCTGGCCCTCAGCGCCGGACCGAAGGTTCGCCGAGAGGTGTATGCTGAACATCCCGCCGTAGCCAGCACGCTTGTCCAGGTCCAGCGTCTTGTCGTAGCTGACGCCCTCGTGGAAATTCGCATCGTCGCAAAGGCACCACAAGGAGGACCGCCCCCCTCTTCAGCCCCACAATCAAATGTTACGTGAGTCACCGCAGGCAGGTTGTCGATCACTGTCCGATCGATAGAGAGATCAGTGACCATGAGAACATCGATATTGCGAGTCAAGCAGATGCGCCAAACGGTCGATAAGCTCGTGATGGCCGTTGCGTGCGTCCCGATGTTCCTCGCGACTTCCCTTGGATCATTTCTTCTTAGACTTCGTCTTCTTGTTTGCCATGGGATCGCGACTGCTGAAGAGGGTATCCGCATTCTTCTTCTGCGCGTCCGACATGCTCGCATAGAGCGCCTCGAAGACCGGAGCGAATTTCCTGAGGCCATCTGCATGGGCCTCAGCTATCGCGGCATAGGACTTGACATCCTCGACCGCGGTCATGGTGGTTGCGCGTTCGGACCTTGTACGATGGAGTGCTTCCATGGCCTGCTCATTGTCCCGCATTACTTGGGTGACATGACTCCAAAGGTCTTCCTGTGCCGAAGTGATGGCGAGCTTGGCATGTAATTCGGTGATGCGGGCCTCGACGGGATTGTCGGCCGCAGGCTTCGCTCCGGCGGCCGGGCTGGGTATCTGCTTGGTGGTCGTGGCCGGCGCTGGAGTGGGGGATGCCTGAGCCGTTAGGACAGCCGAGTCTGCCCGTGAAAGATCGGTGAGCATGAGCGTGGCGAGGAACGCCGCCGCCGTGTACGCCAAGGGAGACGCAGTGAATGTCATAATCTACCTCCTAGATATGGGTTGACGCATTGTCGCTCGAGGTGGCTGCACGCCATGAGGCGGCGGTGCCTACGCTAGCGCCGATAACGCCCTCCGTAGAATCCCCCGTAGCGCCTCCCATAGAAGCCTCCGTAGCGGTAGCCATACGCTGGAGGCGCGAGATAGACCCCCGGTCCATAGTAGCCAGGAGAATAGTAGTAGGGTGCCGGGAGAACTGTTCCGACATATGGCGGCGGGGGTGGGACTGCCTGCGGAACAATTTGTGGAGAAGGACTTTGCGTGGTAGTTGGTGGCGGTGCCGCATTCGGATTGTAGACATCGTCATATTCCTCGCAGTCGCCGGACGGGGCTGGCTGGCTCGTCCAGACGTCGCCGTTTGGCGTATGGCACTTCCAGACATAGGCAGAGGCTGGGCTGGCAAAGAGGACTAGTGATGTTCCGATGAGAGCAACGATTTCGCGCAACATATTCTCGACCTCCTGTCTTTAAACATGCTCCTCTTTATAGAGAGTCGTATCGAACAGGGAAAGGGTTACATCTAGCCTGATTGACCGGGGACGAACCCTTACCTATACTGAGGTCTCTTACGGAGGTGCGCTGATGAAAATCGTCGTTGGACTACTTGTTGCTGTGGTCCTGTTGGTCGGAGTAGTCCTATCGCTTCCCTTCCTGATCGACCTGAACAAGTATCAAGACCAGTACAAACCACTCATCGAAGACGCGCTCAATCGCAAGGTTACGCTGGGAGGCATCCGCCTGACTATCTGGCCACGGATCGGCGCCCGGGTGGCAGAGTTTACCGTGCAGGACGACCCGGCATTCGGCTCAACCCCCTTCACCAGTCTCACGTCGCTGGATGTCGGAGTCAAACTCACGCCCTTGCTCAGCGGCAAGGTAGAAGTAGAAGAGATTACGCTTCGTGATCCTGTTGTCACGGTCATCAAGAACAAGAACGGTGTGCTGAACGTCTCGACCATTGGCCGAAGAGGCGTTGCGATGCCTGAAACTCCATCGCGGGCGCCGATTCCATCGGCCGAAGGCCCGCTCAAGATCCTGGCCATGCTGGCCGTGGATCGAGTCTCCATCACGGGGGGGAAACTCACTTATCGGGATCTGTCAGCTACCAAGCCGACCGAGTATATCTTGCAGGATATGGAACTCCTCCTCCAGAACGTTCGGCTGGGCCAAACCCCGAGCCTCCATTTTAGAACCCTTGTCCAACCGTTTAACATGCCGGTGAGGCTAGATGGTACCGTTGGCCCGCTGAAAGAATCCGAGGACATCGATGCAATCAATCTCCTGCTTGCGTTGGGGAAAACCAATTTCACCATTACCGGGAAAACGGTCGGGCGAGACGCCAGCGTGAACATCAGTGCGCCGGCCATCAATACGGCCAATCTGCCGGTCGCTTTGCCACTGCAGAAACCCGTCGATGTGAACAATCTTCAGATTGCAGCTGAAGTCAAAGGCCAGGATGCATTGTTACAGAACGCCTCCTTTCAGCTTTTCGATGGACAGGTGACGGCACAAGGACGTGTCACATCCGGCTCCGAGGCCCCACCGTTCACCGGCAAGATGACGATTCAAGGGATTCAACTTGGTCCTGCGCTCAACGCCCTGGCAACCACCCAGGTATCGGTCAGTGGAACTGCAGGAGCCGACCTCGCTCTGCAGGGCCGCGGATTTTCCATGCCGGACCTCACGAAATCCTTGGAAGGCACGGGCCACGTCGCTGTGAAAGACGGCAAGATCGAAGGTGTGAACCTGCTCCAGGAAGCCATCTCCCTCCTTAAGGTTGTCGGTATCTCGCTTGATGACGCCAAGGCAACGGCTTTTTCGACGATCGAGACCGATCTGGCCATTAAGCAAGGGATCATCCACGTCCAACGGCTCTTGATGGATAGCCACGACTTTCAGGCGACCGGAGGGGGCACCGTCGGATTCGATCAGACGCTGAACCTCATCGTAAACCTCAACCTGTCGCAGGACCTAAGTCAGAAAATCGCCGGTTCATCGCCTGTCGCCAAGCTTGCGCTGAAAGAAGGCCGCTTGAGTCTTCCACTGCTGATTACCGGGACAGCACAAGCACCATCATATGGATTGGATATGAAGGGCCTAACCGGAAAGGCTCAAGAACAGGTGCGGAAGAAACTCGAAGAAACGGCCAGCGGACTGCTGAAAGGGACGACGAAACCGGAAGACGTCAAGCAACAGGGCCAAGAGCTCCTCAAAGAACTCTTGGGACGCTGAGGAGTTTCCTATGATCGCCGTGGATACGATGACTCAGTATGCGGTGAAGTACGGCATGCAGGCCGTCGTGGCGATCGGCATCTTTGCCGTCGGGGCGATGGCATCACGCTGGGCCGGGAAAATCGTCCAGCAGTCGCTTGAACGGCAAACCCTTGACCCACCCGTGCGGATGCTGCTCGTCCGCATTGTCAAGATCGTCGTCTTGCTCTTTACCGCCGTGATTGCGCTCGATGCGCTCGGCATTCCGATCGCTCCACTGGTTGCCGGTATCGGCGTCGCCGGCGTCGGGATCGGTCTCGCATTGCAGGGTGTCTTGAGTAACGTGATGGCCGGGCTTTCGATCATCTTCACCAAACCCTATAAGGTCGGTGAACATATTTCCTTGCTCGGGGTACATGGCGACGTGGTGATGATCGACATCTTTTCGACCAGGCTCCTGCACCCAGACCAATCGCGTGTCATTATTCCCAACCGGAAGATCGTCGGGGAAATCCTGCATAACTTTGGAACGATTCGGCAAATCCACCTGACCGTTGACGTGGTCTATAAGACCGATCTTGATCAGGCATTAGCTATTGTTCGTGAGGTTGTTGCGAATCATCCGCACATGCTGAAGGATCCGGCTCCCAGTATAGGGATCAGCACGCTGGGGCATCCCGCCGTCACAATCGCCATCGAACCCTGGACTGGAGTGGCGCACTATGCCTCAGCTCAAGGCGAACTCAACAAGGCCATCATCGAACGATTTCGAGCAGCCCGCATTGAGTTTCCCGGGCCCGCCATGACTCCGACGGTGTAAAATCCGAGCGCATATCCACGCGTTTGGAATGAGGCCCATCGCGATTTCGACCTGCCCTCCTGGATTCGTCAAGGTGAACAGATGTCTTCCCACAATCCTTCTGTAAAACCTCTGGTGCCGAATCTCAACAACTTCCTGAAACACGATGGGCCAGCGGGTCTGGTGGTGTTCCTCATCGCACTACCACTCTGTCTGGGAGTGGCCCACGCCTCCGGTGCACCGTTGTTCGCAGGCATCATCGCCGGAATCGTGGGTGGCTGCGTGATTTCAATGTTGTCGGACTCGCAGATCAGCGTCAGTGGTCCGGCGACAGGACTCGCCGTGATTGTCGCGACAGCGATTCAAACACTGGGGTCCTATGAAACATTCTTGGCCGCAGTTGTCATCTGCGGTGTGATTCAGATCGTGCTGGGAGTCGTGCGTGCGGGGGCCATCGGCGACTATGTGCCGAACTCCGTCATCAAGGGGATGCTCGCCGGTATAGGGTTGGTGATCATTCTCAAGATGATCCCGCACGCGCTCGGCCAGGAGCTCGACTGGATTGGCGACATGAGCTTCCTGGAGGCCGGCAACACGAACACGCTATTGGACATCGTCGCCGCCGCCGACCACATTCTCTGGGGTCCAGTCGTGATCTCAGTCCTGAGCATGGTGATCCTCGTGGGCTGGGGAAAATTTGCGTCGGAAGGATCGCGCTTTTTCAAAGTTGTGCCCAGTGCCTTAGCGGTCGTGGTCCTGGGAATCGTACTCAATCAGGTCTTTCAGAATTTTGTCTCCGGGACTGTATATCAGTGAGCCGGAGCATCTTGTGACCCTGCCGGTGGCACAATCGTTTGCGGATCTTCTCAATCAGTTCACGTTCCCCGATTTTTCAAGGTTTTCAGACCCCAGCCTCTGGACTGTCGGCCTGACGCTGGCGATTGTCGCGAGCATCGAGACCCTGTTGTCGCTTGAAGCGGCAGATCGCATCGATCCGTACCGGCGGATCTCATCTCCGAGTCGGGAACTCTGGGCCCAAGGCGTGGGCAACATGGTCTCAGGATTCCTCGGCGGATTGCCCATCACCAGCGTCGTTCTTCGGACGACCGCTAACGTGCATGCCGGCGGTCGTACCAGGATGGCTGCATTTGTTCATGGGCTACTCTTGCTGGCTACGGTATTCCTGATACCGCAACTGCTGAACCTGACGCCTCTCTCCTGTCTGGCAGCGATCCTGATCATGGTGGGTTACAAGCTCACCAAACCGGACCTGTACCGGTCCATGTATCGGCTGGGCTTAGACCAGTTCATACCATTCCTCCTGACCGTCGCAGCCATCGTGTTCACTGATCTCTTGAAGGGCGTCATGATCGGCCTGGTGTGTGGATTGTTTTTCGTCATTCGAAGCAACCATCACGAGGCCTTCACTGTTGTCAAGAAGGGCAAGGTGTATGTCATCGGTTTCAATAAGGACACGACGTTCATCAACAAGAACGAACTCAGGACGAAACTGCGAGCCATCGCAGCGAGGGACTGATGTGCTCATCGATGGAACGAAGGCCCGCTACATCGACCGCGACATACTTGAGGTAGTGGAAGACTTTCAGAAAATGGCAAGCCACAAGGCCATCGAGGTAGAGGTGAAAAATTTCGCAGGCAAAACGGCTCGACAGG
The DNA here is from genome assembly GCA_963729585.1 of Nitrospirota bacterium. Classification (GTDB taxonomy): domain Bacteria; phylum Nitrospirota; class Nitrospiria; order Nitrospirales; family Nitrospiraceae; genus Palsa-1315. Next base: position 192,479 of record CAVSOJ010000009.1, read on the forward strand.
ACTGATCTATAGATAGCTACGTTAAGAAATGATCCTGCCTAAACGGAAATTGAATCTACCAATATTCATTTTTCACTGCCCTACCGTCGACACCTCATCAAGGACGGCCTCGCCTCGCTGGCCAGATATAAAGTTTCCTTAGCCCTCGGTCTCCGTATGACATGATCACAGTGCAGATTGTGGTGAAGTGTAAGTACCCTTCGCAGGGTGATCACGTATCAGAGGGAACGAGGTCGGAGAATGTCCCTGTAGCGACAACAGCGCTCACGCCTGTGGATAAAGGGGTTTGAGGGGTTCGTTACTGTTCTCCCTCTAGGTAGTGCTGCGCAGCTCGTCCTTGGAGGAACTGTGTCATTCCCTTCCCTCGTGTATGTAACGGAAAAATATGATGTCAAGCCACAAGATATAGGGGCGGTGTGCGGGGTGAGCGCTATGCCTACCAAATGGGCAAAGTGTTCAGACGTTGCAGGGAATGAGCGAATTCTGGCCGCGAGCGTCAACTATTCACAGAGTTATCCACAGAAACTGTGGAACGATGGATTAGCCATACACGAACAGATCATTATCTCGAAAGCGCGTCTCTTTTTCCCGCCTCCATATGATGTAGGCGATCAACATCAAATCCCTGCATACCACTCATAGCCTTGGTCTTCCCAATAGCCGCCACGCCCGCCTCCAATCAATTCTAAGCTTTCGACAAGCTCGATCCGCATGACGTACTTCGCATGCTTGTACCCCAGTTGCCGTTCGACGCGCAGGCGTAGTGGGGCTCCATGGGCAATGTCCAGGGGCACATCGTTCATGTCGTAGGCCATGATGGTCTGAGGATGATAGGCGTCCTCCAGCGCGATACTTTCATAATAGGGAATGTGCTCATCGTCGATGTCGGCGCAATGAAAGACGACATATTTTGCAGAGGGCAGCGGCTTTACCTGCTCCATCACCTCGCGCAGCGGGACGCCTTTCCACTTGCCAATGGCACTCCACCCTTCGACGCAATCATGGCGCGTGATCTGCGTGCGGGACGGCATGGCACGGATGTCTGACAGGGAGAACCTGGTAGGCCGCTGGACCAAGCCGCCGATCTCCAGATTCCACGCAACAAAGTTTTCTTGCGCAAGAGCCTTGTAGACCGATGTGTCCGGGTCTGAAGTGCCGTTGGCTGGGAATACCTTGGAGAGATCCGCCTCCGTATATTCTTTGGCCAACGCGTCCTTTGAAGTGAGTGTCCGTTGGGCCCAGCGTGTCAGCCACTCCGTTTTGCTAAAAAGCTGCGGGAGCCAGCTGCTTCGTGTCAGGTTGTCGCAACCAGCCAGAACCAACAAACCCGCGGCCTGGACCACGCAGGTGAGGAACCGTCGCCGATCAATGAGCATCGTGTTTGCCATAGGGGGCTCCTTCTGGCCTGATCGTAAACCAGCCACTGATCATGGATCTCAAATTGTTGACGAGTCCGGTGAGCACCACTTGCGACAGATGTACGGCGATGAAGCCGATGAAGGAAAAGCACGCAATGAAATGGATTGTGCGTGCCGATTGCCGCCCGCCGAACAGGGTTAGAAGTCCTGGAAACGATGCATCGATGGTCGGAGACATCGTGAGACCGGTCAACACGATCAGAGGCCCCAACACGAAGACCACGCCCAGATAGGCCAGCTTTTGAAGGACGTTATAGCGCCTGGCCTCTTCTCCTTTCGGATGGTGCAACAGGAGATGGTCTTTGATTGCCCGGCCGATCCCGTGCAGATCGTTGCCTGTCGGGACCAGATCCTTCGTCAGATGGCGGCTCATGATGGTGTAGAGGCCAAAGAGCAGGCCATTGATCACGAACAGCCAGGCGAAGAACAGATGCCACTGACGGCCCATCGCCAACCATTTCGCACTTGGAATGGTGGCCCAAGCAGGAAAGGCGCGAACGGACTGGTTTGAATAGCCGAGTACACCGGTCGTGTCGAACTGGTGCCCTAGGACAGTGGTGACGCCTTTTACTTGGCCGTCGTCGTTTCTCATCGCGCGGATCGAGAGCAGGGGCTGATCGCGATCGGACCGGTCGCCCCGATAGAGCGCCGGGTGCGCGTTGAAAATCTGCAGGCCGCTCATGATGAGGATAAACACAGCGAAAGTGTTCAGCCAGTGACCCAGGCGAACCGGAAGCGAATGGCGATAGATCTTCTGGAGAGTTGGTGATGGAGTGGCTGGTATCGCGGCCGGTAAGTCCTCACCTTGGTTCGTGTCGTCATGGAGAGGGGTGACCTGGTCCGATTCCGATTGGTAAGAGGGGAGCGTCCCTGGTTCTGAGACCAACCCGGCCTCTTGCGCTTGACCGACCTCTTCTCCGGTTTGGATGAGTGGGGCTGAGGCTTTCTGTTCTTTCTCCTGGTCAGTCATGCCTCTGCCCCTCGGTCGTCGCCAGGCTCATACGTGACAGGTCATTTTGGGGCTGAAAAAGAGAAAACACAAGAGCGCGGGCCTTGGGCATGCTGGTACCGGCCGTCTCCTGCGCAGAAGGGAATATCAAACACGAGCAACGACCTGTCCAAATCCAACTGGGGGAGGACAGAGCCTGTTAGGCTAGGCTTTCATCTTGCGCTGAAGAAACAGGATAAGGGCCATCAGCGTAGGCAAGGGGGCAAGAATGAACGGTAAGAGCCACACCCACACGTTCTTCCCTCGCATCCTCGTCTGGTCGATCATCCAGACAAAGACCCAGAGCATCAGGCCGATATAGTTCAGGGTGATCCAGCGTGTTGTATGCATTTTCAGCACGCTCTCTTCGGCCATCGGACCTTCAGTCGAAAATACCGCGAGCACCAGCACAAAGGCGGCCAGTAGACCAATCACGAGCCGCTTGCTCCAAACGTACATGTGAACCTCCCTTTTTTGATGGCGCTGCCTTAGCGCATGGCGTGGAACCCAATGGACTCGTCGGAAGACCTGTGAGGCACGTGTAGAGAAATCTCGTGATAGGTGATGTGTCGTTCCGTGACCTCTATCGGCTCAGACAATGGCGCACCGCCGTCATCCACCGGAATGACGAGCCGGCGAGTTGTTCTTTTAGTCCAGTTTCCGACTGAATCATATTCATATGCAGAGACCTCCTTGCTGTTCAGAGAGGTGTGTGTCGAATGAGTGAACTCCTCACCGGTCCTGTTTCCTCTGTCGTCGTATTGATAGGTGGTCGTGCTTGTCAGTGATCTGTCAGGCAGATATACCCGCTGTTCGGTCAATCGATCATTCTGATCATAGGTAGAGTGGGTCGCTGATTGAAGGATGCCGTTTCGATAGGACAGGCTCTTTACGATCCTTCCACGATCATCGTGGCTATTGACCTGTCTGAAGAGGGATCGGCCTTGGTACAGAAGATCTTCTCGCAGGAGTCTCTGCGCATCGTATGTATAGAGATGCAGGGAGTCGAATGTTCCGCACATGTGGTAGGCGGCTTCCGCCATTCTATTTCCAGCCCCATCGTAGGCATAGAGTCGTGAGGGGTACGTCTCGCCGTCACGGTCTGCGATCATTTCGCTGATACGGTTCCCCTTGGGATCGTAGGTATAGACCAGCTTTTCAACTGAATCTCCCAATTCCGGTTGATCGGCCGGGGGGCTTCTACGATGTTCGACCTCGAAGAGATTACCCGTGTAATCATAGGTCCTGATCGTCATGGTTGGACCAGACTTGACGACTACTTTGCTGATCGGACCAAGCAACCCTTCGCGCTCACGGTCCGTCTGCTGAACAGGGAACGACACGCTAATACAGGCCCCGCTGACGAGCATCCCCAGGAGCAATGGCGGCCACGCCCAGGATCGACGGAATCGAAAATCCCTCATGAAAGACCATCGTGGCATCATAGGAATCTTTCCAGAAACGGTGCCCCGCGCTCCTGCGGTGATGGCGGCCCAAGCTAGCACGTGCCGAACCGCCGACTGATGACCACCATTAGCGCGCCTGTCATGGCGCCGAAGAGCCAACTCAGGAGTCTCACAGGAAACCAGAAGAAAGCAATCACCGCTTCGCGCGCTGGAAATTTGAGTGTTGCCAATACATGATGGTGGCCGTTCTGCTGAAAAATCGGATGCAGGAGAAACGCGATCAAGCCTGCGACATATCCTGCAACTCCACCGAAAATAATCATTGAGATGCCGTGGACCTGCCCATTATGATGGCGGCTCAACCGAACCAGGAAGAGGATCATCAACAGGGTCAGGAAGATCGCTTGATAGGAGAGGTAGTACGACCCGCGCAACCAGAAATTGACCCACCGGTTCATAGACGTCAGGAGCGCAATGAGGTACGCGAGCGAGAGACTCACCCCCACCAGCATGACCTGTTGCCTGCCGTGACTCCATCGCGCGTCGGAACTTCGGAACCACATCATGGTCTCTCACTGGTGTTCCACCTTGATGGGCACACTGTACGAAGTATGACGGAGTGTTTCAATGCTTCCTGAAGAAACCGCCGGCACGGCACCGGCAGCGTCCTCGATGATGGGCAAGATCCTTGTGGCGCTGCTGTTTCTCTCGGCAATCGGCGCGTTCTTCTTCTTTGATCTCAAGAGTTACCTATCGCTTGACACAGTCAAAGCCAATCGAGATAGCCTGCTGGTCTTTACCCAGGAACACTATGGGCCGGCGGTCATCTTGTTCATCCTGGTCTATATCGTCCAGACAGCCTTCTCGCTGCCTGGGGCGACGATCATGACCCTCGCAGGCGGCTTCCTCTTCGGGAGTCTGTGGGCGACCCTGTACGTCAATATCGGAGCCACGGCCGGTGCGACGCTGGCGTTTCTCGCCGCCCGCTATCTGTTTCATGAATGGGTGGAGCGGAAATTTGGCGATCGGCTCGGACCGATTCAGGAAGGATTTGCAAAGAATGCGTTCAGTTACCTTCTGACGTTGCGGCTCATTCCCCTGTTTCCCTTCTTCCTTGTTAATCTCCTCTCAGGGCTGACGAGAGTGAGGGCGAGCACGTATGTCGCGGCGACAGCCTTGGGAATTATTCCCGGCAGTTTCGTGTACACCTTTGCCGGACGTCAGCTGGGCACCATCAATTCCCTCTCGGAACTGGTGTCGCCTCGACTCATTCTGGCCTTCAGCCTACTGGGATTGCTCATTCTGGTTCCCATTTTCTATCGGAAATTCACCGAAACCCCAACATCTAAGTCATAGAAAGAGGACGATATGGACACCTACTATCATCCACATGATCTCGGTAAGTTCGCGGAGATGGGAAAGGGCAACAAGGATCTCTGGGACAAGTTCATGAGTTATTACAGCGCGGTGTTTGCGGAAGGCACCTTAACCGCGCGGGAGAAGGCCCTGATTGCATTGGGCGTGGCCCATGCGGTTCAATGTCCCTACTGTATCGATGCCTACTCGCAGGCGTGCCTCGAAAAGGGCTCGAACGTGGAAGAGATGACCGAAGCGGTCCATGTGGCCTGTGCCATACGCGGCGGGGCCTCCCTCGTGCATGGGGTGCAGATGCGGAACGTGTCGGAGAAGCTCTCGATGTGACGAATGAACCGATGCATACCGGGAACATCGGACTTTCCATTGTGTACTAGCTCGGAGAGCATCACGTCTAGTCAACGGGTAAGTCTACTGCCATGCGACTGCTTGCAAAAATCCTGATCAGCCTTCTTGTCCTCGTGGGTCTTGTCTATCTCTACTACACCGAGGTGAAGCCGGTCGTCATCTTCGGATTGCGGTCAGACTATGCCCACGCGACTCCGTACCAAAAGATTCCGGAAGGGCTCACGAGTTTACGAGCGGAATCCTGCGGGTCCTGTCACCGGGAGATCTATGAAGAGTGGAAATCCAGCATCCATGCGCAGGCCTATAGCGATCCCTTCTTCCACGCCTATTGGACGAAGGATAAACACACGTGGGTCTGTTTAAACTGCCATGCCCCGTTAGAAAACCAACAGCCCACATTGATCAAAGAGGTCCCGCGGCAGCGGGTGGAAAAAGCGGTGCAGGAGCCGAATCCGCACTTCGATCCCGACTATCAGAGTGAGGGTGTGACCTGCGCAGCCTGCCACGTGCGAGATGGGGTGGTCCTTGGACCCTTTGACGACTCAGCCGCGCCCCATCCGACAAAATTCGACCCCAGCTTCCGCACGACTGCGATCTGTTATCGATGCCATAGCGTCGTGGGGGGACCGGCGCAATTTTATAATGGAGGACCTTGCGGCACCTATCCCGAATACGAGGGTGGGTACTACATGAAGGAGCGAGGGTTTATCTGTCAAAACTGTCACATGCCCGAGATCGACCGTCCGGTCGCCACAAATAGTCCCATTCGACGGGGTCGGCAGCATCTCTGGCGCGGCGGGCATGATCCCGACATGGTCAAGCAGGCGGTCGGGGTCAAGGTCGTTGCCGAACCGGCTGAGCCAAAGCCGGGGGACAAGGTTCAGGTGACATTGACCCTCATCAATGCAGGGGCAGGGCACAAACTTCCAACAGGAGACCCGGATCGACACTTTACGGTGGAGTTTGCCGTCGAGGATCAGAGCGGAAAGGTGGTGGAAAGCCAAACGGATTCCATGGGTCGGTGGATCATGTGGCAACCGGCCATTGTAGAACTCTATGACAATCGCCTCATGCCATTGGCGAGCCGGGATTACATCTTTTCCTATCAATTGCCGAAGGACAGTGCCGGGCTCAAGCTGACGGCTCGGGTGCGCTATCACATCCAGACTGAACGTCAGCATCAAATGCTGGTTGATAAGTTTGGGCTGACGGCTCCGGATCCCTACTTCTTCACCGTCTATGAGCGAGCGGTGCCCTTGTCTGGCAACCTCGCGGCACACTTCGGACAGGCCCCAGCTGATACAGCCATGGCTTGCGCGGCACCACGGCATAGCTGAACAGATCTCCGGGAGCCAGGATGGACATCATTTCTGCTCATGAAGACACCTGCCTCTATTAGTCCCGCAGGACAAGCGGGAAAGGGAATGCCTGTGGCAGCGTGGCAGGATCTATGGCTTCGTTGAAGCAGGCTGCAATGATACTGGGATGTCTGTGGATGTTGACGGGGGGCTGCACGCCGGACCGGTCCAAACGTGACGTCGCCGGCCCCTATAAAACGTGGAACGATGTGATCGAGCGGTGGATTGGCGGGAACACCGCTGATCTCTATGTGGAGCTAGGTCCGCCCAACCTCCATCCCCACGAACGCGAAAACGGCATGACCGAGATGGTGTGGGACTATGCGATCGATCGTATGCCAGGTCAGGCCGACAACTATGACCTGCTGCCTCTTTACGGAGAGAACATGGACTGCCAGGTCCATTTCTTTGCCGATGCGGAAGGGGTCGTAAGGGAAGGGCATCTAGTCGGGTGTGAGTAACGGGGGATCCGTTCCGTCATTTTCGGCGTCCGAAAAAACCTTCTTCAGTCCGCTCCGTCTCTTCTTCCGCCATCACTACATATCGGAGCGGTCCACCGGGGCTGATCGCATCAAAGGGATAACAGGTCACCAGCGCGAGTCGGTTCTCCTCTGTGTCCCGCCGGATGGAACCCCGGTCTGCATCGACCACGCTGATGCTGCTGACGCGATAACGACGTTGTCGTTGATTCCGGGTCGTGAGCAGAATCTCATCGCCTGCTTTCAGCCGCTGCAGAAAACGAAAATGCGTATCGCGATGTCCCGTCAGGATCGATGTTCCGGGATTGTCCAGACCTCCGTTCGACTCGGCATGACCCGGCCCGAAGGCGAGTGTCCGTCCATAGGCACCTTCCAGCACAATTTGATCGATGTTCTGACTTGGGACGATCAACCTGGCCACAGGCCAGGTATCTGCCCAGGGCCAGGGTTTAGCCGCGATGTCCCCTGCCAGGCTGCGGGACCAGGCCCGCTGCAGTAACCACTGCGCGAGCCCGGCCTTCGCATAGATCCACGCTCCTTCTCCCACCTGCCATGTGCCGACGGCAAAGAGGCATGCCATCAGCATCGTGAGACAGCGAGGCGTCAGGCGGATCGGATTCATGCAAGTTGTCTTCGATAGCCCCACAGCAGCCACGTCAGTGTCAGGAGGGAAAGCCCCAATAGAATGTGTAGCTGCCCGTTCGTCGCCGTCCTCGGCAATCCGAATATCGCTTGGTAGTCCTGCCCATCCGGCAGATTCGTTTTCATCGCATGGCCGATCAAGTTCTTGTCGGTCGGGCGAACCGGCGTGACATCGACCGCCACCAGGCTGCTGTACTTGCTGACGAGGTGATGCGGCAGCGCCACATCGAGTACGGCTTGGCGTAGCGTTGAGTCATCCTTGCCGTGGGGTTCTTGATCCATCAGTGATGCGATCTTCTCCCTCGCCCAATAGACCGAAAGTCCTTCTCGCGCTGTGCTCTGTTTCAGCGACAGGGTGGTCTTCCAAGGCGTCGATCCTTCCTTGCCTTCGATCGTGACTTCATCGGGAAGCTGTGAGTGCTTGATGGCGACCACAACCGGCTCACCGTCGTAGAGATCAGGAATGCGGGAGGGAAACAACTCGGCACCAGCGAGCCCCGGTCCCTCCAGATGGATCTCCGTCAAGACCGGATGCTCCAGTTTGCGGAAAAGCGCATCCATCTTGTCCTTCACCTCGTTCACATTGCCGATGTGCGTGAAGGTCCCGCGGCCGAACTCCGAGGCCTTGCGCATGAAGTGGCTGTTGGGTGCCGACCCGATGCCGATGGTAAAGAGCCGGCGCGGGCCGAGTCGTTGCGTGATCAGCTCGAAGAGCTCGGTTTCGTTGCCCACCTGTCCATCGGTGAGGAAGATCACTTGCTGGATCCGTTTCTCGTCGACCGGGGCCTTCAGGGCCAGGGTCAGCGCCGGCAACATTTCTGTCCCGCCGTTGGCGACGAGGCCGTCGACAAAGCGCGCCGCCTTTCTCATCGTCGCCGTCGTCACCGATTGGGGGGTGGTGAAGAGGGCATGCACGACGCTGTTGAATTCGATCACGTTGAACGTGTCGCGCGAGGTCAGACGGGGTAGTGCCATGAGGAGCGCGGCACGGGCCTGCTCGATCGAAGTGCCGGACATCGAGCCGGACGTGTCGATGATGAAGATCGTTTCGCGCGGGAGGGCCGACCGGTTTCGTTCCCACGCCGGCCGGCGGCATCACCATCATGAAGGAATAGGTTGCTCCGTCCTGTTGCTGGGTAAAGATCGTGGCGCTGGGATCCTGTCCCGGAGCCGGTTGCCAGGTGAGCTGAAAGTCCCGGTCGGCTGGGACTGTGTCTTGGCGAAGTGTCACCTGTCGCCGTCCGTCCGGTTCAGGGACGATGAGGATGGGATGGGAGGCGGACTCCAGTGTGCCGAGCGGAAACCCCGGCGCCAGATCGACCGTCAGGCTGACAGGGTTGATCGACCCGTAAGCCGGATGTTCCACCGGCGGCGTCACGCGCGAGGCATCGGGCACGCGATCCGTGTCCGGGGCAAAACCCTGACCGGCTTGCGGTTGGTCCTCCACGAGGACGGGCGTACCGGGAATGTAGCGCGGTCCGACGACCATCGGAAAGCGCAGCTGAAACCGGCCCTGGTCGTAACGGATCGTTTCCTGATATTCGATTTCGATCGTGATTCGATCGCGCGGGGCGATATTCGCGACCGAGGTCGTAAAGATGTTGGGTCGTTCCTGTTCGATCAAACTGGCGCGCTTGCCTTCCTGCTTGGCCTGTTCATAGACCTTCTTCGCTTCGGCCCGTTCCTTGATCTGGCCTTCGATAATGCGCTCGCCGACAACCATGCGTAGATGATCTACGGCGGCCGTTTCCGGCAAGGGGAATACATAAACTCCCTCTGCCCAGTCCTTTCCCTGGTTCGTGAATTCCTGTTTGACGATGGTGCGTGCGATCACACCGGTCACCGTGATCTGCACGTCGGTCTTGAGGGTGGGCGCCGGGATAAATCGTCCGGCTTGGCCGGTGCGAAAGAGCAACCGGCCTTGCTTCACGTCGCTGAGCCCGACGGTGTCATCGAATACAGTCGGTTCCTCTCCGCAGGCGTGAAGGACAGGTATCCCGCCTGCCCAAGTGAAGAGGGTGAAGAAGATCGCCAGCCACATACAGAGCGTGCGTCGTCGTAATGGTGTCGTGTGTGTAGTAGTCATGCAGTCCTCGTCCCGTTGGATGTGAAGGTGCAATCGCGCGTTCTTGTAGATCAGGCCCTAGGTGAGACGGAGCGTCTCACCTAGGGGAGGTACCCGACATCGGCCTAGCTTCCGGAAGCTGGGTCGAGGGCATTGGAAGACGGATCTTCCGGCTGTGAGGCATTGGCAGAGGGGATTAAGCTATCGATCAACGAGCCTGAACCGTCGGTCTGTGCGTTCGAATCGATGGAAGCCTGTGTGGGATCGACCGCCGGCGTGGTGGCGACCGTGGGAAGAACCATATGCTCCTGACCGATCTTGCGGATTTCCAAGTGCACGCGTCGATTCATGTTGCGGCAGACGTCGCTGCTATCTAGGCAAAGCACGCCATCTTTGCCCAGGCTCACCACCTTGATGACCTGATCGGAGACACCCAGACCGACCAGATACTCTTTCACCTTCTCAGCCCGCATGAGCCCCAGCTTCTTGTTGTAATTGGCTGAACCCTGTTGGTCTGTGTAGCCCTGCACGAGAATGCCGAGATCGGGATCGTTTTTCGCCAAGTCTGCTTGCGTCCCGAGGATCGCCTTGGCGTCGTCGGTGAGTCCCTTGCGGCCCACCTCGAAATAGATGTCGGTGTGGATGCTGTCTGATTTGTAGCTGGAGGCGGGGACGACGGTCCTGTTCACGACCGGTTCAGCAATCGGGGTCGTGCTGGTCTTGAGCACGTCCGTGACTTGGGCGTTGGTCAGGGTCTCAGCCGGGGACTTCGAGAGGAAGGACTGGTCCTGCCCCGAGTAGTACCAGAAGACTCCGATGATGATGGCAAGGCTTAGGACCAGCCCGCCTAGCACATAGACCTCCTTTGTACCCTTATCCGGTCCCACGATGGCAGGGGAAATGTTTCCTGACGAGACTGACGATGACGGCTTCTGCATGATGGCAATCCTCCTTGTGCGTTCAAAGTTTGAAAGTGATGTCTGTAATGGTCGGCTGACCCGGCATCTGACGACGGCCTCGATCCTGCTTCACCTCCTTTCCGGCCATCTGCGCCGTGCGCCGACGGTCAGATGCTTGAGCAACCGGAGTGCCGGTGATGGTGAGTGAAAGAATCGGGAGAGAGTTGAGGAAAATTCAGAGGTTCAGAGAGTGGGGGAGAGGTGCATTTGATGCGGGGAGACTCGAACCGGCATGGCATGCGGGGATGGCCCCGCACGCCAGGATGTTGAAACTGGTCGCCCGCTGCGTTCTCGCATCGCTCAGAGGCTCAACGTACAAGGGGAGTACGCCTCGCCTCTTCGCTCGCTGCGGCCTTGCGGAACGACCAGTTTGAACATCCTGGTAGACTCAAGAGTGAGGTGGTGGATACCTATTGGACTTTGAAGTAGACTTGCCTTCCATCGGATTGTTGCAGATACCTCGGTTTGCCGCCATGGTGTCCTGCTGCAGACTAGCTATATATGGAGGGGGTATGAACGCGAAGCAGTTTGCCGCTCAGATGAAGGCTATGATCGAGGACATCAAATCCAAAGGCACTGCCGCGATCTATTGTGACAACATTATTGCCTACCTGGATGAAGTTCAGAACTCGCCAGAAGCGGAACCGACTCATTTAGACATCGAGCGCTACAAAGCAGACCTGCAGAATTGGATCGATGCAAACAAGTATCAGCACGAAGGTAATTTGGAGATGTTTCGGTCGATTATCACCTCAGGCCAGGGTGCGATCAAGTCATCCTTTTTGCTCAATGGTGGTGCGGCCGTTGCATTGCTTGCATTTATTGCCCACTTGGCTCAGTTCAAAGCGGACAAGGTGCCTGAGATTGCCACCTGCCTCCTGCCTTTCGCATTTGGTGTCCTAGCAATCGTAGTGACGTCGGGGTGCACGTACCTCTCTCAGTGGTTGTACGCGAGTCCTATCAGCGGAGCTAAGAAGGCAGGTTTCGCGTTGAACATTCTTTGCATTTTTCTTGGTATTGCCTCTTATGTGTTATTCACTTGGGGCCTGCTAGCCACATATCGTGTATTTGTCGCATATGGGTGATATTGGGTTGCTCCAGCGGACCGCTTAAGATCTTCCCTTTAGTCCATCAATGAACTGCGACGTTAGCCATTATTGACGCAGCGCTCAGCATGAAAAGTATCGCATCAAGAATCGGCACAGCCGCATTCGTCCTTCTCGTTCTCTTCTTCGGCTTGAAGGGTTGCGTGGTCACTGTTTGGACAGCGCCAATAGAACCAACCACCTATGCGGTCCATGGTTCTGACGGACGATCACTGTCTATGATCTTTCTGCCAAAACATGAAACCATCCTCCTTTACACCGAAGAGAAAGGCGGCTTCATTGAGGCAGCCCTTACCCAAATGCACGGCACCTACGGAACTCATTATTTCTGGCGTTTGTGGAGTGTTGAAGGTCCGGATGTTGGTGGCGGCTTGTTCGGTTATCGGCTGTACCCCGATGACGCGAGACCAGTCGTTATGGAAACAACCGTCATGAAGAAATTCATTCATGGTTCATCCAAGCCTACATTGCGAACCGAAGGCGACAGAACGCATCCGGTAATCTTGTTCACTCAAAACGCGGTCCGGTTTGAAGGCATGTGGCTGGAGAATGAACCAACGGATCGAGAGCTAATACAAAACTTGCTGCACCAGCTCAAGCCTCAATGACCATTTCAGGGATAAATCTGTCAATGTGGGTCGGAAAACGGTGTCTGAAACCATTTTCAACTCGGAATCATAAACAAGACAGACACGTTGAATTCATGGACGGCGAAAGCTCAGTAAGATGAGTCTCACATTTCCTATCGACGCGAAGCTCAAGGACGGCTCGCCAGTTCAATTGGTGCTGGCCGATCAGCAGGATATTGAGCCGCTACGGAGACCTCTATCGGATCATTGTCGAAGAGGGGACGTCGTATCCGCATGACAGGTTCCCGGATGAGGATGCTTTCATGGACTATTGGTTTCGCGGCAAGAGCACGGTGGCGGCCTATGTGCCGGACCGTGCCCATGCGGCTGGCATGGTCGGGGCGTTCTATCTCAAGCCAAACTGGCCGGGGCGCGCAAGACAAGTAGCGAACGCCGGCTTCATCGTCGCACCAGACTGGCGCAACAAAGGTTTGGGTTGGCTGTTGGGCGCTACCATGCTGGCCTACGCCAAGCAACTCGGCTACCGCAGCGTGATCTTCAACCTTGTGTTTTCTGAAAATGTGGTCGCGCGCCGTCTCTGGGAACAACTTGGCTTCAAAGAACTGGGCACGATACCGGGCGCGGTCCGGAAGAACGATGGCACTTATCAGGATGCGGTGATCATGTTTCGCTCATTGCTTGATGAAAGGGGATTCCGGTAAGGCTCATCACTTCCTCTCCGGCACGCTCAAATCACTTGATTATGAAAAATCTCAGATGACCCTCTCGACGTCGGGAGGTGAGAAGAATTTTAAGATCAAACCCGAGACGCGCATGTTTAAGGAAATTTCCGCCGGCGCTCAAGTGACGGTTGAATTGAATGAGATGGGAGAGGTCATCGACCTTCATAAGGACACAAAGTAGGCTTTGTAGTTTCTTTCCTGCTCGCCTGGAGGCGATAGTGACCAAAGGCGATGTATCTGCAGGACCTATTACTGCAAGGGTGTCGAAATTTCCGACACAGTTGAATTCAATATTCAAAAAGGACAGTGAAGAGGGCTGGCGTCATTTCTACCCCCATCTGTTGTAGCTTCCCCTTCATGGGTGCGGCGTTCTTTTCGTAGGCTTTCCAATAGCCTTCTTCATTGTCCCAGAGCGCCACATTGATAAAGTTGTACCGGCTATCCGGTTTGAGACTCTTGTGAAACTTTCCACTGATGAATCCCGGTTCCTTGGTCATGTTGGTCTTCACGTCCTTCCACCACTTCACGAACGCATCTTCCTGGCCCTTCGGAACTGAAAAGACATTAATCAGGGTCACTGCCATAATTCACCTCCTGACTTGTAAGGGGCTTCAGCCCGGTAGGGTGACATGATGCCCGATCTTCGCGGCTTTGTCCGCTCCATCGCCATTCACATATTACCAATACCATGACCGAGCAGAGATTCACTATTGAACCGGCTCGGTGTTACCATACGCGGCGGTCTCAATCTGCCCTCTGCAAGCCCTTGTGGGCTGCTCATGAAACATGCCGGGCGAGAGGAGAAAATTTGTGCCGAACGAAGCCACCAATGAAGCGACTCGCCGGGCATGGCGCGAGCTGGGGTTTTTCTGCGGTCGAGACAAAGCCGCGAAAGAGTGGCGCATTGTCGGATCGGTGAAGGGTTTGAGAAAGTTCGCATCCGAGATACGCAAGTATGCGTCCAACCCGGCGAACGATAGGATCTCGGAATACCAGCACTTCGGGCCCTCCATGAATCTCGAACTCGGAACCTGGCATCAAGCGGAAATCACGGACCAATGGATTGCAGGTCCACCCGCAGAATTGCTCAGCCTGGCGACGCTTATTGAGCAGAGCGTTAAATCCAATGTGGTAGGACAGCGCATTGCATTACGCTCGAATTTCTCGCCCCTGTCTCCGTATGAACTCATCCTGGATGTCCGCGATGACACGTTCGATCCTGGCACTGAGGGGTAGACATGTCTGCCGTCTAACTGGGACGCTGCACGTCTACAAATCTGGTCGGTCATACGGTTTGCAGTGCGGAGATCCTAGCCAACGGAATGAATAGAGTAGGCGTTGGAGCGTTGATCACTTTTTGTCGCAATTTGGGCCGCCGCGATGGGAGAACAGCAGGTCTAGATTGTTGAGCCGATTTAATTCTTGCGGGGTGAGGCTAGGAGGTGGGAATTCATACGCATACGCATATCTCTTCCTGCCCAAGATGATCCATTCCCGATAGAGTCCGCAGATTTCGGCCTGAGCCTCCGCAGATCCCTGAGGCCATGGTCCGCTTCCTCTTGCTGTGACGCCAGTTCCAGTATTCTGTCGCTCATACACTAACGCAGGCGGTTGAATTTCAAGGAGGCGGCAGTCGGACCTCTGCGGGGTCTCTGTGTAGACATCACCGTCACTGCTTGGACAGGCATGGATCTCAGCCGAGGATTCTCCCGGCGCCGCCAACAGAAGCAGGAGTAACAGGATATACATAGTGGTCGCAGGCCTTGGGGCGATGAGGACGCTTCGACGGACTTTTTAAAAATATACCACTGCTTGGTCATAGGGCTTTCTGTGCGTAGGCCTGTTTTACCAGTGCTTCGACCGAAGAAAAATGCCGATCCGGCAGGTTCTTGAACCGCCGTTTGCAGTCGCGCAGGGCTTCATCCACGGTTGCGAATGGTTGGATCGTGGTTAACAGATGTTCATAGTAGTCCATCAGCTTGAGCTCGACCGTTCTCGTGAGAGAGGGGTCGCCCGCCAACGTGGCTGCGGCCTGGGCCTTGTCGCCGCTTGTTTCGACCAGCGCCTGGAAGCAGAGTCCCTTGAGGCGCTGCGTCACTGTGCTCCTGTCCCATCCAAGGGCCTTTGCTGTCGTCTGCATGTCGAAATTGTTGAGGCGAAGGCAATCGAGCACGGCGGCATCGCCGGCCGGCTCGGGTAAAATCTTCGGCGCGCGTGAGCGATCTGACGATGCCATGGACGTTGCAGCCTGCAGCCGGAGATCGTCTTTCATCAGCAGCGGCTGCTCGGCGAGTGCGACCGCCTGTTCGAGACAATGGCGGAGTTCGCGGACGTTCCCTTTCCACTCATGCTGCAGGAGCGCGTCGAGCGCTTCTTGCGTGAGCTTCGGGGCCTCTCGTCCAAGCTGCTTGGCTTGGTCGGCCAGGCAATGCTCGGCCAGCAATCCGATATCGTCCTGTCGGTCCCGAAGCGGCGGCAGCCGAAACACCAGTCCCTTCAGTCTGAAATACAAATCCTCGCGGAACCAGCCTTCCGATACGCCTCGCTGTAGATCTCGATTCGTCGCAGCCACCACGCGGACATCGACCGTCGTCGGGGTTGTCGCGCCGACCCGATAGAAGGTCTTTTCTTGGAGCACACGAAGCAGTTTTCCCTGATGCTCCAGGCGCAGGTCGCCGATCTCATCGAGGAAGAGCGTCCCGTGATGGGCGAGCTCGAAGTACCCGCGCCGATCTATCGTGGCGCCGGTGAAACTGCCGCGCACATGGCCGAACAGTTCGCTTTCAAACAGCTCCGGTGAGATCGCCGCCATGTTGACGGCAATGAAGGGTTTGCCGGATCTCGGACTCAGCTGATGGATCGCGCGGGCGAATAGTTCTTTGCCCGTGCCAGGCTCGCCGAGCAGGAGCGCAGGCAAGTGAGACTTGGCGCCTTTTTTCAGATCCCGGAAGAGGCCGAGCAGTTGATGATTCTGGGTGACGATTCCAAGCCGCCGGCATTCATCACGCAATTGCTCCAGTTCCGCATCGCCCAACTTGGTGCTACTTTCTGCCGCCGCACGTAGTCCGGCTAACTCGCGGCCCAAGCCGTCCAGCTTCTGTCTGGCTGCTTCTTCCTGCGCCTGAACTTCGATCAACTCAGTTCGCAGCGTCTCTGTGGTGCGAGAGAGATCTTCTTGCCGGCCGGTCGACTGCGCAACTGCAGCGCGTGCTTGCTCCAAGTCTTCTTGCAGCGCCTCGGCTCGGTTCTCACGCAGGACCAAGGCTTCGCGAACCGCGGCCGTTTCTTGCTGCACCCGGAGCATGTCGCGTTCGAGGAGGCCCATCCGTTGGCTGGCCGTCAGGTGACCCCAGAAGGTGGTGCCGACGAGCACGAGGATCGCAGTTGAAAACGGGAGAGCCAGCGGGAGAACCAGATGTCCGAAGACCAGCGTCGCCATCAATAAGCAACCGTATACGATAATGATTGCTCCTGCATATGTAAGAGCCCGTGACCCGCATGCCCGTAATAGGCACCAGGCAACGAAGCCGGCGAGCAACAATCCGATGAAATAGCTGCTCATAGGCCCAAGCCTACACACCCGGTTATCGGTCAGGAGCATATTGAGAAGATGGAGGTGGATGACAGATCCAGAGACGGACTGGCCGGTCGGCAATAGCCACATGGCTGCTGGCGTTGGATCGGGAAGGAAGACGACGACTTTGTCCTTGAACCAGCCGTCCAGCCGTTCGTCTTGATGGGCTTCGACGGCATCCCAGAGGGAGGCGAATGACAGGGCAGGCAAACTTCCCAGTGATCCGTCTCTTGGATAGTTCACGAGGGCCGCGGTACCTGTAATGGTTGGATGGGCTTGGGTGCGAGCCAACTCGAACAGCTTCAGCCCGAATGCTGGAACAGTCTGCCCGCCAAGTTCGGCGGACAAGTGGTACCGCGCGAACGACGTGATCCTGGCTCGGAGAGACGAGTAGATGACCGAGCGCCGTCTGCTCCGAGGCCAGCGGCGAGTCCGGTTCAAACGGATAGACCACGTCTCCCGCCGTTTTCATGGCCTCCAACAGCAGCGCGTCACTGGCAGCGCCTCCGAGCTGAGCCTGGCTGGGCTGTGCGATGCGATGGTCCAAACCAATCGCCGTAGCTCCGCTCTCATGTGCCGCGGTGATGAAGCGGGCGAGGACCGCACGGTCCCATTGGCCGGCTCCGAACCTGGTCTCGCTGGCTTGATCGCGCGTGACGAGGATGAGAGAAGAACTGACGGGAATCGGAGCGCGGTGCCGGAGCCAGGTATCGTAGGCGGTCCAATCTAACGCGGTGAATGTGGCGGGAGCGATAGCCCAAAAACCGAGTGAAAGGAGCGTGGCCAGCAATCCAATCACACCGGCTTGAAGCCAGGTTGATTGGAGAAAGACACGCCAAGTATGAGCGAAATCGAGCATGGAGCCTATGGCTGCACAGATAGTTCGTCCAGCACCATCTTTATCTCCTGTTTCGGCAACCCCTTGAGTTGGGCTTTCGCTCTCTGCAGATCCGGCATAACGCCGAGGCCCTTGCCGTAAATACGTGCCAGGATCTTCTTGGCCGGCACGAAGCCATCGTTTGCCGTGGTCTCAAAGCAGGTCAGGATATTCTTGTCGAACGGAAGATGCTGTTCCCAGCCCGTCTCGTAGAGACGGCCGAGTTCCTCCTGTGCCATGTCACTGAGCGCATAGCTTTCCAGTAGAAGCATTGGGACAGCGTTGTCGGCGCGATTCTGCTTCAGCAGCGTGGTTCCCACTGTCTCGCTGTCGCCGACCCGAACAAGGTCAGGGAAGTCGTTCCACAGCTTCTCACGATAGGCGTGAAAAGCCTCCAGCGCTTCGCGGCGTTTCTTCTCCGGTTGGGTCGTGGACAGGGCCTGGCGGCGGAGTTGAGAGAGGGATGTCGCGGCTGGCTGGTATCCGAACTCGACTGCCTGGGTCCACCAGTAGACGGCGGCCGCGCCGTTCTTCTCGACTCCCTGGCCCGTGCGATAGGCATTTCCGAGAAAGAACTGCGCCTGCGGGACACCGCCAAGGGCTGCCTCTTCCATGAATTGGGCGGACTCCTGGTCGCGATGGGCCAGCTTCAACACCAGTGCCAGCCGGTAGCGGGCGTCTGGGAAGGAGGACTGCAGCTCCAGTGCCTGTCGGTAGGACCCAATCGCGGCTTTCAGATTGCCGGTCGTGTAGTAGACGGTGCCGAGATTGTAGTGGGCCTGGGTCAGTTCGGGATTGAGACGCGTCGCTTCTTTCAACTCTGCCAACGCCGCGCGCCAGTCTTGCTTTGCCATCAAGGCTATGCCGAGCTGGAGATGCGCTCTTGCATCATCCGGATTCAGTGCGACGGCAATGCGGCACTCGTCAATGGCCGCGTCGAGATCGCCGATTCGGTAGAGTCCCTCAGCCAGCTTGAGTCGGTCGTCTGCGCTCCGCGGAGACGCGCGGACGTTCCCGCGCAACTTACCCAGCATGAAGACTGTGTCTTCCCGTTCACGTTCGATGAATTCAGAACGATGCGGTTCGTCGACGGGAGGCGTGGGAGCAGGGGACTCTATAATGGAGGGAGGAGACGGTTGTTCGTCAGGCGCCTGAGCAAACGATGGATGCACTGATGGGTGCGCGACGAGATACGGGAAGAAAAGGATCGCCAGAACCAATCGACGCGTCATCGAACCCTGCGATCCTCCAGCTGGTGTGTATGGTCAGCATTATAGCACTGGATTGACTGGCGCGATCAGGATGCTGAAAAAGCCACTGTTCTCACCCACCCAACCCCGGTGCGCCGAGACGCACCTTTCTCCGAGCATCGTTCTCGCTTTGTTCAGGCCTCCCGATGTGCCACGCATGTGGATCAATCAGGGGTGGAGCTGTTTCTGGATCAGTTGAATCTGTTTCTGCAGGTCTGGGGGCGCCAGTCGTACCGGCTCGTGCTGCACCAGCCAGACCGGTTTGAGGGGGGCCGGGTCGTTGGCCAGCCGGGGAATCACATGCCAGTGGATGTGGGGGAGTTGGTTGCCGAGGAGTTCGTAGTTCATCTTCTTGGCGTCACTGACCTGTGCCAGGATCTGGGCGATGCAGGTTGACTTCCTCCATCAGCTGAATCCGCTCAGTAGGAGCCAGATGAAAGAGCTCTGTCGCGTGGCGCTTGAAGACGACGACAGTCCAGCCGGGGAAGAATTGATCCTCATCCAGATAGGCCTTGGAGAGGCCGAGGTCAGCGATGAAATGGTCTTCTTTCGGCCAGCTGCCCTGGCAGGCCTTGCACGTTGGATCCGTCATGGCTGGTTGGCCTTGTGCCATTCTTCTTCGGTCACCACACCCTTTTTGATCAACAACTGAATCAACTTGTCGACGGAATTTGTGCTGCTTGCGGGCGGCCCTGGTTTCTCCGCGGTCTTGGCGACGGGCGGTGGTCGCTTGATTCCGAACACTTTGAACGAGGGCGTGAAGACGATCATATAGTCTTTGTTGCGGAGGCGTACGCTGGCGGGAAGACTCTGGCTGGAGGGAGCCAGATCGGTCGTTGATCCGGCTGGGATTTGGAAGTAGGGCTTTCCATCCTGTGTTTCTCCATCCTGACCCAGCACTTCCATTCGGCTCAGAATCGTATCGCTGTTCAAGTTTTCCCTCTCTTCCCCTCCGATGTTGGTGACCTTGTCGAGGACAATAAACAGGGAATCGCCGATGAATGTATCGGGGGACAGGTTCTTGACGCTCACATCGTAGCGATACTCGCTGTTGAAGTTATCCCGCGCTTTGAGGGTGACGACGGCGGTGGCCTTGCCGGTCAAATCAGTGAGGTGATCCAGCGGCCCGGCATCGCTGTCCGGCACCATCGGCCACAACAGAGCGAGCAGAATGACTGCGAAATTCAGCCGCCAGGGCGTCATGGGTATCGACATGGTTGCTATCCCAGCTTGTGAGAAGCGCCTCGCGCTCAACCGGCCTCAGCATAGCAAAGATCGTCGGGTTGAGCGAGTCTTCTGCGCGTTAGATCATCTTGACAGTCTCTTTCCGCGAACGCTATTCTCGCCGCAGTCGGAGTCGTGCTCAAGCCTTCCACCGTCACCACGAATGACATCCATTTCACGACGTGCCCCGCTCCTGGTTTACCGTTCGCTCGTAACCCGGTTGATGCGTCTCTATGATTACCCGCACCCTGCTCACCGAGGCCGGATCATTCGCGGGTACGATCGGCCGCATGCGGTGCGGACTGCGCGCATGTGCGCGGCGGTGGCCACGGCGCTGGGCCACGGAGCCGAACGGGTCCGCCAGTATCAGATCGCCTGTCTGCTGCATGACTTGGGCCGTGCCGGGCTTGATCGCCGACTCTTTGGGAAGATTTGGTCCTGGGCCAAGGAGCGCGGGATCCCGACGAGACCACGCGAATGGAGAGCCCTACACCGAGACACTCCCTACGGACGCGAAACGGAAGCGTTTCTCAGGCGCTACCGGAAAGATCTTGAGGCCGATGGCATCGCGATGACTGCCTGGGCGAAGGAACAGGTCGAGATGCGGCTGGGGTATTCGCGCCGGCTTGCCCGTCGGCTCCGTACGGTTCGACCCGCCATTAAGAAGATGGGGGTGACCTGGGCTCCTTGGATGCAGCAGGTGATGCTCTATTATTACTATCCGGAAAAGCTGGCATCAGCCAAGCCCTGGGTCAAGCAGTTGGCGGAGATTCTTGTCGCCTGCGAGCAGTTTGAAGCCTACAGCAACCAGCGCCGTGGACGGGACTACTATGTGCGGAAGAAGGAAACATTGGTCGATGCCTTTGCCTACTTGGAGACGTTGCAACGGGACGGCATGCTGAGTGGCGAGGTGATGGAAGCCTTGCGCCGGCTGACGGCGCAAGGGGAATTTGATGCAATTCTGGAGGAGGCTC
This sequence comes from Nitrospirota bacterium, assembly GCA_963729585.1. Taxonomy (GTDB): domain Bacteria; phylum Nitrospirota; class Nitrospiria; order Nitrospirales; family Nitrospiraceae; genus Palsa-1315. The sequence continues at coordinate 213,833 of CAVSOJ010000009.1, forward strand.
GCGGCCGTGCCTTCACGAGTGGCGAGCGACGAGTCCTCCGAGCGATGGAGTCATAAGATGGCGGTCAAGACTGTATCGTTGCGTCTCACCATGCAGGGGAACACGCAGATCGAGAATATTACGAAGTCCGTAGCCGACGCCCTGGCGGGCACCGGGCTACTGGCTGGGATCGTGACGGTGTTCATCAAGCACACGACCGCATCGGTGATGATCATCGAAGACGAACCGGGCATCAGGGCCGATACCAAAACATTCTGGGATCGGGCCGTGCCGGCCGATCCGGCCTGGCAGCACAATACGAGGAATGCCGGCGAGGACAACGGCCACAGCCATTTGCGAGGTCAGCTGCAAGGACCGTCAGTCACGATTCCCTTCCTGGACGGGGCGATGTTGCTGGGGTCTTGGCAGCAGATTGTCGTCGTCGATTTCGATACCAGATCCCGGACCAGAGAACTCATATTCCAAATCATGGGTGAATGATCAGGATGAGAGGACGGCGCGTACTGAGAGCCTGGCCTGCTGTTTCAGCGGGAATTTTGTTGATCGGCTTCTGGCCTGCCTTGTCGATGGCGGAGTGGGGGAAGCCCCTCGGCGGGAACTACGACGGGCCTGAAGGGAAGCCGCGTGTGGTGACGCCCTCGCCTGCCGAACTGGGCGCGGACGAACGGGCCACGATGGCCGTGTTCGAACGGGCGACAAAATCCGTCGTCTTCATCGCGAATACCGCGATTCAGCGGGACCCCTGGTCGTTCAATCTCTTTGAGGTCCCGCAGGGATCCGGATCGGGGTTCATCTGGAACAAGCAGGGGCACATCGTCACCAATTTTCATGTCGTCTACGGAGCGAGTTCGATCACCGTCACGCTGGCAGACCGGACGGAGCAGAAGGCCACCCTGATCGGCGCCGATCCCGATCACGATGTGGCGGTGCTGCAGATTCGTGCGCCGGAAGAGGGGCTGTCGCCCCTCACCGTCGGGACGTCGCAGGATCTTCGCGTCGGGCAAAAGGTATTGGCGATCGGGAATCCCTTCGGCCTCGATCACACGCTGACGACCGGCGTGGTGAGTGCATTGGGGCGGACGATCAAGTCCTTATCGAACCGGACGATTGAAGGGGTCATTCAGACCGATGCGGCCATTAATCCGGGAAACTCGGGCGGGCCGTTGCTCGATAGCGCCGGTCGACTGATCGGCGTGAATACCCAGATTATGAGCCCGAGCGGGGCTTTTGCAGGAATCGGCTTTGCCGTGCCGGTCGACACGGTCAATCGCATCGTCCCTGAGCTGATCAAGTATGGCAAACTCATCCGTCCCGGGCTCGGGGTCTCGCTCATTCCCGATGCGATGGCCAAGCGTTGGGGGATCAAGGGGTTGATTATCGGCAAAGTCTCGCGTGGCAGCGGGGCGGAGCAGGCCGGGTTGAAGGGAGCGCGTGAAACCGCCACTGGGCGGGTGGAATTGGGCGACATCATCGTCTCGGTCGCGGGCAAGACGGTCGGGAATTTGGACGAATTGATGGATGTGCTGGAACACTACAAAGTCAATGACCAGGTCACGGTCGAAATCTTACGGGGGACCCATCGGGAACGTGTATCCGTGACCCTCCAAGCGGTCAATTGAACGATGATGATAAGCGGCAATCCATGAGGTCGCTATGTTAGGATCATCCATCTATCCCCTGTTCCGCATGGAGGACTATTGATGGGTGATCGACGACCCCCTGATCCACAGGACCCAGAGCCCAACGGAAAGGCGGCCGATGCCGCGAATCCGTCAATGCGTATGGGATCCGATCCGCTTGAGCTCATTGAGCAATGTCTCGCGTCATTCCCCGATAGCGACCCCCGACAAAAGATCCTCTACAAGCTGCGTCATGCCGTGATCCTCGGGCAAGCGGCGCAGCAGCAGCGCGAAGTCGAATTCAAGAAAGTCGCTGACGTAATCGCGAAGCTCACAGCGCCGGCCAATCGTGTCGGCACCCTGCTGGAGGTGCCGGGAGAAGGCCTCGCGCGGATCCTGGTGGGAGGCGCTGAGTATTATGCCGCGGTCGATCCACGGGTGCAGGCCGTCGAGTTGAAGATCGGTGCTCAGATACTGGTCAACGAAGCCTATGCGGTGATTAAGGTCTTGGGCTATGACCGCAATGGGCCCGTCTTGAAAGTGGCGGAGGCATTGGCGGATGGGCGGCTTCGTTTTGAGCAGGAGATGGGGCGGCAGGTTTTGATTCTCCAACGATCGAGCGATCTTGTCGGCGTGGATCTGAAGGCGGGTGATGAGGTGCGTATCGATCCCAGTCTCCATGTGGCGATCGAGAAGTTGGAAGACCGGAAAGCCAACTCCCACTTCCTCGACGAGGTTCCCACCGTCACGTGGGAGCAGATCGGCGGGCAAACGGAGGCGATCGCGGCCATTCGGAAGGCGATCGAGTATCCCCTGCTTCATGCGGACACGTTTCAGCGCTTCAAGTTCACTCAACCGAAGGGCTTCCTGCTCCACGGCCCTCCCGGCTGCGGAAAGACTTTGATCGGACAAGCGGCAGCCGCCAGTCTCGCAAAGCTCGTGGGAGAGTCAGGCAGCCAGGGCGCCTCCGGTGCGAAGGGGGACAAGCCCCCGGTGACTCGAGGGGCCTTCCTCCACATCAAGGGGCCAGAGATTTTGAATATGTGGCTTGGGGAATCCGAACGGATGGTCCGGGATCTCTTTGCCCAGGCCCGCGCCCGTCGGAAGGAGGGGGCTCTGCCCTTTATTTTCATCGACGAGGCGGAATCGGTTCTCGGGACGAGACGGGCGTCTCGTTCATTCAATATCTCCAGCACCCTGGTGCCGATGTTCTGTGCCGAGATGGACGGGATCGAGTCGTTGCGCGAGGTGGTCATCATTCTGGCTTCGAACCGGCCGGATCTGATCGACCCGGCTGTGCTGCGGCCGGGGCGTATCGATCGCAAGATCAAAGTGAGCCGTCCGAATCGCGACTCGGCTGCGTCGATTCTGAACGTGTACCTGACCGATGATCTGCCTCTGGACCGGCAATGGATCGACCAGCACGGTGGAGATCGGAAGAAGGCCTGTGCCGATCTCATCGAGCACGCGCTTTCCGCGATCTTTTCGCGTATCGATGAGAATCGACTCCTGTCGATCAGGCTCCGGAACGGACAGAATAAGGTCCTCTATCGAGGCGATCTGATCAGTGGTGCGATCCTGGCTTCGATCGTTCAACGGGCGAAGGAACAGGCGATCGATCGGGTGATTACGGCTGGCGGGGCTGAGCAAGGCGGTATGACGTTGGACGATCTGGTGAACTCCGTTCATGCAGAATTTCGGGAGGGCGAGATGTTGCCGCCCGACGATGCGGCGGAAGAATGGCTCAAGCTCCTCGATCACCATCCGGAACAGGTGGTGGGGGTTTCGTCGTTCCGAAGAGGGCGGCAGGCAGAAGAAAAGCTGGTAGGACAGATTATCTGAAGATGGACCCTAACGGCATGATGCGACTGTTCGGCATTGAAACGGAGTATGGGATTACGAGGGAAGACCAGGATGCGGTCGATCCGGTCGTCGAGTCGATGGAATTGGTCCGGGCTCATCTGACGGCTTCCTTCGAGCGGCGCTGGGACTATGGCGGTGAAGATCCGCACGAGGATGTTCGGGGGTTTCGGGTCTCCGGTCTGCAGCAGGATACAGAAGAAGACGAGTTCGCCAAGGTCGATGCCCATCGGCCGTTTTCGTTTCATGAGATGAAGAGCGACCTGGTCCTGCCGAACGGTGCACGCTTCTATAACGATCATACGCACCCGGAATATTCCACGCCTGAATGCCGAACGTTATTGGATGTCCTCGCCCATGACCGTGCCGGGGAGCGCATCGTTCAGCGGGCGGCGGTGCGCCGTAACCATGCGCTCGGCGGGTCCCATGTGCAGCTCTATAAGAACAACACGGATTTTCACGGACACAGTTATGGCTGTCACGATAACTATCTCCTGTCACGCTCGATTCCCTTCCCTTCGCTGACGGCGGGGCTGCTGCCGTTCCTTGTCAGCCGGCAGGTGATTGCCGGAGCAGGAAAAGTCGGTGCGGAAGGCCAAGAAAGCGGGTTCGTGCCGGGCCACTACCAGCTGTCTCAACGAGCCGACTTTATGGAGACGGACCTGAGTGTCGATACGATGCACAATCGGCCGATCCTGAATACGAGGGACGAACCGCATGCGAGTCGGGAAAAATATCGGCGGCTTCACCTCATCATCGGCGATGCCAATATGTGCGAGTATGCCACGGCGTTGAAAGTCGGTACGACGCAGTTGGCGCTCGAATTGATCGCGCGCGAGGCCGCACCGGCTCTGGAATTGGAACACCCCGTCACCGCGGTGAAGCAACTGTCTCGCGACCAGAATCTGAAGGCGACGGTCCGTCAAAAGAACGGCAGCACCATCACGGGCCTCGACATTCAAGAGCAGTACTACCTCGCGGCTGAGAAGCATTTGACCGGTGTCGATCAAGAGACCGATTGGATCCTTCATGAATGGGCCGCCACGCTCCGATTGCTCACCGGCGATCGACGACAACTCGTCGGGCGGCTTGATTGGGTCACCAAGCTCTGGCTGTTGGAAACCTTCATGCAGGAAGAGCGGATTGGATGGGATGATCCCTGGCTGGCGAGTTTGGATTTGGAGTACCATAATGTGAATCCTGATCGCGGGCTCTTTCTGGGGCTCGAGGCCGAGGGGAAGGCCTGGCGGATGACGTCGGAGCATGACGTCGAATCGGCATTAGTGGTTGGCCCGGCCGATACTAGAGCGGGGATCCGCGGCCTCTGTGTCAGACGGTTTCCGGATCAGATCAAATCGATGCAATGGGAACGCATTCAGTTCAGCGGTGGGCTGCTTCCGCGAACATTGGAGATGGGCGACCTCTTTGAGCCACAAGCTGTGAAAGCCTGTGCGCAGATATTCGAGAACGCGGCATCCCCGATGGATGCGCTGAACGCATGGAACAAAGGAAAGGAATCCCGATCATGAACTACATTTCAATGTCAGAACGCCGTGAAGGGCCTGGTAATCCGATGCCGAAGTCACCGAGTCCGTCTGATGAGGGCGGCGGGCCGAAACGGCCAGAGACGGGATCGCCCGATAAAGATAATTTGCTCAAGCGCATGCGCAAGGTCGATCCGAAACAGGCTGAGCGGTATCGGCAACGGACGGGAGAGTAAAGACATCAGAGGTAGAGGGCGTGAGAGGCAGATTCTGGAAGCCTGATTGCCTGACGTGTCACGTATCACGATTGACGAGGGGTTTGTACGATGGGGATGCAAGGGGATTTTCTTCAGCTATTGAAGGAACAGGGCTACACGCTCGGTGTACCGACAGGGGCGGGGACTGGGCACACGCTCACCAATGCCACCACGATACTGGCATTTAAGTATCGCGATGGCGTGCTGGTGGCCGGAGATCGTCGTGCGACCGCCGGTAATATGGTGATGTATGATCGCACGGACAAGGTGCTGGAGATCGATCGGCACAGTGTGATGGCGATTGCCGGCGTTCCGGCGACCGCCTATGAAATGGTACGCGTACTGGAACATTCCTTCAAATACTACCGGAGAACGCAGCTGCAAGAATTGAGTTTCGACGGCAAACTACGCGCCGTCTCCAAGCTCTTGAAGGACAATGTACCGGCGGCCTTGGCCGGGACTGGCGCAGTAGTCCCGGTGTTTGCCGGCTACGATCTGGAGCAGGGATCGGCCAAGATCTATTTCTACGATATCCTCGGCGCGGAGTTCGAAGGTGTTGAGTATGCCGTGTCCGGGTCCGGCTCCCCCACGATCCGTGGGATCCTGCACTATTTGAACACGTGGGGCGACCAGCCCCTCAGCACGCTACCAGAAGAACAGGCGATGGTTCAGGCCTTACGATTGCTTACGAGCGCGGCGGAGTTCGATTCGGCGACCGGTGGCGTGAACCGGGAGGCGAGTCTCTACCCCGTGATCAAGCTGATTACCGGGGCCGGAGTGCAGACGATGCCGGATGCGACATTGAAGCCCCTCTATGAGTCACAGGTGGTGCGCTATGTATGAAGAGCCCTATCGTTGGGTGGAAGCAGTCGGCAATCGGCGACAGTATCTCGACGAACAGTTCAAACAGGGGAGTCCGGTTGTCGCGCTGGCCTATGATGGGGGCATACTCCTGACGACGGTGAGCAAGGGGACGCCGAAGCTCTATGAGATCTATGACCGACTTGCATTAGGCGGGATGGGGCATCCCACGGATTTGGAAAAACTTCGATTCAGTCTGCTCGAAATGGCGCACATCGAAGGTTTCAACCGCTCGCCGTCGGATGTCACGGGATCGAGACTGGTAAAGTATGGTATTGCCCCCGTCATTAAACAGGCGTTCGAGGAAGTGTATAAGGCGCCGTTCATCGTGCGGATTCTGGTGGCCGAGTTGGGGCAGAAGCCGGAGAAGGACGCGCTTCTGACTATCAACTACGATGGCACGTTCGAGGAAACGACGGGGCGCGCAGTCCTGGCTGCCACTCCGGCTGTTCAGGCGAAGATGACATCCTATCTCAAGGAGCAGTCGCCCGCGACGTTATCATTGGAGCAAGCACTGGATCTGGCATTGCGAACCTGGGCAATCGGTTCATTAGCGCATCAACAGGAAGAAATAGATCAACAGGCTGAGACCGAGCCACCGGCAAGCGGAGCAGCCTCAGCGCCAGCTTCGATTCCAAATGTCGACGCTCTGATGGCGCACGTGCGTGGCATTGCCGGCGGACGGACAATCGAATGTGCGGTCCTCGATCGTCAGGCCCCCGGTACTTCCAAATACCGGTCGCTCAAGCCGGCAGATCTTTCACGTCTCCTGCCGAAGGCCCTTCAATCCGTCGTGGCGAACTGAGATGTTGAACCGTATTTTCGGACTCGAAACCGAATACGGACTCTTGGTGAATCAAGATCAGCCTGATCACACCCCCACCTGGTTTGCCCACAAGATTCGAGACCATCTCTTTCACGTCCAACGGCGTGGCGTTCTCGATCTGCACCACCGGGGACATGATGAACCTCCTGGCAATGGTGGATTTCTCACCAATGCCGGGCGCATGTATCTCGACATGGGACATCTGGAGTGGGCCTCGCCGGAGTGTGAGTCTTTGAACGATGTGGTGGCTGCCGATCGAGCCGGAGATCAGTTGCTGCAGGATGCGATTCAAGACCTCGGTCTGGCCGACACGGTTTCGTTGATCAAAAACAATGTGGATCATGAAACTGATGCGACCTTTGGATCGCACGAGAATTATCTCGTATCGCGACGCTTCCCCTTTACCAGGCGCGGCCTCGGGCCCTTTGTGACCTTTCTGGTCACCAGACAGATTTTTACGGGGGCCGGACGTGTCGGCACGGCGGGTCCCCAGGACGCCTGGATTCAGATGGACCGGCTCATTGTGCCGCGAGGAGCGAGCCATCGCCATGCGCAGCAGCCTGTTCTCCCGTTTCAGCTCTCCCAGCGATCGGATTACATCGTGAACGACTTCTTCGAATGGGTGCAGCAGAATCGCGCCATTGTGAATACCAGAGATGAACCATTGGCCGACCCGAATCAATATCGCCGTATTCACCTCCTGCTCGGGGATTCAAATATGGCCGAAGTGGCGACGGCCTTGAAATTGGGCACGACGGGGCTGGTCCTTCAACTGATCGAAGAAGGCCATGCACCCTCCGACCTTGAAATCGATGAGCCGGTCGAGACGCTGCAGGAATTGTCACAGGATCAAGACCGACAATGGATAGTTCGGCTGCAATCGGGGAAAACAATCTCCGCGATCGACATTCAGGAAGCGTTTCTCGCAGCGGCGAAAGCCCACTATCGCGGCCAGGACGATGAAACTGATTGGGTACTCGATCAGTGGGAAGCGGTCTTGCAAGATCTCCGTGGGGACTATACGACCCTGGTGGGCCGGATCGATTGGGCGTCGAAGTTATGGCTGCTCGAAACCTTTCGCGAGGCGGAAAGGATGACTTGGGCAGATCCGGCTCTGAAGAGTCTTGATCTGGAGTATCACAACCTTCATCAAGGCAAGGGGCTCTATTATGGCCTGATAGAAGAAGGGCGAGTGTCGCGACTTACCACGGACAAGGCCATTGCCTTGGCAATGGACCACCCGCCACGCAACACCAGGGCATTCGGGCGGGGCGAACTCGTTCGTCATTTGCTGGCCTGCGGACCTTCGGATGAACCGGCTGATTCCAAGCCCGAAGAGCGGTTTTCCCCATCGTATGTGATCAATTGGTCGATCTTCCAACTGCGTGGCCACGCGCCATTTCCTATGCCCGATCCGTTCAAAACCTACGTGCAGGAAGTGCGGTCTCATCTTCGAGCGACCTGATTTAGGTTGGCTTGTGCCCACCGCTCGATCCTGTCAGTAACCCATTGATTATAAAAAAGAGTTTTCCTGGTGCTATGCTTCTTTGTGGCCCTATTGGATGAATATGATTATCCAAAAGATGTTAATGAAGAGGAGGCTGAGGATGAACGCACGCAAATGGATGATGGAGTACGGTGTGGCAATGGTCTTTACAGTTCTGTCTACCATGGTTCTTGGACACATTCCGCTCTTTCGTGAAACGGCAATCGGGAAACTTCATGCCTCCGATCTGGTGCAGTTCATCGGCTATGGAGGGGCACTCGTGATTGCATGGTTAGGGGCTCGTCAATTGGCAGCAGAACCACCGGACGACTGGAAATGGCTCACGCCCTATCGGGCATTGATTCTTCCGGTGACGACACTCGCCATTGTGGCGATGTCCTATGGCGTGCTGCTCTATGTCTGCGATCCGTTCTTTAGCAAGGCAGGGAAAGGGATCTATAACTGGATGTTTATCATCGGGATTGTAGCTAGCACTGCCTGGCTCATTGTGACGTGGGTACGAAAGTGCGCGCCTCAGGTCGCTGCGGTGGAATCCCGCCGACTCAGAAAGCAAGCGGCTTAGTTCTATCCTCATAATTCCGGCCGCCTCATTTCATGGGGCAGCCGGTCTGTCCTTTTCAGGATTTTTGTATCGATTCGATGATTCGATTCTCTACCCAAAATCGGTCTTCATCCTGCCGATGTTGCTGAAAGAAGCCGCAGTGGCCACCATACCGCGGTGCAGTAAGCCGGATGTGGGGGTTCTGCTGGATTGCCGTATGGGAAAACATCGAGTAGGGAATAAACGGATCGTCCTGTGCGGTGATGATGATAGTCGGCACGGTAATCTTTCCCAATACGTGCCGTGCGCCTGCGCGATCGTAGTAGTCGGCTCCACTGGCGTATCCTCCGTCCGGGGCCGTGTAGCGGTCGTCGAATTCGCTGATGATGCGGATGCGGCCCAGCCCGGTGAGATTCCACTTGCCGGGAAAGAGCATCGCTTTCCGTCGCATCCGTGTTTTGAGTTGGGTCAGGAAATGATGGTGATAGAGCCAGTTCCTGGGTTGTTCCAAGGCCCTGACGCATTGCGTCGGATCGATATTCGGGCAGACCGCGATCACGCCGGCCAACGCTGTTTCTGACGAGCCTAATTCCCCCGCTGCTTTCAGGACGAGATTCCCTCCCATTGAATAGCCGACAAGCCAGATCTGATCTAATTCATCCATGCGCGCCAACTCACTGACGACGGCTCGATAGTCCTGACTCAAGCCGCTGTTGTAGAGCGTCGGCGTGAGGTGTTCAGTCCCGCCACAGGTCCGTTGGTTCATGCGGATGACATTCATCCCCGAACGATAGGCTTTCGATGCAACCCCATGCATGTAATGGGACTCGCTGCAGCCTTCGAGCCCATGTACGAGTACAACGGTCTGAGAGGCCGACCGGTTTGGTTGCCAGTGGCAGAAGCCGAGTAGCTGGGTGTGAGGCTCGGTAGTGAAGAACCGCGATTCGACCGGTATGCCGGCAAGGAGAGCTCGGCGAGGCCAAAACCCTGGGAGCAGTGTCATGAGATGCGGATTGCGGAGCAGGACTGCCGGTGTGAATTCTTGCCAGTCAGGTGACATAGGAGTCATCATAAAGAAAAGTTCCATGACTCCGCAGTATGAATCGCCAAGACGCAACACATTTGAATGGGTGTGCTTCCCACGCATCTGCGCGATAGGCTGTGGCGAAACGGACGTTGTCACCGATAGATCAGGAGGAGGGGATACCAGTGGCGGTCTCTGAGACCTTGAGCAGGCGGGGCATTGTCAATGCCTGTCACAGGTTCTGTGTGCCATCCGTGAGCATCGAGGGCTGGTCGGAACCTGGACTTATGAAGACAACAAAGGCCTTCGAGAGAAGTCTCGAAGGCCTTGAAGTGTTGGCTCCCCGGTACCGACAAACCTGGGCATTGGAGTCAGACAATTCATTTTCAATAGAAAAGAGCCGAGGCTTGAACCCGTGTTCTAAGACGATCTCGACTTCGCCTTATTTTATGCCGGACTGGAAGGCTTACTTAATATGAAAGACAGCGCGACTAAAACAAGCAATCCATTGAAAGGGGAGGCATCGAGACGCCGACCACCGGTTATGAAAGCGCGTTTGCGACCCTATCTAGACCCACTACGGCTCACTGCGGACCACTAGAACCAAGAGCCTAGGGTAGACCCGAACTTTGGCTGGATTTTGCTGCAATGCTTTGGGGTGTTGTGGCGTTGAGCACACAAAATGAGCACCTCAGCTTACCACCTCCTTAGGCGAACCTGTGCCACTGCTGAAGGTTACTTCACGATTTTTGCAACGCTTCACGGTGCCCGTAAAGGCGTCCAGGCTGACACTGGGTAGTGATCGGTTATGGGTGATGGGCTTTTTGAAGGGGACGAATCATTTTAGAAGACTTTCTAGGGCTTCAAGAGCGTGAAGATGATCTGAAGGTTGTAATGGAGCCTCGCAGAAGAACTTATTTTCTCTCTTTTATTTATGGCCTATTCGTCGGTCTATTGAAAAGAATGTCACCTTGATCCACTCGGGCACTGATAATTGGTCATAATGAAAGGCCAAGGTGCGAAGCTGCGTTGGCAATTCTACTTTGTAAGTTTCCTGCAGAAGCTTATCTAGGATACGCGAGAAATCTGTAAAACCGTTGATCAGTTGGTTGACTGACTTTTCAAACTCAACAACTACGTTGCTTACAAATAGTCTCCGACCGATATTTGTTAAATCGTTAGCCCCTGCAGATTCACGAGCCCATCTAAATAGATCTTTTAAGAAGTACTCAGCATCATCTGTGGTCGTTGCATTTACGACAATTCCATCATTGTAGAAAGTTAAATCCTGGATAGGAACAGTGGCGTCCTTGATGCTGATTTTTCCGAGGACAAATTTCAAACCGTTCTTTTTCGTTTCATCCCATGGTAGCGACAAATTCGGAGAATTGGCAAAATTGATATCGCTCTTGAATCAACTTAAAAGCATCTGCTGGAGACAATGACCTGGAATACCACTCCTCTGGCGTCATCAATGCGACTGCACGACCAAGTAATGGGCCTATCAGTTTCATGGCTATTGCCCGAATGCTTTCTGTTGGAGAGGACCTTTTTCAAAATAACCAGCAAAAGCATTGGTGGCGGCTTCAGCAGCAGGGCCTACTATCCGGACATCGGCCCCTCCAATTTCTTGATATCCGACCATTGGCTGGAATCGTTTCTGAGGTGTATCAACTGTCATTGTGGTTGCCGCAATCTCTAACTCGACATCTAGTTCCTTTTCATAGCTCGGCACCGATAAATCAGCCGGAGAAAGATTCAATTCCATTTCAACTAACTTGCTAAAAGGTACAAACCGCACCATTAATCCCACATCAAAGGTGGGCCAAATCCTAGCAAGGTTGCAATAGTAAATCTCGCATAGTTTGGATCTTCAAGAACGGAAATTCTTTCCGCAGCCATCTCAGCTTTTTCGCCTAGTTCTTTTTGTGTCCATTCTCTTTCCGGAGCTTCACGCATCGCTCGAATTTGGAATGGAACACCGGTGCTAATATGCTCTTCAACGAATGCCTCTCTATACTCCTTATCCTGTAAGGCAGTCATTAATTTGGTTCTAGCGTTAATATTCATTGGTCCGGCTCCCACTGTATGAACGACAAGATGATCCGCCTTTTTGGCCGTCGGGGCGCTTGCAACGGGATGAATTTCGAGTCTTTCTTATTGCACCGATAAGCAAAGTGAATTGTTTTTCGTGAGGTCCAA
>CAVSOJ010000010.1:0-71059 GCA_963729585.1 Nitrospirota bacterium
ATGAAGTGGGTTAATTCAATCGCGAGATAGGTATCCATAGCGCGGGATCATTGCGGAAGACACAATCATCCACAACAGAAGACAAAAACACTAGGAGCCTAGAATGCCCAAGAAAATGTCTTCCACATCGCAAATAATTGACGAAAACTTATATAAGGCCTTTGTCACCCAATACACACAATAGGCTGATTCGAAGATCGTATTTGGGAGTTAGTCAATGATAAAGATGTTCTATATAAATTTATCGATTCGAATTCTCGAGTAATTGACTCTATTGAACCAGTGATAATAGTGATTGGGACAATGAAATTTGAAAATGAACAAAATTCTCAAAGTTCCACAGAAAATTATAGGAACTTTCTGAATTTGTGTTGTTCGAAACTTTTGAAAAGGATGAGAAAACATTCCGCAGTATAATCCTGGAAACGCCTGAAGCTTTCGAGGGGTATGAAAAATATAAGTTACCGGGTGCGGCTTGGGTGACGACTTGCCTTCGATTTTAAAAGCATTGGAGCAGGGGGAAATTCATGCGCAGGACCTAAGCAAATCCATGTTATTTCTGCAAGTAAACTATGGAGCAAGAAAATATATAGTGTTTCAGTTTCCAATGAAAGCTCCCTCCCTTACGTTTCCAGATATTTTGATGCGTAGTTTCATTTTGGAGGAATAAATCTTTTTGGTAATACCAGAATGGCAATCGCAGAAATGGAACGTGTTTGGTACCGGAATTGGGGGAAGGGTTGTATTTGGTGACGAGGCAATTGTGCCCCATTTGGTGGCAGTCAATACGCAGATATTGCCATAAATAGTAACTGCATTCGGGTAGCAAAAGCCCCAATCGGATCTGTTGCCCATAACGCAACAAATATCGAGCTTACTTATGATTGGGTAATTGCTTCTATTTAATCTTGCTCATCCTTCATCGGGGACCCTACAAATGAACATAGACATTGAGCACAAAGGCAGAACAGGGTTGGTCTGCTAGGACGCGATACTTTGGGCAATTAGAAGGAGTCACTGAGAGGACCAAAGAAAAAATGATTAAGAAAGTTAAAGAGAGAGAAATTTCGATTTATTCGAAATTGGAAGAGAGAATGAACTCGAATATTCCTGACAAATGAAAAGTCCATTAGCTCCATTCATTACTATGCCCATCTCAAGGAGGTATGGGCGGTGTTGGAAACCTAGCTGTTGCTCCCACCTAATTCACCTCTGCCAGCGTGTTTCCGTGGTGGCGGCGCCACTTCGAATCGTGTTCAGCAGACCTGTACCTGACAGGCCATCAAAGCGCCATAACTTGCCTGCCGAGATGCGGAAACGAAACGGCGTGACGTTCTCAGCTACGAGAGATTGCATGACATACTCCTGTGGTCTTAAGTGAGATGTGATATGCAGCCGGTTACGTGATGGAAGAGCTGATGGTGATTCACTTGCCAATTGACAATGCAATCTTTCTCCAGGATTTAGCCAGCGTTGCCAAGATATTGAATCACATTCGCTAACCTTGTTGGAAAGAGACCATATGGGTATTTCGAGCCAATCAAACACTACGGAGTCAAGGAGCAGTCAATTGCTGCTGACGAATTGGACGTCAAACGCCAAGAGCTGGATCTTTGCGGCTACACGACAATGCAGAGTGGTTTCTCGGAAGTCATGTTGAGTGACTTGCGTGAGCGATTGGAACGTCTTCTGTCCGAGCAGGAGACCCGATTCGGCGGACATGAGACGCTGAAGCGAATTAACGAGGCTGATAGATTGCGAGCCCCGCTCATCTGGGACGAAGCTTTTCTCAAGGTTGCCGTTCATCCTCAGTTGATCGAGCTATGTCGGCGCGCACTCGGCGACTACTTCATCATTAACCAGCAAAACGGGATACGGAATCCGCCAGCTAACCGTAGCCATCGTCAGGCAAGTTACCACCGGGATCTCCCTTATCAGCATTTTGTGTCCTCTCGCCCTTTGGCTCTGAACGCGCTGCTCCGCCTGGATCCCTTCACTCCTGAGAACGGCGCGACCCGAGTCTTGCCCGGTTCGCACAAGATCGAATACTTTCCTGATGATCGGGTTGTTCGTTCGCATCGAAGTGGCTGCCAATGTGCCGGCTGGTGCGTATCTGCTTCTGAATTCTATGGTTTTTCACTGCGCCGGCGTCAACACTACGGAAGACTGCGCCGCGCGATTAACACTGCTTTCACGGTTCCCATCATAAAACAGCAGTATCTGCCTTGCCGCCTAATCTTGAGGGGCGATATGACAACGACCCCTGGTTGCGGCAGTTACTTGGATTTCGAGGTCGACCCTCCCAGAAGCCTTGAGGCATGGTTTGAGTCACGCAAAGCACGCAAGCCATGATTAATCGAAATGCCGGAGTTGTTGTTGAGCGCTTAATGACTGATGGCAAAAAAAGAGCTGACATTCTCGCCAATGTGGCCGCTACTACTCCGCCAAGCTGACCGAGGCATGGGCAGACCGCACGTGGAGTCGATTGGAATGGCGAAGAAAGTCAGGTGCTCCGTTTCCAGCAATTATGCAAGCTCATTCAGCAGCCAGGGGAATCTTCCCTCAACGATCTGGGTTGTGGCTACGGCGCACTCTACGATTACTTGAGCTCCCATTACCAGAACTACTGTTATAACGGCGATGATGTTTCGCCAGAAATGATTCGAGCTGCCAAAGATCGCTACGTCAGCAAACCGAACGCCAGTTTTGCTGTTGCCCCCTGAGCCGACGGTTGAAGCGGATTACGGTATTGCCAGCGGCATCTTCAATGTCCGGCTTGGGCATAGCAATGTAGAGTGGCGCGAGTATGTACAGGCCGCGCTCGACATCCTTGATCGCACCAGCAAAGGAGGATTTGCATTCAACTGCCTGACGTCTTATTCGGATGCGGATAAAATGAGGGACTACCTCTACTATGCTGATCCTTGCGCACTGTTTGACCTTTGCAAGCGCCGCTACTCTCGACATGTGGCATTGGTGCACGACTACACTCTCTATGAATTCACAATTCTGGTGAGAAAGACCCCATGAAAAAGGCGCTAATTATCTTTGGTGCTGGCGACATTGCCCAGTTGGCGCACTTTTACTTTTCTGCGGACTCTAATTACGAAGTCGTAGCCTTCACGGTAGATGCGGCGTACATGACCTCGGCCGACTTCTGCGGACTACCAGTTGTATCTTTTGAGGAGTTGCCAAGCCGATATTTGCCCGACACACATGAAATGTTCATCGCGCTGAGCTATTCCAAGCTCAACGAGTTTCGCAAAGAGAAATATCTCGCGGCTAAGGCCCTGGGCTACCGGCTTGCCAGCTATATCAGTTCACACGCGACAGTCCTGAACGAAGGCAGGATAGGCGACAACTGCTTTATCTTCGAAGACAATACGATTCAGCCTTTTGTCACCATCGGGAACAACGTCACCTTGTGGAGCGGCAACCACATCGGCCACCACTCGACCATTCACGACCACTGCTTCATTGCATCGCATGTCGTCATTTCAGGTGGTGTCGAAATCGGGGAATCCTGCTTTATCGGTGTAAACGCCACGGTGCGGGACCATATCAAGGTGGGCAAACAATGCGTCATTGGTGCCGGTGCATTGCTTCTAGCCGATGCTGATCCGGAAGGGGTTTACTTCGGCCAAGCAACTGAACGCGCCAAAGTGCCAAGCACCAGGTTGAGAAAAATCTAGGCTTTCCATTAATGCGCTGGAGAAAGCTCGGACAACTCTACAGTCCACAATCAGTACACCCGAAACTCTCCAGCCATGCTGCAAACCCGCTCGCAATCCTTCTGGAAGGTGATCATTATAGAGTTTTCTTTGACGGGCGTGATTCCCAGAACCGATCATCAGTGGGATTTGTCGATGTGGACATCAAAAAGCGCGCAGCTATCTACATTCATAATAAACCCGCGTTTGAACATGGGCATGAAAACAGTTTCTATTCCCATGGAGTCAGTATTGGTAACTGTTATGAAGCGGATGGGCACCGCTATATCCTGTTTATGGGATGGCAACTTCCGCAAGGTGAGCATTGGAGGGGCGACATAGGGCGTCTTCGATTAAATGATGATTTCTCGCTCGAAGTGGATGACGACAAACTGTTCATGGGATCGGATGGGACAGACCAAGTCAGCTTGTCGTATCCCTGGGTGCTCACGAGAACGGGATCAGTATCGGATGTGGTATGGATCAACTGTTACGTGGGATGCAGGCAATGGTGAAATGCTCCACGTCATCAATCACGCCACATCGGTGAATGGCCAGGAATGGAATCGGTTCGGGTTGGCTGTTCCCTACGAACTCGGGTTGGCACAGGTGTTTTCGCGCCCTACAGTGGTCTCTGGTCCAGATGGCTACCATATGTGGTTTTCCTACCGAAGCGGCAAGCCCGGTCAGAAATACAAGATTGGTTACGCATATAGCACTTTTGGACAAGACTGGGAATTACGCCTCGGTGACGCCGGGATTGATATTTCCGAGTCTGGCTGGGACTCCGAAATGATCGAATACCCCTACGTTTTCGACCACAAAGGTCAGCGCTTCATGCTCTACAACGGAAATGGTTATGGACGAACGGGGTTCGGACTTGCTGTGCTCGAGTCCTGACGAATCGGCCGTTCTTCGACCGAAGTCAACCAGCTTTGCAAGAAGTTCTTAGTTGATCGGTAGATTGGGAAACAGCCCTGTGCGCATGGGAAAGAGCAATCATTGTATTTAAAGGAAAAAATCAGATGAGCAAGAAACCCATTCCCTTTGGCTGGCCTTATATGACCGGCAAAGAGCTGTATTACATTGCTGAGGCCCATTTCAATGGCCACCTGGCAGGTGATGGTCCATTTACCAAGAAGTGCCATGCCTGGCTTGAGGCACATAGCTCCTGTACCAAGGCGTTACTCACTCACTCGTGTACGGCGGCGTTAGAGATGGCAGCGCTGCTGCTGGATATTCAGCCCGGTGACGAGATCATTATGCCGTCTTACACGTTCGTCTCGACAGCCAACGCGTTCGTGTTGCGAGGCGGCATGCCTGTGTTTGTAGATATTCGAGAAGATACCCTCAATCTGGACGAGAAATTGATTGAATCTGCCATCACGCCGCGTACTCGGGCGATTGTTCCCGTGCATTATGCGGGCGTGTCATGCGAAATGGATGAGATCGTAGCGATTGCCAGACGTCATGGTCTCAAGGTGGTAGAGGACGCAGCCCAAGGCATGATGTCGAGCTATAAGGGACGTGCTTTGGGCAGTATCGGGGACTTGGGCGCATACAGCTTTCATGAGACCAAGAATGTCATTTCCGGGGAAGGCGGTGCCTTGTTGGTGAATGATCCGGCTATGGCAATGCGAGCCGAAATCATTCGTGAGAAGGGGACAAATCGCAGCCAGTTTTTCCGAGGCGAGGTAGATAAATATACCTGGCAGGAAGCGGGATCCTCGTTTTTGCCAGGTGAACTGATCGCAGCCTTTCTCTGGGCGCAGCTTGAAGAGGCTGACAGGATTACTCAGCGGCGATTGGCAAGTTGGCAGCGCTATCACGACTTGCTGGAGCCACTGGAAGCCAAGGGAATACTCCGACGCCCGGTTGTGCCTGAGAAATGCCAGCATAATGCGCATATGTACTATGTACTGCTTCCGCCAGCCTCGGACCGTCAGGCAGTTCTTAATGAGTTCAGACGTAATGACATTGGGGCAGTTTTTCACTATGTGCCGCTGCATTCATCTCCGGCCGGACAACGGTATGGCCGAGCACACGGTACATTCCCTCTTACCGATTCGCTCTCGGGAAGGCTGATTCGCCTGCCACTATTCGTTGGTTTAACGGAGGAACAGCAGCAGGAAATTGCGCAGGTTCTGGAACAGACGCTTGAGAAGCGGCTGATTTAACTCCTCGGCAACGCCTACAACGCATGTCAAGTTGGTTGCCAGCAAGCGAAGATTTGTCCCTCAATTCCTCAGCGTCTTCATACAAAGTGGTGTTACATGCCTGTGCCATCTATAAGAGTGCCCAAGGAATCATTTGATGCAGCATTGATACCCGGTGTGCGGGACCGACTGGCAGAGGCATACCGAGCGCTGCGTCTTCGCGAGGAAGATGTGTCTCATAGTGTGCTGGACGAAATCGGAGAGTTTCGCTCGGGCGTGACCCATACACGTGATTGTCCATTGTGTGCCGCACCTTCCCAAAGTGCTTCGCTCGTCTACCACGCCCACGGTATGCACATTGTGCGATGTCCTCAATGCGACCTAATCTACAGTCAGGAAGTCATTAACCGTGATTCCGACGAGTCCCGCTACCGCAGTAGCAATGTAATGAACGCGCACATGGCCTTGCATCGTAACCCTGCCTACGCCGAACTAGAGTCGAACAAGGCGCGCTATATCATCGGTCGGTTGGCACATGCCCGCGGAGCACTTGAGACTTCATTGCTGGACATCGGATGCAGTACTGGGGCGCTCCTGCAGGCAGCCACGGAGGTTGGTTGGCGAGCCCTCGGTATTGAGCTAAACCGAGATGGAGTCCAGATCGCGCGGAACCGCGGGCTTGACGCCTTGGAAGGCAGCTTCCCTCAGGACCTCCCGATCGAGAGGGCACCTTTCAGTGCGATAACTATGCTCGATGTCCTCGAGCACGCTGAAGATCCCATAGGTCTCTTGGCGTCGGTTACAGAGCACCTTTCCTATCGCGGGGTTCTGGGAGTGCAAGTACCGAACTTTAACAGTCTCTTGATTCGGGTTGAAGGTGTGCGGAACAACAATATCTGTCACGGACATTGGTCGTATTTTACTCCCGAGTCACTCGGCAAAGCGGCGAATATAGTTGGCCTGCAAGTGCTGTCGATCGAGACGATCATTAGCGAAATCGACCGCATTCGCGCTTACCCCGCACAGCAAGTCATCGAGGCGGCGCGGCTCCTTACCGGCAGGGATGTTGAGTTTGCTGAGATTGATCACCAGTGGGTTCACGAGCACCTACTTGGATACAAGATTTTTGGAGTATTTGCCAGGCCTCGATCTTGAGAAGCCGTGCCTGACGATATGTACGATAAAATCCATTCATGAGAATCGGCTTCCTCGGTAATAGTAATAACTATCCTTTCCGGCTTGCCAAAGCGCTGCAGGCACTCGGGCACGAGGTGGTTGTCTTTGTTGATCGGCCACGCAGTGAACCTCGCCACCGACCTGAGTTCCATTACTCGGAGGTGCACTATCCTTACCCAGACTGGATCCGAGAGATAAAGCCGCTGAACCCAATGCAGATCGTCCTGTATCCATGGACACTGAAGCCTGTCTTGGACGAGCTTCAGACGTGCGACGGAGTGGTGCTGAACAGTCTGGCTCTGAGTGTTGGAACACTCATACGTCGTCCGATAATCGGACTGCTTACGGGGTCCGACCTTGACGTCTTCGCAAACCGAAAGCTGGTTGATATTCTAGCTGCAGCACCTTACCGGTTAGACTGGTTCGCCGGAAATAGAGTCGTAAAACGTCTGATATTCATATGTAAGCGCATGCTGTTTACGCAGTTCGTGCGGCTACAACGTGCCGGCATCGCTAAGTGTTGCCTGGTCGATTACGCGATCCCTGGATTGTTGCCGGACGGCGATGCACTGCTGGATGAAATTGGTGTGGACAAGAAAAGACGAACTAGTTTTATGCTCACCGATATAGAGCACTTACCATCAGCGCGTGCCCGCACCGATGGCCCGTTCAGGATATTCTGCGCGACGCGATTACAGTGGAAGCGGCCTGCTGTTGGAGCCAATGTTTCTCCGCTGGACCTTAAAGGAACCGACGCGATGTTAGGGGGGGTTCGAATGTTCGTCGCGCGTGCACACCGCCCGGTGCAGATTATCCTGATTTCCTTCGGCGCAGATGCAAAAGCAGCTGAATGCTACGTAGAAGAACTGGGTCTTGCATCCCACGTTCGCTGGCTCCCTCAACTCACCCAAACGGAGTTCCTTGATGAAATGGTGCAAGCTAATGCGGTGCTGGAGAACTTTGGATCTGAGGGGTCCATCGGTATGGCTGGGCGGGATGCGATTGCCATGGGTATTCCGGTCATTGCGTCAAGCAAGAGCCATGTGTTTGAGCGCGAGTTAGGGGAATCACTTCCGATTTATGAGGCCCTGTTACCAGAGGAAATATGTGCCAGGCTCGAAGAGGTGGTCAGTAATGACGGGAACGTTTCGCGCAGAGCTGTGCAGGCGCGGGCCTTCGCGGAGCGCTGGTTCTCTGCACGGCGTGCGGCCAAATGCTGTGTGGCAGCTTTTGAAGAGGCGCGCAAGGAAAGTCCAGAACGGTGAGGGACGTTCCTCCTCGCTCTTGCTGGGCGGCTGGGAATTGATCGGGGTGTGTTCTACGCCCTTCTTGCCAGGGGTTGGCGCGCGATCGGTGGTCTGATCAGCATTCTGCTGATCGCGAAGTTTCTGACGCCTGAAACGCAAGGGTATTACTACACCTTTCAGAGCTTGATTGCCCTCCAAGTCTTCGTTGAGCTGGGGTTAGTCGTGGTAGTCGTCAACGTCACGAGTCATGAGTGGGCAAAGCTACAGCTGAACGAGGAGGGAGTCATTATTGGCGACCTTGAAGCCCTATCGCGTCTCGTCAGTTTCGGGCGCAAGCTTGCCTCCTGGTATGCTGTGGCGGCTGTTGTGTTTGTTCTGCTCGTTGCCCCGGCTGGAGCATTGTTTCTCGCTAAAAAAGGGAGTGTCGAAGGTTGGTTAGCCCCTTGGCTCTTTGCCGTGCTGTTCCAAGCCATGCTCTTGTGGACCGCACCATTTCAGGCGCTGTTCGAAGGCTGCAACCAGGTGGTTGCCATTCAGCGCTTTCAGCTCTGGCAGGGCATCCTGGCCAATGTGGTTCTCTGGATATGTCTGGCCACCGGTGCCGGGCTCTGGTCGGTTGCGGCACTAATTGGGATCCAGGCCGTGATCACTATGTATTATCTGGGTGTCCTCCAGCGCTCGTTTTTCTTGCCGTTCTGGTACCAACCTAGCGGTCCACGAATCGACTGGAAGGTCGAGGTTTGGCCGATGCAGTGGCGGCTCGCAGTGCAAGGAGTGGTGAACTATTTCGTGTATTCGTTGTACACGCCGGTAGTTTTTCACTACCACGGAGCCGTGGAGGCTGGTCGATTCGGTATGACCTGGCAGGTTTTCACTGTGTTGCAGGTCTTGGGTCTGGCCTGGGTCCAGACGCGGGTGCCTCGCTTCGGAATGCTGATCGCCCAGCGGGATTTTGCAGGGCTGGATATCCTATGGCGCCACACGGCTCAGCTGGCGGTGGGTGTATTCGCCCTGGGGATGGTGGCGTTTCTGTTGTTCCAGATAATCCTTAATCATTTTGATGTTGAGTTTAGTCAGCGGTTACTCGGAACAGAGATTACCCTCCTGCTGCTTACCGACCGGCCTGCTTGCTATGTGGGTGCAGTGCGCTGCTTCTTACTGGCGTGCACACAAGGCAGAACCTCTAGGATTCAGTGCGGCTATCCCTGGCTTACTGAATGGCGCCTTGGTTTGGTGGTTGGGAATGAACTATGGAGCAGGGGGTGCAATTGCAGCTTACCTGATCATGTTGTCCTTATTAGCACACCGTTAGCGCTTTATTTGAAACAGAAGGTTACACGTGATTACAGGGCATAATCGTAACTTGAACCCGATTGAAACGATGAGCGAAAGGTCCGATGAAATTCGGCAATAAAGCAATCGGGTTGCTGCTTTGATTGGGCGCAGCTCTTGAGATTCTGGCATGAATAATGAGACATCCCCATAGGACAACTTATTTCAGACTGAACGAAGGATGCAAAGCCTTGGAGGCGTTCTTCGCGATTCCTGTTCAAATTTCAGTTTCCTGATGAATGTCACCTTTGTCATCTCTTCTCTTGCTGCTGGGGGAGCCCAGCGAGTGATGTCTTTCCTGGCGAATCAGTGGGTAAAGGCGGGATGGCGTGTTCGTATACTTGTTTTCAGCGGTCCTGGAGTAGAGCCGTTCTTCCCTCTCGATTCTCATGTGGAGTACGTCCGACTAGGAATAGAGGGGGGAATCGTCGAGTCTGATCGAAGGAATTTACAACAACATTCGCCGGATTATTCATCTGCGGCGTGCGATTCGCGCGAGTGCTGCTCATGTGGTGATTAGTTTTATGGATCAAGAGAATATTCTCACTGTTTTGGCTACGAGGGCGCTGGGAGTGCCGGTAATTGTTTCAGTTCGGGTGGACCCCTTATCATCTCCCACGAGGGGGATTTGGAGTTTTTTGCGAAACCTAGTGTATCCGTTTGCGAATCGCATTGTGGTTCAGACTAGTCGTGTTAAACAGTCCTTCCCTCAGAAACTTCAAGATAAATTGGCCATCATTCCCAATCCTGTTTTCCCTCCTCCACAGGAGACCTATCCGCGACTGCCCGCTTCAACGTATTCCATGATTGCAATTGGTCGTCTGACCGAACAAAAGGGGTTCGATTTACTTATTCGTGCCTTTTCAGAGCTCTCCCCTCGATATCCTGATTGGCGATTGACGATTCTTGGTGATGGGCCTTTACGTCCTGAGCTCGAACGCCTACGAGATAATCTTGGATTGTTAGGCTTAGTGGAGTTTCCGGGAGAGGTAAAACATATCCATCAATATCTCGAGCAGGCCGATGTATTTGTTTTGTCCTCTCGTTACGAGGGGTTCCCGAACTCCCTCTGTGAGGCCATGGCATATGGTCTGGCGGTGGTCGCGACAGATTGTCAAAGTGGGCCTGGTGAAATCATTGAAGATGGTATTAATGGGTTGTTAGCAATCCCAAACGATGTGCATTCATTGGCTTCCTGTATGAATCGACTAATGTCTAACGAAATCGAGAGAAAACGATTGGGGAATAACGCGAGTCGGATTACAGAGCGGTTTGAATCTGGGAAAGTTCTTGAAATGTGGGAATCACTTGCCAAAGAGGTCACCCAAGGGGCCTAAATCTCCTCAAGGGCAGTCGTTTAGTTGGGTGTGCACGATGGATCAGCAGCATTTGGAGTCTCTCCGAAAAGCCGAAGTCAACCTCATCAAGTCTTGGTTTCGTCCAGGCATGCGCGTGCTAGAGGTTGGCGGAGGGAATGGCTTTCAAGCCAACGTCCTTGCATCGTGGGGATGTCATGTTACGTCGATTGATTTACCTGAAACATCTGCTGCAGCGACGTATTACCAGGTCGAACCTTACGATGGGCGAAGGTTTCCGTTTCCTGACCATGTTTTCGATATCGTGTTTTCCTCCAATGTGCTAGAGCACGTGCCTCACCTCTCAGTCATATTGAACGAGATCGCTCGGGTGATAAAATCGGATGGTGTGGTGGTGCAGATTCTGCCAAGTTCTGCTTGGCGCTTCTGGACAAGCTTGACGCATTACGTTCATTTAGCGAAGCGAGTAGGTAGTCGACTCTTTCGCCATGACGCTGGCAGTAGTGGATCTTCTTCTGCCGTTACTCCCTCAAAGAGGAATTGGGGTGTCTTGCTCAAGCGAGTGTTCTTGGATGGGCCGCATGGCGCCTACCCGAATGAATTCTATGAACTCTATGCGTTTAGCCGTTCCCGATGGCTTGATGTATTTGCTGCTCATGGGTTTGAGATTACAAGTTGCTTCAGGAATGGTCTGTTTTACACAGGCTATGCAATCTTTCCACGACTGCCGATGAGTAGGCGTCAGGACTTGAGCCGATTTCTTGGCTCTGCGACATGGATTTATATCATGCGACTGGGATCGCAGCACCGCCCAGCTTAATGAACATCCTGTTTCTTACCCGATCATTGAATTATGGCGGCAGTGAGCGTCAGCTTGTTGCGTTAGCGAAAGGGTTGTGGAAACAGGGAGTGGCTGTCACTGTGGCCACGTTTTATCCGGGAGGACCGCTCAGGAGCGATCTTGAGTCGACTGGGGTGCCAGTCGAGTCGCTCGAAAAACGGACGCGATGGGACGTGCTGAGTTTCTTTTTCCGATTACTCCGATTAGTGCGCAGGATTCATCCAGCGACCGTACATGGGTACCTTGCGACGGCGAACATTCTTACGATTCTCCTTAAGCCATTCTGTCCTTCCACAAAAATCGTCTGGGGGCTGCGCGCGTCTAATATGGAGTTGGAACGGTACGGGTATGTTGATCAGGTCCTGTCGTGGGTCGAGTGCAAGCTTTCCCATTTTGCAGACTTGATTGTCGTTAACTCCCATGCCGGGTTCGACGTTGCTGCTCGAAAGGGTTTTCCTCAACATAAGATGGTGGTGATTCCAAACGGCATCGATCTCGATCGATTTCACCCCGACCTTGTGTCGAGAAACCGGATGCGTCAGGCCTGGGGAATATCGGACCGTGAGCAGCTGATCGGCCTGGTTGGAAGGCTTGATCCTATGAAGGGACATGAGATCTTCATCAAGGCGGCAGCCCTTCTTAGTCGAAGGCGAGACAATATCAGATATATTTGTGTGGGAGATGGCCCGGAGGCCTTCAAGCAGAAGTTGATGGACCAGAGTAAGGAACTGGGTCTTGGCCAGCAGATGATCTGGGCGCCCGCAAGTAATGACGTAGGAGCGGTCTACAACGCGCTCGATCTCGTCACATCCTGCTCTTCCTTCGGCGAGGGCTTCTCCAATGTGATTGGAGAAGCCATGGCCTGTGGAAGGCCATGCGTGGTGACGGATGTGGGAGATGCCAGGCGAATCGTCGGTGACACAAGTTATGTTGTGGCTTCTGGAAACCCGGCAGCTTTGGCCTTGGCCTGGCAGGAGGCATTGGACGCGGGAGTTGATGAGCAAGCCAAGCAGGGTCAGAGAGCTCGTGAGCGTATTATTCAGTACTTTAGTCTGGAACGGCTCATTGAAGAAACCGCACTTGTACTAGAGGCCGCGATCGAGGCGAGGGAGCAACGGACGAGATGAGTACGATCGGTTTCATGGATACAAAGAGAAAATCCGCGATTTCTGAACGGTTCGATCGCCTTGCAGCGGACAGGGAGTATTGGCAGAGAAAAGGTAGCTACTACTATGAGGATCAGCAGAGATATATGCGGTTTCTTATTCCTGAGGGGCTTCGGGTCTTGGAAGTCGGCTGCGGACTCGGCGATCTGCTGGCAGCCGTCAAACCTTCAAGAGGCGTGGGGGTTGATCTCAGTGGCTCGATGGTGAAGGAAGCTTCTCGCCGACATCCCTCGCTGGAATTTCGCGTCGCTGACTGTGAGTCTCTGGATCTGGATGAGACGTTTGACATCATCATTCTGGCGGACGTCATGGGTCATCTTCTAGATGTCGAAGCAGCCTTGCGCCGGTTGCGAAACTGCTGTTCACCGAAAACCCGTATCGTGATTGCCTACTACAACTTTCTCTGGGAGCCGCTTCTGCGCTTGACTGAATGGCTGGGTCTGAAAATGCCTCAGCAGCAGCAGAATTGGCTTTCGCCAGCGGATATTCACAATCTGCTTCGATTAGCAGACTATGAGGTGGTAAAAACCGAACGGCGGCTTTTGCTACCTAAGAGGATTCCCGTGATCTCGGCGGTACTGAATCGATTTCTGGCTTTTCTGCCGGGCCTAAACCGGCTCTGCTTGTCCCACTACATTGTTGCACGGAAGCGTGGTCCACGGACTCGTCCAGAGTACTCGACGACGATCCTGATTCCCTGTCGTAACGAAAAAGGGAACATTGAGCCCGCCATTCAGCGAATTCCGAAGTTTGGCAGCAATCAGGAAATTCTTTTCGTGGACGGACATTCCACGGATGGAACCCCGCAAGAAATTCAACGTGTGATCGCCGCGTATCCGGAGAAGGACATCAAATTTCTTATCCAGGACGGCAAAGGCAAGGGTGATGCGGTACGGAAAGGCTTCGCGCATGCCACGGGAGAGATCCTCATGATTTTGGATGCGGACCTCACGATGCCACCCGAGGATCTGCCGAAGTTTTATGACGCGATCGCGAGCGATAAGGGAGAGTTTATCAATGGGAGCCGTCTGGTCTACCCCATGGAACAGGAAGCCATGCGGTTTTTGAATCTATTGGGGAATAAGTTTTTTAGCATGGCGTTCTCGTGGCTGCTCAATCAACGGATCAAGGACACGTTGTGCGGAACCAAGGTGCTGTTTCGGGACGATTATCTTCGTATCGTGACGAATCGGAACTACTTCGGCGACTTCGATCCCTTCGGGGACTTCGATCTCTTATTTGGCGCCACTAAGCTGAATCTAAAAATTTTGGAGGTGCCGATTCGATATCAGGATCGAACCTATGGCACGACCAACATCCATCGATTCGCCCATGGATGGCTGTTGCTCAAGATGACCGTGTATGGGTTTTTCAGATTGAAGGCTGTGTAATGTCCGAGGAGGTCCTGCGAGACCACTACGCGGCTTGGAAGAAGAAGCCAATACTTCGCCTTCTCTACACGCAATGGTATGAAGAGATTGTCACAAACTTGCAACCTGGCCGTACGCTCGAGCTTGGCGGTGGGAGTGGGAATCTAAAAGAGTTCGCCCCGCACGTCGTGTGCACCGATGTGGTACAGCTTCCCTGGCTTGATGCGGTAGCTGATGCCCAGTTTCTACCGTTCGCGCCGGCCAGCCTCTCCAATATCGTCCTCTTTGATGTGTTGCACCATATCGAGAATATTTGTCTATTTTTTGATGAGGCGCGGCGAGTGCTCCAACCAGGTGGACGGTTGGTTGTGATGGATCCTTATGTGTCCTGGATGTCTTGGCCGATCTATCACTTTTTTCACCCTGAACCTTTGGATTTTGTGCAAGACCCACTGCAACTTCGTCCACCTAACACAGAGCGGCGGCCGTTTGATGCGAATCAAGCCATAGCCACTATTGTATTCGAGCGTGGCTTTTCGACATTTCAGCGGCGTTATCCCCAATTTGAGAAGCGAGTGCATCAGCGTTTGGCGTTCTTTGCCTATCCTCTCAGCGGCGGGTTCGACCATCCCTCTCTTTTGCCTATCTGCCTTGTGCGTCCGCTCATGGCGCTCGAAAAAATGGTCTCGTTCCTCAATCGTTTTCTGGCCTTTCGCATACTTGTCGTGCTCGAAAAAAGAGGTTGAGTTTGGCGGCCAGGGTAGTGCTGTGGATTGGACGGGTGTTCATCTGTTCCGGGATCCTGGCGGCTGGTATTGCCATTCCTCAGTTCATGATTCAGATGCGCCTGGCACTTCAGGAATCTCACGCAATGGGATTGGACGAACGTTTGACAAATGTTCAGGCGGATCGAGCATCGTGGCTGGCCGAACAGGACGGCGGTCGGTGGGGAAGATATGGCTGGTACCTATCTCCGCATGAGGATGGCGGGGTTCGAATACGTCTGCCTGTATCGGAGCCAGGCGTGCTCAAGATGCGTGTCTGGGCATTCGCCGCTGGACGCATCGTTGCCCGTATTACAGGCGGGAACAATGTGTATGAGATTCCAGCGGCCCATCTTGACGGGCAAATTTTTGAAATCAATGTCAACGGGCCTTCAGAACTAATGCTCAGGGCTACTAACGACACGTCTCAAGAACAGCTCGTGCTCGACCGGTTTGCAGTCACATGGTTTTCAGGGAATGGTCATCTGCCATCTATCTGGCCACTCGCGTTCGCCACAGTGTTATGTCTCATCGGATGGGGATGTGCGAGCTGGCTTTCCTTTCCTTCCAGGAAGTGGACAGTCTGGCTTGGAATTAGCGTAATTATAGTGGCGGCTTTCGTGGGCTTTGGTCAACGCTGGATGGTTTTTGATATGGCGAGAAATCTACCAGTTGATCCTGATGTAGTGGGATATATTGACTCGGCAAAAAAGCTCGAATGGTTTACTTCGGAACATGGGTTCTATTCGGGGTCTTTTGGTGAGCGTGAGCCGTTGCATGTAGGGGCGCTAAATGTGTGGTTTAGCATGTGGGGAGATACCGCCGGAGCCGCCAGGTGGTATACCGTGGTGCTTTCAACTGCACTAATTGTTGCCTGTGGGGTGTTTGTATGGAAGGTGAGCGACCGCCTCCTATTGGGAGCTGCTGGAGCATGGATCGTATCTCTTCATCCACTCTGGGTGGAAGAGTCCGTACGTGGGTTACGTCTGGAAAGTATGTCTCTCCTGATTCTCGCCGTTCTCGGAATCTGGCTGTGGATGCAGGGTTGGTTAGGTGCTGGTCTGTTGGGAGTTGCGAAGGGTGTTATCACTCTCCTGCAAACACCTGCCTTGAGTGTTGTTTTGCCACTAGTGTGGCTTTGCTGGTTGGTAAATTGCTGGCGAGTATCCAAGGGGTCACCCTTGATTACACCGTTGCAATGGCGATGGCCGCACCTTGGTCTCGCGACAGTCTTGGCACTTCTGCTGTTTTCGCCCCACCTCTATGGTCTCTATAAAGTCCATGGCGATCCCTCCTGGCCATCGTATGGGTATGCGCGCTGGAATGCTAATTTTGAATTTCCTGAACGCCTAGGCACGCCGGGATTTCCATCAGTCATAGAATTTGAGCAAAGTCGATATGCTGGGCCACGGATCACCTATCATGAATACCTCTTTAAACTACATTCGTTTTCCACATTGATTCGCGGGCAGGTGAAAGGATGGATAGAGTCCACAGCATATATGAGTGCCTCCTTGACGCCGGATCTTAATAATCTCATTTTTCTGATTCAGGCAAGTGGACTCCGAGCAGCGGTGCAAAATTTGACACCGTGGACACCCATCATCTTTGGACTCTCTCTGATCGCGACGTTGTGGGGGTGGATCAATTTATGGATGGATCTGCGGTATTGGTGGATTCCATTCTTGTCGTTGTGGGGTACTTGGTATGTGGCCTATTTGTATAGCGCGCGTCTCGTCGAGCCCTTTAGGCATACCGGGCATGTGTATCCATTATTGCTGTTTTGTTTGCTCTGGGGATGTCTTCTGGTGGGGCAATGGGGTAGGCGGGCTCTCGAAACGCGAATGCACGAGGGTGAGTAATCCGAATTGTTCATGTGATTTCCGACCTGGATACTGGCAGTGCCGAGGTGATGCTCGCCTAGCTGGTGAGCAAAATGGAGCGTGGTCGGGTTCACACATACCGTAACTAGAAAGCCACTAGCGATGTTGAAGGGCTGGATTGCCAATGCGTTTCTTGTTGCAGCTGGGAACCGTTATCGGACTCCTACTTTTTGAAGTTGCCTTGAGGGCAATTGATTATTCATCTCCTAATTTTTATCGCTTCGATCCCTACACTGGTGCCGCTCTTCGAGCAGGGGTTGAGGGATGGTGGAGAAAGGAAGGGGGGGCTTACGTCAAAATCAACAGTGACGGATTGCGCGATCGTGAGCATCAGAAGCCCAAGCCTTCAGGCACGTTTCGGATCGCTGTGCTAGGGGACTCCTATGCCGAGGCAATGCAAGTGCCCATGGAGGATACTTTCTGGAAGGTGCTGGAACTTGAACTGCAAACATGCCAGGCGTTTCAAGGACGACGGATCGAAGCAATCAATTTTGGTGTCGCCGGCTACGGAACGGCTCAAGAGATTCTGACTCTGCGCCATCGTGGTTGGGACTATTCGCCTGACCTTGTGCTTCTGGCGTTCGTAGCGGGAAATGACCTTCGTAATAACGTGCGTGCCCTTGAGCAAGACCCAAGGAGGCCTTATTTCGTCTATAAAGACGACGCACTCGTGCTCGATGCCTCTTTTCAAGAGACTTTCGCTTGGCGTATCCGACTCTTGGCCAGGAGAAACGGTTTGGATTGGCTGATCGACCACTTGCGGATACTCCAATTTCTCAATGAGGCCATGTATTTCATCAAGACTCAGATCACGCAGATGAATCAGAATACGCCCGCTTCGGGGAGACTGCAGAACGAAGCTAAAGTTCAGCCGCAGCGCGAAGTGGGTCTTGATACAATGGTATACCTGGAACCCACGGATCCCTTGTGGAAGGAGGCATGGAGAGTCACGGAAGGATTAATTGTTCAGTTGAAGAATGAAGTGAGAGAAAAAGACGCTGATTTTATCGTGGTCACTCTGACAAATGGGGATCAGGTTGATCTCGATCCTCTGAAACGCAGGGCGTATGCGCAAGATCTAGGTGTGCCTGATTTGCTGTATCCGGAGAGGCGGATCAAATCCCTGGGAGATCGGGAGGGAATTCCTGTTTTAAGCCTGGCTCAACCATTCGCTGCTTATGCAGAGCAGCACCAGGTGCTCTTGCACGGATTCAAGAATGGCGGTGGCCATTGGAATGCTGAAGGACACCACCTAGCGGGGAAACTTATCGCGGAGAAAATCTGCTCAGGCCACGCAAATCCTATCTAAGTTCTACGTTCGTCCCTAAGGCACAGGACCACAGATTCTCTGCCGTAAGCCAGCACCATGGACTTGAATGGACTGCGTCTGACAATGCAAAGAGCACTGATCTATATCGTGATTATCGTCTTCGTTTACATGGGGGTAAGCACGGGCTTCTATTATGTGGCTGAGCTCAGGTGGGCGAAAGTTGGGTTGGATGCTCCACTTGTCCACAAGTTACACTATTATCAGGATCATGCTCACGAATACGATGTTGTCTTTATCGGAGACAGCCGGACCTATTGTGACATTCAACCTGATTTATTTGACGCCTATCGTGGTACTCGCTCCGTCAATCTTTCTCGGTTTGCCCATTGGTTCCCGACTCAATATCCCTTTGTGAAAGATTTGATCCCTCAACTCGCACCTGGGACGTCGGTCGTCTGGGCCGTTGGCCATCAGAATTTCTTTCCGGTCGAAGGAGGAACAAGCAATTATCCGATTTCTCCCGGCGATATGCTCAGTTATGTAGAGTGGGGGTTTTCGTGGAGTAGTTTGTTCCAGAACTTTACCGAGTTCAACCCTTTGCTGCGGTTATATGCAGATCGTGGAAAGATTCGCAAGAAACTCCTAGATCTCAGTGATAAACCATTCGGGCTTTTTGCGGATGCCCGTATATCCTCACCAATACCAAACATTCAAGAAACGATCGAAGCTCTTCACCTTCGGTTATCGAACGACCCTGGAGTGGCGCGAGTGGAAGTTACCACCGACGGAGATCGAATCACCTCCGCCGTCCTTTATAAGAAGGCAGGTAGTTATTACCGTATGGAACTCGACTACGAATATTTTCGGGAAAAGCAGACACAGTTTCTCCTTGAAATTGGTGGCAGGTTAAGCGATGAAGCCGCGCGGGCGTGGCCCGTCCCTGCAGTCCCCGACGAGTTGTACGGGAAATTATTTGTGCACATGCTGGAAATGTTTAGACGCGCTGACATTCGTCTGATTGTTGTCGAGCTGGAAGAGGCCCCTTTTGTTTATCGCAATCCTATCATCCGTGAACACTATCGCACTTTTATGTGGAAGACGGTACGTCCCACTGTGGAGTCATACGGATTTCATTATGTTCGGCTGCCTCTTGATCAACTTGATGACACTGATTACTTTGACTTCAATCACATGAATAGTCGAGGGATTGAGAAATTCACACCGCTTCTTTCGCAAGCTCTGAAGCCATACGTTGTGTCCGAAACCTACAAGCCGTCGAGTTACACGCTCTTACAGCCTTAGACCCAATCCATGCTGTTCAATTCACTTGAATACCTCTTCTTCTTCGCCGTGGTGCTTATTCTCAATTGGCTCTTGATCGGGTTTCCTCGTTTGCGCATCTGGGTGCTCTTGCTTGCAAGTTTTTATTTTTATCAGAGTAACAGCGGTTGGCAGTTGGGTCTTCTCCTTGTAACTTCGCAAGTCGGTTATGTCGCGGCCTTGGGCATAGAATGGTCGCAGAAGCCCGCTGCGCGGCGGACATGGCTATGCGCATCGGTGGTGTTAAGCCTTGGCATGCTGGCATATTTTAAGTACGCCAATTTCTTCGCAGGAACCGTCGCCGACATCGCACATGCTCTAGGCATTACCTTATCGTGGGTCGACCTGAATATTGTCTTGCCGGTTGGAATATCGTTTTACACTTTTGAGTCGTTGAGCTACACAATTGACGTGTATAGGGGAATAATTCCCGCGCAACGTTCGTGGTATCGGTTCGCATTTTTTGTGTCGTATTTTCCGCACCTCATCGCGGGCCCTATTCTTCGTGCCGGTCAGTTCATTCCTCAGTTGGATGCGAAGCCCGTTGTTGATGTTCCTGCGCTGGAAGATGCGTTGGTCCGCATCTTCCGCGGACTTTTCAAGAAGATTGTCCTTGCGGACTATCTAGCCATCTTTGCCGATCGTGCATTTGATTCCCCTTCCTCAACGGATATGGTGTCCGCTTGGTTAGGTCTGTACGCTTTTGCCTTTCAGATCTACTTTGACTTCAGCGGATATACGGATATTGCAATCGGAAGCGCACGGTTAATGGGCTTTCAGCTACCGGACAACTTTAAGAATCCATATATTGCTTTGAGTGCGACGGAGTTTTGGCGACGGTGGCATATTACACTCTCGAGTTGGCTTAGAGATTATGTGTACATTCCGATTGGCGGAGGACGCATGACAACGATCTGGGGAGTCTGCCGAAACCTGCTGATCACGATGACGCTCGTCGGGCTCTGGCATGGGGCCGCCTTGCATTTCGTATTCTGGGGCTTTGTGTATGGATTGCTTCTCAGCCTCGAAAGATTGTTCGATGTTGTTAAGCGGGTGGAAGAACTTGCTCGCGCGTCTCTTCTGTCTAAAGGGTTCTATGGCCTCATTGGCTTCCATTGGTTCACACTGCTTTGGATTCCGTTTCGCGCTCCTGACTGGGATCACATGCTTGCGCTGTTTCAAGCATTGTTTAGTTTTCGGGCCCCCACGTATGCGACGCCGGGAATGTTTATTGTAATAGTGATCGTGCTCTCAGCATGGCTGGCGCAGTTCATGAGTGAGCATTGTGACATACGAGAGCGGTTTTTCAGGCTACCGATTGTTATAAAAGGTTGCAGTTACGCGGCAATTACACTCTGCATTTTAGTTTTTAGCAGCCAAATGCCGCAGCCATTCATCTACTTCCGATTCTGAGGATGACGCCTGAGTTGGGTGCATCGACGAATGTGGCTTGGAATGCTGAAAGACACCATCTAGCGGGGAAACTTATCGCGGAGAAAATCTGCTCAGGCCATGCAAATCCCATCTGATTTCTACGTTCGTATCTGTCCATGGTCCTGTCACTTCAGCGACCCTGGGCATAAGTAGGACGCAAGACCTGTACAATGCGGTTATCTATTGTCGCTATTCCATCTATCGGGTGGGTAAGGTTTTCCAGAGGCTGCGGGGTCGGCTCTTCGTGATGCTGGCGTTGCTGACTTCATTGTTTCCAAGGACGGATGGTGACCTATCAACCGGGACAATTCGGTTTGGGAGCTCTCACCCTGAATGATCCGAATCGCCCACGTGATTTCCGGTCTCGACACCGGCGGTGCCGAAGTGATGCTGGCGAAATTGGTGGGAGCGATGGACCGCGCTCGATTTTCCAATAGTGTCATCTCACTGACTGACAGAGGACAGTTAGGCCACCAGATTGAATCATCGGGAGTCGCAGTATATACGTTAGGGATGAGGCGGGGACGACCTAACATTTTGGCGTTGCCTCGGTTAATCCGACTGTTGAGGACTCTCAGACCGAACATCGTGCAGAGTTGGCTTTATCATGCCGATCTCCTGAGTACCCTGGCGTCGAAATATTCCGGTTCGCCCATTTTGATCTGGAATGTGCGTTGCTCAAATATGGACCTGGGTCAGTATCGTTCCCTCACGCGATGGGTGCAACGAGTGCTCGCGTGGCGCTCCACTACTCCCGCTGCGGTGGTCGTGAACAGTGAAGCCGGGAAGCAGCAACATGAACGATTGGGGTATCGTCCTCGTCGTTGGGATGTCATCCCCAACGGGTTCGATACACAACGTTTCCGTCCAGATTCGAGCGTAAGGAGCTCTGTCAGAAAGGAATGGCACGTCCAGGAGGATGCGGTTATCGTGGCACTCGTGGCACGTGTCGATCCAATGAAGGATCACGCCGCCTTTCTTGAGGCCGCTCAAGAGGTGGCCAAAGCAAGACGGAATGTGTGCTTTTTTCTAGTTGGGAAGGACACACAGGCGCTGGCGCCTGCTGTTGCGGCAAGAGGGTTGACTGAGCGGACTCGCATATTGGGACATCGAAGCGACATTGAGTGTCTGCTCCCTGGTGTGGATGTGCTGTGTCTCAGTTCTGCGTTTGGGGAAGGGTTTCCCAATGTGCTGGGTGAGGCGATGTCCTGCGGGGTCCCCTGCGTCTCGACGGACGTTGGCGATGCGCGCAGCATTGTTGCCGATACCGGTTTAGTCGTTCCTGCGCATGATCCGGCTGCACTTGCCCATGCCATTATCGACTTGATCGATCGGGGGCCTGCCGCGCGTGAACTTCTGGGACGTGCAGCGAGGGCGCGAGTGGAAACAGAGTATTCGCTGGCTAGAATTGTTGATCGATATACTGCGCTCTACTCCGATCTCAGCTTTAATGATCCATCGGCCCGTTGAGGTTGTCGGTGCGGCGAATCATTTTTATCCTTAGATAGGCGTCGGTCCACAAACGAATGTGCGGGATTGCTGGGATCATGGGTCAGTCCACCACCGAATTACCGTCTAGTGTTCGGGACATGGTGGCGTCTATTCGTTACCGAGGCCCTAACGATTCGGGCGTCTGGTGTGATGAACGGGTAGGGATTGGCCTCGGTCATGCGCGGCTCTCTATCTTAGATTTGTCACCTGAGGGGCATCAACCGATGGTGTCCTCCAGCGGGCGCTATGTTCTCTCTTACAATGGGGAAGTCTACAACTTCGCCGAGCTACGGTCTGAATTGGGGGTACCGGGTGCGAAGTTTCGTGGACATTCTGATACAGAGGTCATGCTCGCTGCTTTTGAGGAATGGGGTATCGAGAAAGCGGTGCAACGGTTTGTGGGGATGTTTGCCTTTGCTCTCTGGGACCGAGAACAACGAAGGCTCTCTCTCGTTCGAGACCGGATCGGTATTAAACCGTTGTATTTCGGGTGGGCTGGAAAGACGTTCCTGTTTGGTTCAGAGCTGAAGACGTTCCGAGCCTACAAGGGCTTTCCCCCTGATATTGATCGCGGGGCGGTGACCTCGTTCATGAGGGTCGGCTATGTGCCGGCTCCGCTCTCGATATACAAACATGTCTATAAGCTGTCGGCTGGTTGTTTGCTGACCGTGGGGGAAAAGGAACTCGATGCAGCCGAGGGATTTTCGCCAGATCCGGATGCCACTCATGCGACATGGAAGCCGATCCGCTATTGGTCTGCCAGGAGAATCGTTGAGGCAGGCTGTGCTACCGCATTCCATGGATCGGAAGCTGAGGCAATCGAACAGCTTGATGGGCTATTGCGTAAAGCGGTGGGATTGCGAATGATTGCCGATGTTCCGCTAGGCGCGTTTCTATCCGGCGGGATTGATTCATCGCTGGTCGTGGCGCTCATGCAGGCGCAAAGCAGCAGGCCGGTCCGGACGTTTACGATCGGATTTCATGAGGCAGATTACAATGAAGCGATTCATGCCAAAAAAGTCGCAGAACATTTGGGAACGGATCATACAGAGCTCTATGTGTCTCCGGAGCAGGCGCAAGCGGTCATTCCACGGCTGCCAGCCATGTATGACGAACCGTTTGCCGATTCGTCGCAAATTCCGACTTTCTTGGTATCTGAGTTGGCTCGGAGACATGTGACGGTGGCCTTGTCCGGCGATGGAGGCGATGAATTGTTCGCGGGATACAATCGGTATTTCTGGGGAAGGCGATTGTGGAGATACCTGGACCTGGTACCTCCGTCAATTCGGAGGGGCTTAGCCAGCGGGATCACGTCCCTTTCGCCTGCAACCTGGGCTCGTTTTTTCGAACGGTTTGAGAGATTTCTTCCCATAGTGGCGAAGCCCGGTGACAAGTTGCACAAGTTGTCGGCTTTGCTGGCGCTGCCGGATCCAGACACGATGTATCTGGGCATGATCTCGCTCTGGAAAGATCCGGCAGAGATCGTGGTTCAGGGCGTGGAACCGCTGACTCTTATCACGGATCGAGCCAATTGGGCGTCTCTTTCGGATTTTACGATGCGCATGATGTATCTGGATCTCGTCACCTATTTGCCGGATGATATCCTCGTCAAAGTGGATCGGGCCAGTATGGCGGTCAGTCTCGAGGCACGGGTACCCCTTATCGATCATCGGGTCGTGGAGTTTGCCTGGCGGATTCCTTTGTCGATGAAGATCAAACAGGAGGGAGAAGGGAAGTGGCTGCTGCGGCAGGTCCTGTCCCGGTATGTTCCATCGAAGCTCATCGAACGGCCGAAAATGGGATTTGGGGTTCCGATCGCCGATTGGCTTCGAGGACCATTGCGCGAGTGGGCGGAAGACCTCTTGGATGAAACACAACTTCGCCGTGAGGGATATTTTCACCCCGTACCCATTCGGGAAAAATGGGCAGAGCATCTTTCGGGGCGACGCAATTGGCAGTATCCTTTGTGGAATGTCTTGATGTTTCAGGCATGGCTTCGACAGTGACGCAGGCGCC
The DNA here is from genome assembly GCA_963729585.1 of Nitrospirota bacterium. Lineage (GTDB taxonomy): Bacteria > Nitrospirota > Nitrospiria > Nitrospirales > Nitrospiraceae > Palsa-1315. The sequence continues at coordinate 24,493 of CAVSOJ010000010.1, forward strand.
TCTTCGCCTGTTATTTCTTATTACGGAAGACTGGACCTTCTGGGAGATTCGTCGTGATCTGGCTAGAGCAGCCCGTGATGCAGGCTATGAAGTGCTGATCGCGACTCGGGTGGCTGATCACGCAGCACGCATTCGACAAGAGGGGTTCCGGCTTATTCCAATCGGGATGCGGCGGCGAAGCCGAAATCCATTTCGAGAGCTTATGGCGTTCATCGAGCTCGTTCGGGTCTACCGTCGGGAGGGACCACAGATTGTGCAGCAGGTAGCAATGAAACCAATTCTATATGGTTCTCTTGCCGCGTGGATGACGAAGGTCCCTGTGGTGATTAATGCATTTGCGGGACTAGGCTATGCATTTACCGATCGACCACGACGAGCTTCCCTACTTCGATCGTCGATGAGAATAGGATTGAGGGCGGCGGTTTCGCTCAGCCGATCGGTCGTGGTTTGTCAAAATGCTGCGGATCGAGATGTGCTGATCGAAGAGGGCATTGTGTCCTCCGATCGAATCCGTATCATTGCCGGATCGGGTGTTGATACGAGCCTCTTTATACCGGTGCAGCCTCCTCAGGGACCGCCGATCGTCATGTTGGCCGGGCGGATGTTGTGGGACAAGGGGGTGGCCGAGTTTGTCGAAGCGGCACGTTTCCTCAAGAAAAAGGCTGTCACGGTCCGCTTCGTTCTCGTTGGACGGCGAGATGAGGATAATCCGACCGCGATAGACGAGGAGCAGTTGGGTCGCTGGTCTCAAAATGACGGGATTGAATGGTGGGGACACCGTGAGGATATGCCGACTGTTCTTGGGGCGGCAACGCTGGTCGTCCTTCCGTCCTATCGCGAAGGGCTTCCCAAAGTACTATTGGAAGCCGCAGCATGTGGGAAGGCGTTAATTGCGACGGATGTCCCGGGTTGTCGTGAGGTCGTCCAGCATCAGAAAACAGGCCTGTTAGTTCCGGTGCGCGACCCCGAGGCGCTCGCTGATGCGATAACCAGTCTCCTCAGCAACCACGAGCTGCGGGCAGCTATGGGTGTATCAGGGCGCGAATTCGTCGTGCGTGAGCATTCGAAGGAAAAGATCGGGCGTCACTTTCTCGATCTGTATCGAGAACGACTTGGTTTAGTAGAAGACGCATCAGCAGGCCGGTCGAGGAAATTCGCGTAATCCCAATACCATGATGATTTCCTATCTTGCTGCGACAGTCGGTTCCTTGTCATGGGGGTTGACCGGCTGGCTCGCCAGCCCAGGTTCCCCCCTTGTGTCCATGGATCATCCCAATGAACGCTCACTCCATCATAAGCCAACACCGAGGACTGGGGGGGTCGCCATCATGGGAGCCCTGTATCTGGGAGTGCTGATTTTCGGAGTACTGGGCTGGATCCGGTCATCGCCGGACGATTCGATGCCTTTGCTCGATTCGACCGGGTGGTGGATCCTTATGATGACAGGTGTGATCAGTATTGTGTCATTGATGGATGACCGACGAGGACTTTCGATTGCGGTGAGGTTTGGGGTGCACCTCCTGGCCGCGGCTCTCCTCGTGATTGGTTCAGGGTTGGTGTTCCACACCAAAACAGACTCCATGCTCGGGTTCATCAAGTTGGGATGGTTTGCCGCTCCCTTTACGGTCGTGTTTCTTGTCTGGATGACCAATCTGTACAACTTCATGGATGGAATGGATGGGTTTGCCGGGGGTATGACGGTAATCGGCTTTGGATTGCTTGGGTATCTGGGCTGGCAGGCGCATCATCCCGTAATCTCTATCATCGCAACCTTGCAATCTGCTGCAGCGGCGGGATTTCTTGTCTACAATTTCCCTCCGGCGAGGATTTTCATGGGCGATGTCGGGAGTGTGTCCATAGGGTTTCTTGCAGCGGCGCTCGTCGTCCTCGGCTGTCGCGACGGGGTTTTTGACCTCTGGGTTCCAGTTATCATATTTTCACCGTTTATTCTCGATGCCACCGTCACGTTGGCACGACGGGCGCTCCATCACGAAAAAGTGTGGGAAGCCCATCGTGACCATTATTACCAGCGATTGGTACTGAGCGGCTGGAGCCATCGGCGGGCTGTGTTAGCGGAATACGGGGTGATGGCTCTGTGCGGAACTTTCGCCCTCTTCTATCAGTATGGGTCGGAGGAGTGGCGCCTCGTCGTTCTGGGGGCGTGGGGGATGGTATTTCTCTCACTTGTCCTGGCAGTGCAGAGAGTCGAGCAACGGGTCCAACCTGTCGGTTCTTGAAGAGAGTGGAACCAAGAACGTCATCAATTGCTATGCCGTTGGTCGAGCGGGCTCCCTATTACGATACGGTCGTCCGCATAGTATTGATGGTTTATATTGCGGTGCTGCCATTCAAGCGGCTTCTTGTGATCGAACGAAACGGATTTATTCTCCTGCTTGGATTGCTGGTTGGATGGTGTGTCATCAATCGGCGCTTCTTCTATTCTCGGACACCGTACGACATGCTCCTGCTGGCCTTTGTCGGATGGGTCGGACTCACGATCCCATTTTCCGTGGCACCGGCCTATAGTATGAAAGAATATGGCAAGCTGCTTCAGCAGATGGTGGTCTTCTATGCGGTGATCCACTTCTTCAAAGGGCTGCTCTATCGACAGGTTCTCATGGGAATGGTTGGGATCATGGCAATTCTTGTCGCTGGGTACGGACTCTCGCAGTTCAATGTTGAAAATGCTCAGGCGGTGGCCTCGTTTCTTCCCGCTGAAGTGTGGCTGACCACATTTTTGGTCATGGTCATTCCTTTCGGGTTGGCTATCGCATTAGGGGAGGGACCTCAACAAATACGAATGGGCGGTGCACTGGCTGTCGGACTCATGACGGTCTGCTTGATTTCAACTCAATCACGCGCAGGCTTGGTTGCCCTTGTCGCAGAGGTTTGGGCCTTTGTCTGGTTCATTCGTTCATTGTCGGCCAAGGTTGTCGCCGCGCTTGCGACTGGTTGTGTCATAGCGGTTGTCGTGGTAGTTTTCAACCAGAGCACGATCCCTATCCCAGGCGTAAGTGCCGATATCACGAGCTCGATTCCTGTAAAAAGAGGCTTCTCATCCGTCTTTCACCGCTTTGACATTTGGGCGTTTACCCTGTCTGAGATTGCCAAACACTGGTTGGTTGGGATCGGGTATGGGAGCCATAGCTATCTTTTGCTCTATGGTCAGGAGCAAGAAGTTGTCATGCCGGGACATGCGGCCATCGCGCGTTCAGGAACGCATAACATCTTTCTCTACCTGGCACTCCATGTCGGGCTTCCGGGGATGGTGCTATTTGGGTGGTTCTTTGTTCGAGTCGTTCTGAGGACGTCCGAAGAATACCGGCATGCTCACGATTGGCTGTCAAAAGCCGTACTCGTGGGATCAGTGGTCAGCGTCATAGGATTGATTGTACGTCTGCAGTTCGATCAAATGTTGGTTGGGTCCTTGGCGTTGCTCTTCTGGGTGCTTTTGGCGATGGCGGTCTTAAGTTACCCGTCATACAATCGAGTAGCTGAGGAAGCTCAAGTTGGAAGGTCTGGGGTCCTTACGGAAGTCTAACGTGCGAGTCATACGATCAAGTTGAGCACAAGCCCATGAGAGACAGAGTCATCTCACTATTTCATCGTCTCGTCGACCGCTATGGACAATTATTGCAGCGGTATAGATCTGTTTTTGTGGTCTGTACACAGCTCGGACTCATTGCGGCGGCGAATGTGATGGCCTTTGCCCTGCGATTCGAAGGGGATATTCCCCCCGACCATGCACGACTGTTTCTACATGGCCTTCCCATCGTATTGGCGATCTATGGTGTTGGCCTCGCTGCCTTTGGCATCCAGCGCGGACTCTGGAGATATGTCGGCCTCCATGACTTAGGCCGTATCCTTTGGGCTTCCGTGATCAGTTCTGCGCTGTTCTATGGTGTGGTACATGGTCTCCTCGGATGGGTCGCCTATCCCCGTTCAGTCATTATTCTCACAGGTGTGCTCAGCGGACTGTTCCTCGCTGGTATCCGGTTGGCAGTGCGTTGGTTCCGTGAATGGCTTCACGTACTGAGCCCCATGGCTCGCAGAGTGTTGGTGGTCGGGGCAGGCAATGCCGGCGAGTTGCTGATCAGGGATATGCTCAGCGATGGACGCTCTCACTACAGGCCTGTAGGGTTGGTGGATGACGATCCGATCAAGCGGAAGATGAAGATCCATGGAATTCCCGTCGTGGGGACTATCGGGGATATCACGAATTTGACGCGGGACTTCGTCGCGCACGAGATCATCGTGGCGATTCCCTCGGCGTCGACCGCGTTGAAGCAGCGGATCCTTGCCGCGTCGGAGGGGTGCAAGGTTCCCATCAAGATCCTGCCGAGCGTGAAACAACTGCTGGCGAACCCGGAGGCGCTAAGACAAATCAGGCCGATGAGCCTGGAGGATCTTCTGCAGCGCGAGCCAATTCAGATCGATCGGCAGGAGTTGCATCCGTTGCTGGAAGGGAAACGAGTGCTCGTGACCGGTGCCGGGGGATCGATCGGATCCGAGCTCTGCCGGCAGATCGCCCGATACGATCCGGCCACATTGATACTCTTTGAGCGCTATGAGAACGGACTCTATGCGTTAGATCTAGAGTTGCGGGCACGGTTTCCAAAAGTCACGATCGTTTCGGCGGTGGGAGATGTGACGGTTCAAGAGCGAGTGGTTGAGGTGCTGCAACAGACTATTCCGGACCTTGTCTTTCATGCTGCTGCGCACAAACATGTGCCGCTGATGGAGTTGAATCAGAAAGAAGCCGTTCGCAATAACATATTTGGAACAAAGATTATGGCCGAGGCGTCACTGGCGAACGGCGTTGATCGTTTTGTGCTCATATCCACTGATAAGGCGGTGAATCCCACGAGCGTCATGGGTGCGACGAAACGAGTGGCCGAAGACCTGATGCAGAGCCTGAGTCATCGAGGAAAAACGAAATTTACGGTGGTCAGATTTGGAAACGTGCTGGGCAGTAATGGCAGTGTCGTCCCTCTGTTTGCAGATCAGATTCGAAGGGGAGGGCCGCTCACGGTGACCCACCCCGAGATCAAACGGTTCTTCATGACGATTCCGGAGGCGGTGCAATTGGTGCTGCAGGCGAGCCTCTTGGGGCAGGGTGGCGAGGTGTTCGTGCTGGATATGGGTGAGCAGGTTAAAGTAGTCGATCTGGCCAGGAATATGATTGTTCTGTCCGGCCTTGTGCCGGATCAGGATATCCAAATTGTTTATGCCGGCTTGCGTCCAGGAGAAAAACTGTACGAGGAACTCTTTGAAGAGACAGAGCAAGTCGAACCCACACCGCACGCAAAGATCCGGCGCGCCATCAGTGCTTCAGCGATTCAATCGGATCGCCTCGATCAGGTGATCGCTCATCTTGAGGCTGCGGTGAGTCATGGCGATGACGATGAACTGATTCGCCGACTTAATGAAGCTGTCCCGACCTATACACCGATGTCGTCCTGCAGCATTGAGCACATCCATTGAGTGAGATCGCCCAAAGACTAGTGCCTGCCTGGTTTCCAGAATTGTTTTCTATCTGTACATGTGTTCGATCGGTATTCAGTCCAGAGGGATCACAAGCCATCCGTCACAGCCGCGTTGTGAGAGGAGAGTGTAGAGGATGAGAGGCGTCGTGTTGGCCGGGGGATTAGGAACCAGGTTGCTTCCGCTCACCAAAGTCACCAATAAACATTTGCTGCCGATCTACGATCGGCCCATGATTTACTATCCCATTCAGGCATTGGCCAATGCCGGGATTCAGGAAATCATGTTGGTGACGGGAGGAAACAGCGCGGGAGATTTCTTGAAATTGCTGGGCAACGGGAAAGACTTCGCCTTGAAGCGGCTCAACTATACCTATCAAGAAGGGGAAGGCGGCATTGCCGACGCCTTGCGGTTGGCCGAACACTTCGTGGATGGTGAGCCTGTATGTGTAGTTTTGGGTGACAACATCATCGAAGGCAACATCGCCCGCGCCGCCGAATCGTTTCTGAAACAGCGGCAGGGGGCAAAAATCCTATTGAAAGACGTCAAGGATCCGCAACGATTCGGGGTGCCTGTTCTTGAAGGGGATCGCGTCGTGAAGATCGAGGAGAAACCGGCAAATCCCCGATCGTCGTATGCGGTCACAGGCATGTATTTCTATGACGCGCGGGTATTTGACATCATCAAGACCCTCAAGCCATCGGGCCGAGGCGAACTCGAAATCACTGACGTCAACAATGCCTATATCGCGGATGGAACATTGACCTGGGATATTCTGGAAGGGTGGTGGACCGATGCAGGGACGATCGAATCCCTCCACCTGGCCAATCAACTGGTGGCCAAAACCGGCGCGAACAAATTGTAAGACTCATACAACTATGAACCTTGAATCTCGAACCTCAATATCTTTCTAAGATGCGAATCCTTGTAACCGGTGGGGCCGGATTCATCGGGTCGCATCTCGTACGCCGCCTGGTTGTTCAGAGCGGACATGAGGTCGTGAATCTCGATGCACTGAAATATTCCGGTAATCTCGCCAATCTGAAGCCGATCGAGACGCATGCCCGGCATGTATTTGTGCATGGGGACATCGGAGATCAGCCCTTGGTCGAACGTCTCATCCGTGAGCATCGAATTGAAGGGGTGATCAATGCAGCGGCGGAGACCCACGTCGATCGGTCGATTCTCGACCCGGGAGCGTTTGCACGGACAGATGTGGTGGGGACCGGCGTCCTGCTTGAAGAGGCCCGTCGTGCCGGCCTGCAGCGATTTCTACAAGTCAGCACAGATGAAGTCTACGGCAGTGTCGAAATCGGGATGTCGATTGAGAGCGATCGCCTGGCCCCGCGAAGCCCCTATTCAGCCAGCAAAGCTGGTGGAGACCTCTTGGCCCTCAGCTACTGGACGACCTATCAGTTTTCCGTGATGGTGACCCGAGGCAGTAATACGTATGGACCGAATCAGTATCCGGAGAAATTTGTCCCGCTCTTCATCACGAATGCGATCGACAACCAGCCCTTACCGCTCTATGGGGACGGTCGTCAACGCCGCGATTGGCTGGCTGTGCAGGACCATTGCTCGGCCATTGAGCATGTATTCCTTCGAGGTGAGCCGGGACAGATCTACAATGTCGGCGGAGGGAATGAACGGGAGAATATCACTGTGGCTGAACAGATTGTCGGCCTTCTGGGGAAGACGCGCGATCTCATTCGATTGGTGCAGGATCGACCGGGACATGATCGCCGCTACGCGGTGGATTGCAGCAAGTTACGTCGATTAGGGTGGAGTCCGAGCGTGCCATTTGAAGAAGGATTGCGAGCGACCATTCAATGGTATCAGAAGCATGAGGATTGGTGGCGTTCGATCAAGTCCGGAGAGTTTCGCCAGTATTACGAGCAACAGTATCGGCAACGCCTTGACCAGGGCACGGCATGCGGATCCTGATCACAGGCGCACAGGGGCAGCTAGGCCAGGCGCTTCAACAAGCCCTTTCGGGAGAAGAGCTTATCCTCAAAGATCTGCCGGAGTTTGACCTCGCGCATTCTGATAGCGAATCTCAGATCGTGGCTGCCCGTCCTTCTGTCATTCTGCACGTCGGCGCCTATACCAATGTTGATGGAGCTGAACGCGAGCCCGTTCGTGCGATGACGGTGAACGCCAAAGGGACGATCCTTGTGACCCGCGCTGCCGCAACGCTCAATGCGAGACTGATTTATCTGTCGACAGACTATGTCTTCGATGGAACCAAGTCGACTCCCTATCGTGAAGAGGACGTGCCCCATCCGATCAATGTGTATGGGCAATCCAAGCGCGAAGGGGAAATTGTCGCATTGACGGGCTGCCGCAACACATTAGTGGTTCGAACAGCCTGGCTCTATGGGCATGCGGGAAATAATTTCGTGAAGACGATTATGCGGCTGGCCGTTGAAAAGCCGTTCCTTGAGGTGGTGGGAGATCAGCGAGGCTGCCCTACCAATGCGGACGATCTGGCTCTGGCCTTGAAGGATCTACTCACAAGTGACCTGCGAGGAATTTGCCACGTCACGAACACCGGCGATTGTAGCTGGCATGAATTCGCAGAGGCTGTCGTCAGCTTCATGGATCTCTTGACCCCGGTTCGTCCCATTACGACCGCTCAGGCAGGACGCCTTGCAAGGCGTCCTGCCTATTCCGTCCTTGGCCAGGAACGGTTGAGTACTGTGCGCGATCCCCTCCCTCATTGGAAGGAGACACTTGCCAGATTCGTGAGGCACGCTCCACGCCTCGCGTCTGCCCAGAACTGAAAGGGGGCGGATCGGGCTCGTTGTCTATTTCAGATTATTTCGGTTTCAGTTTTGATATGCGGCGGAGGCAAGGTATGATCTAGCAGGCTGTGGGAGTTCACGTGATGGTTCAACGGTCGTCGAAGAAAAAGACAGCTCGGTCCAAGAGAGTCTCGCACAGCGTACTTCAACGAATCCGTCTGTTTGCCACCGATGTCGATGGTGTCTTGACGGACGCAGGGATGTACTATGGCGAGTCTGGTGATGAGTGGAAGAAGTTCAATACGCGCGATGGTATGGGGATCAAGTTGTTGCAGAAGGCAGGGATCATTACGGCGATCGTGACTCAAGAACGAACAAAGCTTGTGGCCCGCCGAGCGGAAAAACTCGCCATTCCCGAACTGCATCAAGGGGTAATGGATAAGTTAACGGTGATTCGGGAAATGGCGGACAGACACGGGTTTTCTCTTCAGCAAGTGGCCTATATTGGAGACGATGTAAATGATCTTGAAGCATTGAAGGCCGTGGGGTTTTCGGCCTCTCCAGCAGACGGGATGCCGGATATTGTAGCGGTGGTCGACTATATCTGTCAGAAAAAAGGTGGGGAGGGGGCAGTTCGGGAAATCATTGAGATGATTTTGGACGCCCAAGGATCGAAGCTCCAATTTCCAAGTTCCGGAAAACGCTTGTAGGTGTAGGGTAGGAGACTCACGTTATGGCCTCTCTCAAACGACGAACCTCGAACCTCGAACTGGCTAACCACCTGTATCCCGTCATCATGGCCGGCGGCAGCGGCACGAGGTTTTGGCCGCTCAGTCGACAGCTGTTCCCCAAGCAGCTGCTGCGGATTATGGGGGATGAAACGTTGATTCAGCAAACCATGCGCCGGGTGGTCTGTGCTTCGGCACCCAACCGAGTGATGATCTCCACGAATCCGGCCCAGGCGGAGTCGATTCGCGTCCAGTTGAGTGAATGGAAAGACGCGCTCTCGGATAATTTCGTGCTGGAACCGGAAGGGCGCAATACCGCTCCTGCCATTGCCTTGGTCGCGTTAGAACTGGTCCGTCGGGATCCTGACGCGATTATGTTAGTGGTGCCAGCCGATCATATCGTCAAAGGCCAGCGAGCGTTCGATGCGGCGGTATCGTTGGCGGCCATGTTGGCGAAGCAGGACTATCTGGTGACGTTTGGTATCAAGCCGATCCGTCCAGAGACTGGCTACGGCTACATCAGGCCAAACCTAAAAGTGACGCTGGAAAAACAGGGGACGCTCAAGGGGCATCCGGTCAGCCGATTCGTTGAAAAGCCTAATGTCACCAAAGCTGTGCAATATCTCAAGGCTGGGGATTACTACTGGAACAGCGGCATGTTCATTTGGCGTGCCTCGACGATTCTTGATGAAATTCGACGCCATCAACCGACTCTCTTTCGCGGGATCGAACGGATCGGCCAATTGATGAAGACAGGGGCTCCCAGGCAGGCCATCGACGATGCGTACCGGACACTCACACCGGTCTCGATCGATACGGGTGTCATGGAGCAATCGAAGAAAGCCGCGATCGTACCCGTGTCCTTCCAATGGTCTGACGTCGGAAGTTGGGGGAGCCTGGATGAAGTGGCGTCGAAGGATAAGGCCGGCAACGTCGTCGTTGGTCGTGTGGTCGACCTCGACAGCCGTCGGTCGATCGTCTATGGGGATCGCCGTCTCGTGGCGACAATCGGGCTCTCCGATATGGTGGTAGTCGATACGCCGGACGCCACATTAGTTTGTCCAAAATCCCGCGCGCAAGATGTGAAGCAGTTGGTCGAAATCCTTAAACGGCAGAAAGCGCCGGAACACCTGGAGCATCTGACCGTGCATCGGCCCTGGGGGTCCTATACGATCCTGGAAGAAGGACTTGGTTACAAAGTGAAACGCGTGACGGTGAAGCCAGGAGGGCGGCTCTCGTTACAGATGCACCATCAACGGAGCGAACATTGGGTGGTGATTACCGGGACGGCGCGGGTGACAAGGGGCGACGAGGTCTTCGAACTGAAGGTTGGCCATAGTACAGAAATTCCTGTCGAGACCCGTCACCGGTTGGAAAACCCCGGTCAAGAGACCCTGCACATCATTGAAGTGCAAAACGGGCCCTATCTTGGGGAAGACGATATTGTCCGGTTTCATGATGACTATGGAAGAACGAAGAACTGAGCCTCATAACATCATGATGTCTGTAAAGTCATTAGGGCGGCTTTATCAGACTTTCGATGTGATGACTTTCAGACTTTACAGCTGATCGAGGAGCTATGGGACTATTTCGCGAATACGATCTGCGTGGCATCGTGGGCCAGGAACTCACCGATTCAATAGCGCAACAGGTGGGTCGCGCCTACTGCACCTATGTGAAAGACCGTGGGGTGAAAACGATCTCGCTCGGGCGAGATGGCCGACTAAGCTCCCCCAGTCTCTATAAGGCTCTTGTGCGGGGGCTCCTCGCTGGTGGATTGAATGTGGTGGATATCGGTATTTGCCCCTCGCCACTCGTGTATTTTTCCCTGTTTCAGCTACCGGTTGACGGCGGCATCATGATCACCGGGAGCCACAATGCGGCAGAATACAACGGATTCAAGGTCTGCATCGGGAAAGACGCGATTCATGGGGAGGAGATTCAGGCGCTTCGGGCGGTGATGGAGGCTGGCTCATTCGTGTCCGGAGCTGGACAATTAACAGAGCATCCCATCATTCCCGACTATCTGGCCTATATCAAGAAGAGCTTCACTCACGTGAATGCCAAGCGCCTGCACGTCGTCATCGACTGCGGGAACGGTGTGGCGGCCCTGGTGGCCAAAGAGGCCTTGGAGCTCTTGGGCTGTCGCGTCACAGGGCTCTATTGCGATCTCGACGGGAGATTTCCGAACCATCATCCGGATCCCACGGTTTTAGAGAATCTCGACGATCTGATTCAGACAGTTAAACAGCACAAAGCCGATGTGGGAATCGGCTACGATGGAGATGCAGATCGCATTGGGGCCATCGATGAGCAAGGGAATGTGTTATGGGGCGATCGCCTGATGGTCGTCTACTCGCGCGATATTCTGGCCGAAAAGCCGGGGAGTACCATCATCTCAGAGGTCAAATCATCGCAGAGCCTCTATGATGATATTGCGAAGCAGGGGGGACGACCGATCATGTGGAAAACCGGTCATTCCCTGATCAAGGCGAAGATGAAAAGCGAGCACGCCGTCTTGGCCGGAGAAATGTCCGGGCACATGTTCTTCGCCGATCGGTACTTCGGGTATGACGACGCGATTTATGCGTCGTGTCGGCTGGTGGAGATTCTGGCCAAGACCACTCGCCCACTCTCTGCGTTGGTGGCGGATCTTCCGAAGACGTCCGTCACTCCGGAGATTCGGGTTGATGTGTCGGACTCCATCAAATTCGAGTTGGTCAGGCATGTGCAGGATCGGTTGACAGCCTGTACAAAGACCCGCGAGGAGCTTGGTCCTGCCAAGCTGGTGGTCCGTGATGTCGTCACTATCGATGGGGTGCGTGCCATCTTCGACGATGGGTGGGGCCTGATCCGAGCCTCGAACACCCAGCCGGCCCTCGTATTACGGTTTGAAGCTGCCACTGTTGAGCAACTGGCCACAATCCGCGCAGTCATCGAAGGCGAGCTAACTACAGCCAAACAAGCCCTTGGCTGCTAGTCGTCGCCAGCCACATAGTTTCCCGTTCCAATATGGGGCGTCTCGTTCCTGGCTCTTACTCGTATGTATCGTCATAGTCATGATGAGCGGTGCGCTCTCGTGGGCCGGATTTAACGGTCATCCACGGCCCTTCCATGTCGGGGAACAGCTTACCTACGAAATCTCTTGGCTGAATATCACAGCCGGCACAGCGGTAATGGAAGTGGCTGCTGCTGGCATGGAGGGCGATCAACTACTCGTGAAACTGATCACCACAGCACAGTCAAGGCCCGCGATTACCAAATTCTTTCCCGTGGATAACCGGGTCGAGTCGATATTGAATTCCGACACGTTGCTTCCGGAGCACTTGACGTTTAAACGGCGGGAAGGGAAGAAGAAAGAAGATATCGAGTACACATTCCATCGGAAAGAAGGGACGGTCACGGCAGTCAAAGGCGGGACGACGGAAACGTTGGAGGTCCCACCTGGCACCCAAGACATCATCTCCTGTCTCTATTACGCGCGCAGCGAATTATCGTTACAACCAGGGTCATCTCTGACGATGAATGTGCACCACGATAAGAAAACCCACAAGATGGACGTGCGCGTTGAGGCGATCGAGACCATCAACAGTTCATCTGGCAAGGTCGAAACGGCCCGCGTGTTGGTCGTCATGCCGTTCCAGGGTATCTTCCTCAACCAGGGCAACATCCGGGTGTGGTTTACCAACGACGATCGCCGAATTCCGATTCGGATGAAGGCCAAAGTCATCATCGGTTCGATTGTGGCCGATCTCGTCGGCGGATTGAAGGCCACTTCACCAGCCCAATGAGGGAACCAGCCATTCGTTGCCCGCACTATTCAAAACAGTTATACTCTCATCCACAATGGGACAGTTTCCTCTTACTTTAGGCAGATTTATCATCCAAAACCAGGCGGCGTGTCCGGGGGCCACCGGCGAATTTTCCAGTCTCCTGGCCCAGATCGGCTTGGTTGGGAAACTCATTGCGCAGGACCTCAGGCGTGCAGGGCTTGTCAATATTCTGGGAACGACCGGCGAGATTAATGTGCAGGGGGAGACAGTAAAAAAGTTGGATGAGCTTGCAAATGAGACCTTTCTCAAGGCATTTCGCCATAGCGGGCTTGTCTGTGCACTGGCGTCGGAAGAGATGGAAAAGCCGGTCCTGCTTCCAGAGAATTGGCCGCAGGCCAAGTACATGCTGCTCTTCGATCCTCTCGATGGCTCATCAAACACGGACTGCAACATGCCGCTCGGTGCGATTTTTTCTGTCCTGAAGTTCGAGGGCAAAGACCGGATGCCGACAGAGGATGACCTTGTCCGCAAGGGGACAGAGCAGGTGGCCGCCGGCTATCTCCTCTATGGGTCAAGCACCATGCTGGTCTATACAGTTGGACAAGGAGTCCATGGGTTTACGTTGGAGCCTGGTATCGGCGAGTATCTCCTGTCTCACGAGCAGATCCGCATGCCTGCTCGTGGCAAGGTTTATGGCGTGAACGAAGGCAACTATCATAAATGGACAACGGGTACCAAGAGGTATGTTGACGGCCTAAAGGTCCAGGACAAAGCCACGGGCCGGCCATACAGTGTGCGCTATTCCGGCTGTCTGGTGGCCGACCTACACCGAATCCTCCTCGGAGGAGGGATCTATCTCTATCCCGGTGAGCTCGACAAGCCGGAAGGCAAGCTTCGATTGCTGTACGAGGCCAATCCGTTAGCGTGGATCGTGGAGCAGGCAGGGGGAAGGGCCAGCACCGGCACCATGCGCATCCTTGACGTCGAGGCCAAGCAGCTTCATCAACGAGTGCCGTTGATCATTGGGAGCGCAGACGACGTTCGTGACGCAGAACACTACATCCAAGGGCAGGCATAACGATAAGATTCGTTCTAGGAGGGGACATATGGCAGATCGCATACAAGACATTTTGAGCTGGTACAGCAGCGACAACGCGGGAACAAAAACGAATATCGCGCGTCTGTTGCGCCATGGCAAGTTGGCGGGGACAGGCAAGCTGGTGATTCTGCCCGTGGACCAAGGATTCGAGCATGGGCCGGCCCGGAGCTTTGCCTCCAATCCGGGGGGGTACAATCCCCTCTATCATTTTCAGTTGGCGATCGATGCGGGCTGCAATGCCTACGCCGCTCCGCTGGGATTTCTGGAGGCAGGAGCGAGTCAGTATGCCGGGCAAATTCCGCTCATTCTGAAACTCAATAACCACGATACATTGCACGATGAAAAAGATCCGTTGCCTTCCGTGACGGGCAGCGTGAGCGATGCGCTGCGATTAGGCTGTTCAGCTGTGGGATTCACGATCTATCCAGGTTCTGCGCACTGCAACGCCATGTATCAACAGCTGCGCGAGATTGCAGAAGATGCCAAGGACCGCGGCTTGGCGGTCGTCGTGTGGTCGTACCCGCGCGGGTCGGTACTCAGTAAGGAAGGGGAGACGGCGATCGATGTGGTAGCGTATGCGGCCCAGATTGCGGCCCAGCTCGGCGCCCATGTCATTAAGGTCAAGCTTCCCACTATGCATCTTGAGCAGCCTGCGGCGAAAAAGGTGTATGAATCGGTCAAGATTCCGATCACGACGCTGGCAGAGCGGGTCAAGCATGTGGTGCAGAGCTCGTTCGATGGGCGCCGGATCGTCATTTTCTCCGGAGGGGCCAAGAGCGAGGATAAGAATGTGTTTGAGGAAGCGCGCGCCATTCGTGACGGCGGCGGGTTCGGCTCCATCATTGGGCGGAATTCGTTCCAGCGGCCTAAAGCGGAGGCGATGAAGTTTCTCCACACCATCATGGGAATTTATTCCGGCGAGATCCAGTGACGCGCCGTGATGCACCGATCGTGTGTGAATTGTTCGAGTAACGAGGAATGAAGGGCAAGGATCATCTCATGAAACCCGTTCGTGCTTGGCTGGTTCCGGTTACGTTGGTCACCGTGGGGATGGTCATCGGGATCGTGGTCGCATCTGACATGGGTTGGTTGCCGACCGGCACGGCAGGACCTGAGCCGATTCCCGACCCAATCGCTCGTCCCGTTGCCACCGCACCGCAGTTGCCAATGGCGGGAGGAAGTGGGAAAAACTTCGTTGAGATTGCGAAATCGGTGAAGCCGGGGGTCGTCAACATTGCGGCAACGCGAAGCGGAAAATCCGGAGAGGGTTCGCCAAGTTCGCCGCTCGACGATCCGTTTTTCCGCAAGTTTTTCGGCGATGAATTTTTTAAGCGTGATGCGCCCCAGCGAGAGCCTAAAGAGCGTGGCCAGGGGTCCGGGGTCATTGTGGAGGCCAATGGTTTGATCATCACCAATAATCATGTGGTGAACAAGGCCGACGAAATTCGAGTCTTCCTGTCGGACAAACGGGAGTTTAAGGGGAAGCTGATTGGAACCGACACGAAGACGGATATCGCGGTCGTGAAAATCGAAGCGACGGGGCTTCCAACTATTCCCTGGGCCGATTCCGACCAGCTTGAGGTCGGGGAGTTTGTGTTGGCCGTGGGGAGTCCGTTCGGGCTCACCCAGACAGTGACGATGGGGATCGTCAGTGCGGTCGGGCGAGCCAGTATGGGGATTGCCGAATACGAAGACTTCATCCAAACCGATGCCGCGATCAACCCCGGCAATTCCGGAGGCGCGTTAGTCAACGTGCGTGGCGAATTGGTCGGGATCAATACGGCGATCTTTAGTCAAAGCGGCGGCAACATGGGTATCGGGTTCGCTGTGCCCAGCAACTTGTCGCGCGCCATCATGGATCAGTTGGTACGGACGGGAAAGGTGGTCCGTGGCTGGCTCGGGGTGGCGATTCAGGATTTGACTCCTGAGTTGGCCACACAGTTCGGGATCGCCGATACGAAGGGCGTGCTCGTCAGCGATGTCATGGATGAGAGTCCTGCGAAGAAGGCGGGATTTGAGCGTGCCGATGTCATCGTCGAATATGACGGGAAGCCGATGGATTCGCCGACACATCTGCGGAACGCAGTCGCACAGACTCCGATCGGGAAGAAGGTCTCGGTCAAGCTGATTCGAGACAAGAAGCCTAAGACGCTCGAGGTCGCGATTGCGGAACAGCCGAAATCGATCGGACAGCCCAGCCAGGAGGAAAGCAGGGAGTCCGCGGTGCCAACCGGGGTCCTCTCCGATCTTGATGTCCGCGAGTTAAATGAGGAACTGGCCACTCGGTACGGATTGAAGGCCACCGAGCGTGGGGTGGTGGTGGTCAGGATTAAGCCAGGAAGTACGGCGGAAGAAATGGGCATGCACGAAGGCGATATTATTCTCGAAGTCAATCGCAAGGCCGTAAGCTCGCTCAAGTCCTACGAACGAGCCGCTTCCGGTCTTGCCAAGGATCAAGCGGTCCTCTTGCTACTTAAACGGAAGGGCCAAGCGATCTATCTCACGCTTCGGCCCTAAGGACCGTTCCACCCTGTCTCGAGAGGGGCAGGTCATGTGCGAGGAGGTGAAGGTATGGTATCGCGAGCCATATTCGTCCTTCTCAGTGGGTTGGCCGGGATGGCCTTGTTTATCAAGGCAGACCCAGCCAACGCCTCGTTTTGGGTTTATGGAGGCGGCATCGGAGCCGTCACGGGGGGACTGATCGTCGCCGGGGAATATGCCTTACACAACCTTTCATTCGGCATTATCGTGGGGGGAACCGGCGGGTTGGCAATCGGGCTTTTGCTCACCGGGTTGGTCGAATGGGTCGGCGGTGAAATCTTCGACGTCGAAACGTTCCTGTTTCATATCAGCGGGTTGGTCTTTCTCCTTGGGCTGCCCTATCTTGGGCTGGTCCTCGGAGCGCGGTTTGGGAAAGAGAGGTTTCCTAGTTCCGAGCAGAAGTTTTTCGAGCTGTCCGGTTCGACCGTCTGCCCCAAAGTGCTGGATACCAGCGTGATTATCGATGGACGTGCGGCGGACCTCTGCGAGACGGGGTTTCTCGAAGGCACGTTTCTCGTGCCGCATTTTATCCTGGACGAACTGCAGCACATCGCCGACTCCTCCGACTCGCTGAAGCGGGCCCGTGGCCGGCGCGGGCTCGACATTCTGAACAAGATTCAAAAGATGGCTGGCGTCGATGTGCGGATCATCGACGAGGACTTTCCGCATGTGAAAGAGGTCGATGCGAAGTTGGTCGTGCTGGCAAAAAAGATGAACGCGAAAATTATCACCAATGATTTGAACTTGAATAAGGTCGCCGAGTTGCAAGGCGTGCGCGTCCTCAACATCAACGAACTCTGCAACGCCCTCCGTCCTGCAGTTTTACCGGGGGAAACGATCCGGGTGTTTGTTTTGAAGGAAGGGAAGGAAGCCGGACAGGGCGTGGCCTACTTGGACGACGGCACGATGATCGTCGTCGACAATGCCCGGCGCTCTATCGGAAGGAATGTGGATGTCGTCGTGACCAGTGTGTTGCAAACCACCGCGGGGCGTATGATCTTTACGCGTCTGAAGGAAGAGGCTGAGCGAGAGGAGTTGCAAGTCGCGCGTGTCTAGTCAGGTGGTGGCGATTGTGCCGGCTGCCGGACGCGGGCTTCGGATGGGCGGCTCCGTCCCGAAACAATTTCTTTCGTTAGGTGGTGAGCCGCTCATCATTCGGTCGTTACGGACCCTGCAAGCCGCCCCTGTGGTCGATCAGATCATTCTTGCCGTTCCGTCTGCAGACATCGAATACTGTGAGAAGGAGATCGTCTTGCAGTATCGATTCACGAAAGTGACGAAAGTTGTAGCTGGTGGTGCAGAACGTCAGGATTCCGTCCGGCAGGCACTTGCGCAGGTACCCTCTGACACAGACATCGTGCTTATACATGACGCCGTACGGCCATTTATGACGCAACGGATGATCGATGAAGTCGTGGCTACAGCGAAGAAAGAAGGAGCGGCGATTATCGCGCTTCCGATGCGGGATACCGTGAAGCAGGTACGGCCGGATAGGGTGATTGAGCGAACGGTCGATCGCACCTCCTTATGGCTCGCCCAAACTCCGCAGGCCTTTCGACGGGACTGGATCGAGACCGCCCACAGGAAAGCACATGCCGAAGGGGTGCGGGCCACCGATGACGCATTCTTGGTGGAATGGCTGGGACATTCGGTTACGGTGATTGAGGGAAGCGGGGAGAACATCAAAGTGACAAGACCTGAAGACATGGTGATCGGCGAGGCTATTCTGGCGTCGCGAAGTAAGGAAAACCGGAGGGGCGAGCAGGGATAGCGTTGCCCGTCGCTTGCGGCTGTATGAAGCTCGGTCTTGACTCGTTTTGCATTTCGCGCCGGCCCAGCAACTTTTGCTGACAGACGACGGTTGGAGAATCATGAGGAGTGTATATGAACATGCGAGTGGGCTGCGGTTACGACATTCATCCGTTGGGACCAGGACGAAAGCTGATTCTCGGCGGGATCGAGGTGCCGCACAGCAAGGGTTTGTTGGGACATTCCGATTCCGATGCCCTGGTCCACGCCATCTGTGATGCGCTCCTTGGGGCAATGGGTGAGGGAGATTTGGGCCGACACTACCCCAGTTCCGATCAGCGGTTTAAGGATATTTCGAGTCTGAAGCTGTTGGAGGATGTGGTTGTGAAGATGCGAGGAAAAGGGTATCGCATCGTGAATGTCGATACGGTCATTATCGCGCAAGCCCCCCGGCTCAGTTCGCACTTGGCAGCCATGCAGAAGCAGATGGCGCAGGTACTCGGGGTCGATCCTGACCTCGTCAACGTGAAGGTGAAGAGTGGAGAGGGTATCGGAATGATCGGTCGGGAGGAGGGTATTGCCGCCCACGCTGTCTGTTTGATCGAACGGTCTTCGGCAGCGTAAGATAATTTGATCATGCTCCTGAAAACCATTAAAGAAGATCTCCGTGCCGTGTTCGATCGAGATCCCGCGGCGACCAGCTGGCTTGAAGTCGTACTGACCTATGCCGGCGTTCACGCCTTGCTGGCCTATCGGCTATCCCATTGGCTCAAGATCCATCATGTCCCGTTCCTTCCTCGTGCCATTTCTCAGGTCGCCCGTTGGCTGACGGGGATTGAAATCCATCCATCGGCTACAATAGGCACAGGGTTTTTTATCGACCACGGGATGGGTGTGGTCATCGGCGAGACTGCGGAGATTGGGAACTATGTCACGCTGTTTCAGGGTGTCACGCTCGGAGGAACGGGCAAGGAGCGTGGCAAACGACACCCGACGCTGGGGAACCATGTCGTGGTCGGGGCCGGCGCCAAGATTCTCGGAGGGATCATGATCGGTGACAATGTGAAGATTGGCGCCAATTCGGTTGTGCTTAAGAATGTTGCCGCCAATTCCACCGTCATTGGAGTGCCGGCCCGCGTCATTAAGAGTCAAGGCGAGCGACTACCCGATGCCACCATGGACCACAGCAACCTACCGGACCCCATTAGTGACCGGTTGGTGGCGCTCGAGCAGGAGCTGATCGAACTTCGCAAGAAGGTTGAGAATCAGGACTCCCCTCGATTGTTCTAGCCTAAGTTTCGCGACGAGAGCTATAGCCAGGTTTCCTCCGGTCACTGAGGGGAAATCTGGCTTTTTTGTGAAATGGTCTGTGTCGGGGAAAGACGACGCGGTCCGGCTGGACCGCGTCGGATAAGGAAATATCGAGTTAGCTGGACAGGCACGTACTCATAAACTTCTTCCGCTCATCGCCCTTGAGACTCTTCTCGCCAGCCTCCTTGTTGCAAGATTTCATCTTCTCCTGCTGAGTCCCACTTGTCTTCGCTGGCTTTGCGGAAAGGCATTCTTGCATAAACGCCTTCCGCTCCTCGCCCTTCCCTTCACCCAATCCTTTCGCTGTGGCTTCTTCGTTGCATGCCTTCATCTTGTTTTGCTGAGCCGATGTCGCCATAGCAAACGGCGCGATGCACAGCCCAGACACAAAGAGGGATACCACCACGATGCTGGCTGCCTTCGTCATATGCATCTCCTTTGGTGAGAGTGGGGGATTGATAATCGGGCGCAGCATAGCAAATCTTCTCAGGTGTGTCTCCAAAAATATTAGGCATCCTTCTTATACCGCTTGTAGGCGATAATATGAGGTATTTGGAGATTTACGGCCATTAGGTTTTGGGCAATAAGGAATGCTTCCATGGACGAGCCGCGCAAAAATATGAGAGGTCGGCGGGAAAACTGAGATAGGCTGAATTACGGCTGGCGCGGCGTGCTAGTCGTAGTCCACGCGCATGAGACAGAGTCCATGAGGCGGGGCGGTCTGGCCTGCCGCAGACCGATCCCGAGCTTTCAGGACCTCAGTGAGACTGTCGGGAGTCCGTTTGCCCAACCCCACTTCGACCACCGTTCCAACTATTGCGCGGACCATGTGTTTCAGAAACCGATCGGCATAGGCCTCAATGATGATCTGATCGTCGTGGCGGATGACAGCGAGTCGTTGCAGATGGCAGATCGGATTGGTGTTGTCGGTGAGGCTTCCCTCGAATGAAGAAAAGTCCTGTGATCCGATCAGCGTCCCTGCCGCCAGTTGCATTGCAGCTTCATCCAGGGGTCTGTAGATGTGCCACACGAACGCACGATCGACAGTGGGGCGGGCCGGACGGTGAAGGATCCTATAGGTGTACAGCTTGCCTTTCGCGTCGTGTTGGGCATGAAAGAGGTCGTCCATATGGGCGGAGGAACGAACGGCAATATCTTTTGGCAGCACGGCATTGAGTGCCCGCATCCAGTCGGACGCGGGCCAACCGCAATCCGTGCGAAAACTCGCGACTTGTCCGAGTGCATGCACACCGGAGTCCGTACGGCCTGCGCCGATGACCGATACCGTGGTCTGGCTGACCTGGCGAATGGCTCGTTCGATGGCCTCTTGGATCGTGGGGTGATCGGGCTGGCGCTGCCAACCGGCGTAGCAGGTCCCATCGTATTCCAAGACTAACTTGACGGTAGGCATCGGCGTCGGTGATGGAACAGTGCGGACGTCATCGCCCGGACGGCTTTGCCGAGGTAAGGAAAGTCTTGATGCCCTCTTCCAATGCTTCCGCCACGCGCGTGGTGAAGAGGCTGGTTCGGAGCAGGTCTTCTTCAGAGGAGTTTGAGATATAGGCAATTTCAGCCAGGATGCTGGGCATGCTGGTGAAGCGGAGCACATAGAAGGGTGCGGTCTTTACCCCATGGTCTACCATAGCGTAGTGGCCGTTGAGGTTGGCCACCATGGCTTCCTTGGCGGTCCAGGCGAGTTCGAGGGATGCTTCGATCTTCTTCGCCGTCAAGAGATCGGCGACGAGATATTCCCACCCCACGCCGGTGCTGTTGAGCGGGGTTCCGTTTTCACGGGCCGCCACTTCGAGCGCCCGTTGATCCTTGGCCTCTCCGAAGTGGTAGATTTCAATTCCCTTTACAGAGCGTTGTGGATGTGAGTTCACATGGATCGATACGAAGAGATCTGCCTCCTGCCCATTGGCGAATCTCGCTCGGTCTTCCAACTCGACGAACTGGTCCCGGTCACGTGTCATGAGGACGCGGATTCCAGGCTGCTTGCTCATGAGATCGCGCAGTTTCAATGCGACTTTCAACGTAATGTCTTTTTCTTCCGTCCCACGCTGCCCACGTGCGCCAGGATCTTTCCCGCCGTGCCCTGGATCGATCACGATGGTCTTAAATGACTTGCTTCGGGGCTGAGCAGGCTGCGGAGGAGTGGGGAGTGGAAGTGCGAGGTCTGATGGCGGTCCAATGGGCGGAGTTGGCAAGGACTCACCGGGCGTGACCACATCGATGACGAGCCGATGAGGGTTCACCAATGTCAGCAACTTATAGCTTTGAAATGAACCAGTTGGAAGAGAGACTTTAATGGATCGCTCAGATGTCTGGGTGATGATAAACGGCTTGGCAATCATCCCAGAAGTAAGTTTTTTCTTGGCGGAGGGGCCCAAGGTGGCGTTTGGAATTTCGATGGTCACTCCCTCGGCCTGGAGTCGGGGATGTTTGCTGAGGCGGGCTTTCAGGTCGAGATCGAGCACGAGCCTCGTCAGCCCTGGCGAGCTGGCTGTCCTGAGGTTCTGAATCGTCATCAGGCCAAGCGCTGAGGGAGAGAGGTGTACAGGGGAGTTGCGAGACCGCTTGGGCTTGGCGGGAGACTCCGGATGGTCCGCACTCGTTGCCGCGTATGCATGGCCTGGGTGAATCGGATCGAAGACATAGCCAGGGAGGCCGAAGAATCCGACCAGAAAGGCGAGGAGAAGGATGCGCCACAGGGCTGATCGCATGGGTGTTCACTGCGTTGAACGGGATAGAGAGTATTTCTCAGATGTTCGCGCCATTGTCAAGTGGATTGACCCTACCAACATATACTCGAGTCGATTGACAGCATGCGGTGTGAGCAGTAGGGTCTCTAGCAGGATGCTGAAAAAGTCCGCCAGCTTCGTTCTCGCCGCGCTCAGAGGCTCAACATACCGAACCGTATGCCTCGCCTCTTCGCTCGCTGCGGCCTTGCTGGGCGACCTTTTTGAGCATCCTGCGTGGCCTACTCCTGTTGCTTCATACGTGCCAGTCAGTGAAGGTCTGGCGTATGACAATAGTTTTTCCGCAGTCTGCTAGTCATGGCACTTCACCTCATTGTCGATGGCTATAACCTCCTGGCTCAGATGGGCCAAGTCGGTCGTGGGACGAACCTGCATTCCGAGTTGGCGCGGGAGTCCTTCTTGCGAGAACTGGCGGCCTACCGTCAACGAAAATCCCATGCGATCACGGTAGTCTTTGATGGGTGGCAACAGGGGTGGGGCACGGAACGGCGGGAACACCGGCTCGGTCTTGAGGTCATCTTCTCTCGGCGAGGGGAAAAAGCAGATCAGGTGATTCAACGTCTGGCTGCTGAATTCGGATCTGCCTGCGCGGTGGTGAGTTCCGATCGTGAGATTGTCGACTTTGCAAGGGCGCGTGGAGCCTTTGTGATGAAGGCTCAGGAGTTTGCCGGGAAACTGAGTGAGGGACTGCAATCGACCGTTGTCTCGACACACAAAGAACTGGATACGGGAGAGGATCTCCGAGCAAAGCGAGGTCCGGAGAAACGCGGCAATCCGCGGAAACTGCCCAAGGCGCTGCGGCAGCGCAGCCGGCAGCTCAAGCGATTTTGAATAGGCGTTTCGCGTTCTCGGTCGTGATGCGTCCGATGGTCTCGACCGACATGCCTGGCATATCGGCGTGAAGCTCCGCCAGCTTTTTCGCGACGAAGGATACGTAGGCCGGTTCGTTTCGTGAGCCCCGGTGAGGGATGGGTGTCAGGTACGGGCAGTCGGTTTCGATCAGGAGCCGGTCCAAGGGAGCGGTCTTGGCAATGTCTCTGAGCATCGTCGCGTTCTGAAATGTGAGAATTCCGGAGAACGAGAGATAGAACCCTAAGTCCAGCGCATCCTTCGCCAACCAGGCATCTCCTGAGAAGCAGTGAAAGACCCCGCCGATTTCTGACGCCTGTTCCTCTTTCAAAATTGCAATCGTATCGGCTTGGGCCTCGCGCGTGTGAATGATCACCGGGAGTTTCAGCTCGTGTGCGAGCTGGATCTGCTCGCGGAACCGCTCGCGCTGCTCTTTCGGTGAAGAATGGTTGTAATGGTAGTCGAGGCCGATCTCGCCGTAGGCCACCACCTTCTTGTTCTGCGCCAGACGACGGAATTGGTCGTACCAGCTATCGAGAATATGCTTCACTTCATGTGGATGGACGCCGATGGAGGCATAGACGAACGGGTGTTGGTCCGCCAGCGCGACCGCCGCCTGGCTGGTGACCAAATCGCAGCCGATGGTGACGAAGGCTTCGACACCGGCTTCCCGGGCGCGGGCAATCATCGCCTCGCGATCCTCATTGTATCGGGCGTCATCGAGGTGCGTATGGGTGTCAATGAGCACGGCGCCCGATACTAGCATGGGCCTCAGTCTTTCAGAAAGCACCTGCACTTGATATTACGCACAGAGTAGTTGTTTACAGGTGGACGACTGTGAAGAATCTTCCTTCCAAGAGAAACTGTGCTGTGTGCTGAATGTAGGATCTTGTGCCGTACAACATGGGAAGTGTGCCTGATCTCAAAAGGAGTTGAAATGTGTGGTCGAGACATGTATTGATATTAATTATCAAATTCGTTTCTCACTTGGTGGAGTGTTTGCATGCTGAACCTGATCGGGTTGGGAGCCGTAGCCGGAGTCATTCCGGTCTATTTGGGGATCGTGGTTGCGGTACTGCTTGGCAAAGTGCTGCCTCGCACATGGGAGGGGTTTTTGGTCGGTGTGGCGATCGGAGTCTTAGTGTACTTGTTTTTTGATCTGATGCACGAGGCCGTCGAGCTCAGCGGAGCACGCGATATGCTGTCATGGCTGGCGTTCCTCGGTGGACTGGGCGCAAGTTTGGTCGGTCTCGTCGCACTGGAATCGAGCCAGATTTTCGGAGGTCGTCCAGTGAGCCGATGGCTGTCCCTTCCCTACATGATCGCCATCGGAATGGGCTTTCATAATCTAGGGGAGGGGTTGGCGATCGGCGCCAGCTATGCAAATGGAGAATGGGCTCTCAGCATGTTACTGGTGGCGGGCTTTGCGTTGCACAACGGCACGGAAGGGTTCGGCATTGTCGGCGCAGCCGGAAAGACACCGATGCGGTGGATGGACGTGTTTCTCCTCGGGTTACTGGCCGGCGGTCCGACGTGTGTCGGAACCCTGTTGAGCGGGCAGGGCCTTTCACCGTACTTGTCCATTTTGTTCTATACGCTGGCGGCTGGCTCTCTTCTCTATGTCATTCTCTCACTCACGGCGATCTCCTACACGGTCTCTCGACGCACACAAACCGCGTTGGGAATATTCGTGGGGATCGGCCTGATGTATATCACTGCAATGTTGCTCACGCTGTTCGGGGGAACCAGCAGCTAGCGCGACATTCTCCGTTTCGTTTTCGAACGACACACGTGAAAAATCGAGAAGCTATAGGGGGCTTACAAAGTTCAATTTAATATGATGCGTCAGCACAGTCGAGGAGAAGATTGCGTGCGCCTTCAATCAGGTTATGCAGGATGTGGAGCAGTGGCTTCGGCCAGTTCGGTGAGTAGAGCTTCGGTTTCCTTCCAGCCGAGACAGGCGTCGGTAATGGAAACGCCGTGGGCCAGCGCTTTCCCCTGTTGCCAGGTCTGTTTGCCCGAGTTGAGATTGCTTTCGAGCATGAGTCCCATGATCGATTGCCGGCCTTCGCGAAATTGCTTGAGGACATCTCGCGCGACGAGGCCTTGACGCATGTGGTCTTTGTTGGAGTTGTCGTGCGAACAGTCGATCATGATGGGTCGAATGATCCCCTCGCCCGCGACAACCGCTTCCGCACGGGCCACGTGCTCGGCCTCATAGTTGGTTTTGCCGCCGCCGCCTCGGAGGACGATATGACGGTCCGGGTTGCCAGTGGTCTTGATAATCGAGGTGAGCCCATCGGCGTTGATGCCCAGAAAATGATGCGGCTGCTTTGCCGCGACCATGGCATTCCAGGCGACCTGAAGATTCCCCTCCGTGCCGTTCTTGAAACCGACCGGCATGGACAGCCCGCTGGCCATTTCCCGGTGCGGCTGACTTTCGGTGGTGCGGGCGCCGATGGCGGCCCAACTCCAGAGATCGGCGATGTATTGGGGTGACACAGGGTCCAAGGCTTCAGCTGCGCAGGGGACGCCTCGTTTGTTGATGTTGAGAAGGATCGTTCTCGCAAGTTCCATCCCGGTGGCGATATCGCAGGTGCCGTCCAGATGCGGATCGTTGATGAGGCCCTTCCATCCGACCGTGGTACGGGGCTTTTCAAAGTAGGTGCGCATGACGATGAGCAATCGTTCGCGCAACGCATCCGCCACTGGTTTCAATCGGTCGGCATACTCGTAGGCGGCTTCGGGGTCATGGATCGAACAGGGGCCGACGATCACGAGCAGGCGTTCGCGGTCTTGCCCATGCAGAATGCGACGAATAGAATCTCTGGTTTCAACGACCAGTGCGGCGGCCTGGTCAGGAATCGGCAGCTTGGTCTTGATCGTCCGCGGGGAGGGCAGCGGTTTGATTTCAATGATGTGCTGGTTATCGAGTGGTCGCTGCATAGGCCCTGTCCTTTCACCTGGAAATCGCCTTCTTGAGTATACCCTGAGAATGCGACTCACATCCGAAAGAGCGAGAAACATAGCCAATTTCGAGAGAAATGTCCACTAAAGCGGGAGGATAACGTAACAGAGGGTTTCCATGGCTCTCTCGTGCGTGGTGTTTGACAAGCCTCGAACGTCCATGCTACGTAGCGTCCCCTTACTATGTTGCTTGATTAATCCGATACATCGGACGATGTCATCCATGAACAGCATGATCGCCAACCGGCGTGTTCTACGGTCGCTGCAATCCAGCGTTGCTGCCGGTCTCATTCTGCTGCTCCTCGCCATCGCTCCCTTTGCCGTTGCCCAAGATGTGCACCATGAGCTGGCCGCAGCCGATACGGATGGGCACGAACATTCGGATACAGACCTCTGTCAATGGGTTCAACACCATACGTCCGGCTCGTTCGATATTGATGTGCCCCATCCGAGAGTCTGCGACCTTTCTCGCGATCAGGCTCCCTCTGTCGAATCTGTTTTGCTTTCGGTCGATCTCTCGGTCGTCGGTCCTTCCCGGGCCCCTCCCTGCGCCTGATTACCTGAACTGCTCTGCAGTACGCCCTGCTCCACCGGTGGATCCTATCCTCGGATTGCAGGCGCCTGCGTCATTCATGTCGTGAGGAGTATGCGGAGGAGCGGATGTGGCGAAACCATCGTATTGGTCTTCGAGTTGGACTCATAGGCAGTCTCATTCTGTTCATGTCATGTGCTTTCGGTGCACTTAATCGTGTCTGTGCGGCGGACAAGGACGTCCGCACGATCACCGGCCTGGTTCAGAGTCAGGATCTCCGCCGGGTGGATCAAGCCATCGTGTTGGTGCGCGATCAGGAAGGCAACGTCGTGACACAGGGAGTGACGAACCAAGCAGGGGAATTCACCCTGACGGTCCCGCAAGATGGCACCTATTCCGTCAGTGCGGTTCAGGATACCTATAAAAGCGAATTCGTGGTGGTGAAGATCGGTACGGAGCGGCCGGCTCCGGTAGCTCTCACCCTTGCAGTGACGCAAGAGATCGCATTGGAGATCGTCTCTCCCTTGCCGGCGATCCAATATAAGGCCTCAAGCGAGACGTATCAATTGAGCCGGAAGGACGTCGAGATCCTCCCCCTCGGCAACAATAACACCGTCGCGCAGGTGTTACAGACGGTGCCGAGTGTGGTGTATGGGGCCTTGGGGGAAACCCATATTCGCCAGGACCACGCGAATCAGCAGTTCCGGATCGATGGGGTGCCGATTCCGGAAGGGGTGAGTTCGACCTTCACCGATGTGATTTCGCCCCGTATGTGGGAGCGTGCGGATATTATCCTCGGCGGCATGGAGGCCCAGTACGGCAACAAGACGGCCCTCGTGGTCGATATCACCAGCAAGAGCGGGACGCGCCCTCCGTTCGGTTCGGTCCAAATGTTTGGCGGCTCGAACCAGACGGTGAACCCGTCGTTCGAATACGGCGGCACGGTCGGCGAGAAGTTTCGCTACTATGCGCTCAACAGCTATACGTCGACCAATCGGGGTATCGAGCCGCCGACGCTCGGGCATTCGGTCTTTCACGATCAGAGCGAGCGCAATCAAACCTATCTGCGCGGTGACTATCAACACGACAACCGCAACAGCTTGAGTTGGGTGTTTTTGAACGCGGTGGCGAAGTATCAGATTCCGACTATCCCGGGACTGGCAGTCAACCAAGATGTGCTGCCGCTCCTTCAAGCGCAGGACCCCACCTTCTCGCCCGTGGCCTCTCAGGCGGTGAACCAGAACCAGACTGAGAACTCCCAGTACACGCATCTCGTCTGGCGCCATGACGTGAACGCCGAAAATTTCTTCCAGCTCGCCGGCTTTCTGCGGAATTCATATGCGAACTTCACCACCGACCCGTTCAACACACTGGCCTATGCGCCCGAAGAGCAGACGGCGAATCAGATACGGAAGGCCTACTCAGTCGGGACGCGATTCGATTACACCTGGACTCCCAACAAGCAACATCTCGTCAAGACGGGGTTTCAGATCCAGTACACGAACGCGCAGAATCAATTCCAGGTGTTTGACTTCGCACGAGACCCTGTGACGGGCCTGCCAGTCGGACCAGTGCTGAGTCAATCCGCTGCCAATACCAATGTGCAGACGCGCGAAGAGTTTTGGGTCCAAGATCAATGGAGCCTGAACAACGACTGGACCCTCAACCTCGGTGTGCGGTATGACCAGATCCAAAGCTTCTACAATGAAGGGCAGATCAGTCCGCGCCTCGGCGTCACGTACAAATTGAATCAGTCGAACGTCTTTCATGCCAATTATAGCCGGCTGTTCACGCCGCCGAATGTCGAGCAGATCGCGTTTACCAAGGTGAATCTCCAGGGCACAACAGCCCAACCCGATGACCCAACCGGATTCAACCCCAGGGCGGAGCGCTCCAACTATTTTGAAGTGGGCAGCTACCACGCGCTGACCAATTGGGCGACGCTGGAGCTGGCGGCCTATTACAAACGAAGTCACTTTCAGTCCGATGCCGGCCAGTTCGGCACGACCCCGATGCTGAACTTCTTTGCCTTTCAATGGGGCTATCAAATGGGCATCGACGGCGCCCTCAAAATGCAGATCACCGACGATTTCAGCGCGCGCGGCAACGTGGCGTGGGGCCGGTGCAAGGCCAACGGGTTGCAGTCGGGCAATTACCTGCTGGACACGAAAGAGATTACGGACATCAATACGGCGGGCGGAGTGTTCTGCGACCACTCGCAGACGATGACGAGTTCGGCGGTGGCGGCCTATCGGTTCCGCGAGCGGACGACCATTTCTGGCCAGATGCTCTATGGTTCAGGCCTGCGGACCGCGGCGAGCGAGGATGCGTTCACAAACTCCTCGCACTTCCAGTCATGGACCACGTACAATGCCTCAATTACGCACGTATTCACTCTGCCTTGGGACCAGCAAAAGATGCTGGTGGGAGTCGATGCCATCAATCTGCTCGACCAGCAGTACTTCTACAATTCTGGCGGAGGCAGTATCGGGCTCGGGGTGGCCCATGCGGGCATGCCGAGGTCGTTCTTCTTCCGCGCCCAGTGGTTCTTCTAGTGGCCGATACACGGCAACGGTCAACTTGTGGGCTGAACCATCTATACCGACTGCTGACGGTTAATCTTTTAGAGAGTAAAACGTACGCAGGATAAAAAATGAATGTCCTTCGCACCTTAATGTGTTTTGTTGCGGTCATGATGTGGCTTTGCCCAACTTGGGCCAGCGCGGTGGATGGGGATCGTACGACGCATCAGTCGGATCATGACGAGGATGTATAGAGCTTCCTGAAGTCCATGTTCAGGGTTGCCGCTCAACAAGGACCAGCAGCGTGGGCCTGTCCCGAAATCCACTCCCTGGCCGACGATTCCTCCCGCTTTGGACGGGAAGGTGATTGATGATTGGATGAAAGCGCGCATGCTTGTCACCAAAGAAGCGAAAGTAACTGTGGTGGTGCTCGAACCGGCAAGACATCGTGAACTCACCATCGCAGGGATGGCCGCGTTGAACAAATGGACCTTCGATCCGCAGATGAAGGGCGATGATCCGGTTGACGGGGAACTTACTGTTCGCATCCATTTCCGACACGAGATAAATACTAAAGGCTAGGGGTATGAGGAAGATGGCAAGGGGAAAGCGAGTTATCGGATAGACCAGTAGACTTTTCGCCGGATGACCGCTTGACCGTCTGTGCTATATGAGCTGGGACGAATCGTCTCTTTCGCGCCATCAACGGTCTCGCCGGGCAGTCGGCCTGGATAGACCAATGGGCGCTCAATCTTTCCAAATCAAGTCTGTTGTGGGTTCCCGGCATCGTGTTAACCGTCTATTGGTTTTGGTTGTCCAGGCGGGAGGCACTTCTGGGGGCACCAGCCCTGGCTGCGACGATTGGGATTGCCGATTTTCTCGGTGCGCGCCTGAAGGATCTGATCGCGCGGCCTCGTCCCTGTATGTCGTTGCTGGATATCCATCAGGTGGAATCCGCTTGCGGAAAAGTGTTTGGCTTTCCCTCAAATCACGCGATCAATACTGCGCTCGCCGCTGCATTCCTTCAGGTCCTCTATCCCCGTTCAGGCTGGGTGAGCTGGCCCCTCGTCGGACTGATCGGTCTGTCGCGCGTGTATATCGGAGCCCACTACGTCACGGACGTGCTGGGAGGCTGGATGATCGGTGGATTGTTGGGAGCAGGTGCTGCCTGGTTGCTCCTGCGCTACTCCCGTGTTCGCGCTTCAATGGCCAGCCCTGCTGCCTAGCCCCTCTGTGTCTCGTAGCTTTCAAGACAGCATAAGAGTTCTGTTTGGCAGCGCTCCTGGTCGTAGCCTCGTCCAATCAACACGATCGCGTGGCTTGGTTCGTCGAGCAACGTGATAGGCGTAATGGTTGCGTTGCCCGGCGGGGCGTATTGAAATTCTTGAAGTTCCGGTCCCTTGGCGAATCGGAAGAAGCCTTTTGCCCGTTCAAGCTCGGGGGGGAGGGTCTTCATCCAGCGCAGGAATCGTTCAAGGTTCAACGGACCTGGTAGCCGGACTGTCGTGGCAATTGGATGATACGATGCTCGGATGCTCGTTGCGGATGATCGCGGCACTCCGAATTCCACATTCACCGTTGGCGCTGGCGAAATGCGGGTGATTGGTTCGAGTAGCGATGATGGATCGACCCGGGCATGGCTGGTTTCCCAGACCCGCGCGTAAGGGTTCTGCTCGACAGTCGTCGCTTTGAATCGCTCCCAATGGCCGGCGATATAGAGATCTTTCTTGTTGAGAATCAACTCATCGGCGCAGCGAATCGCCTGCCTGGTGACGAATCCCCCCATACTCTCTTTGTCTGTTGGGATCGGATGCAGTAAGGCGATGACTTTTTCTAAGTGTGTGAGCCGCGCGGTATAGAGATCGGTGACGCCATCGATCACTTCGGCTGGATCAGCCATGCCGGAGCATTCCAGGATGATCACATCCGACTTATAGTCCCGCACCAGTTGGGCGATTCCCCAGGACAGGTCCTCCTTCGTGTCGCAGCAGACGCAGCCACCGGCGAGGTTCATTACTTGCTCCGCGATGGTGCCGGCGCGTGGGCCGTCGATACTCACTTCTCCGGCTTCGTTCATCAATACACCGGCCCGTTTGCCCTGGTTCTTCCAATGTTCAAGCAGCCGCATCAGAAGCGTGGTTTTTCCCGCGCCAAGGGAGCCGCAGAGGACATAAAATGGGATCGGGGTGGTGGTCATTGTCTCAATGGGTCTGAGGGACGCAAAGGAGGAGTAGGCGTCTGCACGATACTGGAAAATCAGTGGTGCACATGCGAGAACCCCTCATCCTGGTGGTGCTTTGCCAAAGTGGTGAGATCGCAGTGGATCTCATCCGGATGGCAACAGTCGGTTCCCATCTGAATTGTCATATGCTTGATGCCGAAATCTGCGCTGACTCGGTCGCGGATGGCATGCAGAAGGTCATTGGTCATCGCCGAATCGTCTCCGTCGACGAGTATATGGCAGGTCATCATAATCAACCGAGGTTCGACCGCCCAGATATGGAGGTCATGGACGTTTTTGACGCCGGGGATCGCCTCGATGGTCGCAGCCACGTGTGAGGCGCTGATCTTGGGCGGCGTCGATTCCAGTAAGACGTCGAGCGATTCCTTGAACAGCGGCCAGGCTCCCTTGGCAATTGCCACGACGACCAGCAAGCTGACCAGCGGATCGAGAATGGTCCATCCGGTCAACAATATGGCGCCGCCGCTGATCACGACACCCAGGGACACCCAGGCATCACCCAGCATGTGCCAGAAGGCGCTACGGATATTGAGGTCATCCTTGGCTCCATGCTGCAGCAGGAGCGCGATACTCAGATTGGCTGCGAAACTGAGGGCGGCGATGGCCATGACCCAGCCGCCGTCCACCGGCATGGGCTGCAGCAATCGTTTGAATCCAACGAGAGTAATGCCGAGGGCCGTGAGCAATAGGACAAACGAGTTCAGGAAAGCCGCAATGATGCCGGCTCGGTGATACCCAAATGTTCTGGCCTCTGTGGCAGGCCTGGCCGTGAGTAGATGGGCATAGAGGGCAAGAAAGAGCGCGCCTTGGTCGACGAGGTTATGGCCCGCATCGCTCATGAGCCCGATGCTATCGAGGATCCAGCCGCCGATGAACTCAGCGACGATGATCGCCGCGTTCAGTGCCAGGGCGAAAGTCAGCCGGGAGCGGAGGTGGTCGTAGGAGGCTAGGGTAGACATCACGTCTAGTTTCGCACGGCCTTCGCATCACAGCAAGCCTTCAGGGTAGATGGGGCGCGAACAGCGCGCCGATGACGGGTATTGGCGACAGGCTGCTTGGAAAGTGAGAATCAAATCAAGGTGCGGTCGGTACGAATTCCAGGAAGTACTGATGCGGCAGGAAAGTGTGTTCTCGAACCAGCCGGTAGCCGGCATCAGTCAGTTCAGCAATCACAGTCTCCCGAGGGACCAGATGGTGTTTCGGAAAACCGAGTTCGCCTGAGCGTTCGTCATGGTAGAAGTCGATGATGGCGAGGCGCCCACCGGGTTTTAGCGACGACTTGGTGTCGGAGAAGTATTTCGGTGCGTTCTTCGAGGTGATGATACGTGTTGCAGACGAAGAGGAGATCGATTGATTCATAGGGAAGTTTCGGGTTGTCAGGCCGCGCCAGGATGAATTCAGCCGTATAGGACCGATGCATGTGGACGACACTGTCTTCGGTATACTTCAACATCTCCGGTTCCACATCGATTGCATAGACTTTGCCCGTCTCTGTCACCGCCTCGATGAATCGTCCGAGTGAAGTACCCGGATCCTGAGCCGAGATCGGCCACGGTCAGGCCCGGTTTCAGAGCGAGTGCTTCAACCACCTCGGCAGGCTTCTGGCTCCGATCCCGTTCCTGACTATCGAGGTGCTCCAGATATGCTGTGATGTCGTTCGGCCGCCGGTGTTGATGCTGGTCTTGCGCTGCTACGGGGTCCGAGAGGACACCACCGCAGAGGACGGCGACGACGAACATGGCCAATAGGCTCATCGCCTTTTTCTCCTGACCGATCATTGTGGTTTTTTGGGTGGCAATCGTTCGCTGAGCACGGGATAGTTCGCCTTTCCCACACCAAAGTTTGCGCCAGAGGGGTCGGCTGCCACGACGCGGAGGGTGATTCCATCCGGCGCATCATTCGGGAGGGGAACGAAGAACGGCGCTTCGAAACATGCCTGATCGTTGTTGTAAAACAACTGAAGTCGTTCGAGAACTCGTTCTCCAATCATCAGCTCACCGTAGATGTGGATCTTCCTGGAATCCCAGTCTCCGTGTGGACGCACCAGCGCCCCGGACAATGTTCGAACTGATGCCTGCAGGGTCACGTCGTCTTTTGCGATCAACGGCGCGCCTGATTGTGGTTGTTCGATCTGGACGATGTACCCGTAGAGGTGAAGGACTATCCCGTCATTTGTCGTGTCTTGACCGGGAACGACCCACACCGTTGTTGAGGCACGCTGCGACGACGCAGGATAGGCGAGTGGTCCCTCTGCGCTCACTTCAACCAGCGTAGGATTGAGCAAGTCGAATGTTGCGGTAAAGGCTGCGGCCGGCCGTGAGCTATAGTGTGGCTCCTCCATGAGACGCGGCGTCCGCATGATTTGATTCTGGTCTCCGGCTTCGCCCTGCTGAATGCCGGTGGCAAGGATCTGTTTGGTGGCCACATCAGTGATCGTGACTCGGGCGCTTCCGACCTCGCGACCAAGAACCATCGCTCCATGACTTACGACACGGACTAAGATGGTTGTCGGCTTTGGTTCGTTCAGACGGAGATCGGGAGGGGGTTCGTCTTCAGCCGGGATTGCGAGGCAGGGGAGGGGCGTCAGCACAGCACCATAGAGAAGGAGCAGCCGGGCTGTGGCAACCGTTAGCCTCATTTCACTTTGGTCCCAGGGTCAACTTCTTCGAGGATGGTAGCCAGGCCGCGGACTTCGTTGTCGCCTGCAGCGAGGACCATGCCTTGCGATTCGATGCCCATGAGCTTCGCTGGCTTGAGGTTTGCGACAATGATGATCGTTTTGCCGATCAGCGTTTCCGGTTCGTATTTTTTGCCGATCCCGGCGACAATCTGTCGTTGTTCCGCACCATCTCCAAGGCTAACTAGCAGCTTGAGCAACTTCTCTGACTTGGGGACACGCTCGGCGGTCAGGACTTTCGCGGTCTTGAGCTGAATCTTCATGAACTCGTCGATGGTGATCTGCGCCGGCGTTACGGGCGTTGGTGCTCAAGGGGCTGCGGCTGCCAGCTGGCGCCGGTGTGGCGGATGTTGGCTGAGGGGTAGGTGATGATTCGCTCACGGTCTTTGCTCCTTGTGGTTTTGATTCGATACGGGGGAAAAGGGAACTGCCCTTCCGGATCTTTGTTCCACCTTGCAGTTCGCCCCACCTAATCTCTTGACTCAAGAGCGGCGAGCTAAAATTGATATCAAGTCCTAACTGCTCCGCGACATTCTTCGCAGTATTTGGCATCACGGGATAGATGTAAAGGCTTAAAATGCGCAGGCATTCTGCTGCCGGTATACAAGACAGCGTTAAGTTCCTCACGTTTGTCAGGATTTTCGCGAGCCTCCAGGGCTCATGCTCATCAATAAATATGTCGACATCTGTAGCTCGGCTTGTGATCTAAGGAGTAGATTGTTGAATTCAAGATCCTCGAAGAATCCATCAAGAGACTTCTCTAAGGATAAGAAGCTGTTCCTTCGCGAAAAGGAGATGGCGGTATTTCTCGGTTTTCCCTCTCAAGGTAGTCCTGGGGTACGATCAGGGATAGTGCCTTCGCAATAGCGATCGATCATGGTCAAAGTTCGGCTCAAGAGGTTGCCGATCCCGTTGGCCAGGTCACTGTTGATCCGTCTGACCATCGCGTGCTCGTGAGAAATCTCCGTCTTGTCCGAACGGCACTTCTCGTAATAGGAAATAGCGGAAGGCATCGGCACCGAATTCATCGACCATCTTGTTGGGATCGACGACGTTGCCGCGGCTCTTCGACATCTTTTCGCCATCGACGGTCCACCAGCCATGGGCAAAGATCGTTTCAGGCAATGGCAGGTCCAGGGCCATCAGCATCGTGGACCAATAGACGGCGTGGGTGGTGAGAATGTCCTTGCCAACCAGGTGGACATTCGCAGGCCAGAACTGATTGAGCGCAGGTTTTTTCGGCAGGTATTCGAGGGCAGAGACATAATTCACCAGCGCGTCGAACCAGACATACGTGACGTAATCTTTATCAAACGGCAACTCGATGCCCCAGGAGAGTCTTGATTTGGGTCGGGAGATCGACAGGTCGCCCAGCTTCTGCGTGGTCAAGAATCCCAGGACCTCATTGCGGCGCGACTCAGGGCGGATGAAGTTCGGATGCTGCTTGATGTGTTCGATCAGGCGATCCTGATATTGCCCCATCTTGAAGAAATAGTTGTGCTCGCTGAGCTGTTCCACCGGGCGTTTGCAGTCGGGGCAGAGGCCATTGGTGACATCTTTCTCCGTCCAAAATCGTTCGTCAAATGTGCAGTACCATCCCGTGTAGTCAGCCTTGTAAATCAGTTGGTTGTCATAAAGTTGTTGAAGATATCGTTGAACCACTGATTTGTGTGGTAGATCGGTCGTTCTGATGAAGGCATCATTCGAAATATTCAGCCGCTTCCACAGGTTTTGAAACTGAGGGGCAAGCCTATCGCAGTGTACTTGCGGATCGATCCCGGCCTTGGCCGCAGCCTGCTGAACTTTCTGTCCATGTTCATCAAGTCCGGTGAGAAAGAACACGTCGCGACCGCGCAAGCGCCAATAGCGGGCGAGGACGTCGGCAGCGATGGTGGTATAGGCGTGTCCGATATGCGGCACGTCGTTGACGTAGTAGATCGGCGTCGTGATGTAGAAGGTATTGGGGGTACTCATGGGGCGTGACAAAAGATACCAGGTAATAAACGGCGAAAGCTAGGCTGGCAGCGGGACGGATGACAGGGTCACTGCGTCGCGCAGGCGGAGCAGGATCATTTCCAGTGCCATGTGGAGATTGAGGTGCCTTGTGGCGCGCTGCTCCGTCATCTCGATCTCACGGAGCAGGTCTAACAGCGAATCGGTGTTGGCTTGTCGCGCATACGCTTCTAGCGTCGCGAGGTCATCGAGGTAGAGCAACTGGTCACGATCTCCTCCGACCTGTAGCAAGACGAGGTCGCGGATCCAACGAGCCAGCCAGGCGAGCATGTCCTCTGCACGATCGGTCTTCGCAATCGCTTCAGCCGAGGTCAGGATGGATCCGATCGATTGCAAGGATTGAGGACGGACCAAGTCCATGAGTTCCTGTTGACGCGCGCGAGTGTCTTTCACGTCGGCGGTAAGGGCCTCTCCGATACGGCCTTCGCTGATGATGGCGAGAAATCGCGCATCTGCCGGGGGGATTTCGCGTTTCAGGATAAGCGCGGCTTCCACTTGTGTTCGTGCCGGTGTCGTAAAGCGTAGGGCTTGGCAGCGTGACCGGATTGTCGCCGGAAGGGCGGCGGGGCGACTCGAGATCGCGAGGAAAAGACTATGCGCGGGTGGCTCTTCCAACGTCTTTAACAGCGCATTGGCTGCGCCGATTGTCATGCGGTCGGCATTATCGATCAGACAGATTTTTCGCTCACCGATGAGCGGACGGTACATGATCTGATGCTCGATCTCGCGGACCTGCTCAATCTTGATTTGCTGGGTGGCCTGTTCCTGGTCCGGCTCGATAACGAAAAAGTCCGGATGTGTGCGGGCTTCGATCTGTTGGCAGGACCGGCATGCACCACAACTGTCGAGACCTTCCGCTTCAGATGACTGTTCGCAGTTGAGCGCTTGCGCGAGGCGGATGGCCGTCAATCGCTTCCCGATCGCGTTCTCGCCATGGAACAGATAGGCGTGAGCCAGGCGCTCATGGATGACGGCGGCTTGCAGGAGGGCGATGGATTGTTGATGGCCGATACAGTCGCGAAAGGGCATGCTAACTCCGGGGGCGTGAAAGGCGACGCGGTTGAGCAATCCAGCCTACCACGATCTCAGTGAGCTCGTCCTGAACTTCTTGTGCGGGTCGATTCGCGTTCACAATCTTCATGCGGCGAGGTTCTTCAGCGGCGAGTGCGAGAAATCCGCGGCGCACCTTTCGATGAAAGCGTTCTGTTTCATGGTCCAGCCGATTCTGTTGTCCACGATCGGTTCGCCGCCTGGCCAGGCCAACGGAAACCGGGAGGTCGAGTACGACTGTGAGATCTGGCGTCAGCCCGCCGGTTGCGACTTCGTTGGCCGCCTGCAACCACTGAAGATCCAGGCCGCGCGCGAATCCTTGATAGGCAAACGTGGAATCGGAAAACCGGTCGCATAACACCACGCTCCCACGCCGCAGTGCAGGCAGGATAAGATGCATGACGTGCTGACATCTGGCGG
This sequence comes from Nitrospirota bacterium, assembly GCA_963729585.1. Taxonomy (GTDB): domain Bacteria; phylum Nitrospirota; class Nitrospiria; order Nitrospirales; family Nitrospiraceae; genus Palsa-1315. Next base: position 61,953 of record CAVSOJ010000010.1, read on the forward strand.
CGAGAATCAGCAGGGCTTCGGCCTGAGGCGTGAGTGGTTCGTGTGACGACGTTGTGAGGAGAATATGGCGGATCGCTTCCGCCGTTGCAGTGCCACCTGGTTCTCTGGTTTGCAGTACGGGGTATCCTGCCTTGGTCAGCACGTCAGCGAGGTGGCGAATCTGTGTGCTTTTCCCGCTGCCTTCGATTCCCTCCAGGGTAATGAACAGGCCACGAGACTGTCGCGTCTTTGTCCCCATCGTTCGGGCACCATCGCCGATAAAATAAACGGGCGGGATGGTATTCCAAGTTGTTGAAAATAGCAAGAAAAGGCTTGCGAGGCCCTCGTAATTCTCTGTATGATGACCGTCTACTTCCGTCGGCTCACATTTATGCTGAAAACCTCACTAAAACGCTACTTTCTGACGGGCCTGCTCGTGATTATCCCCATCTGGGGAACCGTCCTCATTTTGAAGACCCTTTTCGTGGCCGTTGATGGGATTCTGGGGGATCTCCTGGTCCAGTTGGTGCCGAGTCATTATGTGCCGGGGCTGGGAATTCTGGCGTTGATCGTCTTGGTATTTGCGGCTGGGCTGTTTGCCACCAATTTTATGGGCCGGCAAATCGTAAGGTGGTGGGAGGAATGGTTGAATCGTGTGCCGCTCGTGCGAGGGATCTATTCGACGTTGAAATCCATGATGGATATTTTGTCGTTCTCAGATCAGGCGTCATATCACCGCGTCGTGCTGATTCAATTTCCCAAAAATGGCCACTATTGTTTTGCCTTTGTGACGGGTGTGACCAAAGGGGAGATGCAGGATCTCGCACAGGAGCCGCTGATCCATGTGTATGTTCCGACGTCACCGAATCCGACATCGGGCTATTTCCTATTGGTGCCGGAACATGAAGTCACGTCCGTCGATATGAGTGTCGAAGAGGCGATGAAGCTCATCGTCTCAGGCGGCCTCTGCTCACCGTCCGCGTCTCTGGCATCAGCCGTGACTGCCGCGACGAAGTGGAGTTCGGTCAAACAGCCTGAACCGGGAGTACCGATCGGATGAGTCGTTCACGAGCGGCTGCAGTCTCGACGGCGAAGAAGCCTGTCCGCCCGGACCAGCAAGGGAAGATTGCCGGTTTGGCGGTGGTCGTCATGGCAGCCGGGCTTGGGAAGCGGATGCGTTCAAAGCAGACGAAGGTGCTGCATCCGGTGGCCGGCCAGGCGATGGTGCTCTATTCGGTTGAACTCGGATTGAGCGTTGCCGGGGATCGTGTGGCTGTCGTGGTGGGGCATCAGGCTGATCTGGTTCGCCAGGTGATCGACCGCGCGATGTCGGGAAGGAGCGGCGGCGCTTCAGTGGCACTTGTTGAACAGCGGGAGCAACTGGGCACAGGCCATGCGGTTTTGCAGAGCCGCTCGGCATTTGCGGTGGGCAAGCGGGGCGCCCCGTCCAATTATTTGATTCTCAATGGCGATATGCCATTACTCCAGGAAGCGACCGTGCGCAAGCTCCTTCGTGTCCACGAGGCGGAGCGCGCGACCGTCACCATTCTCACCGCAGTCCTCGAAGATGCAAGCGGATACGGGCGGGTCGTGCGTGCGCACGCAGCAGGGCGGGGGGTCTCTCGTATCGTCGAGGATTGTGACGCAAGTATAGAGGAGCAGGCCATCCGTGAAATCAACGTGGGTACCTATGTGGTCGACGGGGAGTTTCTCTTCAGCACCCTGGAAAAACTCGAACCTCACAACGCGCAAGGGGAATTTTATTTGACGGATATCATCCATCTTGCGGAACATTCCGGACGGCGCGTGGCCGCGGTGGTCCTTGACAATCCCGACGAAGGACTTGGCGTGAATACGCGCCGACAGCTCGCTGAGGCAGAACAAGTGGTGCGGAAGCGGGTTCGGAATCGATGGCTGGAGGCCGGGGTGACGATGATCGATCCGGCCTCAACCTGGATTGACGCCACGGTCACGATCGGGAAAGACACGGTGCTCTACCCCAACGTGACACTCGAAGGGACAACGGTTATCGGGGAGGACTGTGTCCTGCGCTCCAATACCAGACTGACGAATTGCATTGTCGGCAACGGCGTTGAGATTCTCGATCACTGCCTGTTTGCCGATTCGCACATTGAGGATGACGCGCACCTGGGTCCCTTTGTCCATCTGCGCCCCGGCGTGGTGGTGCGGAAGAAGGCCAAGGTCGGGAACTTTGTCGAGATGAAAAAAACTGACCTGGGTGAAGGATCGAAGGCGAACCATCTGAGTTACCTGGGGGACGCAAAGATTGGGAAAGGGGTCAATATCGGCGCCGGCACCATTACCTGTAACTACGACGGTGTGCGGAAGTTTCAGACGGTGATCGGGGATGGGGTCTTTCTCGGTAGCGATACGCAGTTGATCGCACCGGTGACGGTGGGGGCGGGAGCCATCATCGCAGCCGGCACCACGGTCACGGAGGATGTGCCGGCGGATGCCTTGGCGATTGCGCGGGTGCCTCAAGTGAATCGTGAAGGATGGGCCGCGCGACGACGGGCCTTGGCGACGCAAGCTCAGGTCAGCCATGAGTCGTTGTCAAAGCCGGCGAAGAGGCCCGTGAAGAACCAGTCGAAAAAGGGGAGGTAGACCACCCAGATGTGTGGAATTGTCGGATATGTGGGCAATCAGGAGGTGGTGCCGATTCTGATCGGCGGCCTTGCCAAGCTGGAGTATCGAGGTTACGACTCAGCCGGCGTTGCGGTGTTGCAAGGCGAGAAGATTGAAGTCAGGCGCAGTGTCGGCAAACTCGCCAATCTTCAGAAGTCGCTCAAGGAAAAAGAACTCAACGGCACCGTGGGGATCGGCCACACGCGATGGGCCACGCACGGGAAGCCCTCGGAACAAAACGCCCACCCGCACCGCTCGAAAGGCTGCGTACTCGTGCACAACGGCATCATCGAGAACTATCAGCCGTTGAAACAACAACTGGAGAAAGAGGGCTACACGTTTCATTCGGAAACGGACACGGAAGTCGTGGCGCATCTGATCGATAAATATTTCCAACAGGGCATGAAGCTGGCTGACGCAGTACGAGCTGCTACGAAGGACGTGCGAGGGAGTTATGCGCTCGCCGTCATTTCGGAGCGGGAACCGGGGACGATGATCGCGGCACGCTCTGGATGCCCGCTGGTTGTGGGCAAAACTGCCAAGGCATCCTTCGTCGCGTCCGACGTCATGGCCATGCTTGCCCATACCCGTGATGTCACCTACCTCGAAGAAGGCGATATGGCGGTCGTGACCGCGACGGATATTCATTTCACCGATATCGAGGGACATGCTGTTAAACGGAAACAGACCAAGATTACTTGGGATGCCTCCGCGGCGGAAAAGGGCGGATTCCCGCACTTCATGTTGAAGGAGATCCATGAACAGCCGCAGACGATTCTCGACACGATGCGCGGGCGCTATTCTTACGATACCGGCGAAGCGGATCTGCCGGATATCGGATTGACGGCGAAAGAGTTTGCCGCCGTCGGCCGGATCTGGATCGTGGCCTGTGGTACCTCGTGGCACTCTGGGCTGGTGGGAAAATATCTGCTGGAGGAAATGGTTCGTACGCCGGTGCAGGTCGATATCGGCAGCGAGTTTCGCTACCGCGATCCGCTGGTCGGTAAAGATGATCTCTTTATCACAATATCGCAGTCCGGTGAGACGGCGGACACGCTGGCCGCTGCGCGTGAAGCGAAGAAAAAAGGGGCGCGCGTCGTCTCGATCGTGAACGTCGTGGGCAGTACGCTGGCCCGCGAATCAGACGGCGTCCTCTACACGCATTGTGGCCCTGAAATTGGCGTCGCTTCGACCAAAGCCTTCACTGCCCAACTCACGGCGCTATACATGCTGGCACTGCATCTGGGCCGCGTGCGCGGAACCTTGTCGGTCGCGGACGGTAAGGCCTGGCTCGATCGCCTCGTCCGGCTACCGGTATTAGTTGAACAGGTGCTCGGTCGCGAGGCGGAGATTATCGCGATTGCCAAGCGGTATTACAAGAAACGGAACTTTTTATTCCTTGGTCGCGGCATCAACTATCCGATCGCGCTCGAAGGAGCATTGAAGCTGAAGGAAGTTTCCTATATCCATGCCGAAGGCTATGCCGCGGGAGAGATGAAACATGGCCCGATCGCGCTCATCGATAAGGACATGCCGGTAGTTGTGTTGGCACCGAAGGACCGGTTATACGAAAAAACCGTGAGCAATCTGATGGAAGTAAAAGCCCGGCACGCGCCGGTCATCGCGCTCGTCGCGGAAGGCGAGCGTGAATTGGGGAAGATCGCCGATGCGGTGTTCACGATTCCCGATACGCATCCACTGCTTTCGCCGATCCTGTTTACGATTCCACTGCAGCTCTTGGCGTATCACATTGCAGTGCTTCGGGGCGCGGATGTCGATCAGCCACGGAATTTGGCCAAGAGCGTCACAGTAGAATAGTAGGATGTTAAAAATGGCTCCCAGCAGCGTTCTCAGTCGTCCATCTCCCTGTGACGTCCCCAGCGGTGGAAGGCCATTTGAACATCCTTGAGTAGTGAAAGGAAAGAGAAACGTGGAACTTACGAAACAGGAAGTTGAGAAGGTCGCGAAGTTGGCTCGGCTGGAGTTGTCAGATAGTGAGCAGGCGGCTTTTGCAAAACAGTTGAGCCAGGTTCTCACACATGTGGAGACTTTGAAGCAGTATGACACCACGGGCGTTGAACCGATGTCGAGGGTGCTGAGGCAAGTCAATGTGTTTCGTCCCGATGACGTGCGGCCGTCCCTGTCCGTTGAGCGAGCCGTGGCCAATGCGCCGGAATCCGCTGACGGGTTTTTTGTGGTTCCAAAAATTATTGAGGATCGACAACCCCTTTAAACGAGGTCCGAATGTTCAGGCAAATGTTGCGGTCGAAAATTCATCGGGCCACGGTCACGGAGTCGTGTCTCGAGTACGAAGGTAGCCTGACGATCGACGAGGATTTGATGGAAGCAGCGGGGATTTTGCCGTATGAGGCGATCGTCTGCTCCAATTTGAATAACGGCGAGCGCTTCATGACCTATGCGATGGCGGGCAAACGCGGTGCAGGTGAGATCATCCTCAATGGGCCGACGGCGCGGAAAGGCGCAGTTCGCGATCAGATTATCATCTTCTGTTACGAGTATTACTCAGAAGATGAAATCAAGCGGCATGTTCCCAAGATCATCCAAGTCAACGAGAAGAACCGGATTGTTACCGGAAAGACGAAGCACTGATGTCGATTCAGAAACTCTCGCTCTACGAGCTCCATAACAAGTTCACGGCCGGCGAAGTCACTGCCACAGAAATTGTTCGTGCCTATGGATTGCGGATCGGCCAGGTGGAGTCCAAGGTGAAGGCCTACATCACGCAGACCAAAGATGCGGCGGTTGCACAGGCCGGCGCACTCGACGCCTCCTTGAAGGGGTGGCGCAAGACCTCACCGATGATGGGCATGCCAGTGGCGATTAAAGACAATATCTGCACGGAAGGCGTACGCACGACCTGTGCGTCCCGTATGCTCGGAAATTTCGTTCCGCCATATGATGCGACCGTGATTGCCAGGCTACGCACGCAGGGGTATCTGCTCCTCGGGAAGACGAATCTCGATGAGTTCGCGATGGGCTCCTCAACCGAGAATTCCGCCTTTGGACCCAGCCGCAATCCATGGAATCTGCAGTGTGTGCCGGGTGGATCCAGTGGAGGATCCGCTGCGGCTGTGGCGGCCGACGAATGTGCCGCGGCGTTGGGGTCTGATACCGGCGGGTCGATTCGTCAGCCTGCGGCATTTTGTGGGGTGGTGGGTCTCAAGCCGACCTATGGGCGGGTCTCTCGGTACGGGCTGATCGCCTTTGCCTCCTCGCTCGATCAAATCGGGCCGATTACAAAAGATGTGACGGATGCCGCGTTCCTCCTCGGAGCCATTGCCGGTCACGATCCGTTGGATTCGACGTCGGCTAATGTTCCGGTGCCGGACTATTTGAAGGCGCTCAAGAGAAGAGATCTCAAAAAACTCAAGATAGGTGTGCCGGTCGAGTTCTTTGCGGAGGGGTTGGATCCTGAAGTGGAGCAGACCGTGCGGGCGGCGATTCAGGAACTGAAAGAACTTGGAGGGGAGATCAAGGAAATCCAGTTGCCGAGGACGGATGCGGCAATAGCCACATACTATGTGATCGCCACGGCCGAGGCCAGTTCGAATCTGGCCCGATATGACGGGGTGAAGTTTGGGCTTCGCGCCAAAGAGACTAAAGATCTGCTCGAATTGTATATGAAGACACGGCAGGAAGGGTTTGGGCCTGAAGTGAAACGCCGAATCATGCTAGGGACTTACGTCCTCAGTGCCGGGTATTACGAAGCCTATTATGGCAAGGCGCAGGCGGTGCGAACATTGATTCGCCAAGACTTCGAGGCGGCGTTTCAGGATGTCGATCTTATCGTGACGCCCGTGACACCCACGCCGGCATTCAAGTTCGGAGCAAAGGGCGACGACCCCCTCCAGATGTATTTGTCGGACATTTTCACCATTTCGGTGAACCTCGCCGGTCTGCCGGCGATCGCATTGCCCTGTGGGTTCAGTCAGGCCGGGCTTCCTATCGGGTTGCAGATAATCGGTCGCCCTTTCGAAGAGGAAAAGCTCTTGCGAGCGGCCTATGCCTACGAGCAGAGTACGCAATGGCGAGTGAAGAAGCCGGTGGTACGATGAGGTCAGTATCCAACCGATTGCCCGTCTTGGAGGTCTTATGACGATCGTCGAAATGGCTGCGATTGTTGTTGCTGTCGTGGTTGCGGTGCTGGTGGGTTATCTCGTGCCTGTGCTGATTGAGGTTCGCAAAACCATCGCGGAGTCCGGACAGCTTCTGGCCAAAATGAATAACGACTTGCCTCCGCTGATCGGCGAGCTCCGGGAGATGAGTCATAACGTGAACGATCTGACTGAACAGGCCCGCATGGGGGTGGAACATGCTGCGGTCCTCCTGCATGCGGTCGGGGAAGTGGGAGAATCGGTTCAGCATGTGCACGATGTCGTGAGGGGCTCGAGCGGATCGCTGTTGACCAATGTCGTAAGCGTGGTGGCCGGGTTCAAAGCGGCAACCCAAGTCATGAAGGAACGGTTTCGAGATGAAGGAGGGCATCACAATGGCGGATGATCGAGGTTCCTCATCGGCAGCATTCGTGTTGGCGTTCCTGAGCGGGGCGGCGTTGGGAGCCGTGGCGGCGTTATTGTTGACTCCACAGAGCGGACGCGAGTCGCGCGAGCAGCTGCGGGGCTATGCCCGTCGCGCGGAAGGTGATCTGCGTGATTTGGCAGGCCGCGCCGGCGAAGTATTGGAAGAGGTCGTGGAGGAGGGGAAAGAATTTGTGGACTCGAAGAAAGCGGTCCTGCGTGAGGCGTTTGACGCCGGTCGCGAGGCGATGCGACGCGAGCGTGACCGATTGCAAAGTGAGGACCGCGGCTAAGCCATGATCTACGAAGTCGTAATTGGAGTGGAAGTGCATGCGCAGCTGCGCACGCAGTCCAAGATGTTCTGCGCCTGCGGAACGATGTTTGGGCTCACGGCCAATAGCCAGACCTGTCCTGTGTGTCTGGGACTGCCCGGCACGTTGCCGGTGATCAACCAGTCGGCGGTCGAAATGGCCGTGCGTGCGGGCTTGGCTCTGCATTGCACGATCGCTGAGAACAATCTCTTTGCACGCAAGAACTACTTCTATCCGGATCTGCCCAAGGGCTATCAGATTTCACAATACGAGGCGCCGATCTGCGAGCATGGCTGGATCGATATTGCGGGGAGTGAGGGCACAAAGCGTGTGCGTATTCGCCGCGCCCATCTGGAAGAAGATGCGGGGAAGAGTGTTCACGTTGCGGGCTCGAGCGGGAGCCGCGTCGATTTGAATCGGGCGGGAACACCGTTGCTGGAAATCGTGACGGAGCCGGACTTGCGGTCGGCGGACGAAGTCGTGGCCTATCTCAAGAGCCTTCGAGAGACGCTCATCTATCAAGATGTATGCGATGGTGACATGGAAAAGGGGAATTTCCGCTGCGAGCCGAATCTTTCGCTCCGTCCATTGGGGCAGAAGGAGTTTGGGACGAAGGTTGAATTGAAGAACATCAATTCATTCAAGTTCGTCAAGGATGCCATCGACTACGAGATCAAGCGTCAGACGAAGGTCTTGACCGAGGGCGGCAAGATCCATCAGGAAACCCGGCTCTGGAATCTCGATCGTGGCGAGACGGCGGTGATGCGTTCCAAAGAAGAGGCGCATGACTATCGTTACTTCCCTGATCCGGATTTGGTTCCGCTCAAGTTGGATAAAGAATGGATCGAGGGGTTGAGGAAGGCATTGCCAGAGTCACCGTCTGCTCTCTGCGTTAGGATCATAGAAGAGGTCGGTGTAAGTGATTATCAGGCGACTGTGCTGACGTCAGAAAAGTGGATGGTCGAGTATTTTGAGGCGACTGTTGCTGAAGCAGAAAACGCCGGAATGATGAAGATGGAAATTGGAAGGGATATTGCCAATTGGATAACAGGAGATTTGCGAGGGTTTCTGAACAAAGCTTCCGTTGGCTCCGGTCAGCCTTCTGCTGTTGATCCGTCACCGGATGCACAGCAAGCGAGATCTATGGTTTCGCTACTTATGAAACAGGTTCCGCCAGTTAATCTTGCGAGTCTACTGGTTAAGAAGTTCAGAGGGGAAGTGAGCGGACCTATTGTGAAGTCAGTGCTCGAAGAAATGCTCGCCACGGGACGTACAGCTTCCGAAATAATTGAAGCAAAGGGTCTACGCCAAGTTTCAGACGAAGGCGCACTCGATAAGATTATCAACGAGGTGCTGGCCAAAAACCCGACGCAGGTCACGCAGTTCAAAGAAGGGAAGCAGCAGGTGCTCGGATTCTTAGTGGGGCAGGTCATGAAGGCTTCTGGAGGAAAAGCAAATCCAGGGAAAGTGAATGAGTTATTGAAGAAGAAACTGGGGGAGGCTGTGAAGATTTGACTGGGGCTCAGACAGGCTGCTCAAAAAGGCAGCCAACGAGGCCGGAGGTGAGAGAAAACCGGAGGCGTACCCTCTGGGGTGCGTTGAGGATTTTCTTGAACCGAGAACGAAGTTGGGT
>CAVSOJ010000011.1:0-376325 GCA_963729585.1 Nitrospirota bacterium
GATCCTCTAGCCTCTGCACGAACCTTAACCTAAACCTCGACCCGAACCTTCTGCTCGGCCTCAGGCTTCTAACCGCAAACCTCCAACATCCTTGGCCTCTCGCCTCAAGCCTCCTGAAAGGTTGAGAGTCAATGAAGAGGTTAGAGGTTCTGGACGAGCTTCGGGATACAACAACCAACTAATTGCCGGATACGCGCACCTGAAGCGATGAGGCGAACTAGGCGGTGCGACGTAAACCCTGGATCGTGGACAGGGTTCGAAGGGTTTTCCCTACTTTGTGCTGTGCACACTTCACTTCATAGAGGGTCTGCAGATTCATCCAGAATTGTGCACTCGTGCCGAAGAAGTGTGCGAGTCGAATGGCGGTATCCCCGGAAATCGCCCGGCGCCCATTGAGGATCTGGGTAATACGGTTGGTTGGCACCTTCAGATGCCGGGCCAAGGCCGCGGCGCTCAGTCCTAACGCACTGAGCTCTTCAGCTAAATGCTCGCCTGGATGAATAGGGGTCGGGGACATACGATGGTTCCTTTAGTGATAGTCGACAATTTCAACATTGACCGGACCTGGCGAGCCTTTGGGCCAGTGGAAACAGACTCGCCACTGGTCGTTGATCCGAATACTGTATTGCCCTTTCCGATTCCCCTTCAACATTTCAAAACGGTTCCCAGGTAAGGCCGCCAAGTCTTGAAGCGTCGTGGCGGCTTCGAGCCGATCGAGTTTAAGCCGGGCCATACGCTCAATCCCTGTGAAGGCCGGAACCCGCTTCCCATGGGCAAGATCTATAGTTCGGCGGTCTGCGTAGCTAACGATCACGTCGCAGTTTAGGAAGAAGTACGCGTGACGTCAAGAGTATTTCTTGGTCGTGTTCATAGGGCTGCACCCTGAGGGGGCTACCCCTCAGCCTTAACCTAAACCTCGACCTGAACCTTCCGCTCGGCCTTGCACCTCAAACCTCACCCCTCCAACCTCAAACGTTCTGCCCCTCAGCCTAAGCCTCGACCTGAACCTTCCGCTTGGCCTCTCGCCTCAAACCTCCCTCTCACTGTGAGCTAGTATTCTCATCACGCACAGAGGCATAGATTTGTGGCCATATTAAATACGTGCAATTCAGCATTTCCAATCAAATAATTGTCCTTGCTCTGTTTTCCCAAATAATGCATAGTGGCGATGTCGTCGTGAGGTGAGTTGGTTTCCTTCAAGGCGAGGCCGGTCGTTAAGGATTCTCTCCTTCTTCCTGCGACAGTAATAATTTAAATATCTAGTGTTTCGTATCAAGAGACGGGACGCTAGTAAGGTGTTCGAGAGGAACTAGGAAATTCCCTAGTTCCCAAAACTGCTGGCTGTAGATTATGTATTTTCCACAAATTAAGGGTCAGAACGTCATTGCGTTGCCCAATACCACGACGGGGCTCCCTGCGAATCCTGAAACCGCAGGTGAGGTACTCCTCTGTTCAGCGTCCTCGCAAAGCTACAAAGAGACCAAGTTTGCTAGAGGTGGAAATACCTAGAGGGGAAGACGTGTTCCATGACGGACCAAAAAGTCCTTGCTTGACTCTTCGAAGCTAGCTATGGAATCACATTTTGTTGTGCGGAGGTAATATGCCAGACCAAAAACATCACCGTTACGTGTCGAGCCCTTCGCAGAGTGATCCCCCCGCTGCTTCCTTCTAATTCCGCCGAATCATACGCCATCTTTGCGGGCCCTTTCGCGAGGCAACTCGAGTGGCTTAGCAATATTTTCAGCCTGGGAGAGACATGGAGCAAGTCATAGTTAGTCCACATTTTCTCAGATGCCTGAAAATGGTTTCTACAGAGAGACCGCTTCAGATGAGACGTCTATGTTCCGAGTGAACCGACATCGGAAGTAAGGAGGAATTGAATGAAGCAATTCTGTATGAAAATTGGCCTTGGAATCTTATTGTGCGGCTTGCTTTCCGGCGGCCCCACGGTTGCCACAGCAGCACCTATCACATTCTCGTTCACCGGAGTGGTCCAGGGTTCAAATGTAAAGGTCTCGCCTCCTTTCGGCATCGGGCAAACGATGTCGGGGTTTTTCACCGTTGATTTGGTGACAGACAGCAATTCATCGCCCAACATCGCAAGATACAACAACCAAATTACAAACCTGAGCGTGACGATCGGCACGAGCACCCCCTATGTTGCGAACTTTGGGGAACCAAATAATCACATTACAATCCGTAACCTTCCTGCCTTCGACAGTGCTAAGCTGGTTATGAACACACTGACATCCGGTGCCCAGGTAAACGGGTTCACTCCCACGAAGTTCGACATTACTCTTGTCGATGGGACGGCTGGGGCGTTTGATTCTCAATATCCGACAACCGTCCCAAGCCTGTCGTCATTCATGACAACTAACCAGTGGCGGCTGGTATTTGGACCCGGTGGTCGGGTGGTTCAAGGAGCGCTCACATCCATCACGGCAGTGCCGCTGCCGGCTGCGGCGATTCTCTTCGGTGCGGGGCTTGTGGCACTGGTCGGGCTTGGTGCCGGGAGTTGGCGGCGGAGGAAAACCAGCCTCGCGTAGGCAGCACGATACGGTCTTCATGACACAAGCCGGTGCCATAAGGTACCGGCTGTGTCGTTTATGCGATATCATGCAATCCTATGACACCTTTCGTGCCATCTTGTGCCTGATTCAGAATTGAACCGGCCTCGTAGGGTTGAACAGACAGTGCCCTCTGACAATTTTTCGCTCCTCTTGATTTTACAATGATATAGCAGGTGGGCCAGGCGGTCTGGGATTTGCTCCACTACCAGGCTGTGCGCATGTACCACCTCTACGAAGGAGTGTTTGTTATGCAGACCAAGAAGCAGTTGTCGATCAAAGGTTTTGTTCTGTCGGCGATCGCGTTGTGTGCTGTTCTTTCCGGAAACGCTGCTCATGCGGCGCTGACTGACCTATGCGTTTGAGGGAGCTGTGAGTGAGGTGACGGGCGTCCTGTTTCCCACATTGAATACCGGTCTCACGATGACCGGGAATATCACGTTTGATCCAGGAGCGGCCCCCGTTGCCCCTGGGGTGGGCGTTTATCTGAACCCGATCACATCCCTTAACCTGCATATCGGGAGCTATAATGCCAAATCCTCAGGCGCCAATGGTGTCTTTCTAACGAACAGCGCACCCGGCAGCGGCATCGACAATATCACCACGTTTGCGTCGATGTCGTCGGCGACAGCGATCAACGGAACCTTGCCGACGTTGTTCGACGTGTCGCTGACTGACCCTAGCGGGAACGTCTTGAGCAGCGTCGACCTTCCGACTGCGCCGCCGAGCCTGAATTCCTTCGCCAGCAACCAGTGGCGGCTCACGTTTGCGAACGGCAATTTTGTGCTTGGTTCCTTGACCAAGTTGACCGCGGTTCCGTTGCCGGCAGCCGTCATCTTGTTCGGCGCCGGACTCATCTCGCTGGTCGGACTTGGCGCCGGGGGATTACGAAACCTTCGGGGGACTCAGGCGTAGGCAAGAGAGGCACGTTCTCTCTACCGGAGGCTTGGTACCCTCTTGTTTGGGGGTGCCAAGCCTCTCCTTATAGAGCACTCGTCGACTGCCTCAGTCTGTTCTCCTCGCTGCCTCCGACCAGCTTCCAATTGAAAATAGAAATACATCCATTTATTCCGCTGCGCAAGGAACATGGTTCGATTCAAACAAAGGCATGGTAAGCATGAACGTAATACGTCGCCTCAGAATGTTGCCTTACAAAGATCAATCTGGTATCCAGAGTATTCATCCCGCAATCATCCAGTTCTCGCAGATTGGCGAAATAGTATTGTGGCACGCGAGAACCTCTAGGGGCTGCACGTGTGCCACAACAGGGGAACACTCCCATAGGATGCTCAAAAAGGCCGTCCAACGAGGCCGCAGCGAGCGAGGATGCGAGGCGTACCATTGCGGTACGTCGAGTCTCTGAGCGATGCGAGAACAAAGCAGGCGGATTTTTTCAGCATCCTGGTAGATCCATTACATCTGAGCATTTTTTATATGATCAGCAAACTTTTTCTAGGCTTCAGCGCAGTATTGGCCACAGTCTTACTGTGGTATCTGTATGCCGACAGCCTTGCCTTTCTGTTCAGCTACTGGATCGGCAGCGAAGATTATAGCCACGGGATGTTTGTCCCGCTGATCAGTCTGTTCTTGATCTGGCAGGCACGGCATCGTATCGCTGAAACCGGCACTAAGAACTCGTGGTGGGGCCTTGCTGTAATATCGGCGGGACTCTTTCTCTATTTGATCGGTGAGTTCGCCACGTTGTACGTCCTGCAGCATATTTCTCTCTGGCTGGTCATTGTGGGGCTGGTCATTGCGTTGATCGGAGTCCGTGGGGCAAGGGCAATCGCGTTTCCTCTGTCCTATCTGTTGACCAGCATCCCGTTGCCGGTATTCCTCTATGCAAATTTGTCGAGCCAACTTCAATTGTGGTCCTCGGCTCTCGGAGTGGGCTGTTTGCAGCTTGTTGGAGTGACGGCCTTTCGTGACGGCAATGTGATCGATCTTGGACCAGTCCAACTTCAAGTAGTCGAAGCCTGCAGCGGCATTCGGTATTTGCTTCCGCTCACCTCTCTTTCGCTCCTCTGCGCCTATCTCTTCAAAGACAAGATGTGGAAACGAGTGGTGCTCGTCCTCTCGTCGATTCCGATATCCATTGTCGTGAACGGCTTCCGCATCGGAATGATCGGAGTGCTGGTCGAATGGTACGGGCAGGGGGCCGCCGAAGGGTTCTACCATCTATTCGAAGGCTGGGTGCTGTTTATGGCGAGTTTGGGCTTGCTGATTCTGGAGATGCTAGTGTTGGCCAGGATCGGGACGGGAGGGGAGAGAGCATCCTTTTTAGATCGCTTCACCTGGTCCGACCGATCTCCATTAACCTCAACCTTCCCAGTCAGCCTCCTCGAAAGCCTCCAACCTCCAAGGCTACATCGAAGCTAGAGGTTAGAGGTCCTCTATCTCCATCAGTCACCTCCAACCTCCAACCTCCAACCTCTCGCAAGCTATTCCCCGGCCCCGCCTATCTCTGCAGTGTGGCTCTTCTCATTCCCGTCGCTTTCGCCTCTACACTCGTGGTCGAGCGCAAAGAGATTCCGCCTCCCCGAGCCATGTTTGTTGATTTTCCGATGCAACTCAATGGGTGGCTGGGCACCTCCTTATCGTTGGAAAAGCAGTACATAGACGCGCTCCGCTTCGACGACTATGTGTTGGCAGATTTTCGATTCGGCGACGGGCAGCCGGTCAATCTGTATGCCGCCTACTATGGGTCACAGAGGAAGGGGCAATCGGCCCACTCTCCTCAAAGTTGCCTCCCTGGCGGTGGATGGGAAATTTCCTCCTTGAAGCCTATTGATTTGCCGGCTAGCTCCGGGGTGGTTCGGTCCCTGCATGTGAATCGAGCGTTGATCCAGAAGGACAGCCAGAAGCAAATCGTCTTGTACTGGTTTAAGCAGCGTGATCGGATCCTCAGCAATGAATATCTCGTCAAATTATTTTTATTCTGGGATGCCTTGTCTCGGGGACGAACCGACGGGGCGCTCGTGCGGATCGCTTCGCTCGTTGGCCCCGGCGAAACCGAAGACATCGTTGATCAGCGGCTGCTCCGGTTCGTTGCGACGATCGAGCCTGAGTTGCCTCGCTATGTGCCGGACTGATCCCGGGAAGGCTAGGGGACGTTAGAGGTTGGAGGATTGAGGTTAGAGGGTGGAGGGCACAGGTTGGAGGGGGAAGGTATGAGGATGGAGACACTACTGGGGAGGCTCCTGAATTCCGATCGGCCTCAGGCCTCTCGCCTCAAACCTTCTTGGCCTCAACCCTCCAACCTCGCACATCAAACGGCGAGTGCTTAGACAGGCGCAGGATAGAGACCTTATGGGAAGCGATGTGGCTAATGAAAGCAATAGGGATTTGAGACACGAGCATAGCGATGAATAGCGAGCTATTTTTCAGTTTCATGACTTCGCTGCTCATTTGCATGGCGTTGATTCCGCCATTGCGTCTTTTGGCTGCTCGGCTCCATGTCATGGATCAACCAGGGGAACGCAAAGTCCATCAGCAACCTGTCCCAAGTGTTGGTGGCATTGCGTTTGCGCTTGGAGCTTTTGCCAGCATTCTGTGGTGGGGACCCAAAGACAACACCACGTTGTCGGTGCTCCTTGGCGGATTGATTATCCTGGGATTCGGCGTGTGGGACGATCGTGCGAATCTCGGCTACCGGATCAAATTGCTGGGGCAGTTGGTGGCGGCTCTTGCGGTCGTTATTATCGGAGGGATCCGATTCGAAAGCATCCCGTTCCTGCTTGATGCTGAACTGCCGATATGGATCGGGATTCCCGTCACGGTGCTCTTCCTTGTCGCCGTCTCGAATGCGGTGAATCTTTCGGACGGGCTCGACGGCCTGGCCGGCGGGCTTTCCTTTCTGACTCTTGCGGGTACCGCATACCTTGCCCATCTCTCTGACGACTCGACGGTCTTGATGTTGGCCATTCCTTTTATGGGAGGACTGTTGGGTTTCTTGCGCTACAACACCTATCCGGCTCGGATTTTCATGGGAGACGGAGGGAGTCAGTTGCTCGGCTTTATCATGGGTGTACTGGCCATCCTCTTGACCGATTCGACCAGAGGGCCGTTCAGCCCGGCCTTGGCACTCTTTCTATTAGGGTTGCCATTTCTGGACACGCTTGGCGTGTCTGCGCAACGACTGGCCGAAGGACGTTCCCCTTTTGTCGGCGATCGCACACATATTCACCACAAGCTGATGACTGCCGGATTGTCCCACTATGAAGCCGTGACGGCGATTTACGCCATTCAGGCAGGGATGGTCGGGTCGGCTTACCTGCTTCGATGGCAGTCGGATACCCTGATTGTGCCGCTCTATCTCATCCTGGCCGGCACTGTTCTGGCCGTATTTGTCGCCTCAGGCCATGGACTGATTCCAATCCCGGCCCCGCAGAGTGCGGAGAATTCGTATCGGACAGCTGGCTTTCGGATGTTCTCAGTCGTCCTTGGTTGTGCCGTCTGCCGATTCGATTCTTGGCCGCGGTGGTCCCTCTCATTCTCATTGCCACGGTCTTTTTTCCTGCGCAGGTTCCGCGGGATGTGGGTTACCTTTCGACCGCGCTGTTCGCCATTGTCTTAATTGGTCTCTCGTTTCTTCCCCGACTCGCTCCGTATTTTGTGCGGGGAGGGCTCTACATGGGCAGTACGTTCTTATTTTATGTCAGTGATGCATCATGGATGCAGGCGGTTCCTCCGATCCGAATGACCTACCTCGTCTTGTTTGGCGCGATAGCCGTGATGGTTTTGCTTAGCATGCGATTCGACAGCCAGAGTCGTTTTCAGACGACGCCGCTGGATTATCTGATGGTATTTTTGGCCGTGATCTTCCCGTTCCTTCCTGAAGTGCGCACGGATATCTCGGCTCTTGGTCTGTTTGCAGCCAAGCTGATCGTGTTGTTCTTCTCGTTCGAGTTGCTGTTGCACGCATTCTCGGATCGTGTGAAACAACTCGGGCTGGTGTCGCTCTGGGTGTTGTTCGGATTGGGGATTCGGGTGTGGCTCTGAGAGATGGTTGGAGGTTGGAGGGAGTGAAGACGGTTTGAGGCATGAGGTTAGAGGCTGATTGCTGACAGCTGATCGCTGAAAGCTGATTCTGAAGGAAAGACGCAGGTAACAAATGAAATACAGGAACATCATCATAGTGCTTATGGCGGTCGTACTCGTGGCTTGTGGCGGGCCGGAGGAGCGGAAGGCCAAGTATCGTACGCGGGCACAAGAATACCTTGAAGCAGGCAATTACCCAAAAGCCCGGGTGGCCCTTCGCAACGTCCTCAAAATCGATCCGAAGGATGCCGATACCTATTTTCTGTTTGCGCAAGTCGAGGAAAAGGAAAAGAACTGGCGGAATGCCGTGGGGTTGTATCAGGAGGTGGTGCAACTCGTACCCGATCATACCGGCGCGCTGATCACGCTGGCGAAGTATTACCTCGAAGCCCGCCTGACCGAGCAAGTGGTCTCAACGGCAGACAAGGTGCTGGCGAAAGATCCGCAGCAGCCTCAAGCGAACGCCCTCAAGATTGCGGTGTTGGCTGTTCACGGACAATTCCCTGACGCGATGACCAAAGCCGAAGATCTGCGGTCGAAATTTCCGACGGAGCCCGACGTGGCAATCTTGCTGGCCACGCTCTACAGCCAACAGCAGCGCTATCGCGATGCGGAGGCCGCGTTGCAGCGTGCGCTGGAGGCGCATCCGAAAGACATGGATCTCTTGAACAATCTGAATACGATCTTGATTCAGGCGAAAGATCTGGCCGGTGCTGAGACGGTGGCTCGTCGCATGATCGAAACAGAACCCACGCTGTTCGATCATCGGCTGAGGCTGGCCCGCCTCTTCGATTTGCAAGGTGCACATGAGAAGGCAGAAACCGTTTTACGCGAGGCCATCTTCCTGGATCCGAACAGTGAGGAACGCCGCCTTCTGTTGGCAGATTTTATTAGTACAAGGAAGGACCATCGTGCTGCCGAGGAGACCCTGCTTGAAGCTGCGACCCAGTTGCCGCATTCGACAAAGATCCAATTCGGACTTGCGGAGCTCTACCTCAAGAGCGGACAGGAGATTAAGGCACGTGAGCAATACAATTCACTGGTCAAGGGCTACAAGGAAAAGCCAGCCGGGCTCGAAGCCAAGGTCAAATTGGCAGAGATGGACCTTGTCTCAGGCAAACAGGCGGAGGCGGAGCAACAGGTTCAAGACGTCTTGAAGCAGAATCCCCGTTCGTCAGATGGGCTGATCCTATCGGGTCGGATGGCCCTCGCCAGGAGGAACGGGAAAGACGCGGTACAGGCCTTTCGAACCGTGTTGCATGATCAGCCCGAGTTGGCGACGGTACATTTCCTGATCGGCCAGGCCTATCTGCTGACCGGAGAGAACCATCTTGCGAAGGAAAGCTTCGAGCGCGCGGTGGCGCTCTATCCCGGACAGGTCGATGCCAAACGATCGCTTGCGGCCTTGGAAAGCCAAAGTGGTCGTCACCAACAGGCCCGTGCCCGGCTCGACGATCTCTTGAAGCAACGGCCGAACGACCTTGCGGCCCTCGATATGTTGATGACGCTCGATCTCATGACGAAAAACTGGGTTGAAGGGGAGCGCACGTTGGAGCGCCTCCGCACCGCATCAAAAGATAGCGTCGTCGCCTTCACAGCGGAAGGACGGCTGCGTCAAGCGCAAGGACAACTCGACAAGGCCAGGGCGGCGTTTGAGCATGCGACGGCTCTCGCGCCGAACGATCCGGAGGCGCTGCTGTCTCTAGTCAAACTAGATGTTGCGCTGGGCCATGCCGATCGCGCACGGGCCCGGCTCGATGCCTTGCTCGCCACCCGGCCGGATCATCTGTTTGGCCATGGGCTCCTGGGCGAAGTGCTGGTCCTCAGCGGCCATCCCAGTGAAGCCGACGTCCAGTTTCGAGAAGCTTCCCGCGTGAACCCTAAATGGATCACGCCGTGGCTCGATTGGGGAGGGTTGTGGCTGGCGCAGAAACAGCCGGACCAGGCGGTTCAGGTCATTCAAGCCGGGCTGAAGGCCAACCCGGACAGCGAGGAGTTGCACATGCTGCTGGCATCGGCCTATTCCACTCAAGGCCAGATCGATCAAGCCATCTCCGCGTATGATGGAGCGTTGCGATTGAATCCTCGCAACGTGCTGGCTGCGAACAACCTGGCCGTCTTGCTGGTCGATTACAAAGGCGATCCTCAGAACTTGCAGAAAGCGTTTGCCCTCAGCCGTGATTTCGAGAAGGAGGCGCCGCATCCGCTGTTTTTGGATACGCTGGGGTGGGTACGATTCAAAATGGGACAACAGGAAGAGGCGCTTCGTCTCATGAAGGATGCGGTTGCCAAATCGCCAGAAGTTCCCACGCTGAACTATCATCTCGGCATGGCCTTCTATCAGTCGGGAAAGACGGTTGAGGCCCGGAACTATCTCTCGAAAGCTCTGAAGAGTGCTGAGACGTTTCAGGGGCGTCAGGAGGCGGAACAGATCTTGTCTCAGATGAGGGGGTAAGAAAGAGGTCATGGATAAGTATAAGTCTCTTCTAGTTGGCAATACGGCGCTTCTGATCCTATTGCTCGCCGTGCTGGTGGGCTGCGCGCTACCCCGCAGTTCTGATGCATCTGGAGTCCTGCCACCAATGCCCATGGTCGATCCAAGCTATCGTCTGGGAGCGGAAGATGTCATGCTGATTTCCGTGTGGAAGGATGAGCAGCTCACCAGAGAAGTTGTGGTTCGTCCTGACGGAATGTTTTCGTTTCCTCTTGTCGGGGATATCCAGGCCGAAGATCGAACGGTTGAGGACATTCGTGCCGAGCTTGTGAAGCGGCTGACCAAATACATTCCGAATCCGAATGTGTCGGTGGCGGTCATGAAAGTCATGAGCTACAAGGTCTATGTCGTTGGACGTGTCAACAAGCCCGGTGAATACTTGATCGGTCATTATACCGATGTGCTGCAAGCGCTGAGCTTAGCCGGAGGGTTGACCCCTTTTGCTGCCGAAAACGATATTAAAGTGATCAGGCGGGTTAAAGGACAGCAACTGGTGTTTCCATTTCGATATGGCGATGCGCGTAAGGGGAACGATCTTGAGCAGAATATTCTCTTGCAGCGTGGCGACGTCGTCATGGTGCCGTAACGGCTGTGGCACGGATGCGATTGAGGCGTGAAGTTGGTTGCTGTGGTCGATTTCATAGCTGGAGCAACATTGGGCAGTTCATTCTGTGGATCTGCCTTATAGGATCTGGCATGGTGATGCCAAATCGAGGCGGCTGAGTGGTCGCTTTTGCCGTCGATTGGAGTCAAGGGCTTGTACAACGATAACTTGCTTCTTACGCCGCTCCCGCACGATGCGACCTATGGCTATTGGGTGTCGCCGGCGGCCGAGTTTGCCGGCAAGACGGAGCGCCTGGAGGTCAGTGGCCGGGTCGCTGCCGATTTCGTGTCTTACTATGGAGGAAACCAAACTCAATTTACCAACATTCTTCTCCCACTCACCCTACGTTATAAGACAGAGACTGATCTACTAGGCTTTAAGGGCGGATTCATCCGTGACAACACGTTGATGAGCGAACTGCTGACCACCGGCGTAGTTCTGCGCTTTACACAACGGAACCAATGGACAGCTAATCCCTCCTGGACCAGGAGCATCACTGAAAAGCTGTCGTTCCAATCCAGTTTTCAATTGAACGACACCACCTACGAGAATGGCTTGAGTCTTGGCCTGGTAGACTATCAACTTCTTGGTGGCTCCGGCGGGCTACTCTATCAATTGACTGAACAGGATCAAATCCAATTGTCCGGCTCATACGTTAACTTCCATACAACCAACTCGCCCTCGCCATTCCGCGCCAGTTTCCCTGGAGTCAACCTGAGCCTGACCCATGCCTTCACAGAAACTCTGACGGGAACGGCATACGGTGGGCCCAGTTTTGTGAGTTCAACTACCGAGACAGCCGGCGCCAGCATCAAGGCTCAGAGCACCGTCTGGTTGTTCGGCGCCAGTCTCGCAAAGAAGTTTGAGAGCACGTCTGTAGAAGTGTCAGCATCTCGGAATATCACTGCCGAGCGGATTCGGCACTGCTGATTCAAACAGATCGTGCTGCTCTGACAGTTTCTCATGATCTTTCCGAAACCCTGACTGCTTCTTTCAACGGATCAGGCTATCGCGTCTCAGGTGCCACGCCGCTCGCATCAGGCGGCACCTTCTCAGAGAGCCGCTACTTCTATGCCACCCCTACGATCGCCTGGAAATTTTTGGAGTGGTGGAAGCTTGAGCTGTCCTATACGTATCGCTGGCGAGGCGTAGAGAATTCCCCAGAATCCATGTCCAATGGCACGATGTTCATGCTAACGTACTATCCTCCGAAACTCGCTTTTTCCAATTAGGCTATTAGATCTATGGCTACCCAAATACACTCGCAAAACTCCGAACAGGCTCAGAGTCTTCAGCAATACGTGGCGATGTTTCATCGGCGACGGACTCTGATTGTCCTGGCTGGTGGCGTTCTGTTGGGCCTCAGCCTGGCTGTCGCGTTCCTGTGGCCACCAGTCTACAAATCCATGGCGACCATTCTGATCGAGGAACAGGAAATTCCATCCGAACTCGTTCATTCGACGATTACCAGTTATGCCGATCAGCGAATCGAAACGATCAAGCAACAAGTCATGAGCCGGACGACCTTGTGGAAGGTCGTGGAACAATACAATCTCTACCCGGACCTGCGTCGAACCAACCCCGCCGAAGAAGTCGTGAAGCGGTTTACCAAAGACATCGCGGTCGAAGTGATCAGCGCCGACGTCGTCGATAAGCGGACGCAACAGCCGCACTAAGGCCACCATCGCGTTCACCGTGGCGTACCAGAGCAACTCGCCAGACTTGGCCCAACAGGTCGCCAACGAGCTGACCAGCCTGTTCCTGGGCGAGAATCTGAAGAGTCGCGAGCGGCAGGCGCAGGAAGCGACGTCCTTCCTCCAACAGGAGGCGGAGAATCTTTCCAAACACATCGGCGAGGTGGATGCAAAGATTGCCGAGTTCAAGCAACGAGCGAGTGGCGCCTTGCCGGAACTGATGCCCCTGAATTTGCAGCTCTTGAGCCAGTCTGATCGGGAATTGATGGACATCGACCAGCAGATTCGAGCCCTCGAGGAACGCAAGAACTATCTTGAGGGGGAACTCGCCACGATCAAGCCGAATACCCCGATCATGTCCGTAACCGGAGAACGCATCCTGGACTCATCCGAACGCTTACGCGGCCTTCGCGCGCAATATGCCGGAACCTCTGCCAATCTGTCTCCCGACCACCCCGACGTTATGAAAATGAAGCAGGAGATCGAAGCTTTAGAAAAGGAAGGAGGACAGCGTCCAGATATCGAGGAGATATCTAAACAGCTTATTGACGCCCGCGCCTCGCTTGCCACTCTGTCGAAACGTTTAGGCGAAATCCACCCTGACGTCGTCCAAGCGCGTCGCACGATTGAAGCCCTGGAACAGGAGGTTCGACAGCTGGGATCTGCCCCTGCT
Organism: Nitrospirota bacterium; assembly: GCA_963729585.1. GTDB lineage: Bacteria > Nitrospirota > Nitrospiria > Nitrospirales > Nitrospiraceae > Palsa-1315. The sequence goes on from CAVSOJ010000011.1 coordinate 13,073, forward strand.
CGAAAGTCTCTGCTGAGGCCGGAAAACCCTGCCTATATCAATCTCCAGGCTCAGCTCAATAGCGCGACCTCTTCCCTGGGAGCTCTGCGCTCGACTCGCGCGGCTGTGAAGCGGCGGCTCCAGGACTATGCCGCCCGCATCGAACGGACTCCGGAGATGGAGCCCGATTATCTCTTCCTGACGCGCGATCGCGACACCTCAGGACAGAAGTATCAGGACATTCGCTCCCGGTTGCTAGAAGCGAAGGTTTCGGAAGGCCTGGAAGTTCAACGCAAAGGTGAACGGTTTTCTTTGATTGATCCACCCAGCTTACCCGAGAAGCCGGACAAGCCCAACCGGCCCGCGATTGTGCTACTCGGCTTTATTCTGGCTCTCGCTGGCGGACTTGGCTCAGGCATGGCAGCAGAATCGCTCGATCACTCGATTCGCACTCCTGAACAGCTCGCGCAGTTGACCCAATTGTTTCCCCTGGCAGTGATTCCTTTCATGCCAAATGAACAAGATCTCTCCCGGGTCGTGAAGCACCGACGCCTCCTGAAGGGAGCCGGAGTTGGCGCGCTCGTGACAATCCTCGTACTAGTACATGCGTTCGTGGTTCCTTTAGATGTGCTGTGGTTTGCCACGTTGAGACGATTTGGCATAGAGTAGGTGAAGGAGACCCATATGGACCGGTTTCGGACTGCGCTGCAGCTGCATAAAGACCAACAGGGACAGTCTGGCACCAGGCCACAAGCCAGCAAGGCTGTGGGCGGTCAAGCCGTGCCTCCCCCCATCGTGTATACCAGGACGAGGTCGCTGGATATACCACTTTCCGTGCTCCGTCAGCGGCGAGTGATGGCTGCCTATGACAAGGGGCCGTTTGTCGATGCCTTTAAGATTTTGCGGACCCAGGTTATGCAGCGCCTCCGAGAAAATGACTGGAATGTCTTGGGCGTCACCAGTCCAGGCCACGGTGAAGGCAAGACGTTGACTGCGGTGAACTTGGCGGTGAGTCTTGCGATGGAGGCGGCTCAGACGGTGCTCCTCGTCGACGCCAATCTCCGTAACCCCAGCGTCCATGAGGTCTTTGGCCTCGATGATTGCCCCGGCCTCGCGGACTACTTGTTGGATAACCAGCCGCTCGAAGATCTCTTGGTGCATCCGGGGATCGGCCGTTTTGTCTTACTGCCGGGAGGACGGGCTGTTTCCAATTCGACCGAAATCCTCACGTCGCCGAAAATGCTTGCGTTAGTCGAAGAACTGAAGCATCGCTATCCGTCGCGGGTGGTGATTTTCGATCTTCCTCCGCTGCTCCTCACGGCAGATGTGCTCGCCTTCTCTCCCTACACGGATGCGCTTCTCCTCGTCGTGGAGGAGGGGAAAACCACAGCCGAGGAGGTCCAGCGCGCCTTGTCATTGGTAAAGAACTCCCGTCCCGTTTTGGGAACGGTAATGAATAAGGCCGGGCAATTAGCTGCGACTCCTGCTAGCATGAAAAAACTGCTCTCCCACTAGGCGGAGAACACTGAGAACAGATCGCGAGGACTGCATGTACGAATCATTTTACGGACTTCGGACCAAACCTTTCGCTCTCCTGCCGGATAGCGACTTTCTGTATCCCGGCTCGACGCATCGCGCAGCCTACAGCATCCTGGAATACGGCCTTGTCAACGAAGCGCCGTTTATGGTGCTCACCGGCGATCCGGGGATGGGCAAGACGTCATTACTACAGAAGCTTATGTCAGAGCACGGGGCGAAGCATTCGATCGGTCTGGTCACGAACGCGCGCTACGACGTTGAACATCTCCTGCCCTGGATTCTGCTTTCTCTTGGCTTGAGTAAAAAGCGACTTGACCCGGTCGAGGCCTATCACCTCTTCTCGGAGTTTCTGATTCAGGCATCAAAACAGCACCGACGGGTGATTCTTATTGTCGATGAAGCCCAGAGTCTCGGCACCGAACTGCTCGAAGAACTGCGGCTTCTATCCAATTTGAACGACGGGAAAACGTTGAAGCTGCAGATCATCCTTTCCGGACAGCCGGATCTCCACACCTTACTGCAGCGGATCGACATGACCCAGTTTGCCCAACGGATTGTCGTGGATTATCACTTGGAACCGCTCTCGGAGACGGATACGGGGCATTGCATTCGTCACCGATTGAAAGTTGCCGGCGGACATCCTTCATTGTTTACGAACAAAGCCTGTGCCTTGGTGCATCGTTTGACGAGAGGTAATCCTCGTCTCATCAATCAGGTGTGCGATATTGCGTTGACCTATGGGTTTGCCGATCAAGCGAGGGTAATCACCTCGAAGCTCGTCGCTCAAGCCGCCCTCGATCGAAGTAAAGGCGGGATCCTGCCGCTTGCGGGACGAGAAGAACTGAGTGCCTTAGCCAACGCTCCGGACGATGCCACCGAGATCGATGTCGTTCCTCCGCTACCCAGCGCTCCACAGCCGAGGTCGGCAAGTCCATCTCCGGAACCCACAGTCAGACGTTCATCCAATTCCGCCGAGCCCTTGTACGCAAAGGGCGTAGCAATGAGGAAGGAAGGCCGATTGAGCGAGGCCATCAATATGCTCGAGCTGGCGGGAAAAAGCCCGTCCCATTGTCTGAAAGCGCAGGCACAGATTGGACTCTGTTACAGGTCTATGGGCGACCATGAGGCCGCAATTCAGACATTCCGAGCCGCCTTAAACGATCAGTCGGCATCTCGGAATGAGGTGATCGATGTCCAGTATTTTCTCGCACGGACCCTCGAATCGATCGGGCAGATCGCGGAAGCGACAACCCTGTACCGCCGTATTGCTCAAACGAATCCAAGTTTTAAGGATGCTGCATACCGTGCTAAGGAGCTTTCGTCGAGGCCGAAATATCCGACCCGTGGCAAACCGGGAGTTGCGAACAACCAGTCTTGGTTCGGCAATGCTATCGAGAGTTTCAATCAGCTTATCGGCAGTCGCAAGTAGCGAGTGTATGGACCCCGTCCATTTCCCTAGACTTCATCCATAAGGGGCGCTCAGGGTATTCACAAGTGTTGTTGTGCAATGCCTTCGAACACCGCCTTGACTCCCGTCAGCGGCTCCCATGCCATGATGGCGAGAGAATCTTCGACATAGGTTTCCGATCTCATCCCATTCAACACAGCAGTCACCCCTGGGGTGCTCCCAAGCACCCACAAGGCCTTTCGTGACAGGGATTCCTTGCGCCTTGCTTCAGGCAATAGGGGATCGAGGGTCGCTGACACCGAAGCGGTTTTTGCACGACTCCGTTCGGTGGCTTCTCTGCGGAGCCCGCGCAGGAGGGTGAGCAACTGCGGAATATAGCGATCGCGCCAGGCCTCCCACTGTTCAGCGGCCGCGCCGGTCAGATGCCGTGAGAGTGCCTGCATCACTTGATTGATATGAGGCGCGATCATTTGATGCTCGATTTGTTCCCAATGTTCCAGTCCCTGGATCTGAGGCCGCACGCGCGGTAACTCAACGGCCCAGGTGAAGAACTCGGCCGGGGCCATCCCTTGACCGCTAGGTTGAAGGGCAGGGGCAATGGCCTTGCGATACTCGTCTTCAAGCGCCGCGACTGTCTGGCATTGTCGATCGAAGTCCACCGGATCGCCTTCGAGCGGAAAATCCGCCAATCGAAGCACACCGCTCTTTTTCGTCGGCATGGCGTTGAGGGGACGATTGACCAGCACCGCGATCCCTTCTCGTTGCGCCACCTCCAACACCGTCTCATGCTGATCCACCCCTGTATTGGGCGTCAGCAGCGCGCCTGCCTCATAGAGATTCATGGGACATTGCAACACCGCGAAGTGGTGGCGGTCCATGCCTTGTGACGCAGTGGCCGCTCGTGCCGCGTCGCACATGCGAGAGAGCGACGTTGCCTCGGCATCCGATGGGCCTGCCGTAACCGTATTCGACGACACGCCGTAATAGAGAATCCGTCCCGCAGAGACTTGCGACTCAAAATATGTGAAGGCCTGTTCAATCCGGCGATAAAACGCATTCCGAGCCACCGCAAGATCACCGCCTTCATGGTGCGCTGCCTCTGAAAGAAAGTATTCGGGATTGTGCAGTAAACAGACATCGAGCGTGGCCAGTCCAAGGCGATCCAGTGACAGTGTGAGCTGATCGGCCAGATACTCCGGGTGGATACAATGCCAGATGCCCTCACCATATTTGACCATGTCAGGGTAGGGGCGCCCGGCCTGTTCTCGCGCCTCCGCCTGTTTCAAGTTCTGTCCTTGCACGTATCCGATCTTCGACACGACGATCACTTCTTCACGAGTCAGCTCACCACTCTTGATCAACTCGCGTAAGACGGAGCCGACCAGGCGCTCACTGTCGCCGTCCATGTAATTCGTCGATGTGTCGATCAGGTTCACGCCTTCCCGCAAAGCTTTCTTGAGCGCATCTCGATGCTCCTGCTCCCTTGTATCGACTCGATAGGTACCGAACCCCAATCGAGAGGTCGTCAACCCGCTGTTGCCGAACCGGGTATACCCGCGCTCCATATGGCTGTCGTGGCGTGATTGACTCATGATGCGCGCGGCATACCTGGCTGTCCCCTCAGGACTGGCCGCCCCAGGGAGAGCAGCTCCTTGTAGGAGTGTTGGTTGGGTCGTCTGATCCGGTCGTCGCGACGCCAACAGCAATGCCTCGGTCGCCTCCAGTGGATCAGTGAGGGGACGCTGGCAGGAAAAGTTTCGACAGATATAGAGAGCCGCCTTCCCCTCCACCAATCCCTTACCGGCTAGCAGAGGATGATCGAACGGCGTGCCCGTTTCCTGGCCAGAGGCAATTACGCGATGAGGCAGGAACACCTCGCGTACGGCGAGCTGCAGCGCCTCCAACCCGGGATCGTTGGGCGCTCCGACAAACGCCAATTCAATCGGCCCTTCCGCCAAAAGATCCACCACGGCAAGACTCTTGGCAAAGGCTCTCGGATACCGGGCCATCTGGCGCCCATAGGCGCGAATCCCACCAATCGCTGCCTCGCGCAGGTCCTGGCGATCGTAATGGAATGAGAGTCTGGCGAGGGCTGAAACCGCCACGGCGTTTCCACTGGGCGTCGCTCCATCCGCCCCCTCGCGCGCTCGGATGATCAGCGCTTCATGGGTCTTCGCGGTGGTGTAGAACCCCCCGTGGTTCTCATCCAGAAACGACTCCACCATTCGCTCTCCCAACTGGAGCGCGGCCCTGAGAAATCGTTCCTGGCCGCTCGATTCATAGAGGTCGATCAATCCTTCTGCCAGATACGCATGGTCCTCGAGTACCCCATCGAGATGGGCTCGACCCTGCCGGGAGGTGCGGAGCAGCGTCCCGTCGGAAGTCCGATGTACTAGCAAGAGAAAGTCTGCTGCCTGGATGGCTCCGTCGATGTAGCGGCTGACCCCTAGCACACGGCCTGCCTCGGCCATCGCAGAGATCATCATGCCGTTCCATGCCGTAATGATCTTGTCGTCGAGTGCGGGCGGCACTCGTTCTCGCCGGGCCCGATAGAGCAGGGGACGCACGCGCTGGATTGTCTCGTGCAGTTCATCGACGGTGAGGTTCAGCTCCTTGGCCACAGCATCGATGGGACGCAATCGATTCGGGATGCTCCGTTGTTCCCAATTTCCCTGATCGGTAATGTCGTAACAAGCACAGAATCGCCGCGTGTCTTCTGCATTCTGCAGCACCGCCTGAATCTCCGCCGGCGTCCAGACGAAGAACTTTCCCTCAACCCCCTCCGAGTCCGCATCCGTCGCGGAATAGAATCCTCCGGCAGGATCGGTCATCTCCCTAAGAATGTACTCGAGGACTTCTGTCGTGACCTGGCGATAGGAAACCTGTTTCGTGACCTGATAGGCTTCCACGTATGTTTTGGCCAGGAGAGCATTGTCATAGAGCATTTTCTCGAAATGGGGAACTAGCCAGCGCTCGTCAGTGGAATATCGCGCAAACCCACCGCCGATATGATCGTAGATCCCCCCGGCTGCCATCGCATCGAGCGTCCGTGTGACCATCTGCAGGGTCCGGCTCTCTCCTGTTCTCCGGTAACAACGAAGGAGCAATGAAAGTCCTGCGGCAGGGGGGAATTTCGGCGCACTGCCGAACCCGCCGTGGCGCTCATCGAAATCCTCTCGAAATTGCGTCACGGCCTCATCGAGTAGGGAAACACTGACTGAAACGGGAGACACGGCCTGGAGTTCGCTCTTCAAGCGTTCGGTCAATTGACGCGCTTGGTTCGTGAGGCCAGCAGGATCCTTCTCCCACGCTTGTGCGATTTTCTTGAGGAGGCTGGGAAACCCGGGACGGCCCCATCGATCGTCCGGAGGAAAATACGTACCAGCAAAGAACGGTTCCTGATCCGGCGTGAGAAAGACGGTCATCGGCCAGCCACCCTGACCATGATTGAGAGTCACCGTGGCCTGCATATAGATCTCGTCCAGATCGGGGCGTTCTTCCCGATCGACCTTGATGCAGACAAAATGCCGATTCATGAGCGACGCAATCGCCTGGTCCTCAAACGACTCCCTCTCCATTACGTGACACCAGTGGCAGGCGGAATACCCGATCGATAGCAAGATGGGACGGTTTTGCGCTTTCGATACCTGCAAAGCCTCCGGCCCCCAGGGGTACCAATCGACCGGGTTCGATGCATGTTGGAGGAGATAAGGACTGGTTTCGTGAATGAGACGATTAGACATTGTTGATTCCGGTGGAGTCTGCATGGCTCCACGGTAGCATCGGGGTCGGAAAGGGGTCAATGAGCCTAGAAGGAAAGAGGCCTGCGATCGTGAGATCGCAGGCCTCTTCAGAATAGTTCAAGTTAGGCTTGCCTGATCAGACAAACAACGTGCGTCGTACTTACTTGCCCTTCTCGTCTTTCTTCTTCTCGTCCTTCGTCTCGCCGAACGTATCGGCATGGCCGCCCTTCTTCTCGTCCTTCTTGTCTTTCTTCTCGTCACCGTACACGAGGACGTGGCCGCCCTTCTTCTCGTCCTTCTTGTCCTTCTTCTCTTCACCGGCGAAAGAAGGCGCGCTGAACGTCACTGCCACTGCCACTGCCATGATTGCCATCAAGATGCGCTTCATAGTATGTCACCCCCTTTAACTGTTAGTGTTAGGATAACGATTACCCTTTAAGTAGGGCAAACGGACGGCACGGTAGCGAAAATAGGCGCTTTTGTCAACCGCTCATTTTCCCACCTCTACTGTCTATGAGGATCGCCTTACACACACCACTCTGGCTCATGACCTGCCTTATGGTAGTCTTGACAGTAAGGACCAGCCATGACTGACATTGGGCCCTATTCCAACTATCGGCTGACCGTTCGCCTCGAACTCGCCAACAAACCAGGGATGTTTGCAAGGGTGGCCGCCGTCCTGGCCGACGAAGGCGCCAACTTAGGCGCGGTCGATATCGTTTCCGCAACAGCCGAATGCATGGTGCGAGACGTGACCTTCGACGTCCAGGACGAAACGCATGGAGAGAAGGTACTCGCTCGGGTCGGAGCGTTGCCGGACGTGAAGGTACTCTCTGCCTCCGACCGAATCTTTCTTCTGCATCTCGGCGGGAAGATTCAGGTCCAAAGCAAGTTTCCCATTAGCACAAGAAACGTGTTGTCGATGGTCTATACGCCTGGAGTCGGCCGTGTTTCGCAAGCGATCGCGAAGGACAAGACTAAAGCCTATGCCTTTACCAGTAAGAGCAACACGGTCGCTGTGGTTTCCGACGGATCCGCAATATTGGGTCTGGGGAACCTTGGCCCGGAAGCCGCACTTCCCGTGATGGAAGGCAAAGCCATGCTATTTAAAGAATTTGCAGGAATCGACGCATGGCCGATCTGTCTCAACACGCAAGATTCTGACGAGATTGTTCGCACGGTTCAGGCCATCGCCCCGGGATTCGGCGCCATCAACTTGGAAGACATCAGTTCGCCGCGCTGTTTCGAGATCGAACGCCGCTTAAAAAGCATCCTGGATATTCCGGTCATGCATGACGATCAGCATGGCACGGCCGTGGTCATCCTTGCCGCACTGACCAATGCACTCACCGTTACGGGAAAACGGATGGAGGATATCCACCTGGTCGTCAATGGCCTCGGCGCGGCTGGAACTGCCTGCTGCAGAATGCTGCTTGCTGCTGGCCTCTCGCACCTGATCGGATGCGAACCTCACGGTATCGTCTTACGCGGAGATAGCCACCAGCTTCGAGCCTGTCGAACGGATCTGGCCTCCTGCATGACCAACGACCGTCCCCAAGGCACGCTTCGAGATGCCCTCAAGGGAGCTGATGTTTTTATCGGATTGTCCGTCGGCAATATCGTCACGGCAGAAGACCTGGACTTGATGGCGGCTGATCGTATTGTCTTTGCCATGGCCAATCCCGACCCGGAGGTCCCTCCTGACTTGGCCACCTCTCACTGCCGGATATTTGCCACGGGGCGCTCGGACTATCCGAATCAAATCAACAATGCCCTCGCGTTTCCCGGCATCTTTCGGGGAGCACTGGACGTACAGGCACGCGACATTAATGAAGCGATGAAATTGGCTGCGGCGAAAGCCCTGGCTGAGACTATTCCCACTGCAGCCCTCAGCGAGGATTACATCATTCCAAGCGTGTTCGATAAGGACGTGGTACCGCGTGTGGCAAAGGCCGTGGCGACTGCCGCACGTGAAACGGGCGTAGCCCGACGGCGCACCAGACTCAGCGACGACTTCGCATCACGCTGACCATTTCGCTTTAGCCCACAGGAATCCAGCGGTTTTCACCGGCCTTCTGGCATGGGAGCAGGCTATGCTACAATGCGCGACTTAGGAGAGAGGCTGGTTCACGTGGCGTTCACACAAAGCAAATTCATCAAGTTTCAGAATGGGATGAGACGGCGAATCGAATCGTTGCGTCCGAAAGCCGAAGAAAGTCTGGAACTCGCCGTCGATACGATGATGCAGGAGCGGGTCGATAGCTTTTTTCGCGTTGAGCAAGGGCTGGAGGAAATCATCAAGTCGCTGGCCCAGATCGAAGAGGAGCTTGGGGAGATCCGTGATCTTTCCGGTGCAATGCGTCTGGAATCACGTCTCGAGTTTGTCGAAGACCGATGGGATGACTTTGACAGCGAGATTCGGGAGCGCCCCCGTCGCCGGCGCAGAAAGATCAGCCTCGCTGACATGTTGAAAGCCGCGGGTGGGGGAGGCGGCGAGACATCGCAAGGATCGGGCAGCATCAACAACGCGATGGACGCCTATGCGGCGATGGGGATGGAATTCGGCAGTTCGCTCGCCGATGTCACCGCCGCGTTCCGTCAAAAGGCCAAGCAACTCCATCCCGATTCTAACAATGGCGACCGCAGCGCCGAACCGGAACTCCGTCGCATGCTTGAAGCCTACCAGTTTCTGAAAGAATACTTGAGCCTCAGCAATGTCGAGCCTCCACTGTCGCCAGACGCCACGTATCGGCCAACCGAGTGAGACACCTGTGACACCCAATTCACCCATGCGGTATGTGACCGATAAACGTGCGCTTGAATCGCTCTGCCACACCTTGCGGCAGAGTTCTCGACTGGCTCTGGATACGGAATTCGTCGGAGAAGACACCTTTATTCCACGACTGGAATTGATCCAAGTCGCTACTGCCACCACCGCTGCCGCCATCGACTTTCCCGCCGTGCAGGCCAGCGGATCGCTCGACGCCTTCTGGGAACTCATCTGTGATCCCAAGATTGAGAAAGTCGTTCACGCAGGGCGGCAAGATCTCGATCTCTTTGCTACACATGCCGGGCAGATTCCAAAGCCGTTTTTCGATACTCAGATTGCCGCCGCCATGGTCGGATATGGCGCCCAAGTCGCCTATGCGAACTTGGTCCAGCGAATCCAGGGGACGAAGCTGGCCAAAGCCCATACGTTCACCAACTGGAGTGCACGACCGCTTTCAGATGACCAGATCGCTTACGCCTTAGAAGATGTGGAGTTCCTCCTGTCGATCCATACGCATTTACAGGATCGTCTGGGCGCACTCGGCCGTTTGGAGTGGGTCAGTGAGGAATTTGCACGCCTCGAAACGGCGGTGGGAGAAAAAAGTCGAGAGCCGCAGGAACGCTACCAAAGAATTCGTGGATGGGATACGCTCAAGCCCAAGGGGGCTGCGGTCCTTCGTGAATTAGCTGCCTGGCGAGAAGCGGAAGCCCGACGCCGGAACGTGCCTCGTGGACGCGTCATGCGAGACGAGGTGCTCCTCCAACTCGCGCGCCATCCTCCCAAGGTGGTCAATGATCTCCGTGGTGTCCGGGGTATCCATTCCTCCGAGGTTGATCGACAGGGAGAACAACTGTTGGCCACCATCACTTCGGCACTTGCGCTTCCATCGTCGGCATGGCCGGAAGTCCCACGCGAGCGAAAGCCGGATCCTGAGTCAACCGGCATCGTCGAACTCCTGCAAGCCGTGCTGAAGGCCCGTGCAGCAGAGGAGGGAATTGCCCCCACCATGCTCGCCACCAGTGCCGACCTACAAACCCTGGTTGAAGGAAAACACAACCGTGCGACCCTCGATGTGCCTATTCTTCGTGGCTGGCGGCGGCAATTGGCCGGGGAACTGCTCCTGCAAGTATTAGATGGAGCGGTCACCATCACTGTGGACCGAACCTCCGGTGCACTTCGGATGACCACGGAGAAGTAGCTCCCACGCTTCAGGCTGAAGAGCCATCCCTCGCCCATCGTGAGCCTGACAACCTCGTTTCGCTGTTCAAAAACGGCCCAGGCTCGGTCTTCCCCGGCTCGACCGACTAAGAGCTTGATTGCCTCTCACACATGATTTTCCCAAGAAAACCAGAATCTTAGTCGAGCATTGCTTCGTCAGGTTTTACGGCCCAATCCTTCCTCGGCAGGCACCTGCTGGTATGAATCTGGCACCCCCTTTGATGACCCCAATCGAACTAAGCAGGTACGAGCCATGCTACGCCTATTCTGGAAATCCTTCGTCGCCATTTTCTTCCCTGGAGGGCTGATATTAATTGTAGCCATCGGATTTCTTCGCCCCCAGGGGCTCCCAATGTGGCTGCAGCAGCCGATTGCAGCCTTACCATATATCGTGCTCATTTTTGGGCTCATCTTTGGCTGGTACTTTGCTAGCATTCGCATGATCCTCTCCTTGCTCGTGCTGGCACTCGCGAATCGAGCTCTGGTGTTACTACCCGCCACCGCTGTCGATCAGACGGCCGTAGGCCAGACGATTGCCGCTATCACCGCCTTTCTCGTCCCTCTCAATCTTTTAGCCTTTTCCATCCTCAAAGAAGATTCCCTCTCGACAATTCGGGGCGTGACTCGTGTCGTACTCGTCTTGCTGCAACCCTTCCTGGTACTTTGGCTCTGCCTTCCGGACCAGCATGACCTGGCATCTTCCTTCGCACGGGAATACATCCCCTCGCTGTATACGGAATGGACTCCGATTCCCCAGCCTGCGCTGTTTGTCTTTGCCACTGCATTGCTGCTGCATTTCGTACGATTCGCCCTCCATCGTGACCCACTGGAAGGAGGAGCAATCTGGGCTCTTCTTGCCGTTTTCGTGGCCTATCATACGAGCCGCTACGGTTGGCAGCCGACAAATTTCTTCATGGCGGCCGGTCTGATTCTCTTCGTCACATTGCTTCAATCCTTCTATCAGCGGACCTATCGCGACGAACTCACCGGCATAGCCGGTCGTCTGGCCTATGACGAAGCGATTGGGCAACTCGGGAAAAGATTTGCTCTCGCAGTCCTCAGCATCGACCAGCTGTCGCAATATGCCAACATCCATGGAAAACCAATCAGTGAGCAGATTCTGAAACGAATCGCACCAAGAATTCAGGCGGCCTGTTCTGACGGGCAGGTCTTTCGTACGACTGGGGAAGAGCTCACGATAATTTTCCCAGATAAATCCGCCATGGAAACCTTGATGACGCTGGAATCTGTCCGGAAGTCCATCGAAGCCATTCGACTGTACCTCCGAGGACGAGATCGTGTCTGGGAAAAACAGCGAGGAACCACGAAGGCTGGATCACGTGACCGAGCTCTTCCAATCACCCTGAGTATCGGTGTGGCGGAAAAACAAAACGATAGCGCGACATTCAGCCTGGTCATCAAATCGGCCTATCGCGCCCTCTATGAGGCTAAGGGAATAGGTGGGAATGTCGTGAAACGTGGATTGGTGGTGGTTAACTCGCCTCGGCGGTCTCATGCCGGATCAGGAAGAATTGTCGCGAATGGAGAATATGGAGCGTAGGTCCAGATGCTACAGAAGTTCTTTCACAGATTCCGCCGGTCTGGCCAAAATCACCTTCTCGCCCTTTTCGACTAGCGGTCGCTGAATAAGATCCGGATGGGCCACCATCACTTCAAGCCATTCATCATCCGAAAGATTCTTTTTCGCTAAACCAAGTTCCTTGTAGATGTCCTCTTTGGTTCTCAGAATATCTTTCGGCGAGAGCCTCCCCTTCCTCAAGAGGTTCATGAGTCGCGTCTTTGTAAAGGGCTTCTCGTAGTAATTGATGGCGGTGAAGGATTGGCCGCTCTCTTTTAATAACTGCACAGCCTGACGGCATGTGCTACAGGTTGGTTTCTGATATATCGTAATCTCGGCCATCGTCACTCTCCTTGTTTCAGCGCACTGCCTGCCTTGACGCCATTTTTACCCGTGTGATACATCATCATTGATCTGTTCACGCGAGCGCTCTTTATGCCAACACCAATTTTCGGAACCAGTTCCACCGGTCAATTTTCTTGCGCCACGGACACACAACACACATTACGAGACCTCCGTACGAAGCGTAAGGGCCAACCGGTGTTCGTCCTCGGGCATGTATTGGCCAGGAAAGGACAGGAAGGAACCTTCGAGGTCTTTAACGACCGCTTAGCCATTGTTAAATTCTCCGACGGCGGTGCCATCGGATATGACCCGCTGGAACTGCTCTTGCCTACCGATATCGACGACAAGGGAACTGCCTTCTTTGAAATTCGCCCGTGCCAGCAATGCGAGCAACTCTTCCCTTTGACCGCGGAAGAGTGTGAGGCAGCGGAAGAACCCACCTCCTGTCAGGAATGCCGACAGACTTAACCAGTCCCCACTAGTCGACCAACGGCGCGATCTCGATCGCTTTCTTAATCAAGCAATCTCCCGCAAAAGACTGGAGGGACATTGGCAGCATGCTGGCATCGATCACATGTACGGTGACAACCTGAAAGCCTTCAGCGACTTTGTTTCCTTCGAGCTTCATGGCATGACAGATCTCGAGCTTTTTCCAAATCAGATTGTTCAAGATCGTCTCCGACGCGAGCAGCTTCATATCTGACACTGTGTCATTCACCGAGATCTTCGCCGACACCCGCGATTTATCTTTTGGTACCTCACTCACGACTGCGAAACCAAGGAGTTCACCATCCCCCTGGACCAAAGGAGCTGTCCACATCGCGACGGAACCGATTAGCATAAGCAGGAGGAAAAGACGCGACGTCATCGTCTACCTCCTTTGCATATCCGAGTCCTCACGTGAACCGCCAAGATCTGGGCGGTCCATAGGAGATCTCGACTGGGCGGCAAAAGAGCCTCCTCCGTGGCTCACGGCACTCTTACCTAACGGCTTGGCCGACCGTGGCTGCGATATCGTCGCTGGGGCCGGCCAGAACATCATGCATCCTAAAACAAGAACGAGAAGTCCGACAAGGGTCATAACTCGCAGGGACATGGGGGTTGCTCCGATCAGAAACAGCTGGCAACCTCAGTATGCCAACCGATAACATCCATTTCAAGGTTGTGCCTCTCCGAGCATGATAGACTTTCTGGATTCTTCATGTATCCTGTCACTCAGGTGAAGGAGCGCTATTATGCCACATGATTTCATGCCGGGGCTCGCCGGCGTACCTGCAGCCAAATCCGCGATCAGCGATGTCGATGGGCAACTCGGTATTCTGGAATATCGCGGCATCCGTGTTGAGGAGCTCTGCCTGCGATCGTCTTATCTTGAAACCGCTTATCTATTGCTATTTGGGCACCTTCCGACTCATCTCCAGTTCGAGCGATGGCACGAAGACATCGCCCGTCACCGTCGCATCAAATTCAAGATTGTCGATTTGCTGAAATGCCTTCCGGAGCAGGGTCATCCCATGGACGCCTTGCAAGCAGCGGTCGCAGCCTTGGGGATGTTTTATCCCGGCCGGAATGTACAGGACATCGAAAACAACTACTGGTCCGCCGTCCGCCTCATTGCCAAACTGCCCACGATCGTTGCGGCCTGGGCACGACTGCGGCATGGAAACGATTACCTTCCACCCCGCGACGATCTTGGATTTTCAGAAAACTTCCTCTATATGCTGACTGAGACTGAGCCGCTTCCCTTATGGGGTAATGTTTTCGACGACTGCCTGATCCTCCATGCCGAGCACACGATGAATGCCTCAACCTTCACGGGTATGGTCACCGCTTCGACATTGGCTGATCCCTATACAGTCGTCGCCTCCTCGATCGGAGCCTTGAAGGGTCCGCTACACGGTGGAGCTAACGAGGAAGTCGTGCAGATGCTGAAAGAAATCGGTGAGCCAGGACGGGCCCGACCGTACATCGAAGAACGAGTCCGCGCAAAACAGAAACTGATGGGCTTTGGTCACCGGGTGTATAAGGTCAAAGATCCTCGCGCGACTGTTCTACAGGCTCTGTGTGAACAACTCTTCAAGGAATGTGGCAGCTCACCCTTGTATGAGGTTGCCTTGGAAGTCGAACGAGTCGCAGAAGGGCTGCTGAAGGAAAAGGCGATCTATCCCAATGTCGATTTCTACTCTGGGATCATCTATGACAAAATGGGCATCGAGACCGATTTGTTTACCCCTCTCTTCGCTCTGGCACGGGTATCGGGGTGGCTTGCACATTGGCTCGAACAGCTTCGAGAAAACAAACTGTTCCGCCCGGACCAGATTTATTCCGGCGATCATAATCGTCCCTATGTGCCCATCGAGCAACGTTAAGGCTTCTCTGACCGGTACCTTTCGGGTTTGTGTACCCCCTTGACTCTGCTGCAGCGCGAATTATCTGTTATTCAGATAGAGGAACTGGCGCGCGCCTCTGAGTCAACATTCTGTCATAGGGAACAAGGAGGTTTAGCATGACACTCGTAAGATGGGATCCGTTTCGTGAACTTGAAGACATGTCGTATCGCTTGAATCGGATGTTTAGCCGTCCCACGCTGCCTCAGGCAAACGGCAAAGAGACGATGATTGTCGCCGACTGGGTGCCCTCTGTGGACGTCAGTGAAACGGATGGGGAGTACCAGATTAAGGCGGAAATCCCTGATGTAAAGAAAGAGGATGTGAAGGTGACACTGGAAGACGGCGTCCTCACAATCCAAGGGCAGCGCAAGCAGGAAAAGGAAGATAAAGGCACAAAGTACCATCGGGTGGAGCGCGCCTATGGCAGCTTCGTGCGGAGTTTCACATTGCCCGATCTGGTCGATGAGCAAAAGGTAAAGGCGGAATTCAAGGACGGTGTTCTGAATCTCCAGTTGCCCAAGTCCGAAAAGGCAAAACCGAAAGCGATCGAAGTTACGGTCGGCTAATCGGTATCTGCCGCTCGCATCCTGCCGGAACAGAGGCCCGCTTAGGCGGGCCTCATGTTGTGGGCTTCGATGTCCCCTCGTCGGTTTTCTCGCACATCACAAGTTCCCAGACCAGTCTATCCAGGTCATGCCGCAGTACATAGCGAAGTCCGTCGTCAGCTTGGAGACGGAAATAGCAGTGTGTCTCGCTATACCAGCGGGTCACGATCTTGCTCACTATCCGTCGACTGCCTTCATGCATGAAGGCACGGGGAGTCGCTTCTCCTTTAGCGCCAGCGAAGGCGTCGACAACGACATGCGACCTATCCATCGACTGATACCCTTGTGCAAGCAGTGACGCTGAGTTTATCATGGCGCCCGCAACACCTGAAAACCCTTATATTGGAGTAGGACGCATGAAGAGACAGCACAAGGCACCGACAGGAGCTTCAACTCTGTCATCAGCAGCCACTAGAGTTGAGCGCGATACGATGGGCGAGCTGGCCGTACCGGCCACTGCCTATTATGGTGTGCAGACCGCCCGCGCCATCGAGAATTTCCCGATCAGTTCCTTGCGATTCCCCCGCGCGATGATCCGGGCGATGGGGATGATCAAACGTGCTGCCGCGATGGTCAATCTATCACTGGGGCTCCTCGACAAGAAGCCGGCGGATGCGATCAAACAAGCAGCGACCGAAGTGGTCGAGGGGACGCTCGACGCCGAGTTCCCCGTGGATATTTTTCAAACCGGCTCAGGTACCTCGACGAACATGAACACCAACGAGGTAATCTCCAATCGCGCCACCGAGCTGTTAGGCGGAGCACGAGGCAGCAAGCTGGTGCATCCAAACGATCACGTCAATCTGGGTCAGTCCAGCAACGACGTGATTCCTACGGCGATTCACATCGCCGCCGTGGACATGATGCAACAGCAGCTCATTCCTGCACTCACCCGCTTGCAGAACGCGCTGGCCCGCAAAGCCAAGGAGTTCGACAAGATCGTCAAGATCGGTCGCACCCATTTGCAGGATGCCACCCCTGTCCGATTGGGTCAGGAGTTCGGTGGGTATGCGAGGCAGATTGAATTAGCTATTCAACGAGTCAAACATTCACAAGGCGCTCTTAGCGAGGTCGCGCTCGGCGGCACAGCAGTGGGTACAGGACTCAATTGCCATCCGAAGTTCTCAGCCAAGGTGATGGGCATTATCTCGAAAGAGACCGGTTGTACTTTTACGGAAGCAAAGAACCACTTTGAAGCGCAGTCCACTCAGGATTCGTTGGTCGAAGCGAGCGGGGAGTTGAGGACCATTGCCGTGAGCCTCATGAAAATCGCTAACGACATTCGCTGGCTCGGCTCCGGCCCCCGCTGTGGCCTCGGGGAAATCAATCTGCCGGAGACACAACCCGGCTCGTCTATCATGCCGGGAAAAGTAAACCCCGTGATTGCCGAATCGGTGACGATGGTCTGCGCTCAGGTGATAGGAAACGATGTGACAGTCACGGTGGGAGGGCAAGCGGCTAATTTTGAATTGATCGTGATGTTGCCCGTGATGGCCTATAACGTATTGCAATCTATTGAGCTACTTGCTACTGCCTCGCAGAACTTTGCCGTGAGGTGTATCGACGGTATCAAAGCTAACAATGACCGCTGCCGGAGCTTGATCGAAGAAAGCTTAGCCATGTGTACAGCCCTGGCTCCTGAGATCGGCTACGAAGCTGCTGCGAAACTCGCCAAGGACGCCTATAAATCTGGCAAGACTGTGCGTCAGATGGCCAGGGAACAAAAGGTCCTGCCAGAAAAGCGGCTCAACGAGCTGCTCGACCCCTGGCGCATGACCGAGCCAGGCGGCCCGATCGGGAGTGCAGGAGGGTAAGCCACTTTTGACAGTTGAAAACCCTCTATGCTAAAGTCCGCGGAACTGTTGAGGTTCTCGTCACTTCTCTACCATTTTTTCTAGAAAGCACAGCATGAGCGCACCGAACTCGCATGTGATTATTCTGGTCGGCGCCGGGCCGGCAGGCATGGCCGTGGCCAGCACCCTGGCCAAAGCCGGCCATGAAGTGATCATTCTGAATCGGGACATCAAATTCGGCGGGTTGGCTGAATATGGGATTTTTCCCGCCAAGCTGAAGCTCCGCGGTGGCCTCAAAAAGCAATACTGGGAGTTGCTTGAGCGACCGAACGTCCACTATTTCGGCAATGTATCAATCGGCAAGGGCAAAGATCTCACCGTCGAAGAGGTCCGGGAACTCGGTGCCAGCGCAGTCGTGTTTTCTATCGGCGCGCAGGGCACCAAAGCCATCGGCGTGGAAGGGGACTCGGCCAAGGGCGTGTTCCACGCCAAAGATGTCGTGTACCACTTTAATCGGCTCCCTGGGTTTGGGGATCGTCCGTTTGAGATGGGCAAACATGTGGGAATCATCGGCGCCGGCGACGTGATGGTTGACATCTCACATTGGCTGGTTCGCTATAAAAAGGTCGAGCGGGTTACCGCGATTGTGCGGCGCGGACCAGCCGAGCGAAAGTACAATCCGAAAGAGATTCGCGCGGTGTGCGCCAACATGGATGTGGACGGCATCACCAAAGAGGTGGCTCGGATTAAAGATCGCCTTGCCGCGGTTGGTCAGAATGCAGACGAGATACTCAAGGGCCTGACGGACGAATTTACAAAATGTGAGCCGAAGGTCAGCGACACGAAGATGGGCTTCAAGTTTTTGGCCTCTCCGAAGCGCATCCTGGTGGATGAAAATAATCGCGTGCGCGGGCTGGAGATGGAAGACAATAAGCTGGAGCCAAAAGGCACCGATACCGCAGCCGTTGGGCTGAAACAGTATTATGAGTTCCCGTGTGACTCCGTGATCTTTGCTGTCGGCGATAAAGTCGATGAGACTGTGGGACTACCATATAAAAGCGGCATATTTGTCACCAATCCCAATAAGACCGACAACGATCCAGACGACGCCCTTTTTCAAGCCTATGACGAAACCACAGGCAAGATCGTCGACGGTGTGTTTCTCGCCGGATGGGCTCGCAAAGCAAGTGAAGGCTTAGTTGGCATTGCTAAGCGAGACGGGGATTGGTGCGCTGAAGTCGTGAGCCGCTACCTCACGACTAAAACATCAGGCAGTCATCCTGGCGCAAAGGTCGTGCTCGACAAGCTCACCTCTTTGCTGAAAACACACATGAGCCATGCAGTCGATAAAACGGGGCTCCGCATCCTTGAATCGATAGAAAAACGTCACAAGGGTATGACGGATTGTATCGGGGAGTTCAAATACTCGAGTAATCAGGAAATGATCAGACTCATCGAGCAGGGAAAAGTGTAACGAGAAAAAAAGACCGGTCGTTTCATTATCCGTCTCCCCACTTCAGCTTTTCGCGCAGAACTTCATAGTACCCACTTTCCGGAAAACGAATAAGCCTTGTTCTGTGTTCCGACACCTTGATTTCCACTGTATCGCCCTGCGTCAGCGCCACTCCAACCTGCCCATCCAGCGTCGCCATTGCGCCATCATCCCTACTCGTAAGTGTCACTTCGATTTCGGCGGTTCCTGGTACAATCAAAGGACGGTGCGTCAATGTGTGGGGACAGATCGGCGTGACCATGAGCGATTGAACCGCCGGATTGATAATGGGTCCGCCGGCCGACAGAGAGTAGGCCGTCGATCCCGTCGGTGTGGTGACGATGACTCCGTCCCCGCGCAAATTGGTGACGAACTGTCCTTGGATGGCAATCTTCAACTCGATCATACGAGCCAATGTGCCTTTGCTGATCACGACGTCGTTCAACACTACCCCTTGTGCCACCGTTTCGCCGTGCCGATGAATATGCGTTCTTAGCATGAGTCGCTCATCGAGAACAAAGTCATTGGCAAATACCCGTTCGAGCGAGGGGTAGAGGTTCTCCAGCCGGACCTCGGTCAAAAAACCCAGTCCGCCCATGTTGACGCCCAGGATGGGAATACTTCGCTCTCCGGCAAGTCGAGCAGCATTGAGCATTGTCCCGTCGCCGCCCAACACAAGAAGTACGTCCGCGGTACTCGCCAGCTGGGTTTTCTGATAGCCCCCCTGTTCACCGAGAAGTCTCGCCGACGACGTGTCCAAAATCACATCGATGCGTCGCGTCCGGAGCCAGGTAACCACATCCTGCAGCGTGCTCTTGACATCAGGAAACTTGGGCTTTGTCAGAATCCCAATACTTTTGCTTTTCATTGGCGAAACCTTCTCGTGACCCTATCGATATATCAGTGAAAATGTGCGGGATTGTATCGGGAGGCTTCTTTTGAAGTCAACGAACTAGGACGCGCGCCAGGCATTCTCGACCTTGATGGCGTCCACCGCAAGATTGACCTGTGCGATTGTCTCGTAGCCTTGACACTTAAAATCCTTCTAGTTAGAATTAGGCCAGATTTTTCGATAGGTTTGCGCACAGGAAACCGGTCATAGGCTCCACCTAAGAAGGAGGCAGGATGTTCGAGCGATTCACGGACAAGGGTCGGAAGATCATCATCCTCGCACGGGAAGAGGCTGAGCGTCATCAAAACGATTACCTTGGGACCGAGCATCTCGTCTTGGCTATCCTCCGTGAATCCGACGGAATTGCCCTGATGATCTTGAAAAAGATGGGACTCTCGACCGAACAAATCCGTTTGGAAATTGAACGGAATTTGCCGGGTGGGGGAACCACCATGACCTTTGGAGAGATTCCCTTCAGCCCCCGCGTAAAGAAGGTCATCGAATACGGTGTCGAAGAAGCTCGTCTCCTTGGACATAATCATATCGGCAGTGAGCACCTTTTATTGGGCCTCCTTCGAGAAGAGGAGGGGATCGGCGGGAAAATCCTCCGAAGCCTAGGCGCCAATCTCCTGACCGCCCGACAATTGACCGTGACATTCTTGCGGAAGTCCGCACCGCGTGAACGCGACCGGAAGAGCAACACCCCGGCACTCGATGAATTCGGCCGTGACCTGACCCAACTCGCCCAAGAAGGGCATCTCGATCCCGTCATCGGCCGAGCCGACGAGATCGAGCGGGTACTTCAGATTTTAAGCCGCCGTTCGAAAAACAATCCCGTGCTCATCGGGGAAGCCGGTGTCGGCAAGACCGCCATCGTAGAAGGTCTCGCCCAGCGGATCATCCAGTCCGAAGTACCGGATAATCTTCTCTCGCGACGCGTGATAGCACTCGACCTCGGATCCCTCGTTGCAGGGACGAAATATCGCGGCCAATTCGAGGAACGACTGAAGGTTGTCATGAAGGAAATCGTCCAGGCCGGGAATATCATCATCTTCATTGATGAACTCCATACATTGGTGGGAGCAGGGGCGGCAGAAGGATCCATTGATGCCTCCAACATGCTCAAGCCCGCGCTGTCACGCGGCGAAATTCAATGTATCGGCGCCACGACTCTCGATGAGTACCGAAAACATATTGAGAAAGACGGAGCTCTCAAGCGACGGTTCCAACCGATTCACGTCCAGCCTCCGAGCATCGAAGAAACGGTGCTGATTATCCAAGGGCTTCGCGACCGGTATGAAGAACATCATGGTGTCGAAATTTCAGAAGAAGCCATTCTCGAAGCGGTCAAGCTGTCCGATCGCTATATTAGCGACCGCTTCCTCCCGGATAAGGCCATCGATTTAATTGATGAGACTGGGTCGCGGGCAAAACTGCAGACGTATGCGCTTCCGTCGGATCTGAAGGCGATGGAGCAAGAGCTGAAGAAGGTCTCTCGCGAAAAGGAACTGGCCATCTCGATGCAGAACTTCGAGGAAGCTGTCCGCCATCGCGAGGAAGAAGAGCGGCTGCGCAAACTCCTCGATGAATCTAAGCGCGAATGGAAAAAGAATCAGGAAAAGAACAAGCCGACGATCGGGAAAGAAGACGTGGCCTATGTTGTCTCCAAGATGACGGGCATCCCGCTCTTTAAGCTCGAAGAAGAAGAGTCGAACAAGTTGCTTCGGATGGAGGAGTTCCTCCATAAGCGCGTGGTCGGTCAGAACGAAGCCATCTCAGCCGTGGCCCGGGCCATTCGGCGGTCACGTGCCGGCCTGAAGGAAGCGCGCAAACCTATCGGGTCATTTATCTTCCTGGGACCCACCGGTGTTGGAAAAACCGAGCTGGCAAGGACGTTAGCCGAGTTCCTCTTCAATAGCGAAGACTCCCTCATTCGAATCGACATGTCAGAATATCAGGAGAAGTTCACCAGTTCACGACTCTTTGGAGCTCCTCCTGGGTACGTGGGATACGAAGAAGGCGGCCAGTTGACTGAACGGGTCCGGCGTCGGCCCTACTCAGTGGTCCTATTCGATGAGATCGAAAAGGCCCATCCTGATGTGTTCAATATCCTGCTACAAGTTTTGGACGACGGGGTGTTGACCGACAGTCTCGGGCGTAAAGTCGACTTTAAGAATTGCGTGATCATCATGACCTCCAATATCGGAACTAAGATGATTCAGAAAGGGGTGTCGCTCGGATTCCAGAGCACGGAAGGCGATCAGGAGCGTCACAAGAAGGAAGAAGTGTTGGGAGAATTACGCCGCTCATTCAGCCCGGAGTTTCTGAACCGGATCGACGAAATCGTGGTCTTCCATCAATTGGACAAGACGCATCTCTACAACATTCTTGACATTCTCTTGGGTGAACTCAACCTTCGTCTCCTCGACAAGGGCGTGGAGCTCGAGGTCGACGATGACGTCAAGCAGTGGTTGATTAAGGAAGGCTACGAGCCGCTCTATGGAGCCAGACCGATGCGCCGGACCATTCAACGTGCGATCGGCGATCCACTCTCCGAAGAGATGATCAAAGGACGGTTCAAGGAATGTCGAAAGATTCGCGTGGTGCTTCGCGACGGCGCTCCGGCGTTCATCGAGCAGGAGGCCATGGCTGGCGTCTAATGTTCTCAGCCCCCTGCCTTCGCGACGCTATCGCATAGAGTACGACACGGGCCCTTGTGGCGCCACCGGCCACAAGGGTCATGTTATTTGGACTCTCGCACAGAACGACTCATTTTTCTCGGTGCAATTCGCGTGATAGAAGAGAGTTCATGATTACGACCGTTGATCAGCCTACTTCCATCTGGATACCGGGGCCAATCCTTGGTATTGAGACGTCCTGTGATGAGACTGCGGCATCGGTGCTTGCCGCAGATGGCGCCGTCCTTTCGAACACCATTACGTCGCAGCATGCCGTTCATCAGCGATTCGGTGGTGTCGTTCCCGAACTCGCGTCCCGTGCCCACATTGAATCGATTGAAGAAGTCTGCGCAGAGGCACTGCAACAAGCGAATCTCACATGGACGGATCTCACAGGAATCGCCGTGACCCAGGGACCCGGCCTAGCCGGCGCTCTGCTGGTCGGGGTCAACTATGCAAAAGCACTTGCCTATGCGCTGAACATTCCGGTGGTTGGCGTGAGCCATCTTGAAGGCCACATTGCCTCGGCCTGGCTCCAGGACCCGGCATTTCCGTTACCCTGTGTAGTTCTAGTTGTGTCTGGTGGACATACCCATCTGTATTATAAGGACTCCGTCGCCGGTTGCCGACTTCTTGGCTCCACGAGAGACGATGCGGCAGGGGAAGCCTTTGACAAAGGCGCTCAAATGCTTGGTCTGGAATACCCGGGTGGACCGGCCATCGATCGTTTGGCTGAGCAGGGAAATCCAACGGCCATTGCATTTCCCCGATCCTATCTCAAGAAGGGGAGTCTTGATTTCAGCTTTAGTGGTTTAAAGACGGCCCTGCTCTATGCACTTCAAGCGATACCTGAGCAATCTTGCGCAACACAAGCCGCTGACCTCGCGGCTAGCTATCAGGAGGCCATTGTAACAGTCTTGGTTGACAAAGCTTTTGCGGCAGTTCGGTCAACAGATGCTCGTGCATTGGCCGTCGTGGGAGGCGTATCCGCCAATTCTCGATTGCGTACGATGCTTCAGCAACGGGCGGCTTCCGAGAGCCTACAGCTGAGTCTGCCCCCGCTGGCATACTGTACCGACAATGCCGCAATGATCGCGGCAGCAGGGAGGCAGGCTCTTCGCTCAGGGCTCCATGCATGCCTGGACCTGGATGCCCAGGCATCAATGACTTCATCATTGACTCACGCGATCTAATCAACCGCAGTAAGGACACGACGCCCATTCCAGAAATTCACGGACAAGTCCTCGGTCTCCGCGCCAGCCAGCTCTCAATGCTTGAGCGGCTGTATCGCCGGCGTATGCCAGTGGACGAGGTTCTCTCATCGGAAGCGGCAAAAACCCTCGCACAATTCACCTTTGAGATTCGCCGTCCCATCGGACTGGTCATCACCAGGCGCGGAGCCATTCAAGACGTCCTGGTCGGCGCGGGCACCGAGCCCTCGCCAACGACTTTGGCCACGTTTCGTGCAAGTCCACGATCGCTGAGGGGCCTTCGCCTGATCCGCTCGCACATGAACGAACAACCCATCGGCCAAGAAGACCTCACCATGCTGGGCCTTCTCCGACTCGATATGGTCGGAACGCTGGCTGTCACACCCAAAGGCGAACCGGGATTGCTCTCCCTGGCCCATCTGAATCCACCCAGTCCGCAAGGGCAGTTGTATACGCTGCTGAAGCCCACTCTGGTGCATCAATGCCCAGTGGATTTCGAGACGTTCATTCGTGAACTTGAGTCGGACCTCCAACGTCAGAGCGGGTCTCACGCGATGACCCAAAGTCAGACCGCCATCCTCGTGAGTGCATCGCCCAAGAGTAAGGCCGAGCAAGAAGAACGTCTCGCCGAGTTAGCAGAGCTGGCCTCCTCCGCAGATCTCACGGTGATTGACCGTTTGGTGCAACGTACACAAGGCGGCCATCACCGATTTCAATTGGGCAGTGGCAAACTCAAAGATGTGCTCATGCAAGCCATGCAAAAGGGCGCGGACCTGCTCATCTTCGATCAAGATTTGGCTCCCGCGCAGTTGCGTGCCATCGCGGAGATCACCGACCTCACGGTCATCGATCGGACCCAGCTGATTCTCGACATCTTTGCGCAACGGGCACATAGTCGAGAAGGCAAGGTGCAGGTCGAGTTGGCGCAACTTCGTTATCTGCTTCCCCGTCTCTCCGGTCAGGGAACTAGCCTCTCGCGATTGGGCGGAGGCATTGGCAGCAGAGGTCCCGGTGAAACGAAGCTCGAAACGGACCGCCGTCGCATCAGGGAGCGTATTGACTACTTGGACCGAGAGATTGAGGGATTTGCCCGTCATCAAGACCAACGGCGATCGCGCCGCGTGCGACAGGCGTTCCCAGTCCTGTCCATCGTGGGCTACACGAACGCCGGCAAGTCGACATTGCTTAACGTCTTAACGAACAGTCAGGTTAGCGCGGCCCCTCGTGTCTTTGAAACGCTCGACACCACCAGCCGCCGACTGCGTTTTCCGCTTGGCAGGGAGGTCATCATCACGGACACGGTAGGGTTTATTCGCGACCTTCCCAAAGACCTCCTCGCCGCCTTTAGAACAACATTGGAGGAATTGCGCGATGCCGACCTCCTTCTGCATGTGGTCGATGCGGGAGCGAAAGATCTGGACGCCCATATCGCAGCGGTCGACACCGTGCTTCAAAGTCTCACCCTCGATCAGGTTCCACGGGTCCTGGTGTTCAATAAGTGCGACCAGCTTCCGGTTGCGCAAGCGGAGTCTCTGTGTCGGCGCTACAGCGCGATCGGGATTTCGGCTCTGCATCCGGAGACCTTACCCCCCCTAATTCATCACCTGGAAGAACGGTTGGCCGCACTTGTCCCAATGGACGACTCTTCCATAAAAACGACAGTCCCGACTCTCACGATTGCATCTCGTCCATAACCTCCTTCACAATCCCACTCGCGCAGATACAGCCATGACAAGACAATCAATACCGTCATCGGATCATCGAGAGCGTCTTCGAGAGATTGCCAAGACCCTTCAACGCACGATGCTAAACCCGAAGATGGAACTCGACCATCGTTCGCCTTGGGAGTTGCTTGTGGCTACGATCCTCTCCGCTCAATGTACCGACCAGCGGGTCAACCAAGTCACGCCCTCTCTCTTTCGGCGTTATCGAGGACCGGCAGAGCTGGCAGCGGCCGATCTCCCCGAACTCGAACAGCTTATTCGCTCGACCGGATTCTTTAAGAGTAAGGCCAAACATCTTGTGAACTGCGGCAAGGCTGTAACCGAACGCTTCAACGAACAGGTCCCGCAAACGATGGAAGAATTGCTCACTTTGCCAGGCGTCGGCAGGAAGACAGCGAATGTCATTCTAGGAAACACATTCGGTCAGCCCAGTATTGTCGTCGACACTCATGTGAAGCGCGTGGCGAAGCGACTCGGGCTGACCAGATCCGACAACCCAGACCGTGTCGAACAAGATCTAGAGCAGCTGATACCCAAAACCGAATGGACGACCGTCTCGCAGCGCTTGTTGTTACATGGCCGCTATGTCTGCCTTGCCAGAAAACCCCTGTGCCGCACCTGTCCGATCTACGGGCACTGTCCATGGAAAGAGAAAGGTCCCCAATGATTCATAGCATGACCGGATTCGGCCGACGACAGGCTCCCTGGCAAGATGGGTCAGTGACGGTGGAAATGCGCTCCGTCAACCATCGTTTTCTCGAAATCGCCTGCCGCCTTCCCCGGCCATTGAGCCATTTGGAAGACTGGTTCAAGAAATCCATCCAGCAACGCTGCAACCGCGGACGAATTGACGTCACGGTGACCCTCCAAGGGGGCAAGAGCCGCGTTGGAAGCGTCAATCTTGACCAACTCCTCGCGAAGCAGTACCATCAGGCTCTCCGCACTCTCAAGAAATCCCTGAAGCTGAGCGGCTCCATCGATCTTGCGCTTATAGCCGGGCTTCGTGATGTGGTGTCGGTATCTGATCAACCAGCGGAAGACCCGAAATTGGCAAAGATAATCCAAGAGATAGCCGCCCAGGCACTGACAGACCTCAATGCCATGCGAACCCTCGAAGGAAAGGTCCTGGCAGGGGATATGCGCGCACGGATCCTGACCATACGCGGGCACAAACATCTCGTCGCCGTGCGGACCCCACTCCTGGCCCAGGAGGCCTTCGACAGAATGAAGGTCCGTGTGGAGAAACTGCTAGGATCCGAAATCCCCGATTCTCCCCGGCTCTATCAGGAATTGGCAGTGTTCGCGGATCGTGGCGACATTACGGAAGAAATAGTCAGATTGGACTCGCATATGATACAGTTTGAGGAAACATTAGACCGTGCAGAATCTGTTGGTAAAACACTCGATTTCCTCCTTCAGGAAATCGGGCGAGAGGTCAATACCATCGGCTCGAAAGCCAACGATGCGGAAATTGCCGGTCGTGTGGTTCAGATGAAGGCTGAACTGGAACGTATTCGCGAACAGGTCCAGAACGTCGAATGAACTCAGTCACCACTACAAGCTCCACGGCAGCGGCGTCCGGCCAACCCCGGTCCTCGACGGATCGACGGGGGATTCTTTTCATTATTTCCGCGCCATCCGGGACGGGGAAAACCACGCTCTGCAAGCAACTCACGGCAAACCTTCCCGGACTGTGGCATTCAGTTTCCTATACAACGAGGGGACCGCGGCCGGGCGAAGAACATGGGCGCGAGTATTACTTTGTCGAGGAACAGGCATTCCAAGAGATGATCACGCGCAATGAATTCGTCGAGTGGGCCCGCGTGTACGGACATCTCTATGGGACGCCGTGGAAATCGCTGACCGAGCACATCGATCAGGGGATCGATGTGCTACTGGAGATCGACGTGCAAGGGGCCATGCAGGTCAAGAAACGATTCGAGGATTCGGTGTCGATTTTTATCCTTCCTCCCTCGATGACCGTGCTCAGGTCCCGGCTCCAAAGCAGGGCCTCCGACACACCGGAAGAGATTCAACGGCGACTCCACAAAGTGAAAGAAGAGGTGTGGAGCTACCGGGAATACGCCTATATCGTCCGAAACGAAGACCTCGGCCGGTCTCTTCGCGATCTCGAAAGCATCTTCTGGTCAGAACGCTTGAAGACGAAACGATTGAACATGACGTGGCTCGAGAATAATTTCATTCTAGACGATGAACAGAAAACGGGAGATCGCAAAGATCTTCCTTAACACAAAGGAGTACTGCTTCCATGATCGACATGTTGAGACTCTTACCGCAATATGCACCAGGTGAATTTGATTCACGCCACCGACTGGCGATCATCGCGGCTCAGCGGGCGAAACATATTTTACAGGGATCGCGCCATAGCGCCTCGCGCTTCACCAAAGAAACGACCATCGCTCTCGATGAAGTCCTCAGGGGACAAACCAAATACCTCGTCGGCCAGGAAGCGCGGGATGCGATGAAGGAAGCCAAGCGAGGCAAAGAAGGCGAAATGGAGCGTATCGCCATGATGACTGGTGACGATGCGAAAGAAATCAAGAAAGAGCTGAGCGTCTATGTCGACGATTCCCCAAAGCCGGTGGTGAGTGAGAGCGAGGAGTAACTAGTGACGGCTTCCGGCTCCAAAGGATCAACCTTGATCGGGAAACAGATCGTCCTTGGCGTGACCGGCAGTATCGCGGCCTATAAGGCTGTCACGTTGCTTCGGACTTTGCTCCGTGAGGGAGCCATCGTACATGTCGTGATGACGGAATCAGCCATGAAGTTCGTCACCCCGTTGACGTTTGAAGTGCTCTCAGGCCATGCCGTCTCGACAGATGTGTTCGAAGCGCATCAGGAAATGAAGCACTTATCATTGCCTGAACAGGCCGATGTCATCGTCGTCGCACCGGCCACGGCCAATTGTCTTGCAAAGTCAGCGTTGGGGCTGGGTGACGATTTACTCTCAACCATGCTCCTCACGGCACAGTGCCCGCTGGTTATCGCACCCGCCATGGACGGAGGTATGTGGGCCCATCCATCCGTCACTGAACATGTACAAACATTGCGTGCGAGGGGAACGATCGTGGTGGATCCAGAAGAAGGCCCGCTCGCTTCTGGGCGGATCGGCCATGGCCGCTTGGCGGAAGAGGGCACAATTTTGGAGGCGATTCAAGCGGCGCTGGCTCCACGATGCGATTGGCATGGACATCGTGTTCTAGTTTCGGCGGGCCCGACACAAGAGCCGATCGATCCGGTGCGGTTCATTTCAAACCGCTCCTCCGGCAAGATGGGCTATGCAATAGCCGAAGCCGCCCAGGCGAGGGGAGCCCAGGTGGTTCTTGTCACTGGTCCCACGGCGTTACCGATTCCAAAGGGCGTCGAGGTTGTTTCGGTGGCCACGGCTGAAGAAATGACGAAAGCCCTGTCCGCACGCCTTGCATGGTCCACAGTTGTGATTATGGCTGCCGCTGTGGCGGATTTTCGCCCCAAGCACCCGGCTTCGCAAAAAATAAAGAAACAGGAAGGAACAGGCCAAACGCTTGATCTCGAACGAACCACTGATATCCTGACCTCTTTATCTGCCCAACGGACCACGCAACTCATGATCGGCTTCGCAGCTGAGACCGGCGATCTGATAGCCCACGCGAAAGGCAAATTGACGGCGAAAGGGCTCGATCTCATCGTCGCGAACGATGTCACGACAGAGGGGGCTGGATTCGGCAGCGATCAGAACGCAGCCATATTGATCAACCGGCAGGGGACGATGGTAGAACTACCGCTGATGCCAAAACGAGCACTCGCGGACATAATCCTTAACCAGGCGAAAGAACTGCTCTGCACCAGACAATCAAAGCAGGCTCCTACGCCAGTTGCGGAGGGACGTTAGCAGCCCATGGCTCAAAATGAGAGAGCAGCCGAGAGCGCCCTTGAAATCGATCGACTGGCCACCCAGTTGGCCAAAGATCCACATTCGAAAGTGTTCATGCCATTGGCCGAAGAGTACGGAAAGGTGGAAATGTGGCAGGAAGCCGCAGGGGTCCTTGAAGACGGCCTAAAGCTTTATCCCGGCTTCATTACCGCGATGGTTGCACTCGGACGTGCCTACGACCACATGGGTCAGGCCACGAAGGCCAAAGCGATTCTGGAAGAATCCGTCAAATTGAGTCCCGAAAACCTACGCGCACACAGGACCTTGATCAAGATTTATACGAGTCAGGGACTGAATGAATCGGCACTGCAATCATGCGCCGTCATCCTGGCGGTCAATCCCAGGGATGAAGAAGCGCTTTCGGTCCAATCTGCTCTAAGGGGTCCGTTGAAACACAACAAGGAATCGGAACGGCCAGCGCCGGTGGCCACGGTCCAGCTTAAACCCTCCGTCCAGAAGGAGACTGCACCACCTCTTCCTGTTGAAATCAAAACCTCGACTACGGAGATGAATGTACAATCAGAAAGGCAATTCTCAGCGCCGATCAAACCAGAAGTCGTGTCCACCGACTCACTGATTGCAGCAACAGAACTGATTGAGACAGCTCTTCATAAACACGATCAGACAGGGGAGCAACTCGCGGTGCAAAAACCGGATCCTCAAACCGCCAATGTGGCACCGCCTCCTCAATCGCCTCACGCTGGAGTCGTGGCTCAGCTGGAAGCCTGGCTTCGCACCATCGAATCACGCCGCCGCGCAACAGCACACGTCTCTCGCCCCAAAACTTCCTAATATTTTTCACATGTTTGACCGGTCTGAAGCGGACTGGTACAATGCCGCCCGGCTGGATCCTGTCATGAGGATTCGTATTCACGTATCCAGTATGTGAACGCTAAAACATGCTACGAATACGAGTCTTACATGGTCCAAATCTGAATCTTCTCGGGACCAGGGAGCAGTCGATTTACGGCACTCTATCCCTCAATGCCCTAGACTCAGCCATCACCAAGTTGGCTAAGGAGCTGGCAGTGATGGTGGACCTGCGTCAATCAAATAGCGAGAGTGAACTGGTCACGTGGATTCAAGAGACTCGGACGGGATACGATGGGATCATCATTAACCCTGCCGGCTACACCCATACAAGCATCGCGATTCGGGACGCCATCGCAGCGGTTGGTCTGCCGACGATTGAAGTACATCTGTCGAATATTCATCAGCGGGAAGAGTTTCGCCATCGGTCCTATATCGCGGGAGTCGCTCTCGGTCAGATTGCCGGCTTGGGTCCTACCGGCTACCTCCTCGCACTCCGTGGATTGTACGACCATCTGACCGCATCACGACGCCAGAAAAAGACGGGCGTCCTGACGCCATCGCGACGGACGGCAAAACGAACGGGGTAATTCCTGAGAACGTCAATTGAACTCTTACAGCCTGAAGGGAGTATCGAGTGATTTCCACAACCGATTTTCACGGTGGCGTTCGGCTCATGGTTGATAACCAACCCTTTTATATCATTGAGTTTCAACATGTAAAACCTGGCAAGGGCGGAGCCTTCGTGCGCACCAAGCTCAAGAGCTATCTTTCAGGCAACGTGCTGGATCGTACCTTTCGATCCGGAGAACGGTTCGAAGAGCCGGATCTGGAAGAACGGACCATGCAATTCCTCTATGCAACCGACGACGCCTATACCTTTATGGACACGGAGACCTTCGAGCAACTGACGTTCGAGAAGGGCAAGCTTGGACAAAATGCGGACCTCTTGAAGGAAAACATGACAGTGAAGATTCTCGTATACGAGCATCGTCCGATCGACGTCGAGCTGCCCATCTTTGTCGAACTAAAAGTCACCGATACCGAGCCCGGGTTCCGGGGCGACACAGCCACGGGTGGCACCAAGCCAGCCACCCTCGAAACCGGCGCCATCATCAAGGTGCCGCTCTATCTGGAAGTCGGGACCGTGATCAAGATCGATACCCGCACACGAGCCTATGTGGAGCGTGTTCGTTGAGTAAGCGGACATCCAGCAAGTCCAAGAAGGGTAGGAGACCAATCATCCTCCCGCAGGCCTTCGCCGCGCCCGAGAGTGGAGATGGCAAATCCTTGCTCTCCGGACAACAGACGAAGCACATCCAAGAACTGATCGATCTACTCAAGAAGAACAACCTGACCGAACTGGAGTTGGAGCGCGAGGGCCTCAGAGTCCGCGTACGATACGAAACCGGAGTCAGAACGATTGCGACCACCGCCCAGGAGCAGGGGCCGTCCATCCCGACAGCGGCCTCTCAACCAGTCGCGGCGGCCGGCACACAGACCGAAGACACAACGGGTATCATCACCATTGCCTCCCCGATCGTCGGAACGTTCTATCGGTCCCCCTCACCGGATGCCGACCCCTATGTCGAAGAAGGCGATTACGTAAAAAAGGGACAGGTCCTGTGCATCGTCGAAGCGATGAAACTGATGAACGAAATCGAGTCAGAGGTGGGTGGGCGAATCACGAAGATCCTGGCCGAAAGCACCAAACCGGTGGAGTATGGCCAGGCGCTCTTCCTCGTCGATCCGACAGCCACGCCATAACCATCTTCCCTCGATTCACATCGGAGTACATACGTGTTCAAGAAAGTGTTGATAGCCAATCGTGGTGAAATTGCGCTCCGGGTGAATCGCGCTTGCAAGGAACTCGGTATTAAGACCGTGGCGATTTTTTCCGAGGCCGATGCGGCGAGCCTTCATGTGCGTGCCGCCGACGAGAAGATCTGCGTCGGACCTGCTGATGCCGCCCTCAGCTACCGGAATATCCCCAATGTTCTGAGCGCAGCCGAGATCACAGGGGCGGACGCCATCCATCCCGGCTACGGATTCCTCTCTGAGAACGCCCACTTCGCGGAAGTCTGCGAATCCATAGGCGTCAAATTCATCGGCCCTACTTCCGAACACATCGCCCTCCTGGGCGACAAAGCCAAAGCACGAGAAATCGTTGCCCGACGAGGCTTACCAGTCACACCGGGCAGTCCAGGTGAGCTAAAGAGCGAACAGGAAGCGCTCGAAGCCGCCACCAAGATCGGCTATCCCGTCATCATCAAAGCCTCATCCGGTGGGGGAGGACGCGGCATGCGCGTTGTTAACAAAGCCGAGGACCTGGCGCGCGCATTTCAAGCGGCGCAGGCGGAGGCGAAGACAACGTTCGGCAATGACGCCGTCTACCTCGAACGGTATTTTCTCGAGCCCCGCCATATCGAAGTGCAGATTGCCGCCGATCACCGTGGGCATGTCGTACATCTCGGTGAGCGCGACTGTTCTATCCAGCGCCGGCATCAGAAGCTACTCGAAGAAACGCCGTCACCCGCCGTCGACGAGAAGCTCCGCCGGGAAATCTGCCGAGTCGCAGTGGAAGCGGTCAAAGCCGTGCATTACCGGAATGTCGGTACCGTCGAGTTCCTGCTCGACAAGGACCGCAATTTCTTCTTCATGGAAGTGAACACCCGCATCCAGGTGGAACATGCGATTACGGAAATGGTGACCGGCATCGACCTCATCAAAGAGCAGATCCGGCTCGCGGACGGGCAATCCCTTTCCTTCAAGCAGCAAGACATCAAGCTCAGCGGGCATAGTTTCGAGTGTCGCATCAATGCCGAAGACCCGGAGAGGTTTACGCCCTGTCCCGGAATGATCACGAAGTACAGTGCGCCGGGTGGATTTGGTGTGCGCGTTGACTCGGCGATGGAATCAAACATGATGGTCGTCCCGTTCTACGATTCCATGATCGCCAAACTCATCACCCATGGCCGAGACCGGCAGGAATCCATCGCCCGCATGCGTCGAGCCCTCGACGAATTTGTAATCGAAGGCATCAAGACTACCATCCCGCTTCACAAACGCATCCTAAACGATCCCGATTTCCAAAAGGGTCACGTCTCCACCACCTTCCTCGAACGCTTTCTTGCCAGTTAGCGCAGCGCGGGATGCCGCCATCCTCGATTCTTCTGCTTGCCTGACCCTCGGCTGTGTTAATGAGTCGCACGGCCTGTCCAACACATTAGTCTCATACGCCTCATTCTAGGGTGGCCCCAGATCTTCCTTCGACAATATACTTGCCGAACTCTGTATCACCCATAACGACGTCCATTTCATGTAAAAACCAACAAAGAAACATCATGACCCAGCGATGATCGAAAAAAAATGGTTGATCCATCAACCACCAAATATGGGGGCTTCACCGAGCAGGCCACAATGCACACATTTTAGGCAAACTGCTACTGGACCTCTCAGCGTCGATTATTTTTCAAACGATGGGCCACTCATCCACAGAGTTATGCACAGAAGCTGTGGAAGAGAATAGCAAGCGTCGGACAAGACATGAGGGACATGCGGAAAAGCATGGGCTTGGCCGCAACGCAATAGAACGGCGGGAACAATCTGTCCAATCCGGTTAGTGAGCGGGTAGGAAGCATGCCTCGACGTGTTTCTATTTATTATTTTGCTTCGCCGGTTCTTGAGTTGCCGGTTTTTCCGATCCCTTTTCAGTCATCTTCTTGACTGCATTTCCGATTGCGGAGCCGATCTTGGGAATCTCTTTTTCAATATTCTGGCCCGCGCTCTTCAGCCCTCGTCCGAGGTCTTCCACTGTAACGCCTTTGCTTTCCTCTTTTTTCCGATTGTCCGCAGAGCTCGAGGCGGATCTGGCTGTCTGCGTGAACCCTAATACCAACAAAAGTACAGCCACGATCATGCCTGTGATTTTCATGAGACACTCCTCTGTTTTAAAAAGTATAACATGAGTGAGGATCTTCTTCGCGGAAGGAAGGGAAGGAGAGACCAGCCGAATGACGAGATGCCACATATCTCTCCGCAACAATCATTGAATCATTGCTGGACAAGAACGCAATGGAACAGACGTTGTTATGCACCGAAAAGAAGGTTCTCCCGCTGGCGACTGATTGCTCCTTCAAGCTAGAATGCCCATCATGAATGCCACATGCCCTCACTCCCTCTCGGGTCTTTACATCATTCTCGATCCCTCGATCAGCCCTGCGCGTCCTTTGGTGGAGGTGCTGACGGCCGCGGCTCAAGCTGGGACCTTGCTCTTTCAATATCGGAACAAGACAGCATCCATGAAGGAAGCCTACCCGGAGGCCATGGCACTCCGACAGGCTGCGGCAAGGGCAGGCGTACTCTTCATCGTCAATGATCGCTGCGACTTGGCTATGGCTGTAGATGCCGATGGCGTGCATCTGGGGCAGGAAGACTTGCCGCTTGACTTGGCGAGAAAGGTGATGGGCCCGGACAAGCTGGTCGGAGTTTCCACCCACAATCCGGATCAGGTTCGGAAGGCCATCGCTGGGAAGCCGGACTATCTTGGCTTTGGTCCAATCTTCAAACCCGGGTCAAAACAGGATCACGATCCGGTGGTCGGCCTGGAGGGGTTACGGGCGATTCGTGCGCTCACGTCATTGCCCGTCTTCGCGATCGGTGGCATTCAACTCGACCAGGTTCAGGAAGTTATGCGCGCGCGAGCTGATGGGGTGGCCGTCATCTCAGCAATTTTAAAAGCAGCAGATGTAACGCACATCGTCAGGGAGTTTCACGCCAGGATTCGGACAGCAGCTTTGCCAGCTTCGTGATCGGAGCGGTCACTGCCAGATAGGCTAGGCCTTCATTCCAATTACGATTCATGCTCGGGCTATAAAGGAGGGGGCCTATCACGGGAACCCTGGCAAGCCGTCGAAGATGATTCACGGTCGACTCTTCCTGTATGCGAGCGATCCTCGTCTGCACCGGTCGAAGCTGATTTAAGACCAATGCCATGACCGGGATGTGTTTTTGACGGAGCGCGTGAAGCGTCAACATCGCCTGATTGATTCCCCCCAAGCCCGACTGTCCAATCACGATGGCGGGCAGTCGGATGCGCTCCATAAGATCCAGCACATCGGCCGTTCCCGTGATCGGGACATACACACCGCCGACGCCTTCCACCACCATACACGCATGCTTCTTTTGGAGGGCACGGAAGGCACGCAGAATGCTCGCCACGTTCACCGTCACCCCTTCTATTCGAGCGGCAGAGAGCGGCGCCACTGGACGTCGAAAAACATAGGGACAGACTTCTGCAATCGGATCATGGCTGCCAGCCGCTCTTCGCAGGCGTGCTCCGTCAGACTGAGCCTTGGTCGATCGCGACACTCCTGTCTCAATCGGTTTCATGACGCCGACGTCGATTCCCCATTGAGTCAGACGAACAACGAGTGCAGAGGTGACGAGTGTTTTTCCGACACCAGTATCGGTGGCGGTGATAAAGACCCCTCGCGGGCCTGCATCATGAGCTTGTCGTTTGGCGCGTCGCATGGCTGGAAATTTAGAGGAATCGGCTATCACAATTCCACACCTGGCCCGACACATCATTGAGTTGCGCCAATTGCAATACGGTCTTGGCAATATCCTCCTTCGACGGTGGCCGGCCCAAAGCATGACCTTTCCAATTAGCGCCCTCCGGCCTGGCTCCTTGAGACAGTCCAGTCTTCTGCCAGCCGGGTAAGAGGAGATTCACACGGACGTTGCCCGCTCCCCATTCCTGAGCCGCAGTGTTCACAAGACCAATGAGACCGGCTTTTGAGGCCGCATAGGCGGCTTGTCCTATTGAGCCATGGAAACCGGCATACGATCCAATCACGACGATCGACCCGCCGCCGCGAGCAAGGAGGGGAGGCGCCATGGCCCGAAGGCAGTGAAATGTTCCCGTCAGATTCGTCGCCAATACTTCAGCCCAAGCTTCTTCATGCTGTCGAAGAAGAAGATGGCTGCCTCCGATTCCGGCATTGCAGATAAACACCGACGGCATAGGTGCCAGACGACAGGAGGCCTCCACCATTTGTTGCACCGCATGGAAGTCGCGAATATCTGCTTCGTAGATCGCCCCGGTGGCACCGGCGTCGAGCACTTGCGTGAGCGTGTCCTCAGCTGCTGCCTTGTTTCGATGGTAATGCACCCCCACAGACCAGCCAGCCATCGCAAAGGCCAAGCTGATCGCTCGGCCAATCCCTCCTGACGCACCGGTCACAAGCACCGCATGCTGGGATTCGCTAACTGGTTTGCGAGCAGAACTCATCATCGTCGTAACTCGGCGCCTCTCATAGGCAGGAGATTATGGGTGGGATATCGGGTGAAGGCAAGCCAGCAGGCGCGACATGGACGAGAACCGCCCTCCTTCTCTTGCCGCCTCCAGGTTTCCTATGGTACGGTCACCGTATTGTGCAACTAGTGGAGGACCTCGCGCATGCCGCTGAAGAAGCCGGAATATCGAAAGGCCCTCATGATGGGAACCGCCCTGCTGCTTGGCTGGAGCGTCTGTTCAGCTCCTCTCGCAGCGGAAGACGCCAGCGTCATTGCCCAGTCCGCCGATTACTTCCCTGATCAGATCGGGAACCAATGGTCCTATCGTGGCCAGATTACCGAAGGGCCACTGCAAACAATTGAGCATAAGTTTTTCTCTAATGTGTCCTCCGTCACGGGCACGAAAACCATCAAAGGCATGGCGGTTTCCGTATTTCACGACTCCAATCCAGGCAACCATGGGCCCTCGGATAGCTTTTACCGTCGCGATAGCGTCGGTATCGTGTATTACGGCTCAGAACCTGGCACGCCCTTGGAGAAACAGCTCGTACCCTATCAAATTGTGCGCTTCCCGATGAAGGTCTCGTCGTCGTTCCCGCAATTCAATCGGAAGGGGATGGACTTTGGCACCGATATGGATCAGGACGGCATCAACGAAAAAGCGGATGCGCAAGGCGATGCCACTGTGGTGGGACAGGAATCGGTTACCGTGCCGGCTGGCACGTTCAAGGATGCCGTAAAGGTGGAAGCGCGCATGTACATGCAGATTCATCTCTCCGGCGCGAACAGGACTGCCATTGGAACCGATGTGATGGCCGCCTGGTTTGCGAAAGGAGTAGGTCTGGTCAAGTATGTCGAGCGGCAGGAACTCTCGCCGTTGGAAGACCGCGGCGTAGTCACAGAGATCATGGAGGAACTGGAATCCTACGAGATCAAGCCGCCGAAGGCCTCACTCGGGCGGCGCGAATCCCCGACGGAGGGTCTGTTCGCTGACGACCCGGGTGACCACGAATTGCACCAGGTACTCTTCACCTCCGGCCTTGGCTCCGACTCCGGAGAATCGATGGCCCCCAAACGGTTGGCGACCGACTAATGCGCCAGTGATCGGACGATTCAGATAGAGATTCCCGACATCGAACCGTTGCCGCGCCAGTTCCAGATTGGCCGGGCTTCGTGAATAGACTCCACCGGTGAGTGCATAGGCACTCGCATTCGCCAGGTTCAGGCCTTCATGAAAGGACGCGGCCTTCATGACCGCGAGGACCGGTCCAAAGATTTCCTCTTGAGCCACTCGATGTGTCGGCGCCACATCCACAAAGACCGTCGGCCCGACGTATGCCCCTGGTCCCGTCACCATCCGTTCCACCAGTAGGCGGGCTTCCTTCTTTCCAATATCGATGTATTCCTGAATCTTCTCCTGCGCTCGCCTGTCGATTACCGGTCCGACCTGCGTCCCCGGCTCTTCAGGGTTTCCAACCTTTAGGCTCAGCACCGCGTCTTTGAGGCGATCCAGAAAGATCTCGTAGACTGCGGCATGCACGATGACCCGCGAGCAGGCGGAGCATTTCTGTCCCGCATACCCGCTAAACGATGTGACCACTCCGGCGATCGCGTCATCGAGATCCGCAGTCGCATCCACGATGATCGCATTTTTTCCTCCCATTTCGGCGAGCACCCGCTTGACCATCTGTTGTCCAGGCATGAGAGCGCCGGCATCTTTCAGGATGCCGAGCCCCACATCCTTCGAACCGGTAAACGCAATTGTCGCGATCTGAGGATGGAGCACCAATGCCCGCCCGATGTCGGGCCCACCCGGCAGACAGCCGAGTACCCCTTCGGGTACACCGGCTTCCCCCAAGATCTCCGTGAGCCAGTGCCCCATCATTGGTGAGCGCTCGGAGGGTTTGAAGAGTACGGGATTCCCAGTCACGAGTGCCGCCGACACCATGCCAGTGGGAATCGCCAACGGAAAGTTCCACGGAGCGATGACGGCTGTCACCCCACGAGGACTATAGATCTGCTGGTTTAGTTCACCCGTCTCCTGTCCTAATCGTCTTGGGAGAGCGAGGCTGAGCCAATCCGCCGCGTAAAATTCCAGAAAGTCGATCGCTTCCGCGACGTCCGCATCCGCCTCCCGCCAAGGCTTCCCGCATTCCAGAATTTCCCACGCCGCCAAGGTATCTCGCTGCGTCCGCATGAGCGAGGCGGCCGCACGCAAAATGTCCGCTCGTCGTTCCGCTGTGGTCTCGCGCCAGGACTCCCATGCCTGAACCGTCTGGCGAACCGCCTGTTCGACATCCGCCGAGTCTGCGCTGGATACGCGCCCCACGACTTCGTCCAGACATCCAGGGTTGCGAGACTCGAGGACAGGGCCAGTCAGATGCAGCCACCCTGAAGACGAAGTCCACTGCCTGCCCAGTTGAGACCGCACGGTCTCCAGGGCCCGCTGCATCGCCACTCGGCTGTCAGTCTGCGCAAAATCCCGGTGCGGTTCATTTCGAAACCCCTGCATGCCAGCTGGTCGAGGCAAGAGAGGCGGCGTTCGGCTGAGTCCCACAGGAACAGGCGGAGCCAATAATGTGGTCAGAGGATTAGATTCCACATACTCCTTCCGAAGGAACGATTCATTCGAGGTGTTTTCGAGCAATCGTCGTACGAGATAGGCCATGCCTGGAAGCAGCTCACCCACCGGGGTGTACAGTCGCAATCGGCGTCCGTACTGCGTGACCGCATGCTGAAAAGGCTCGGCCATGCCATAGATCATTTGATATTCCCAGGTCTCTGAAGGGAGCCCTAGGGACTCGGCAACTGCTTCGATATAGGCCAAGGTGCGGAGATTATGTGTCCCGAAGGCCGGTCGAATAAGAGATGACTGAGATAACATGAGCCGTGCGAGGGACTCATAGTTGGCATCCGTCTCCATCTTCTGTTCAAAGAGTGGGACCGTCCAGCCTCGTTGTCGATAGCGGATCGTATCCGAATCCCAATAAGCCCCTTTTACCAATCGAATCGTGATGGGCGTCCCACGCTGACGAACCCAGGCCAGGAGCCTCTCGATATCTCCTGCCGTTTCCCGATGATAGGCCTGCAACGCAAGCCCCGCATACGGATAAGCCCTGTAGGAAGGTTCTGCGAAGAGTCTGGTGAAGATCTCCACCAGCAGGGCTTTTGTGTCAGCTTGTTCCATATCGAAGATCAATGAAGCAGGGAGGCGGATCGCCAGGTCAAGGATGGGCCGAAGCCGCGCCGCCACAGATTGGTAGCTCCCTTCCGGATCGATCGGGTCGAGATGCGGGGAGAGGGCGGATACTTTTACGGAAAGCTGGACCCGCGGTATCGGCCCGAGATGGTCCCGCTCTAATAAAGGAATGGACGGCCACAAGGCCGCCACCTGTGCGAGTAGGGTTAGGGCCTCCTCACATCGATCACGGTACCGATCAGCCTCACGATCGCTGATGGTGGCCTCACCCAATAGGTCGACCGACCAGGCTCGCCCATGCTGCCAAAGATCCGCCAACTGCGGCGCCGCTTCCTCGACTGTCGCTCCGGCAATAAAAGCCCGCGCCATATTCTCGACCTGGCTTCTGATCGCCTTGCCGCTGAGCCGAGCCCCCAAGCTGGTGGCGGACAGGATGTTGAGTCCCCATTGGGCGCCGAAGAGTTGTGTGCCTCCATCGCCCAAGTACTCGCGAGCCAGGGTGACCACCTCCTCGTCGTCCGTGACCGAGGGCAGGACATCGATGAATCGGAATAGCTGTGTCTTAAACGTACTGTCCTGCATCGCCAAGTTGAGCGCCGCTCGCGACCACCAGCCACGCTCAAAGATAGTGGGCGATTGACCGGCAGAGAGACGAGCAAGCTCTTCACCAACACGGTGCACCACATGTTCAAGAGAGGAGGAAACGGTGGACATCGAAGCCTCGCGAACAGTGAAACAAGGTAACACTGTCAGTATACACTGCGATCATTTTCTTGAAATATTCGCATCATTTTGGTAGGCTGTTTTCACCGCTTCGTCTTCCCCTTGAGGGGGTCCGATGAAGCGATGGGTGAGTTCTCCAAGGAGAGATAATGGTCGACACAACCTCCGAAGACACCTTTATGCCTTTCAACTTTGTCCTATTCTGCGCCATCGTGGCAGCGACGATTGTCGGCATTCCTCTCTACGGTTATTACTACGGGTTCAGCCTCTTCGACTGGGTCCTGTCCTTTGTGATGTATATCGTCACCGGCATGGGTATTACCGTAGGGTACCATCGATTGGTGTCACATCAGAGCTTCGAGTGCCCGAACTGGGTCAAGGCCTGTATCCTTGTCGCCGGTGGTTGGGCACTGCAGAATTCAGCCCTCAAGTGGGGCGGCGACCATATTCGCCATCACGCCAAGACTGACGAAGAGGAAGATCCCTACAACGTCACTAAGGGGTTCTGGCACAGCCACTGCGGTTGGCTCTTTTACAATACCCCCTATCGGACTGAGAAATACGAAATCCGTCTGCGGCGCGACCCCATCGTGATGTGGCAACATCGTTACTACTGGCCGATCGTCGTCACGGGCCTCCTGCTTCCGTTTGTCCTCGGTGTTTGGCATGGAGGCTGGCAGGGCGGCATCAGCGCCTTCCTATTGGGTGGTCTCTTTCGGATGTTCATGGTGCTGAACTCCACCTTTACAATCAATTCACTCTGCCATATGGTGGGAACCCAACCCCACGGCACGCACGACAGCAGCCGAGATAGCTGGCTGATCTCTTTTGTCAGCTTTGGCGAAGGCTATCATAATTTTCATCACTCCTACGCCCGTGATTTTCGTAATGGACCGAAGTGGTACAATTTCGATCCTTCAAAATGGATCATATACTCCCTATCAATGCTCGGACTCGCGAACAATCTTCGACGCAACGATCCAACCGTAGGCTAACCGACCTGTAA
This sequence comes from Nitrospirota bacterium, assembly GCA_963729585.1. GTDB lineage: Bacteria > Nitrospirota > Nitrospiria > Nitrospirales > Nitrospiraceae > Palsa-1315. The sequence continues at coordinate 54,408 of CAVSOJ010000011.1, forward strand.
GGAAACTGCCCAATGGGCAGTTCGCAATTCGGCTCATCCCTAGCCCGGATTATCCCTCAACAGCATTGCCGACATCACGAGTTTCAAACGACCAGAAACCCGTGAGTCGACCCAGGTGTCTGACTCTCGCGAAAGAGGTCCCCACGTCCCTCTATGAGAGTCAGTGAACAAATCGATTTTTCTTTTTTTCTGCGTCCTGCTAATCTCCATGGTCCCCAATCGTGCTATCACTCCATAAGCCCAATAGCCCCATTTTCTTTCACCCTATGCTTCGCTTATGATGGAGTGGCTGGCCCGAGAGCCAGTCCCTCTCGACTGTACAAAAGGAGCGCGCTATGGCTGATGAACATCCCGCTGAACCCCAGACCGGTCACGGGAAAGACAATCTCATTCCCGGCGTCAAATACGTCATCGCCGTCAGCAGCGGCAAAGGTGGAGTCGGCAAATCCACGGTGTCCGTTAATCTGTCCGTAGCCCTTGCCTTAACCGGCGCGAAGGTCGGTCTGCTCGATGCGGATATCTATGGTCCGAACATTCCCATGATGATGGGGGTGACCAAGCCACCCGAACAAAAAGACGGCAAGATCGTTCCAGCCGAAAGTCACGGTATCAAACTCATCTCGATGGGGTTCTTCGTGCCGGAGGACACCGCCGTGGTCTGGCGAGGTCCGATGGTCCATACCGCCATTCAACAACTCTTCCGCGACGTGCTGTGGGGCGAACTGGATTACTTACTCATCGATCTGCCGCCCGGCACTGGAGACGCGCAACTTACCCTCACCCAGCTGGTGCCCCTGACCGGTGCCGTCACCGTTACAACTCCGCAGGAAGTGGCCCTGCACGATGTTCGAAAAGGTATGACGATGTTCCAAAAGGTGAACGTGCCGCTCCTCGGCATTGTGGAGAACATGAGTTATTTTCTCTGCGGCCACTGCGGCGAGCGGACAGAAATATTTTCCCATGGTGGAGGGGAGCGGGCTGCGGCCAAACTTGGGATCCCGTTCCTCGGTCGAGTGCCGATCGATCCGGCAATTCGAGCTGGCGGTGACTCGGGTATCCCCATCGTCGTGGCCGATCCGGCGTCCCCGCAATCGGTGGCGTTCCGGGAAATCGCACAGAAAATTGCCGCGGAAGTCACCGGCGCCGCAAAGGGAGCTGTCGCCGATTGAAAGCCTGCTGAGCAAAATCAAAAAGACGTTTACGCCGACATAACTGACAGACGAAAGGATGGGACAGGCGATGGGAGAGTTCGTACGGGTCACAGGTATAGCCGATGTGAAACCGGGCCACGGTATCGTTGCAGAAGTGAACGGCAAGACCCTCGCGGTCTTTAATGTGGACGGGACATTCCACGCAATCGACAATACTTGTATCCATCGGGGCGGACCACTCGGGGAAGGGGATCTCGAAGGGTCCGTCGTGACCTGTCCCTGGCACGGCTGGCAATACGATGTCACCACGGGTGCCTGCGTGGCGAATCCCTCGGCGAAAGTGGAGCGCTATGAAGTAAAGATCGAAGGCACCGAAGTAAAGGTGCTTGTCTGATCCATGATGGTCAGAGTTAAGTCCGGTTTCTAGGCTCTTCATAATACAAAGTATGGACCGGGTCGACTTACTGTTCCTCTATCGTCAAATGCTGCTGATCCGCCGGTTCGAAGAAAAATCGGCGGAGATGTACGCCCTCGCGAAGATTGCCGGATTTCTCCATCTCTATATCGGCGAAGAGGCCATTGCGGTCGGGGCCATCGCGGCGCTTCGACCGGATGACTATGCGATCAGCGCGTACCGCGACCACGGACATTGTCTCGCCCGAGGCTCCGACCCAGGCCACGTGATGGCCGAGTTGTTCGGCAAAGCGACGGGCCTATGCCAGGGCAAAGGTGGCTCCATGCACCTGGTGGACGCCCCGCGCCGATTCATGGGCGGCTATGCCATTGTCGGAGGCCATATTCCTCTTGCCACAGGGCTCGCTTTCGCCACCAAATATCAACAACTCGACCTTGTAACCGTCTGCTTCTTCGGTGAAGGGGCAATCCCCAGCGGCCAGGCACACGAAGCGCTCAATTTGGCAGCCTTGTGGAAACTCCCCGTGATCTTCGTCTGTGAGAACAACCGGTACGGTATGGGGACGCCGGCTGAACGGGCCATCGCGCTCTATGCGAACGTGGCAGGGACGGCCCGCTCCCATGGCATCATGGCTGAGCGAGTGGATGGCATGGATGTGCTGGCCGTGCGCGATGCCCTGCGCAATGTCGTGGGGCAGGTGCGCGCAGGGGAAGGACCGTTTTTCATCGAGGCGATGACCTACCGGTTCATGGGCCACTCAATGTCCGACCCAGCACACGGACATTACCGAACCAAAGAAGAAGTGGAGGAGCACCGCAAACGCGACCCTCTTGTGTTGCTAAAGCAGACGATCCTAAGCAACAACCTAGGTGCCGAGGCCGATTTCATACAGCTTGAGCGGGAAGTCGGCGAGGTCGTGACGGCCGCGGTCAGGTTCGCGGATGACAGTCCATTTCCAGCCCCATCGGCCTTGCACAGCGACGTAATGCGGGAGGAGTAAGATAATCCATGGTGTTGTCCTATCGGGAAGCTCTCAACCAGGCCATGTGCGAGGAGATGCGCAGGGACTCGCGCATTTTTCTGATCGGCGAGGAAGTGGGCCACTACCAGGGCGCTTTCAAGGTCAGCAAGGGTTTTGTGGAGGAATTCGGCCCGCAACGGGTGGTTGATACGCCGATCACGGAAGCCGGCTTCACGGGCCTGGCCATCGGCGCCGCTATGGCGGGGTTGCATCCCATCGTCGAGCTCATGACCATGAATTTCGGCATTCTGGCGCTGGATCAGATCGTCAATAACGCCGCCAAAATTCATTACATGTCGGGGGGACAGTTATCGGTGCCGATCGTCATTCGCGGACCGGGCAGCGCCGCTCACCAGTTAGGCGCGCAGCATTCGCAAAGTCTGGAGGCCTGGTTCTGTCACGTTCCGGGATTGAAAGTGATCGCGCCGGCCACGCCGCACGATGCGAAGGGTCTGCTGAAGAGCGCGATCCGTGACAACAATCCTGTCATCTTCCTAGAGGCGCAATTGCTGTATGGAACGAAGGGGGATGTCGCAGACGGTGAGTACACGATCCCTATCGGTGTCGCCGAGGTGAAGCGTGCAGGAGGCGACGCAACCATCGTCGCCTACTCGAAGATGCTCCTGCTGGCGCTGGAGGCAGCCGATCAACTGAGTCGAGAGGGCATCGAGGTTGAGGTCATCGATCCTCGCACCCTCAAACCGTTGGACCTCCAAACAATCGTGACTTCAGTGAAAAAGACCGGACGTCTCGTGATCGTCGAAGAAGGCTGGCGTTGTTGTGGGCTGGGTGCGCAGATTGCCGAGAGCGTGTACTCGGCGGCGTTCGACTACCTGGACGCCCCCATCCAGCGCGTCACCGGCGAAGATGTTCCGATGCCCTATAGTCGCCCGTTGGAAGATGCCGCTATTCCTGATAAGCCGCGCGTCATCGAAGCCGTCAAATCAGTGTGCGGCACACAGTAAACAGAGGAGGCACGATTACCCATGTCGTCACAAGCCCAGGTCCCCGGTCATATCGAGATCACGGAAACGCTCGTTCGACTCTATGTGTTCCTGACGCAGTACCTCGATCGCTGCCTCGATGAGGCATCCAGGAAGACATACCCGGATGAGGAACTGCACGCGCATCTCTCCAAGACGCGCGCGACGATGGCGGACATCCTCGCGGTGAATCCGGTGGTCAAGAGCAAAGTCGAGAAGGAATGCAAGGACGTGCTCGCCCTCGGAGCTTCGATCTTGAAAGGCGGCCATGAGCGAGCATCGGCGATGGAGCCGATGCAGGCGCAGCGCGCCATCCTGCGGAACAAAACCATCGCATTGAGCGATCTTTTGGCGGTGTTCCGGGCTCTCTGAGAGAATGTCGGACGAGGCACAGGAGAAACATCAATTGGCTGGCTTCGATGCGCTCGAAAGAGGTTTCAGCAGGTCGGTCGTATTTGAGCAAACCGACGGAAGATATCAGGCCATTCTACGATATGAAACGACGCGCGTGGTGACTACGGCACAAGACACAACGGGGGCCGCGCTGGACGAATTAATTCGCACGCTCCAAGGACAGGGCTATTCGCAACTCCGAAGTCAATTGAGCGTCCGAGAGGGCACCTATCTGGGCTCCCGGGAACCTTGGATTGAGTATCCGGACCCCGCGCACGGGCCCGGAGCAACAGGGCGGGTGGATAAAAAAACTGTTTCGCTGTTTTCTTCGACGAAGTGAGGACACACATGGCTAGTCGCGTCGTGATGCCAAAACTCACCGACACAATGGAGGAGGGGGTGCTCCTTGCCTGGAAGAAACATGAAGGGGACCCGGTGCAGGCAGGGGAGGCGCTCGCTGAAATCGAAACCGACAAAGCCGTCATGGATCTCGAGGCTTTCGCTTCCGGCATCCTACGCAAGATCCTGGTGCAGGACGGCGCAACCGTCATGTCCGGAACGTTGATCGGCGTCATTGGCGGAGCGGATGAGGACATCACCGCAGCCTTGACCGACCAGATCACTGCCGCGCCGTCGGCCGGTGGCGGAACGAGGCCAAGCGCGCCACCTGGTGCCAGTCCGCCACCCGCCTTACCCGCGAGTCCACAGGGAACTCGTTCCATCGCCTCACCTCGCGCGAAGGCTCTTGCTGCCGACCGGGGAATCGATCTCTCCACCATCACCGGAACCGGTCCTGGCGGGCGAATCGTGGAAGAGGATGTCGTGAAGGCCCAGGTTCTGCCAACGCAAATTCTGCCAGCGGGAACAGACCAACCGCTGAGCCAGATGCGAAAAGCCATTGCGCGAGCAACGACACAGAGCAAAGCGCCGGTGCCTCACTTTTATTTGACCAGCGAGATCGATATGGAGCAGGCAGAGCAGTTCCGTGATCGGTTCAAACACGACCGAACAACGCATCCCTCCGTCACCGACTTGCTGATTAAAGCCGCAGCGATCGCGCTCACCCGCCATCCGGACATCAATGTGTCATTCACCGGCAATGCCATCAGGCGATATGCGTCCATTGATATCGGCATCGCCGTCGGCATCGATGACGGCTTGATCACGCCGGTCATTCGGAATTGCGGCGGTAAATCGCTGGGCGATATCTCGGTCGAATCACGGACGTTGATCGATCGAGCCAGGAACAAACGCTTGCAGCCGCAAGAATACACCGACGCTACCTTTTCGATCTCAAACTTGGGAATGTTCGACGTGGAAAACTTCATTGCGGTCCTCATACCCCCTCAGGCAGCATCCATCGCAGTAGGAGCCATTCGCGATGTGCCCGTCGTCAAAGGCGGCACGGTCAAGGCGGGCCGACGCATGAAGGTGACGTTATCCTGCGATCACCGAGCTTTGGATGGTATGCAAGGGGCCGGCTTCCTGAAAGAATTTAAACGCATCCTTGAACACCCCTCAGAATTATTCCCGTCGAAGGAGACTCGATGAGCTTTGTACCGCTGGAACAGCTTCGTGCTTCAAAGGCTGAATCCCACCCGGCTATCAGCTATCAGCCATCAGCACGAGGCCGGTCTGGCCGCCTTCCACCCTGGTTCAAAGTCGAAGCGAAAACTGGACCAGACTACCTTGATATCAAACAGACGATGGACCGGCTCAAGCTCCATACCATTTGCGAAGAAGCGCGATGCCCGAACCGATGGGAATGTTGGAACGCACGCACTGCGACGTTCCTCATCCTGGGTGACATCTGCACCAGACGTTGCCACTACTGTTCAGTCGAGACAGGCCGACCACTGGCGATCGACCATGAAGAACCGCGGCGCGTCGCAGAAGCGGTCCAGGCGTTGGGTCTTAGACATGCCGTCATCACATCCGTGAACCGGGATGAACAGGAAGATGGCGGTGCCGCAATTTTTGCCGAAACGATCCGGCAGACCAGACAGCTCAGTCCTGGCTGTACCATTGAAGTGTTGATTCCGGATTTCGAAGGGAATGAACCAGCCCTCGCGATGGTCTGTGCCGAGAAGCCGGAAATTCTGAATCACAACATTGAAACCGTCCGGCGGCTATTTCCGGCCATCAGACCGCAAGGGAAATATCAGCGATCGATCGAGTTACTTGACAGGGCGAAGCAATTGGGCATGCGCACCAAGTCCGGGTTGATCTTGGGGATGGGAGAGACCATGGACGAGGCCCGTGAAGTCATGCGCGACCTCCGCTCCGTCGGCTGCGACATCATGACCATCGGCCAATATCTCCAACCGACAAGACAACATCTCCCCGTTGCGCGCTTCTACGATCCCAGCGAGTTTGTCATGTTAAAGGAGGAAGGGATGGCCATGGGCTTCACCCATGTCGAATCAGGCCCGCTCGTTCGTAGCTCCTACCACGCCGAACAGCAAACCGCACACCATTCTCGATGAAACAAGAAGGGGAGGAGGCTCCCTCTCCTGACGCCTGGTTTTTCGCAATCCCCTTTACATACCACGATTTATACCCCTCTTTTGGGGGAGGCCTGCTCTATTCCTTTGACAAGATCCACTACCCAAAATACACTACGCTGCCTCAATTTTTCGAACCTGTGACCTGGACGAAGCGACCTACAACTGGACCGACAGGCGAGGGTCCTCAGTCGTAGCCTTTCGGCCTCGTGTTCGGCCGGCGCAAAAAGAAAGGCATCATGACCGGACTATTGGGGAACCGCGTCATGAATCGTTGGGGCTCAGTCATCATTCTGCTGGTGACGGGTTTGATCACGCTGCCAGCCATCGGACTTGCTCTTGAACAGGCCACCCGGGTTCTGATCGGTCACACAAACGATGTCCTCGCCGTCACGTTCTCTCCGAACGGCAAACTCGTGGCTTCTGCCGGAACCGATCAGACCATTCGATTGTGGGAACCCGATACCGGTCGGGATCTTCGTCTCCTGCGTGGTCACATGGGAACCATCTATGCGCTCGCATTTTCACCGGACGGAGGGCTCCTTGCTTCCGGCAGCGCCGACACGTCGATTCGGCTATGGGACGTGGCAACCGGAAAAGAACTCAAAGCCGTGACGTCCAACTTCGGATCTGTCCGCGCAGTCACATTTTCGGCGGACGGAAAAACGATCGCCACCGGAGGAAACGACGGAAGCCTTCGCCTATGGGATGCGGGCACCGGTAAAGAAATCAAATCCGTCAGAGGCCAGTTCGGAGTGGTCTTCTCCATCCGATTTTCGCCGGACGGGAAGATCTTGGCGACAGGAAGTAGTGACACGAACGTCCATCTGTGGGACGTCGCCACGGGCAGACAACGCAGTGTTCTGAGCGGTCACACGGGCGCCGTTCAGGCTGTCACGTTCAGTCCGGACGGCCAATGGCTCGCAAGCGCGTCTGCCGATGGATCAATTCGCCTCTGGGATCTCGAGCAGGGTCAGGAGCACCTGACGATGACCGGTCACAAGGGGGAAGTGTATGCACTCGTCTTTTCACCGGATGGGCGATCCCTCGTATCATCCGGTGCGGATGGGACCGTCCGTGTCTGGGATGTGAATTCCGGCAACGAACGCCATACGCTGGGTGGGCACAAGGGCCCGGTCTGGTCGGTCGCCGTTTCGCCGGATGGGAGTCTTCTCGCGTCTGGAGGCCGGGATCGCACCGTCCGGCTCCAGCCGTCAACCCCGCCGGCGCTGACGGCCACACTGGCAGAAAAGATACAGAAACGCGGCAATGAGATCGGCGCCTCGCCATCACCGCCACCGCTACCTGAAGCGGATCTCGCGATTCGACCGACTGAAGTGAAGGCTGGGAACGAGGTCACTCTCTCGCTTGCGATCAAGAACAAAGGTAAGGGCCCGCTCTATCGCTTCCAAGCAAGGACGAAGAGCGACGAACCCTCTCTTGACGGGCACCTCTTCTATTTTGGACGGATCGACGGGGGACAGAGCAGCGAAGACATCGTCACCATCAAGATCCCCGGTGACCGGCCCGACGGCAACATCCCCTTGCATCTCGTATTCGAGGAATACAACGGATTCGTGCCTGATCAATTGAAGGCGGTGCTCACGCTCAAAGGATTGTCCCGGCCCCGCTTCGCCTACACGCTGCAGGTGATCGACAATGGGACCGGCAACTCGGTCGGCAACGGCGACGGGCGCATTCAAAAAGGAGAAGCCGTCGATCTCCTCATCACGGTAAAGAATGTCGGGACCGTCACGGCGCAACACACATCCGTCGACGTAACAATACCCCCGAATCACGGTCTCCGCCTCAACAAGGGTCTCGTCGAATTCGGCCCGCTGAAACCTGACGAAGCCAAAAGCGCCACCGTCAACCTCTTCGTCGGGAAGAGACATGCGCGATGAGCATCTGCCGGTCAGGCTGTTCATCCGGGAGCGCAGCTCGAACATCATGCTGGACGAAACTGTGCAGTTGGCTGTGGATCATCGGACGGCGCCGCAGATTATCGCCACCAATAAGCTCGTCGCCATCGGGCCTGCCTCTGTCAAAATTCACAGCGGGGCGGGACCCGAAACATCCGTGATTGCCTCCGGCGTAAAAGATCAGGCATTAGCGGTCACGGGCGAGCTCGGCGATTGGTATCGCATCCAGATTTCGCTGAATGAGGTTGGCTGGATTGCCAAACAGGATGTCACTGAAACTTCTCAGCCGGTTAAAGGCGATATGCCGGTTCCGGCGCTCACCGGTACCCCCGTCGTAAAACTGTTTCAGAATGCGCCGCCCGTCATCGCGCTCGCCACACCCTCCGACGGCATTGAAGTAAGCGTCGAACGCATCAGCCTGGCCGGCGCCGCCGCCAGCGAAAAGGGCGTCGCGCGGGTTGAGATCCGCCTCAATGGACAGCTCGTCACACAGCGGGAGAGCCGGGGCATTGCGGTAAAGGGCGGGGGTGAGATCCAGACCAATCTCGAGTTTACCGAACGCCTCATGCTCCACGAAGGCAAAAACCTGATTGTCGTGACCGCCATCGATCAAGAGAATCTCTCAGCCAGCCGGACGTTAAACGTGACACGGATCGCGGATCGCGGAAAGATCTGGGCGGTCGTCGTCGGTATCTCCCAATACAAGGCCGTACAGCCGCTCCGGTATGCCGACAAAGATGCGTTAGCCTTCTACGACTATCTCACCCAGCACATCGGGGTACCGAAAGAGCAGATCACCCTCATGGTGAATGAGCATGCAACCTTAACGGCCTTGAAACGTACGTTGGGCACAGACCTCAAGCGGAAGGCAGGGGAGAAGGATACCGTCATCGTCTACTATGCAGGCCATGGGGCGCCGGAAGCCGATTCTTCTGCTGGCGATGACGACGGGCTCGAAAAATATATCGTGCCTTACGACGCCGACCCACGCGATCTCTATACCACGGCATTACCGATGCGGGAGATCGAAACCATCTTTCAACGGCTCACCCCGGAACGCATCATATTCATCAGCGATTCCTGTTATAGCGGCGCGACAGCGGGCCGCACCTTTGCAACGGCTGCACGGCGCGCCATCGTCTCGGAAAACTTCCTGGCTCGTCTGTCGAAGGGCAAAGGTCGCATCGTCCTGAGTGCCAGTAAGGCCAGCGAGGTCAGCGAGGAGCGGGAAGACCTCGGACATGGTGTGTTCACCTATTATCTGCTGGAAGGATTGAAGGGGAAAGCCGATGCCGACAAGGACGGCATCGTAACCGTCGACGAAGTCTATGCCTATGTCTCGAAGAAGGTTCCCGAAGCCACGGGTCAGAATCAACACCCCGTCAAGAAAGGCGAGGTCGAAGGCCAACTGGTCCTCGGCCATGTGCATTGATGACGAGAAGCACCATCGCAAATGGAGATTTTATGATGCGTCGTATATCCTCTCTGTATTCTGGCGGCCTTACTGGCCATTGCCGGCTGCGCCGAACGTCCGGAATGGCTGCAACCGACCCCGATGGGATCTTATGCGCAGCCGTCTTCGGCCAGTCAGTCGCAATCGCTGCCCCCCGCATCTACGTGGCCAACGAAAGCACGAATGACGTCAGCGTCATCGATGCCACCACCTTTCAGCCGATCGGAACCATTCCGTCTCTGAACCATGCAACCCATGACTTGGCCGTGAGCCGTGACGGTCGTCGACTGTATGCCACGAATCTCGCATCCGGCCGTGTTTCCGTGATCGATACGGTCAAGCGGGAAACGATTGCCTCGATCTATACCGGTGAACGCTGTCACGTCGTCGCCTTGAGTAACGACGATTCCCAACTGTGGGTCGCCAACATCGGCGAGAATACCATCTCGATCGTCGACACGAAGACATTCAGAATTTTAGGCACCATCCCTGTGGGGAAAGGTCCGACCGGACTCACCTTCTCACACGATGGCCGATTTGCCTTCGTCAGCAGTCAGGGTGACAAAACCGTCGGCGTCATCGACACGGCCACGCACCAAGTGGTCAAAACTATTCCGGTGGGCGCCAATCCTCACTTCATGGTGGTGAGCCGCGACGGGCATGTCTGGGGCGTTAACACCGGGCAAAACGACATCTACGTCCTGGACCCCGAGACGCATGAGAAAGTCGGCACGTTTACCGTCGGCGACAAGCCGCAGCAAATCGCCTTTGCCTATAAAGGCACGAGCGGATCGATTGCCTATGTCACGGTCGGGAGCCAGAACAAGGTCATCGGGTTGGGAGGCGAACCGAATGACCTCAAAATAGTCGATGAGATCGCGGTCGGCGAAGGACCGAATGGGATCTGGTCCAATCAGGAAGGGACCAGGCTTTTCGTCGCCCACGACAAAGGGAACGAAATTCGTGTCATCGACACAGGCACGGGACAGACCATCGCCACGGTACCGGTCGGACGCAAGCCAATTCGGGTGGTCGTCTCGCGCTAGGACTTGTTCCCACGAATTCGACGAACTGAGGAGACATACATGAAGACTCATACTGCAGCAGTCCTTGTTATGGCGTTAGGACTCATGGTCGGTGGTCCGGAACTAGCTCTGGCACAGAACGCCCCGGTCGGTACCGCCACGAATGCAATCGGTGAACTCGTCATCGTGCGCACCGACGGCGTACAGCAACGATTACAAGGAAAAGGCAACGTCCCTCTCTATGAAGGCGACGTGCTGAAGACCGACAGCAGTAGCCAAGCACTCATTGAGTTCGCGGAAGGCATTCAAGTTGCGTTGAACGAAAACACCAGCTTCAAGCTTCTGTCCCGCTGGGAGAAAGATAAACCGACGCACGCGCATACTTCGCCTCAAGCAAGGTGAAGTCTGGGCCAAGACGAGCGGCGGGCCGAAACTTTTTGAAGTGGAAACGCCGGTCGCCACCGCGGCAGTGAAAGAAACCGAGTTCAACCTCAAGGTGCAGGATGACGGGCAAAGTATCCTCACCGTCATCGAAGGCGTCGTGCAGTTCGGCACCCCTTTCGGGACCTGCCCAATCAGGACCGACACGATCAGCTATGGCGTGCGAGGGAAGAAATGCACGAAGCCGGCGGCGACGGATGCCAAAGCTGCCCGGTCCTGGGTAGACGCGGTGCGTACACCCGTGAAGTGAATGATTGCACCTTTCGCGAGAGGCCGTACGTCGGGATAGGTCTGCATGCTCTGTGAACTTGGGCCATACGCCTCTCGACAGACCAGCAGGCAATCGGAATGGGAATACATGCCGGACCTCGAACTCTTCAACGAATCGTTGAAAGGAAAATCACGGCCATGATCAGAATTCTATCTGCAACCATCACGTGCTTGCTCGTCGTGAGTCTCCTGTCCGTGAAGACGGGATGGGCAGCGTCTGAATCCCCGGCTGTGTTGCTCGACAAGCCCAGCCATTTCACAGCAGCGGATGACGCCGATGTACTGGTGGCTGCAGGCATCTACCACATCGAGCGATCCACCGGGACCCAACTCCGCTTAGTCGGCACTCCTCCGCAAACGACCGTGGAGATCCAGGCGACTATGACGACGCACGAGGAAGTTGTCGCATCGCCGCTGGCACTGGTTATTGCCGAAGAGGGACAAGAAGACGTAGTCCATCTTGTCCTGCTGCTCCCCGATGGACAGGGCCTTGATGCGGCAGGCACGTTCAGCGGAACACGATCACGAGGCAGCCGCGTCCAACCCATCAATCGGCCGCAAATGCAGCAAGCAATGAGTCAGATTCAGCCCTTCTCCCAACCGCCCTCTCCTTCACCATTGCTCCGCGTGTCACCTGCTGCGACTGCCGCCACAGCGACCCCACCGGCCGAATCCGTCGACACATCCAACCCCGGGAATTCAGTCACCTGGAACTATCTGGCCATGCACCATCCCGGGATCGTGGCTCAGGCTCTCGCCGATGTTCAGACTGGTAAGCAACCGCGGTCATCTGTCGCTGGGTTGGCCTCTGATGTGGAACTGAATGATATGTTGAAGACGAATTGGAGCGCGGCGGTCAGTGCGATGCGCGATACCGGCATGACGCAGGCCGGGGTCACGCCACGCGGCCTGTCCTTAACGGACCAGGTCACGGCCATCCCCGAGAAGTCGCCTTTTCCACCGATACTGAAAGTTCTTCCACCTGCGTCCAGACCAGGTCACGACCATACCTTTCGGAAAAACGACGCTCCCTTCGACATACCAACTCATTGATCTCACCCTGCCCCCGCGCAACCTCGGAAGCGTATGGGCGGGTCGATCCGCCTTCGCATACGTGTTCATCACCGCCCCGGTCGATGGTTATGTTGAAGGCCGATTCAACTTGAATGCCACAAACCGGCATTTCCGTATTGTGAATGCCACGGCCTACACAGGAGAAGTGGTTAACGGAACCCCCGCCGTGTCTCTGACCATTCCAGGAGGTCAGTACCAGGATGTGGTCTTGGATCCTGCCAATCCGCCGACTCAAATCAGTAGAGCAGGGTTCGTCGCCATTCTGGCGAAAAAAGGCCAGCTGATCGCGTTCACAGTCGCGTTCGAGCCTGTCGGCCTCGGGATGACACCGGTGGGAGACAATGAGGCCACCCTGCAATTGAGCGGAGCGACGACCTCAGAGATCAATATTCTTTCAAACGCTCCAGCCACCACATGGAGGCGTACGGCGTCGATTCGTGCGCGCTTCGAAGGTATTAACTTCGGTGTCCTGGGCGCGATTGATAATGCCGCCATCACAGTGTTTTATGATGGGACCCCCTGTGGGCGGCTCATTCCTGTGCCGGCCAGCATCACCTTTCACAATGCCGAGCAACAGGTCCGAAGCGTCTCAGTCACTGCCGAACTCTCGCATCCCTTGCATATGCAAGCCTTCACAGTGTCGGTGGCTCCCGGAGAACGCAAACAGGTTCCCATTCCGATTCAGATCGATTCCTGTCCAAATCAGGGGGTCGAATACATGGGACGATTGAGTTATGCGTATGCGGATGTCGTCAGACGTGCAGAATTTGGCGTCACGCTCTACCCTAAACTGCTCCACTGGTACAAAGATTCGGCTGACGTTGGTTCCTGTCGCTACAGCTGGGATATCTATGCCCAACCAGACGGAACTACGCGCTTTGCCTGGAGTTTGCGGAATCTGAATCTCATCTATGAGAAACAGTTGGATCTTCGTTTCTCGGTGCTCGGCCAGCAAATCGGAAGTGGGACACTGCAGGACGGTCAAAACACTGTAAATACAAAATATCGCGATTACACCAGTTCTTCCTCGTTTGTGCGGGACAATTACGTGCGACTGTTCTCAGCTCCCGCCCAAGCGGGATTGAGATGTCATACGCCAGGATCGTGAACCATTTGGCACAGCATCTCGACTTACGATCACATGAACCAAGCGACCGAAACGTTGGTTGTCTCTTTATGCAGAGGATCCATTTGAGCTTGCACGCGTCCAATGACAGACGCGAGGCAACAAGGCGGGGAGGCGGACATGAGATCACACAGACGGAAATTCAGCCAGCCACCAATCGCAGTGATCATATGTGGAGCGATGGTGTGTCTTGGAACCATCCCACAAGAGGTGCGAGCGCAAGATTTCCAGGATCAAGCTCAATCTGCTGAGACGCTCGGTCAGGTTCAGGAAAGAGCCGTTCCAGGACTGCTGGGTGGAGTCTCAGGCGCTCCTCTTGCTGCTAGTCCCAGGCGCTGCCCCAACCCCTCCACCATGCGCGTTACCCGTCAAGGGGTTAGGTCCTGGACTAGATTCAGCCAACGAACTGATGAACATTCCTTGGTGTTCACTGGCGCGGCAGTATATGGGCGATGCCGCGCAGAACATTCAGGGTCTGACCGCAAAACCGCTGGCCGAAAGCCACGGTGGCGGGGACCTCCATTGGGATTTCGGTCTACAAGTTACGCAAGCCACAGGCCATGTTGACTTAGCGGCCTCACCCGGTTTCAGAGCCGTGTCACCCATGTTAAAGGGGTTCACGTTCGAAGCCCCACTCAATCGCTATTGGAATTTCTCGATCGGCGGAACGGTACAGGCCCACGCGAGTGTCAAGGAAAAGAATCCGCTGACGGGGAAGGATGCGGTGACGTATCTGGACTGGTCGCCGACCATCCCGTTTGGACTTCGCATCTCGAACTTCCGCCTGACTGCAACGGTTGACTTGAACAATGCGCAGCTCGACAGGCCGTCATTGCAGCGCGTGGTCGTCCAGCCGCAATTGCTGCTCGCGGGAGATGGATTCATCCCAGTTTCGATTCCCGTTCAACTTCAGGTCAATCCCTTGCGTGACCGGATCGAGATCCGAGGACGCGTTACTAATTTGAGCCTGGGGCTCAAGGGCGAGTTCGACGCCCGGTTGACCGGCGACCTCGTCATCACGATCTTCCCAACGACCTATGACATCTATTATGAGGTGGACTACCCGGTCTCCGACCATAACCTGCTCCATGGGGATCTCTCCCTCCAACAAGCATCTGTTGCGCTTGTAGGTCAGCTCTCGATCACCTTGAACCGAGTCGGTAGACAGACGATTCCCTTCACGTTGACTGTTCCCTGGGTCATTCCCGCATCAGAGTCACTGAATCAGGCGTTTCAACTCATGCAGCTCCAGGTGCCCCAAGTATGGGGCGAGGGAGCACCTACCGCTGCGCCATCAGCCCCTGTCTCGCCGGCCAATCTTCTTCCTATGCCAACCCCGCTCTCACCGGGTGAATTGGCAAAGAACGCGGGTGAGATCGAGGGGGCGATTCAGTCCCACCTTTTGGAAGGGACTGTGCTGTCTCTCGATCACAATCAGATAAAACCCATCAATACCCTCCCGCAACGAGTTGGTTCGACGACTCCTCCTCCACCGCTGTCCTATGCGTTGAAAGCCGATTCGGCGATATGGACCGGACACTATCTCGCCGCCGAATCGTTTCGGTATGCCGCCACGAGTGACCAAACGGCACTCGACCGCGTGAAACAAATCGTCCGTGGATTCTCACTTCTGTTCGACGTCACGACCGACGCTGCAGTCATCCAGGGGAAAACCATGCCGGTGCGCCAGTACCCTGGAGTGCTGTCACGGACAGTATGGTCAGCGGCCAGCAGCAAAATCGATTTCTCGGACGAGGGGCAACAGAAGGGAAGCTTGAACCAGCAACCCTGTTATTACGAGAAACCTGATGATGGGTGGGATCTGGTCACGGACCAAGGATCACAGCATTTTAAGACATATGCTGAAGCTCAAGCGGCATTGAATTCGGCCTTGGCGAAAAAACAACCTTCGGCTCTATCACGACCTCTCCAATCAGGTTTACCGCAACCTCAGCTTGCCTTGCCGATCGTTCAGCCGGTGGGGAACATTTGGTACGGATGGGGCTGCGGTGCAGACCATGCGGTCAGCCGTGATGCGTATGTTGGCGCCATGATGGGGCTGACGTACGCGTATTTCTTGGTTCAGGATCCTGATGTGACAGCAAACCTCGCAGCGTCTCATTGAAAGTGTGCTCGATCACCTCCTCGGGCCGGGACAGTGGAACTTCCTCCTCGCTCCCTATGACAGGATTCGCACCTCGTACTTTGGAAACATCGACATGCAATTGACTTTCTTGCGGATCGGGAAGGCCATCAATCCTCAAAAGTACGGTCCAATCTATGACCGTTATGCACCGGCCTCCGAAGTCATGTGGGTTCCCACGTGGATTACGATCCTTGATCCTGTTACTAGCTATTTCAAATTCAACCTGGCACAGGCATTTTTCAGCCCCTTGTTGTTCCTTGAGGATCAACCGGTCCTACGCGGGAACTATCTGAGGGCGTACAATCTTCTCTGGCGCGCAACTTCCCACCACAAGAACGCCTACTTCGATCTAGTCAGAATATTGATCGAAACCTCAGGACAACGGCTCACAACCGCTCCGCCCCCAGGTAGCATGACTCCTCCTGCCCCACCTCGTGAGGAAATACCGTTGCTCCTGACTGAATGGCTGACACGACGACAGCAAGTCCCTGCGCCAAGCAGCTTGCCGTTCAATAGAGTCGCATATCCGAACTATCAGGCAGGGCTCTGGCCCGCGAGGATCGCTGTCTATACGGCTGCCAGCCTCGACACAGGTGTCAGTCAGGGTTATCAGGCAACGATTCCGCTTCCCGTCCATGGACGCATCGGCGATGGGATGGATTTTCTCTGGCAGCGAAGTCCCTTCGGCGTGGGACTGCATTTGCATGACGGCAGCCGTCCTTTCTGCCAACAGACCCCGCCGACAGCGGGCAACATCATGACTTGCGGGAGTGACCCGGGTCGGGAAGGACCTGGCGTTGATTACCTCTTGCCATATTGGCTCAGCGTATATCTCGGCATCGTGCCCAAACAATGAAAACGTCTACGTGCATTTTCGAGGAAACCGTGAGCTCCAACGAGGAAGCTGAAATGAACATATGCGATTCTGGAGGTACAGAGCTATGAGACATGCGCCTTTTGCCACCCGAATGATGATTTTCTCGATGGTCCTCGCGGGATTAGGATCATCGTTCGCGCCTGCGTCAGCGAAACTCGCACCTTTTGACGGCATCGGTGGTTCAGGCGGCACTCCCTTTCGCCTTGACTGTGGTGAGTCTTGTCTGCTGATCGGGATAACAGGGCGATCAGGGGTTGTGATCGACCAAATTGGGGGATTGTGCGTGAAGATCGATCCTATCTCCGATGTCTGGGTGGGCGGATCATATGAAACCTTGCATTATGGAGGATCGGGCGGCCAGTCGATTCACATTGCAGCTTCCAAGGCGTCGCATGAGGAGACACTTATTGCTCCCATCGCGATAGCTGTGATCGAAGAAGGCCAAGACGACACCCTGCATCTCGTGCTGGTATTGTCTAACGGTCAGGCGCTGACACCTGTCAAGAACAATGAGATAAAACCAGGCAGACTTCACATGACGGAGCAAGTAGCCACATGGGGCTTGAGCCGATGATGAGTTATGGCTGTTGCCGACAAGTTCTTCCGGTTCGGAAAGTCAGGTGACTTATGGAATCGCCATCTCTGCCTGAAGCACTAGTGACAGCCGAGGACATCTCAAATTTGCAGATATCTACACATGGAAGGGCACTTCAGCGTTCTTTTGTAAAAGGCCTTCTTGCGATATCGTCTGCAGGATTGCTCACCTGTTCGCTTCCCAGTCCAGACATCGGGTGGTTCGCGTGGATCGCGCTTGTACCCTTGTTGATTGCTTGCGATGGACTGATGCCTCTCCAGGCGGCGACACTGGGATTCTTAAGCGGGATGGCCGCCAACGTCATGACTTATCATTGGGTCTTCGAAGTCAAAGGATTCGGCACACAACACTTTGTGGTTCTCTCAACATTCTTTGCGCTGTATCCCGCCGCATGGTGCGCCGGCATCTCGTGGTGGAACAGTCATCGGCACTCGTTGATTTTCGCCGCCCCAGCACTGTGGGTTTTTCTCGACTATGTGCGCGCGCACGCCGGATTCATGGCCTTTCCATGGGGTACGCTTGCGCAGACGCAGCACGAAAATCTTGCGATCCTCCAGGTCGCGACCCTTACCGGCGAGTACGGGGTCACATTCCTCGTTGTGCTCGGAAACATGGCCCTTGCCGGTATCATCCTCAAGCAGGCGTGGCGGAATGCGGCCGTGATTGGTCTCGTGATTGCTCTCGTACACCTTGGGGGTGCTGTTGCGCTCTTCTTGGACCGCCCCAATCCCACGATTGTGGTCGCTGCGGTACAGCCGAACATTCTGCTCGGCGAGCGAGCCACCGCGGCAGGACGTGCAGCAGTTTTGAATCGGCTCAATAAGCTGTCACAGTCTACAACCGAGGCGAACCCCTCGCTCATCGTGTGGCCTGAAACCGCTATTGCCGGTAGTGTACGGACTAACCCTCTTCTAGCGATGAACCTATCCGAACTCGCACAGGAGATCGGAATTCCGATCATGTTTGGCGCAGGCGAGGTTGAGAAATTCGCCAGTCGCGATCCCCAGGGAAACATGCAGCGGCGTGCCTATAACTCAGCCTACGTTGTGACGCCTGAGCAGGGCTTGGGATCTCCCTACACAAAACGCGTACTCTTGCCGTTTGGAGAATACGTTCCTCTTGAGGACATCATAGGATGGCCCGCCTGGCTGGCGCCGCCGACCTTCCAAAAGGTAGCTGGCGATCAACCCATTACGTATACATTGGCGAACGGCATCGTATTGTCTCCGTTGATCTGCTGGGAAAACCTCTTCGCCGGAGCTCGCACGCGAATCAGTCCAGAAGGGAGCACAGCTGCTCGTGCTGCTGACCAACGATGGCTGGTTCGGGCGCACGGCAGAGCCAATTCAACATAATCTGGCGACAGTGTTGCGGGCGGTCGAGAATCGTGTACCGATCGTGGTCTCGTCCAATAGCGGACCATCGCATATCATCGACCCCTACGGGCGCGTCATCGTCCAGGCCCACGGCATATTCACCGAAGAAGTTGTGATTGGAAAGTTAACGCTGGGCTCCGGAGAACGCTGTATACGCGGGTGGGAGACGTCTTTGTTTTCATTGTTATGAGCTGTCTGGCGTTCGGCACAGTTCGCCGCTCTTCGAATCAAGGTTCGCCTTTGGGCTGCGACGTGTGGTTGCCCCGAACTGACAAACAATCTCGTCTAGAAGGAGATGTCCGATGAGAAAGCTTTGGTCTATTGGCTTAGCATTGTGTCTTTGGCTGACTGTTGCATTGTCGCACTGGGCGCTAGGGTCAGGTGAACTGGTTCCTGCTGACGATCACGGCTGTTACGGAGACGGACCCCAGAATGCGACCTTTACTCCGACCCGCTTCACATACGTGTCCGCGGGATATTGCACGCTTACCCGCACGAGGCTAAATCTCGACGTGACAGTCCATTGGACGGGCGTCGGAACCTATAATCCCCAGAATGGACAAACAGCGGAAGACATCATCGTGCCGGCTCCGCGAATAGATGAACCCTCACGGCCATACGGTCATTTTCAAGCGACGATGCACTGCAGTAGCGATCCCTGGCTGAATCCCAACATCAAATGTGACCATATCGTTCCTTCCGTCTATGCCCCCTTGGACAGTACTGCACCCAACGCTAAGGGATGGAAGCAACCATATCCGCTTGCTCCGATAGTTACCGGCGCAATTCAACAAACTGGACGGCCATTCACATCGTCAATGAGCCAAGATGCGGTCAACAAAGTGAATCGTCTTTACGGGGCATACGATGCGCAACAGCAAGGTGCGAAGCTTCGGCAGAAACTACAGATTGCTCCCGGTTTCATCCGGCCCCGTGGAGTTGAAGAGCAAAACGCCACGGAAGGCAATCAAACTGTGGACGAACAGGGTGGGACGGAGAAGAAACCGTAAAGGGAGATGTCGATGATGCACTCATGCGGTGCGCCGATATGTTTTCTTCCCATCGGTAGTCGTGATGTCTGCAACTGAGATGCCATTGCGAATCGACCAGCGGATATCCGCACGCAATGTTCATAAATGGGGGTCATGGTAGAGCTGAAATCGCAGCAAGGAGGACGCGCATGGTGATCTGCTTCATACGTGCCGGAATGGTGGCAGGCGCAGCGGCATGTATGATCTGGATGCCGCTTGCCGGAAGCGCGAGTGCAGAAACTGCCATAAAGGAAGAGATTGATGCAGCAGTGAAGTTCTATGATGGGGTGAAGGTCGACGCGGACAAGCAAAAGGCGTACTGCGATGTAAGACAGGCCATTGGGATGATGGCATCTGATCCAAAGAAGTTTGCAGACGCACAACAAAAAGCCGCGGCGGCGACGAAACAATTAGGTCCTGATTTCACCAAGGCGCAAAGTCTGGCGTCGCGGCTGGATATGGCTTCCGGCGACGCAAAGAGATACACCTCAGCAAGACAAGCGCTTGATAGGACTTGTTCTTAACCAGCAGTGACAACCGTGTTTCTGCTGTAAACCTGTAACTGAACGCGTGGTTGTGATACAGCGCAACCGTACGGACGCATCCTGTGAGGTGTTTCATGATCCGCAGATTGACCCTCTCGTTCGCAGTAGTGACGCTGATTGGTGCGCTTGCCACTGGATGGCTCTATGCAAGCGAGACTCAAAGCACGACGATAACTTTCGCGGCTCCAGTGCATTTCCTTATGCTGGATGGCAACGATGTGCAGGTGCCAGCTGGTACCTATCGCATCGAGCAGGCAGGGGAATCGCAGTTACGTCTGCTAAGCGAATCCGCGCCGCCGATCCAAATCGCAGCGACAAAGATAGTGCATGAGGAACGCGTATCGTCTCTTGCTGCCATCGCAGTGATGGAAGAAGGACAAGATGACACTCTGCATCTCCTATTGGTCCTGGCCGATGGTCAGGGATTGGATGCAACCGGGTCATTCAGCGGTCTCCGATCTGAGGGACGCTCTCAGCGTTACAACCTGTGCAGGTCCAGAGTGCCGTGAACCAATTCAAAGTCACCGCGCCACCGGCGCCTGCTCAACCCTCGCCTCAGCAAATAGTCCCTGCTGCGGCTATCGTCCGCGTACCGCAGGCTTCTATCGGCAACGTCGTCGCGCAAGTCGTGCCAGGCACATGGATCACCTGGAACTATCTCGCAATGAATCATCCTGAGGTTGTCGCGCAAACCTTCGCTGATGTGCAGGCCGGTAAAAAGCCGCTTTCCGTCCTAGCCGCATACGCGTCGCAACCAGAACTGAACGACATGCTGAAGACAAATTGGAGCGCGGAAGTCGCGCGACTAAATGCTCCCTCCCCGATGCTGAATCAGGGAACTGTCACGCCACGTGGCGTTCCAGTGAGTCCCACAAAAGCCTTGACGACCACCAGGATTGCCTCCATTCCTATCCAACTGCCGCCCAAGAATCTCGGTACCGTTTGGGCGAACGAATCAGCCAAGACGATCGTTACCATCACTGCTGTGGGTGACGGTTACGTCGACGCCAGTTTGGATCTGAATGCCACTAACCGGCACTTCAGAATCGTGAATGCGATCTCGTACACAGGAAGGATGGTCAGCAACCAACCAGAAGTTTATCAAACGGTCCAAGGCGGGCAGTACCAGGACGTGATCGTTGATCCGCATAATCCACCGGCCCAGTTAACCAAAGCCGGTTTTATTTCGATTTCTACGCGGCAGGGTCAGACGGATCGATTTCACGATCGCCTTTGAGCCTGTCGCCCTTGGAATGGCACCTGTAGGTAACAATGACGTCACTCTGACAGTGACCGGAGTCCCTTCCATTGATATTCACTCGAACCAGGCTCCACCGAACTGGACAAGAGTTGCACCCATTCACGCCTATTTTGCAGGTATCAACTTTGGCGCCATCCTCTACACGGACCAGCAACATGCAGCCACGTTGACGGGACAGTCCGTTGACATGCCGGCGCTTGTGAGAAATGCGTCGTCGAACTCCATTATCGGGACCATTACAGCCGCTCAGTTGCCCACGGGGGTTACGATGGCCGCCGTTCCAGTCTCGGTCGCTGGACAGACCACGCAGCGGATGATTTTACGTTTTCAAGTAACGGATGCGGCCTATGATGGCTCAGTTCAACCGGTCGTCGTGCAACTGACTTACATGAATCAGACGAGACCGCTTAACCTCGACTTGAGCATTTACCACCCATGGGTGTTCTGGTTTTTTCCCGCTTACATGGATACCGCTAGCAATAGTTGGCATCCAATACCCGGCATTCCAGAAAACCGGAGTGACCAGAGTTCCACGGGAGTCATGAATGTGTGGGCGTGGCTGAAAAACAACGGAGATTTCTGGTGGAAGATTCACGCGTATAACACAAAAGATGTGGATTTTGGCGGAACCAACTTTGACGTGTTCGCTCGCTGGAAGGCCACCGGATCAACCGACAGGATTCCCGTACACATCGGCCCGAAAACCAATCCCCAATACTATGAAAGTCTAAAGAACTTTGCGCCGCTGGCATCGTATTTCATTCCTGCCGTGGAACAGAGTCTGACGTTTTCGCTGGCCGACCGGTGATGGTAAAAAGAGGCGGGTTCCCCAATGAAAGTGGTGAAGATTTCTCCACTGAACTATGTGCCAAGAAAGAGATCTTAGGCCTCAGGTAAGCCTGGCTAGAAATGTCCGACAGCCTCCGACAAGATCAAGGCTATCGCGAAGAGTGCTTTGCCGCGCGAGTGTACGACAGCACCATAAGACCACCTCCTGCTGGAGATCGGTTTTAAGGCCTTGTTTAATAGCTGGTATTTTCTGTTCCGTGGTTGACCCAGCGCCTCATTTCCCAGTATTCTCCCCTCCCACAGCATTGAACATCGGTGGGTCGCACTGCTCATCGGCACGGAGGGTTGCCTTGAGTGTCAGATCGTTCATCGAACGACCCTTCGGTTCATTTGCGACATTTCCTCGCCTCGTTGAACCTTTCGCTGCATCCAATCGACTTACTTCACAGCAGTCATCAATCGGGTCTTATCAGTCCGAGGACGGTAATGCCATCAGCCAAGCTACATCTTGTTGTCTTACATCGGCTATTCTGCTTGGGGTTTCGAAGTGCGGACTCACGCTGACAGACACAGTCAACCGACGTCACTGATGACAGGGTTTCGGAACGTGGCCACAGACTCTGAGCAAGCGAACGGGGAGTTAAGAACGTATCGCAGACTGATTCACCACACTTCAGGATCTGATGGAATGAACGCAGGTCCGGATTGCGAGGGACAATCGCCATCAACTAGTTCTGTGACTGCTCGCATGAGCCGGCCTGTTCGGTCATCCACCGCTGGTCGTGACGTGCAATGCCCGATTCCATCGGGTCCAATCGAGTCACCACTACAGGAGCTTACATCCATGAAACGACGACTGTTCTACGTTTCCTATTGAAACCAGTTGCTTGATTCTCCTCTTGGTCGGTACCACAACGACGATGGAACAAACTGTGTTGTTTGTCGTTCTCCGAATCGATCCACTCCCGGTAATCCTGCAGTCACAGCAGGCCACAGACAACGCAATCGAACAGTACATCCGCTCACATCCTGAGGTGATCGAACAGTCCTTGCAGGCTCTTGGAGGCGAAACGGAGGAGGAAGAAAAAGCGGCGAATAAAGGTGGCGCTCGCGGCAAGGCAGAATGACCTGCTCAATGATCCCTCGTCGCCAGTCAGTGGCAATCCCTCAGGGGACGTGACCCTCGATCGAATTCTTCGACTACCGCTGCGGATATTGTAAACGCGCCGCGCGCGGTGACTCAGTTACAGAAGGAAGATCCTCGTGTGCGCGTGGTCTACAAAGACTTCCCAATTCTCGGTGAAACATCCGAGCTGGCCGCGAAGGCAGCCATGGCATCGAAATCTCAGGGCAAGCATCAAGCCTTTCACGAAGCGCTACTAGCATCTAAAGGCGAGATGACCAAGGACAGCATACTGAGCATTGCGGGCGAAGTCGGACTTGATCCGAAACGTCTCGAAGCCGACATGGCCAATCCCGAATGGCAGACTGTGATCGATCGAAATCGTGCGCTGGCCAAAGAGCTCGGCATCTCCGGCACGCCAGGATTCATCGTTGGAACTGAACTCCAGCCCGGAGCTCTTGATCTCAATGGATTGAAGGAATTGGTTGCACGGGCGCGAAGCACGAAGTGACTTGTTTTACCTGAGTTGTCTTGCATCAAGGAGAGTCGTGAATCATTTAAAAGAGGACTACCATGCGAAAGATAATCTCACATAATGTCTGTGGGCTGTTGTTCCTGGGCGTTCTCGTCTTCTCTTCCAACCCAGCACAGGCAGAGCCCGTCAACCATCCTGGCAATTGCGGACCATTTACAGGTGATATTTATGCGTGCCGGGGCACACTCATCTGTACCGCTGATGGCGACTACATGTGCTGCACAAATAATGGGCATGGAGGGCAGGACTGCGAACAAGTCGAGACGAAGGCCATTAACTCTGGGGCGATGAAGTTGCCGGGAGGAAATGTCAAAGTTGCACCGGTGAATCCACCATCGAATGCGGCCCGGTTTCCGAGTGCGGGCACGAACGCACCCGTCATGCGCCGTGGCATCGAAGGTGAGGCGCCCGACGCCGGAACAATAAAGCCAGAAACTCCATCGACTGAGACAAAGTGAGATCGATCACATTTGAAAATAAGGAATTTAAACTCAACCTGCGACGAGAAAGAAGATCCCTCTCATCTTTCTAAAGATGGAATGTCCGTAGCAAAAAGTGTGACCGTTCGTCACCGTACGGAGGTGCCGTATGCAACCGCATCGATCGATATCAATCTGCATGACCGTTTGTTTTCTCACGGGTCTCGCCGGATGTGCCGGAGATTCAGCGAAGTCCACTTCTGATACGGTGGCATCCTCTGCTGTCGGTCAATCAGAAGAGGGAAAAGACCTGCCGGCGTCCGACGAAGTTCAAGAGCGGGCAGTTTCGCGTATGGGGGCGGCAACGCTCAAGCCAATTGTGCCGCTGTCGCCGCCGGCCTCATTGCCCGGCGAATTCATTATTACCCCAGCTTTGCATGGCGGCCTATTTACTGCCATAGATGGAGGGGGACGAACGGTGGACGCTATCACGACGGTGGCGCAGGCAGTCACGCCCAATCAGAAATTCAGGATCTGGTCGGCGGGCCCGTCGGCCATACAGTACAAATACATCTCGACTCTGAATGGGTATTTTCTTATGGCGCCGGGTGGTGGTGGCCGCGCCGACTCATCCGCCATCGTGGCCGATCTGCATCAGTATCCCTACGGACAATACATAGACATGGCAAAATTCAGATTCGTGATGCCCGCTCCAATTGGTGGAGGCGCCTTCACAATTCAGACATCCAACGGTAACTTTGTCACCGCGGTCGGAGGTGGACAACGAAGAACTGACGTCCTTCACACCGATGCCATGAGAGCCAGTACGTGGGAATCTTTCTATGTGTCGAAATGCGGTGATTTGGGATCAGGGTTTTCGTATGGCATAAGGAGCAATGGCAGCGGAAGTTTTCTCAGTGCGGCCGGAGGCGGCGGCCAAACACATGGGGCCATTACAGCTAACTCGGGAGCACTTACCGGTCTTGGCAGATTCATTCTCGTCCAGGAACCTGACGGGTCGTATGCACTCCGGACGACAAACGGAGTGAATTTTGTCACAGCCGTGAATGGGGGAGGTCTTCTTCAAGGTTCAGCGACCCCGGATATTCTGCAAACAAACCGAACACAGGTGCAGGCCTGGGAGAAGTTTAGGATTGTTGATGATGGAAGCTGTAATTACACCATTCAGACGGTGAGCGGGTATTACCTCGCCACAAACGGTCCTAACTTCTCAACCGATATCAGCGATCCCAATCGTGCCCCTACCGTGGGCTACAACGCCAAGTTCAATTTAGTGATGTTTGACTTATGAATTAGGTGGCAGGGATGGACAACGTAATACTTTCCGTTGAGAAGGATGTGCAAGTGTTCCTCCTGGAGTCACTTACTAGTCTGTGACTCATGGGCACTAATCGACGCATAGTGCCTACGATAAGCAAAGCAAGAAGGGCTCATGGGACACACAGCATCGAAAACTGAAAAAAGGCGGCTACGGATCTTCTCCGCAGTGTCCCTAGCGATGACGGTATCATCGTTCGCAACGTCCATGAGCCTGGCTGACGATCCGCGATCCGGCGAGGCTGCTTCCTACCAGCCCCGCAATGGAAGGGACGCCATCTACACTACCGAGCGAGCCGGCTCCCCCCACGGAGGCCAGTGAAGTCCAAGAGCGCGCTGTCATCCGCGAACAGCGGATGCAGCCGGGACAGTTCACCCCTTCGCAATCTACTCCACCTCCACCGATCGACCGATGCCGGGAATAAGTCTGTCTACTTCCGCCTGTGCCACTTACATCTGGTCTTGCGGTGCCGCTACCGACCTATCCCCGCCAACCACGAATATCGCAGCTATCGCGAAGGCGATGCGATACGACATGAGAAGTCTTTCAATCCTGGTTTTCTTGCCGTCCGGACTCCCGCTCACCCAGGCCGGTCACGATCAGCATCGGCTATTTTCCTACAGGGACGCGTTGGGACCACGCTGCCAGCAACGGGTGACGCAGCCCTACGCAACCTCAACCGGGAACACGTTCTTGTGCTCCCTTCCGGATATTGTGGATAGGCAGGGCCTGCTGATCATGCATCTGGACATTACGCTCAGTGAACCTAAACCTGGGGGCGGGGTGTATTCCTATAACATCCCGCTCACCGTGGACCCCGTCCAGATCTATGATGTCACGATCAGCCCATTGCAGTTTACACTGCTGGAGACCTGCAACCTTATCGGCGACACGGAGATCCTTTTTTCTTGGTATGCACCTGATGGGCGACCGAACCAGAAACAATTCCACACACGCGGCGGCCAACGCGTTTCAGTAGGGGAGTTCCAATGGAGTCACACCGAAGTGGTCTATAACTTGCTGTATCGCCAGCCGAGCCTCATGTTCTCGACGATCAACGCCACAGATCTGACCCCCCCACTCATCGTATCGGCCAAATCGGCTGTCAACCTTTGGCCCGGCAAAACCCATACGGTCGAACTGGGGTTGGTCAAGGCGGCAAATGAAGACACCTGTCAGGCGGACATCCGGTACTCGATGACGTACACGCTACGTGAGTATTTCGGCGATCCACACGTGCGGGACCACCGGTGAGAAATATGAATGAGAGCGGGCCATGATTCAGCAAGAACCTACGTGTATCTTTCTCGTCAGGAGGTGCAGTATGCGACATGGACGAGCACTCGCAATATTGGGCGCATGTTTGGTTTATACAAGCCTGGTCGGTTGTACTGCGACTGAGCCAACTCCTACCGATCGTTCGAAGGTCGCTGCGTCGGTCATGGAAGTCCCCGTGATTCCAGATGAGCCCTCTGTCAATCAGGAACCACAACCTTCCGAATCCCCCAGTGAAGTGCAAGAGCGCGGAGTGATGCAGCTTGCACCAGGATTGGTTGCGCCTAAAACGGCCGTGCTGGGCGCCCTTTCCCCTCCTTTAGCAAGTGGCTACCCCGGCGAATTCGCCTTCCGGACGCAAAAAGGATACTACTTCACGGCGATTAACGGAGGCGGACGACCCGTCGACCCCACAATCATTACGGGTGCCACATCGGCCGGAGCCTGGGAGAAATTCAAGCTGGCGATCGCGACTCCTCCTTCCCCATATGACAAGACCTTCCAAACCGCAAGCGGGAACTATGTGACCGCCGTCAACGGTGGCGGTCTGACTGGGAACGCAATTCACACCGATGCGACCCAACCCAGAGACTGGGAACGGTTCAGGATAATTTACATGGGCGGCTACCCACCTCCTTATTATGGGATCGGGACGATCAAGGGAAACTTTATCACGGCCGTTAATGCCGGAGGCAGGTATCAGGATGCTCTGCACACCGACGCCAAGCAGATCCAGGCTTGGGAGATGTTCAGGATCGTGAAATGCGGCGACCCGGGGTCAGGCTATGACTATGGCGTGATGGCCGCCGACAGCGAATTTCTTGCCGCCACGAATTGGGAAGGAAAACCCGGGTTCGGTTTGGATCCCCGCCCAGCGGAATCGGACATGAAATACAAACTCATCCGGCAAAGCGACGGGACCTATGCTCTTCAGACGACGACCGGCAGGAACTATGTCACCGCCCTCGGGGGAGGCGGGCAAGTCGCGAAATATGACAGCAAGTATTACACGCCAGATTGCGGGGGACTTTTCGGCGGCCCTTGCATCGGTGGATCCGCACCCATCTTCCACACCGATGCGACACAAGTGCAAGCCTGGGAGAAATTCCGCGTCATTGATCAAGGCAACTGCACCTATGCGATTCAAACCTCAAGCGGATTCTTCGCGGGCATCTTCAAGGATTCATCGGGAGTCACGCTACTCACCACCAGGCGCGATGGCGCGCCAACAGCGAACGAGAAGTTCCAGTTGGTCGTATTTGGTTTGGCGTCGCCCGTGATTCTTCAGTGAGCAATATCTGGGTACCATTCGACTCGAGCACTTGACTTGGAAGCAGTACATGGAGATACGGCAGTGGTGAACCTAGCTTGAGAATAGGGAGGTGTAGCATGCATCTGCGTCTAGCGACGTCACGGTTTATGATCGTGTCCTGTGTCCTGGGTCTTGCCGGCTGTGCGAGCGATTCACCGAAGCCCACTGCTGATACAATGAAGTCTTCTGGTTCCGTTAAAGCGGAAGACCAATCGGCCCCCGGCGAGGTTCAAGAACGTGCGGTGCCAATCGGAAAATCGTCCGCGGTGATCCGCGATCAACGAATGCCGGTAGCGCCGCTCCCAGCCCAAGTGACTCCCTCTACGGGAGGCACCGGGCCATTACCTATCGTAGGCGGCACCCACGAACCTGATTACAGATATCCATGGGTCGTCCGGATGAATGGATGCTCGGGCGTGCTTATCGATCCACAGTGGGTCCTCACCGCGGCCCATTGCGTCACGCCTAATATTGGATTTGGCAAACTCACCTACATCCGAATGGACCCCTATACCGGATCCGTACAAACAGAAACGGTTGGGCCCTATCCCGAACAACGTCCCAACCCGGGCGTGTACATCCATCCAAACTATGCTCCCAGCAGCGATCAAGCCAACGACATCGCGCTGATTAAACTGGAGAGACCCTTCGCGATCAATCCCTATATCCAGACTGTTGGATTGCCGAAAGATTTCCGTCACGCAGGCATCGTGGGAATTCTCTCATCGATTGATCACCTGAGACCATTGCCTCCAGGGCAAGCGGCCATTTTCCGCGCACCCATCCCTCAAGACACTTATCCTCCCAAGTTTAATATCACCGCCAGCGCTGCCATGGCCTCGCTCTGTCCGGGCGACAGTGGATCAGGGTTCGTGACTGTCGAGAACGGTCGCGCGACGGTGCGAGGGATCGCTTCGCAAGGCACGATTACAGACTGCATGACACCATCCGGTGAAGCGACGTTCACGGATGTCTTCGCATTTCGAGGGTGGATCCTTCAAACGATGGGCAAGAACGACAACTTTAGCACGCGTGTGCGCTGGAGCGGCTATATGGCACGTGGCACCATGGCGCTGGGTTGCGCGAACCCTTACAACATGACATTGGTGGGTCCGCTCAATGTGGCCGGAGTCGAGGAAGGGATGCCTTGCGAAGCCGGTCAAACACAAAGCGTGATATGCAACCTCGAGAAAAACCAGGGCAACGTGGGAGTGATGGTGCCCGTGCTTTCCGGCCTCACCATGAGAACCACTCTTTCAAACGGCACGTCTAGCGTGCAAACGATTCCTGCATCTAACAACTTTGCCAGTTTTTTCGGTCTGCTCCCTGCTGGAACATGCTCGTGAGTTCACATGCCAGATCGGAACCCCCATTACAGGTGCGGTCATCGGCACGAACACGCAAGTCCTGAGTCGAGGAGTTGAGGGTCAACCCGAGGCAGAGTCGACAATCATTCAACCGAGCCCGTTTGACCCGTCAGAGGAGACTAAACCATAGTCATAGTATGCAGCCTGGATTTGAACGGGGTCAAAGAGATCGCTGTTCGGAGAAAACGCAGTAGCGTGAACTGCCAGCGGAATATTGCACTGGAGGCCTATCATGAGTCAGCATCGCATGGAACTCAGTATGCAGCGGTGGCATTGTTCTTCGCCATCCTCTTGGGCCAATACCAATTGGGCTTGCGGACGAGTCGGCACCTTCACCAGCCCCAGCCGAAGATCCTAGTGGTATCCAGGAACGTGCGGTGATTCGCGGCCAGCAAGTACAGCCGCAACAGAAGCAAGCCGCGCCAGCCCTCGCCATACCTCCGACTAAGAGCAGCGTGGGAGTTCTCCAGCCTGGGATACAAACGTTGCCATCGACTCCTTCTTCCGGCCCCACCGGACCTTTGCCTGTGGTCGGCGGCATAAATGAGCCCGACTACAAATATCCCTGGGTCGTACGGATGCAAGGCTGCGGCGCTGTGCTGATCGATCCGCAATGGGTGTTGACCGCCGCCCATTGCGTGAAGCTGAACGTCGGAAGCAGCTTTACCTATACCCGGACTGATTCGTACGGCAACGCGCAAACAGAAACGCGCTCTCCTGATCCGTATGCTGGATCTCAAACTAACCCCGGCGTGTTCGTCCCCGCGCAATACTCCTCCAACGACCCTAACCAAGCTTATGACATTGCGTTGATCAAGCTGGCGCAACCGTTCTCCGTCAACTTCGTTCTCCAGACCGTCGGGTTGCCGAGAACTCCATATCAGCCAGGCATGGTGGGAACTGTGGCTTCGATCAGGCACGATGGAGCGATTCCTCCTGGGCAGGCTGCCATCTTCCGCGGACCCATTGCGATGCTCAACTCTCCCGGCAAGCTTTACGTTGAGGCCAGTGCAGCCGTTGGCTCCGCCGGCGCTTCGCTCTGTCCGGGCGACAGTGGTTCCGGGTTTGTGACAGTCGAGAATGGCCGCGCCGTCGTGCGCGGTGTCGCTTCGCAAGGTTCAGTCGGGGACTGCAAGACACCGACGGGTGAGGCGGTCTTTACGGATGTCTTCACGTTCCGCGATTGGATTCTCCAAACGATGGGCAAGAACGACGCCACCTTGTCCGGCAATACCCGCGTTCGCTGGAGCGGGTTCGCAGCGAGCGGCAAGATCGTGATGGGATGCAGCAATCCGAACACGCCGTACTGGGGTCCGCTCAACGTTGTCGGTGTCGAGGAAGGAGCCATGTGTGACGGTGGTCAGGCGCAGGGGATCATTTGCCAGCTCGATCCCAAACAAACCAGCACGAGATTCGGACCGCCCCAGATCACAGGCTTTACCATGAGGACGACCATGGCCAATGGCGTCAGTCAGGTGACTCCACTTCCTTTCGTGAGTAACCTTGCTCAGTTTGCCGGCCCATTGCCCGCAGGCGCTTCACGCGAGTTCACCTGCCAGATCGGTACATCCATGACGGCAACAATGGGAGCCATAACGGGGGCAAACACTGCCGTGATGAGTCGAGGCGTGGAAGGAGAGCAGCCAACGGAACCGATCGTTGAACAGCCGAGTCCCTTTGACCAGCCAGCAGGGACCACACCGTAACACCATGGTGTTGGACGAATCCGTTGGGCGAACGGAGAAGCTCCACAACGTTTACCAACGTACTGGTCTTGCAGCGGGGAGGTGGACAGGAATGAAGGCGCTCCGTGTAAGACGACTGGACTAACTAATAGACGTCGGACGCGAGCGGGCCATTCGGTTGAGCGAAAGGAGCAGGTCATGATTCGGCGACGAATCCTCATGATAGGCGTTGCCCTGGCCTTGCTGGCAGGAGCCTGCGCGACAACCCAGGATACGCCTGCACACTACTCGACCATCACACTTGAAAAGTCGGTCCATTTCCCCGCGCCTGACGGGGCGGATGTGATGGCAGCATCAGGCCGCTATGATGTGGACTCTCGTTGAAGAGACGAAGCTCCGGTTGATTCCGGCAGAGGCTGCAGCAGGAACATCGTCGTTGATCGTGGCAGCGATGGCCCTGCCGCATGAGGAACCCATCGAGTCACGTGTGGCGCTTTCCGTTCCCAACGGAGAAGACGAACATCATATCGTCCTGCTCATGCCGGATGGCAAAGGGCTGGATGCGGGAGGCACGTACAGCGGCCTCCGATCGCGTGGCGGCAGCATCGCCCCGCTGCCTATGGCGCAAGTGCAGGCCGCGTTCCTCCAGCAAGGCCCTGTTGTCCGCGATCACCGCATGCCTCAAATCGGGCCGAAACCGAGCAACTTCGACATTAAGTGAGCGTCACGGCCCGATTCACCATCAAAATACGGACAGCACCCTTCTCTGCGCCCGGCGGGTTGCGGCAACGGCCTGAATACGAGAGGATTCATAAGAAAGCGAGCCGTTTCACACCTCAATTCATCTCGTGAGTAATCTGCAGCAATCCACGGCGTTGCAGCCTGCGTAATAGGACTCAGAGATGCTCACCGATCCACAAAGGCATACCTATGACACCAGAAACGATACACACACTCATTCAACGATATTTTGCGGCGACGCGAGCGATGGATGTGAATGCCTGGCTTGCCTGTTTTGCGGACAATGCCATCAGCCACGATCCCTATGGAGGGCGGCCTGTGCAGGGGAAAGAAGAACTACGAACATTCTTTCTCTCCGTATCGACGGCCTTCCAAGAGATTGGATTCACAGAAAACTTCGTAATTGTGGTGGGCAATCGTGCCGCCGTTAAATTCACGGCACGGGGGATTGGCAACAACGGTAAAGCAGCAACTTGCGAAGGCATCGATATCTTCGAATTCAACGACCGCGGGACCATCCAATTGATGTGGGGATACTGGGACCCCGCTGCCATGATCGCGCAACTTCAGGGGTGAGCCGACTCAATGCGTAAGGGGGAATAAAGGAGATTGTAATGACCACATACCGGGAACTTGATGGCAGGTTGACGCCGGAGCAACAGGCGCTGAAACAGCAGATGCACGAGTTCGCCAAGTCGGTCGTGCGGCCAACTGCCACTCTGCTGGATCGCTTGCCGGATCCCCAGCAGGTCGTGGATCAGCATTCTTCTCTTTGGACGCTGTTCAGAGCCGCCTATGCCCAAGGCATTCATACAGCCCTAATTCCGTCACAGTATGGAGGCATGGGCCTCAATGGATTGAGCCTGCACATAGCGCTCGAAGAGCTGGGATGGGGCAGCGCCGATTTCGCAGCCGCGCTCGCTGTGACGGGATTTCCGTTCGCCATGATCGCAGCCACGGGAAATCATGCTCTGATCGACGAATGGGTTAAGCCCTTTGTGGCGGACAAGGAAGCGCGTTACGTCGGGTGTTGGGCGATTACGGAGCCGGACCATGGCTCCGATACATTTATGGCGGGTACGCCACAATTCCACGATCAAACAATAAGCGGGCAGGTTACAGCGCGGGCAGATGGTGCCGACTTCGTGATCAATGGGCAGAAGGCGGACTGGGTCTCCAACGGAACGATCGCCACACATGCGCTCACCTATCTTACGCTGGATCCTTCAAAAGGCATGGCGGGTGGGGGAGTGGCCTTTATTCCATTAAGCCGGCCTGGCGTGTCGAAGGGCAAGCCCGTGGACAAGATGGGGCAACGTGCGCTCAATCAGGGGAGTATCCATTTCACCAACGTGCGCATTCCGAAGCGGTATCTGCTCTTCGATACAGCATCGTACGAAACGATCCTCAATCAGACACTCGTGCTGACCAATGGGGCGATGGGAGCTGTGTTTACCGGAGTCGCCCGGGCGGCTTACGAACAGGCACTGGCTTATACCAAAATCAGACTGCAGGGCGGTAAACCGATCTGCGAACATCAATTGGTTCAAAAACATCTGTTTGACATGTTCACTAAAGTCGAAACCAGCCGGGCGCTATCGCGGGCGGCGATGGCATACAACGCTATGGCGCAACCACCGGCGTTGGAGTACGCCATCGCGGCCAAAGTGTATTGTACGCAAGCCTGCCTTGAAGTGACCGATACCGCGCTGCAACTGTTTGGCGGCTTAGGTCTCACGCGTGACTGTCCGATGGAAAAGCTCTATCGGGATGCCAGGGCCTCGCTGATCGAAGATGGAGTCAATGATGTGCTGGTATTGGTGGGAGCACGCAGATTGTTACTCGCCACACAGCATGTGTAATATTGTGCTTCGAAGATTGGTCTAGCTGGGAAGGATAATCTGCTCTGACGTTTCTGGCCGTTATGGCGTGCCAACGACGATATGGATTTCATTAAAGCTTCGCTTGAAGGATGTGCTTCGATGCCCTAATGTTTCAAAGCTGACGCGCTGCTCAGGTAGATTTGCGTCCGGCTTCTCCGTGTAATAGGTCGTGATCAGACGAGGGACATTAACGAGCATCAGCACCGGATGACCTGCGAGAGGATGGACGGCCATACCTGCTATGTAGCCTGCAGCTTAACGCTCTGGCAACCAAGTCGTCCCACGGAGAAACATGGATTGCCTGCCTGGCATTCAATCGCCTTTGCGTAGGGGAGACGGCTGTTACTGGAAGAGCGGAAATGTCCGTGAGATCAGACCTGCTTACCAACGAGAGCTTTTGACTGAGATTGCCAATTCTGTGAAATGGAAGCGACTCCTTTTCATGCTGTTCCAAATCAAGCAGCGATGACGCGCCTTAGGCGCCTGATGATTATGGAGATCCTCCTTCAGACAATTTTGCGCGTACCAACCTGTTGGCTTCCTCTATCTGCTCGGCTGTCATTTTTTCGGCCAGATAATCTCGCGCGGCTGGAGCATTCTGATTCCCTTGCGCAACAGAGAGACTGACCCAGTAATAGGCCATGATAAGATTAGGCGTAGTCCCTTGCCCGTTCATATACATCAGTCCGAGATTGTACTGGGCTCGTGCGTCTCCCTGTTCGGCCGCACGTGTATACCACCGCAGCGCCTCAGTGTCGCTCTGCGGCACACCCAAGCCTTTGTCGTAGAGAAGCGCCAGGTCATACTGCGCTCGTGGCTCACCGAGGTTGGCTAGTCCCTCCAATTCCTTGGCGGTCTTCCCGTAATCGTTGCGGAGGTAGGCCTTGTCGGCACGCCGATCTTCGCATGCGGCGAGTACCAGTACCAGTGTGAGAGCGCAGGTCATAAGCAGACCAAACCGCGCCATCAAGGTTCCTGAGGTGTCATTCATGAAATTACCGTCCACGCCTGGCTGTATGTGACAGAGGAACCGTGCCCTCTGGGAGGGGAACCCTAGTCAGATAGCGTCTTGATGTCAATCACTCTTCTCGGTAGGTAAGGCGGGCAGTCTGTTGACCATGAAGAGAAAATGTCGGCAGGGTGTCGTTAAAGTTGCGGAAACTGTTGTAATTGAATACGAGGAGTGATGTCGATGTTTGGTCGAGAGCTTTCCTTCGATGCGGCAAAGAGATTTACTTCCTTGTACGAGAAGAGTACATGGAGGTGGTTAGGTAAGGGGAAGATGAAGAAGTGAATGATCTATGAGTTTACATAATAGTTCTTATCGGACATAATAGATTTTCATTTATGTCTCTCGAACTGCTCGGTCGTATTCAAAAAGAACTCTCGATCACCGGTAGCGCGGTCTATGAAACCGTTCTTGCCTTTGCCGAACGCGTCAATCGCAAGGTCCAAGTCCTTCGTTTGCACAGCCAGGCGTCGAACTTGTTGAGCCAGATCGAACAGGTTCACGGCGAACTCGGACATCAGATTGCCGCAATCTGTGCGAAACGTCCACCGTTCAGCCATGAATCAACGCTGCCATCCGATCAATTGGCACGGCTCCTCAGCCATTCAGCCGACCGCATTCAGCAACTCAAACGGACATTACTCAGTGTTGATAGTCAGATCCGCGAACTCAAGCTCGAAACGATCCACCACGAACTCCTGACCCTGCAACAGGACCTAAGCCTTCGCGCTGCAGCCATCGAACGGTTCCCCGTCGTCCATGGAACATTCGTCATTGGGAAAACGCTCGCTGAAATATCCCTCCCTCCGTCGGTTCGTCTCGTCACGGTCCTTCGTGGACCGTTTCTCGTGCCACCCGACGATGGCTTCGTACTCCGCGCTGATGATGTCCTGGTCATGATCGGGCTGCAGGAAGACCTTGCGCAGGTTACCTCGCGATTCACCCAACCTCGGAATGTCGGGCGCGAATAGGTTTCTCCGCTGTCCATGATGTACAATCAACTGCGGAGGTACAGAATGATGCGCCTGCTTCAAATCCTCATCTGCCTGGTGTTCTGGGCTTGGCTCGATATCCATCAATCAACCGCCGCCGCTGAGTCTACGACACCAATATCCAGTGATTCGCCAGGCCTGCGCCTGATGGAAGACATCCAAACCGTCATCATCGACTTGGCCGAAAGAGCAAAACCCTCCGTCGTCAATCTCATTCCCCTGTCGGGAGCAGGACGGGGGCGCGATGTGCCTCAAGAGCGGGTTCCCAATGCATCAGGATCAGGGTCCGGTGTCATCATTGATCCTGACGGACACATCATCACGAACAACCATGTCATAGGCGACGCAACGGAAATTGAGGTCCGCTTTTCCGATAAGTCCAAGCTGATTGCGCAGGTCGTCGGTAAGGACATGGATACGGACTTAGCTGTCCTCAAGGTGACCGCCGACCATCCCCTCCCCAGCGCGAAATTTGGGGACTCATCGGGTGTGCGTGTCGGCCAGTGGGTGCTCGCCGTAGGGAACCCCTTTGGACTCGATCGAACCGTCACACTGGGTGTCGTCAGTGGAATTGGCCGGGAGAACATCAATCTTTCCCGCTATGAAAATTTCATTCAGACTGACGCCTCGATCAATCCCGGCAACTCGGGCGGCCCGCTCTTTAATTTACGCGGTGAAATCATCGGCATCAATACCGCCATCATTAACTTCGCCCAAGGGATCGGTTTCGCGATTCCTTCAAACATGGCCAAGCAAGTGATTCAGCAACTGCTGACTCAGGGACGAGTGACACGCGGATGGCTGGGCGTCGGTATTCAACCGCTCACCGCGGAGTTGGCACGCAAGTTCGGTGTCAACGAAGGCGAAGGCGTGCTGGTCAATGAAGTCTTCGAGAAGGACCCGGCTGCAGCAGCTGGCATCAAACCCGGCGACATCCTGACGCGTATCGACGGCACCGTGATCGACACGCCGAATCGGCTCTCGCGCGTCGTGGCGGGATTGCTTCCGGGCGCGACGATTAAGGTTGAGATCGTCCGTGATCAGCAGCACCTGGTGCTGGACGTCGCCCTCATCGAACGCCGTGACCACGCTGTGACCACCTCGCTTCCCCAGTCACGCAATGAAGTCAGGCTAGGCCTTGACGTGCAAGATCTGACGCCTGGTCTCGCCGATAAATTCAAGCTGCGCGAAAGCCGGGGGGTGCTCATTACCAAAGTGGAGCCTGGGAGTCTCGCCCAATCGGAAGGGCTTCACGAAGGTGACCTCATCAAGGAAGTGAACCGTGTCGATGTAGGATCGGTCGGAGAATTCAGCAGCGCGGTCTCCAAGGTGCGCCGCGGTGAAACCGTCCTGCTCCGCGTGCTGAGAGAGAGCCGCGCCTTCTATGTGGTGCTCAAATCGACCAATCCCTGATCGATCAATGCGCCGCTGCGTGAGTCTCCACCTTGTGCGCCTCAATGATTCGAAGCGCAAGGTCACGCGGGACTTCGTCGTACCGCGCAAATTCCATCGCGTAGCTGCCGCGTCCTGCCGTTAACGAGTTCAGCGTCGTGGAGTACGTGAGCAGGTCCGCCATTGGGACAAGGGCCGTGATCTGCTCACTCTGGTCCTTCGCTTCCACATGGAGAATCCTTCCTCGACGCGCATTCAAGTCCCCGATCACACCCCCGATGTGATCCGCAGGCGCCTCAACCTCCACCGTCATGACTGGCTCCAACAGGACGGGATGGGCCGTCTCCAAAGCCTTCTTGAACCCCATCGACGCGGCGATCTTAAACGCCATCTCGGATGAATCGACCGCGTGGAACGATCCATCGTAGACTGCGACCCGGCAATCGACGACAGGAAACCTCGCGAGGCTTCCGTGCTGCATGGCTTCGACCACCCCTTTCTCCACCGCGGGAATAAAGTTGCGTGGAATGGCCCCGCCTACCACTTTGTTCTCAAACTTGAACCCCTCCCCGCGCGGCAGTGGCGCGAGTTCCAGCCAACAATCACCATACTGGCCATGCCCTCCAGTTTGTTTTTTGTATTTACCCTGCGCCTGTGCCGTCGCGCGAATGGTCTCGCGGTATGGAATCTTCGGCATATGGAGAGTCACCTCTGCACCGTATTTGCGGCGCAATTTTTCGAGAGCGAGATCGATGTGCAACTGCCCCATCCCGCTTAAGACCATCTCCTTCGTGTCGGCATGTCGGGAAAATTCGAGCGTGGGGTCCTCTTCTATCAGCTTATGCAACCCGAGACTGACTTTTTCGATATCGGCATTGGACTTCGGCTCGATGGCAAAGGACAGCACGGGTCGCGGAAGCACCGTTCTTGGATAACAGATACGGGCGTTTTCGTCACAGAGCGTGTCACCAGTTTGCGTATCTTTGAGTTTTCCAACAGCCACAATTTCCCCTGCTTCCGCCAGAGGCACGACCGTATGTTTTTTCCCCAACACGGTGTACAGATGTCCGCTTTTCTCTTTGCTGCTTTGAGAACTGTTGAAGACCGTCGAGTCTGCGTGAAGGACTCCCGACAAGACCCGCAAATAGGACAGTCGTCCGACAAAGGGGTCTATCAGCGTCTTAAAGACAATCCCTGAAAATGGCTCGTTATGAATGGCCTGGCGGCTCACCGCCTCGCCTGAATCCGGGTGCAAACCTTCCAGCGGCGCTCTCAATGCCCGGTCCTTCGGCGACGGCAAAAAGTCGACGATCGCATTCAGGAGGGGAACAATCCCGATATTTTTGATGGCAGAACCGCAATAGAGCGGGACCAGCGTGCCGGCCTGGACGCCGAGGTGAAGTCCCTCGATCAGGTCCTTGTGTGTCAATTCCCCGGCAGCGAGATACTGCTCCAATAACCGATCGTCTCTCTCGGCCGCCGCCTCCTGAATGCACTTTCGCGCGTCTGCCATTACCGTCATCGCATGCTCAGGTATCGGCAGCTGCTGAACTGTGGGGACCTCTGTGCGCGAAGCAATGACACGCTGTTGAAGAAGATCCAGCACCCCCCCTAACTGCCCCCCGCTACCAGAGGGCAGCGACATCAGTAAGGGCTTGATCCCAAGATCGCGTTGACACATCGCAACAACCCCATCGACGGCGGCACCATCTTTATCCATCTCGTTGAGGAACAGAAGACAGGGCAAACCGAGAGCTTTGATGCGTGACCAGACTCTG
Organism: Nitrospirota bacterium; assembly: GCA_963729585.1. GTDB lineage: Bacteria > Nitrospirota > Nitrospiria > Nitrospirales > Nitrospiraceae > Palsa-1315. Next base: position 93,656 of record CAVSOJ010000011.1, read on the forward strand.
ATGAGTTCGCTTCGGATCCCCGACGAAGCACCCACCACCAGGATCACGGCGTCCACCACCCGCAATGCCATGGCCGTTTCCCCGAGCAGGTTCAGGGCACCGGGAGGATCGACGAGATTGATGGTTGTGTCATTCCATGAAAAATGGAGAAGACTTGTACTGACGGAACTGCGCCGGTGCAGTTCTTCCGGTTCGAAGTCCGAGACAGTCGTGCCTTGTGCAATCGACCCGAGGTGGGGAACAGCGCCGGCGGAAAAAAGCATGGCCTCGGCCAGCGAGGTCTTTCCGGCACCTGCGCTGGAGATGATGGCCACGTTTCTGAGTGACTCCCTGCGTAGCTCGCTCATGGGACCCTCCTCACGATAGCCGGAAGACGATCATATCTTCCGGAAATGAAATGGCCTGCTTACATCGCTTTGACTCCCTTCGGTCACGCGTCGACGCAAGAGGGTGTGAGCCAGCCTTGATCTGCAAAGCTGACATAGCGTCCATCGCCGACAACGAGATGGTCAAGAACCCGAATGCCTAGAACGTCCCCTGCCGACACCAATCGCGCCGTCAGGGCACGATCTTCCTGGCTCGGCGTAGGATCACCGCTGGGATGGTTGTGCAGGAAGATTACGGCCGCCGCGGATTCTTTTACCGCGAGTGTGAAGACTTCGCGTGGATGAACAATGCTGAGCGTCAAGCTGCCTTCCGATACGGTCGTGTCACGCATGATGGCATGCTTGGCATCCAATAAAATGACCTTGAAGATTTCGTGCCGCAAGTCCCGCAAGGTCGGATGGTAATGAGCGAAGAGGTCCCGGCTCGATGTGATTTTGGTGCCTTTTGTCAGGGGACCAGCAAGGGCACGCTTCCCCAATTCGAGGGCCGCCTTCAATTGGGCTGCCTTGGCCTCTCCCACGCCTGGAACAGCACGGAGTTCTTCGATTCCGCATTGCGCAAGCCCAGCCACACCACCGAGCCGATCCAGGATATCCATCCCGACTTGCACGGCTGAAGAACCCTGACGACCAACTCGAAGGAGAATGGCCAGAAGCTGGGCATTGGTAAGCGTCTGTGAACCGTAAGTCAGCAATCGTTCGCGCGGTCGTTCCGTTTCAGGCCATTGAGCGATACCTTGCCCTCCATTCTTACTGGCCATTCACTCCCCCGCTGCCCAAAAAACGTCACTCTGAACGTTTTTGTACTAGTAATAAGTCCGTCCGAGGACCTGGTAACAAATACGTAGCCCCTAAACTGTTGAAATTACGTACAGCAAAAAATGGTGTGGTATTTGCTTTAGCAACCGCAACAACGCTCTACCTCACAACCAGGGAGGAAGTAAAATGGAATGCCCAAAGTGTAAAGGCCTCATGATGCTGGAACGGTTCTCCGACTTCTTCTTGATTTTCTATGCCTGGAAATGCGTCAACTGCGGTGCCATCATTGATCGCACCATTTCAAACAATCGGCGAAAGAGTTTGGCAGCTCGCGATCCTCAGACAGTGGCGACCCACTGAGTAATTGCGATTCGTGTATTCAGGGTCGACCGTCTTGATCGCGACGGATGGTCGACATCGTCACACGGATGCGCCTCGCTCACGCCGTCGGATTCCCAGGCCGCATTATAGCCATAGCCTGAAAGGTCGTCAAAACACTTCCATTTCTTACTTTCCCTCGTTCCTGTTTCCCACACACTTCCATTTCACAACCTCACACCTCGCTTTAGCAGCACTCACCTTGACCCCTTCAAAAACGCTATGTTAGAGTCAGTCGCTCCTGACATGACTCTCCCCTAAGATTATGCGTGTCATTGCCGGATCCCACCGAGGTCGGCGCTTGAGTGGGCCACAAGGGACTGCACTTCGTCCCACATCAGACAAGGTCCGCGAGGCCCTTTTTTCCATTCTCGGGACCCAGGTGTCAGGAGGTCGTTTTCTTGATTTGTACGCGGGAACGGGAGCCGTCGGGATTGAAGCACTGAGCCGCGGCGCTTCTGCCGTCACTTTTGTCGAGTCAGACCCCAGGGCCGTGCAGCTGCTACAGAGAAATCTTCAGACCTGCCAGCTCCTCGACAGAGCTCAGGTTCGTGTGGGAAAAGCAGCCGTCTTCCTTGAGCGGAAAGACTGGTGGGCTGGCCCTTACGATGTACTCTTCGCGGATCCGCCGTATGGCGCTTTAGATGAGTTAGAAATCTTGACCCATGCCTGGAGGCCCAGGCTGTTGTCGGAGCAAGCGGTCGTGATTATTGAACAAGATTCGCGCACCGAGTTGCCTGCATCGATCGACCATGCCACCCTTGTGCGACGATATGTATATGGAGATACAGCACTGTATCTATATGGTTTATCCACATCGGAATCGGCCTCATCATGAAGATCGGCATTTATCCAGGTACCTTCGATCCCATTACCCACGGACACAAGGATATCATCACCCGAAGCTTACGAGTGTTTGATAAAGTGGTTGTCGCCCTCGCCCCGAATCCGGCCAAGCATCCACTTTTCACCTTGACCGAGCGACTGGAGATGATTCGGATCGTAATGAAGGATATGACACAAGTCGAAGTCACTCACTTCGACGGCTTGCTTGTGGACTATGTCCAGCAATGCGGCGCACACGCGATCATCCGTGGCTTGCGAGCGATCTCGGACTTCGAACATGAGTTCCAGATGGCCCTCATCAATCGTAAAATCGCCAAACAGGTTGAGACTGTGTTCCTCATGACCAGCGAAGAATATTCCTATCTCTCGTCAACCATCATTAAAGATGTGGCCACCCACGGGGGTGCGCTCACGGAATTCCTGCACCCCGAGGTCGCACGCCGACTGCAGGAACGGATCAGGAGTCTGAAAACATGAAGCTTGCTGCACGAGCGGGGCGTATTACCCCCTCTCCCACCTTGGCCATGGCCGCAACCGCAAAAGCGATGGCGGCACGTGGAATCGATGTCGCCGATTTCTCATCTGGAGAACCGGACTTTGACACACCCGAACCGGTCAAAGCGGCCGCAGAAGCCGCCATACGTGCGGGCTTTACGAAATACACGCCTTCTTCTGGCATCGATGAGCTGCGTCAAGCGATTGTCGACAAGCTACAGACGGAGCAAGGGCTGCGGTACGAGAAATCTCAAGTACTCGTCTCGTGTGGCGCCAAGCATTCTCTCTACAACCTTGCCGAAGCGCTCCTTGAAGCCGGAGATGAAGTCATCATTCCCGTTCCCTATTGGGTTTCGTATGCCGACCAAACCTTACTGAACGACGCCACGCCGATTTTTCTGCCGACCTCTGAAGATGATGGATACGCCATTGATGCGCATGAATTGGAACGGCTCATCACCCCGCGAACCAAGGCGATTATCGTCAATAGCCCCTGCAACCCTACGGGAGCGACTTACGATCGGACCACGCTTGAGCGCCTTGCTGAACTGGCTCTTCGTCGGGATCTTCTTCTGGTTTCAGACGAGATTTATGAAAAAGTGCTCTATGAGGGCGTGACACACACGAGCATTGCCTCGTTAGGACCGGAGGTCGCCGCCCGTACCATCGTGATCAATGGTGTCTCGAAAGCCTATGCGATGACCGGTTGGCGGATCGGCTATGCGGCCGGCCCCAAAGACCTGCTGACGGCCATGGCGAACATTCAAAGCCAGAGTACGTCCAATCCCTGTTCCATTTCACAAAAGGCTGCCGTCGTGGCCTTGCGCGAAGGTGCTGCCTTCACGGAAAAGATGGTGACAGAGTTCGATCGGCGACGGCGTGTCATCGTCGAGCGCCTGAATGCAATGCCCGGCGTTCGCTGCCGGATGCCCAGCGGAGCATTTTATGCATTCCCCAACGTGAGTGGACTTCTCGGACGGCAGAGTCCAAGCGGAAAGATCTCAACTCCGACCGACCTCGCGAACTATCTCTTGCAGGAATTCAAGGTCGCCGTCGTTCCCGGTGAGCCGTTTGGGAGTACCCAGCATATTCGACTGTCCTATGCGACCAACATGGACACGATTATCCGAGGAATGGATCGCCTCGACGCGGCCTTTAAGCAGCTCACCTAGAAAGGGGTTTCTCATTATGAGGGCCCATCAGCGTAGTAATATCAGATTACTCTACTAGCAGGAGGAAACGAATCGTGCCAATTTACGAATACCAGTGTGAGGGCTGCGAGGATAGGTTTGAGATCAAACAAAGTATGAAGGACGACCCCCTCACCACCTGCCCGCGATGCGGGAAGCGTGTACAGCGACTTATCTCATCGCCGGCCATCATGTTCAAGGGCAGCGGGTGGTACGTGACAGACTACTCCGACAAAATGAAGCCTTCATCCGGCAGTGAAGCACCTGCACCCAACGCCGGGGAAAAGAAAGAAGGAGCGCCCAGCACGTCCGACCAGACGTCGCCTGCGGCTCCTACTACTCCAGCTTCTCCCCCCACGACCGCGCCACCAAGCACCCCGTCGAGCACGACCTCAAGCGCCTCAAGCCCGGCCACGACCGCGCCATCGACATCCACCACCAAATAGACAGCAGCGGCGCGGTGCGCTAGTGCGCGCCTGTGGCCTTGGTTGGCGTTTTCTTTTTGGCCGGAGCCTTCTGCGTGACCTTTGCGGATGGCTTGGCAGCCCCTGCCTTCGGCGTTGCGACTTTCGTCGACTTCGCCAGCCGCTCCTGGGCGACCGACAGGCTATTTTGCAGGCTATTGATCATAGACGATTTGTCGCGGTTCGCCCGAGCGAGTTCATCCACTTGCGCCTGCAGATCGTCTTTCACTTTCGTAATCGAGGCGAGTTGATTTTGTAGCTGAATCTTTTCCACTGTCGCACTCTGCAGCTCGGAGCGGAGCTGTTCTATTTGAGTTTGGAGTGCGGGGGGCCAGTAATCGCACCCGGAAAGACCCACCAAGAAGATCGTTATGGCGGACAGTGCCGCAAGGTTCCGCACCATCATTGTTTGAGACATCCGCATTCTCCTTTCATTGTGGACGATGAAATTGACTTCACTGACTCTGTGCGTCGAGATGCAGGCCGTGAACGGCTAGTTGAGCCACGATGGCACTTCGTTCGATTGCTCCGTCACGAATGATTCGGATCGGGCCCTGAACGTCGATGACTGTGGACGGCCGCCCGCCGGGGGTCGGTCCGGCATCAACGATCAGATCGACCGAGTCTCCAAGGCTGTCTTGCACCTCTTCAGCGCTACGAGGCGGCGGGATGCCTTCATAATTTGCACTGGTGCCGGTTACCGGCCCGACTCGACGCAAGAGATCTATCAGCGGAGGCCAGGCGCTGAGGCGAATGCCCACCGAACCGGTTCCTGCGGTCACCGCGTCAGAGAGGTCACCCACTGCGGGAAAGACAATCGTGAGAGGCCCAGGCCAGAACGCATTCATCAGTACGGTGGCTGCCGGCGGGATGTTTCGAACAAACGGCTCCAACTGAGACCTGTTTCCGATCAAAACGAGAATCGGTTTTCCCTCCGACCGGCCTTTGACGTGCCACAATCTGGCCAGCGCCTTTTCGTCGAACGGGGTTACCGCAAGCCCGTAGAAACTTTCCGTCGGTAGGGCGACAAGCCCGCTCTCTCCAAGCACGCGACGCACCTGATCAGCCAGCACCGGGACAGTAGAAGCCGCATAGCGCTCGATCGTTGCCATGGCAGGAACCATTAGCCCCATTCTGCGTTACGCGTGACGTGCAAACGCACGATATGCAATATCCGTCCGATAGTGCGCGCCGTCAAATGAAATCGACCTGGTCACGCGATAGGCTTGCGCTTGTGCATCTGCCAAGGTCTTTCCGCATCCCGTAATCCCCAGCACCCGGCCCCCGGCCGTTACCACCTCGGTAGCTGTTCGTGCCGTCCCTGCGTGAAACACCACGGTCCTCGCATCAGTCGAGATCGGCAATCCGTGAATCGTGCAGCCAGTCCGATAGGCACCGGGATAGCCTCCCGACGCCATCACGACACACACCGTGGTTTCATCATGCCAGTCTACGGTGAGTTGATCGAGCCGATGTTCGACCACGGCCTCCATCACGTCCAGCAAATCGGTCTTGAGCAATGGGAGAACGACTTGCGTTTCTGGATCTCCCATCCGGGCATTGAATTCCAACACGTACGGCGTCCCTTTCACGATCATGAGCCCCGCATACAAGACGCCCTGAAACGGACAGCCCATCCGAGACAAGACTTCGACGGCGGGATAGAGAACCTGCCGAGTGACTTGCTCGCGTAGTGCCATTGTGCCGAGCGGCGCGGGACAATAGGCGCCCATGCCTCCGGTATTAGGCCCTGTATCGCCATCCCCGACTCGTTTATGGTCTTGCGCCGGCAGCATGGGCACCACCGTCCGGCCATCCGTAAAGGCCATGATTGTCAGCTCCTCGCCGTCAAGAAACTGTTCGATCAACACGCGCTGACCGGCTTGGCCAAACACCGCATGCTCCATCGAATCGCGGACGGCCTGTTTTGCCTCTTGATGGGTCGTCGCAACTACGACACCCTTCCCCTGCGCCAGTCCATCAGCCTTCACCACCACAGGGAGCTCATGTTGATCAAGATAGGCCAAAGCCGGAGCGATCTGGTCAAAACTTTGCGCCTTTGCCGTGAGAATCTTCGCATTGGCCATGATCTCTTTGGAGAAGACTTTGCTGGCTTCAACGCGGGCGGCGGCCTTCGTCGGTCCAAATATTTTGAGTTTGGACTTGCGAAAGTCGTCGACAATGCCCAGCGCAAGAGGGGCTTCAGGCCCCACGACCGTCAGATCTATCTTCTCCGACTGCACGAACGCTTTCAGCCCGGCAATATCGTCGACCTTGATCGGTACACATGTCGCAAGCGATTCGATCCCCGCATTCCCCGGTGCACAATAGAGCAGAGGTTTGCGCGGACTCTGCGCAAGCTTCCACACCATGGCGTGCTCGCGTCCTCCGCTCCCGATGACAAGAACCTTCACCGTCGACTCCTCAATTATGTACTGGAGTAGGACTCATGAGGAAGGATGTTCAAAACGATCTTCCAGCAAGGCCGCAGCAAGCGAGAGGCCCAGGCGTTGAGGGAAGCGAGAACGAAACTGGGGAGGAATTCTACTTTCCTTAACCGACTCCCTCCGCTTTGAATTGCACGCGGTAGCGTTGGTGGCCTAACGCGGCGTTTCTTTTTCACACGCGGCAATATACAGCCATCTCTTACCAGCGTGCAAGAGTTTAGAATTCAAGGAATCGCACTGACAGCGGCCTGACGGCTGAAGCGTCGGGTGATTATGCAGGATTACTGCGGGCCGTGGTGGGGAAAATGAGTTTGCTGGAGGGCATTCGATCCAACCGTCAGTCGAGGAAGCGGTATTGGAAGACAGTTCACAAAGGATTGGGTACACTGAGACGAGTGCAGTAGCAACGGTTTAGCACGAGACGAAGTTCCAACGGACGCGAGTGAAGAGGGTGTCGAATGGAATGGATTGAGTGGCTGTTTAGTCGAGAGTTTCGGCAGTTCGTTCTTGAGCATAATCTCTTCTTCCCGCTGCTTTTTGTTGTGCGTCTTGTTGGTGTGACGGCTCTCGAATGGCTCCGACCAGCGCGCAATATTCCGTATGGCAAGCTCATCGGGCGCGATGTTCTGCTGATTTCAGTCTATGCGTGGGGCATGGTTCCGATTGCCGAGTATATCGATCGATGGATCGCGATCCGTCCGCATCTGCCCGAAACAATTCTCCAGATGCCGCTGCTGCTTCGCCTGTTGTGCTACTTCCTTATCGCAGATTTTGGGCACTACTGGATTCATCGGCTCATGCACCAAAAGCATGTATGGCGAATCCATAAGTGGCATCATTCGCCTACTTATATGTATTGGCTCGCGGGCTTTCGAGGGACGATCCCGCAAATGGTCATCGTCAATCTTCCCTACATTTTTGCCTATTCATTTCTGGATCTCTCGCCTTGGTGGATGGGGCTCGCGATTGGCTTGTTCAATAATCTTCAAAATGATTGGATGCATGTCAATATAGTGTGGAGATCCAACTGGCTCGAATGGATTGTTGTGACGCCGCGCTATCACCACATTCATCATAGCATTAGACCCGAGCACTACATGGCGAACCTGGCCGCACTTTTTACGGTATGGGATCGTCTGTTTGGGACCTATGTGAATCCCGACAACGTGAAGGAGCCACTCTCGTTTGGGATTGGTGAGGAGGTTCCAGCCGGTCGCCTTGTCTTAGGGGTCTGACCCACGCGGGGCTGAAAGTGGCGCAGAGGGGTCGTTTTGAACATCCGCTTAGTGGCGGAAATGCCTCATTGCCGTCAAGATCATCGCCAGTCCCTGTTCATCCGCCGCTTTGACAATTTCGGCATCGCGAATCGAGCCGCCTGGCTGAATGACCGCCGTGATTCCCGCTTGCGCGGCGGCATCCAATCCATCTCGGAACGGAAAGAAGGCATCCGATGCCATCACGCAACCCTTGATCGGCATCTGGGCCTTCATCACCGCAAGCTTCACTGAATCGACCCGACTCATCTGGCCGGCCCCGATCCCCACCGTCTGTCCTGGTTTCGCATAGACGATCGCGTTCGACTTCACATGTTTGCAGACCTTCCAGGCAAACGCGCAGGCTGCGTACTCCTCCTCCGTCGGTTTGCGAAGGGTCGGGACGTTGAGCGCTTTCAGATCGGTCAAGACGCCGAGATCCCGGTCCTGCACGATCAAGCCGCCTACCAGTTTCTTGAGATCGAAGCCCTCTTGCTTCACTTTCGTGAGCGGCCCGACATCGAGCAAGCGAAGGTCCTTCTTGCGCTTCAATTCTGCCAGCGCATCGTCGGCAAATCCCGGCGCAATGACGACTTCCACAAACGTGGAGGTGATTTCCTTTGCCGCGGCCAGGTCCACAGTGCGATTGAACGCAATCACGCCGCCGAATGCAGAGATGGGATCGGTCTCCCGGGCCTTCACATAGGCCTCGACCGGCGTCTTGCCCAATGCCACGCCGCAGGGATTATTGTGCTTGATGATCGCCACGGCGATCTCGTCATACTCTTTGGCCAGCTCGAGCGCCGAGTTGGCATCGAGAAAATTGTTATACGACATCGCCTTCCCGTGCAGGATCTTTCCACGAGACACCGATGGCTCGGTCGAATGCAGTTCTCTGTAGAAGGCCCCTTGCTGATGCGGATTCTCCCCATAGCGGAGAATCTCCTGCCGTTCGAACTGCAAGGACAATATCTTGGGGAACTTGACCTCGCTGCCTTGTACCTGCTTTTCGAGATACCCGGCGATCAGGCTGTCGTAGCGTGCCGTATGCTGAAACACCTTCATCGCCAGCTCGCGCCGTAACTCATGCGACACTGTCCCCGCCTTCACGGCATCGAGCGCGCGCTGGTAATCGGCCGGGTCCACGAGCACCAGGACATCTTCATGGTTTTTGGCGGCAGAGCGCAGCATCGACGGCCCGCCGATATCGATATTTTCAATCGCCTCTTCAAACAGACAGTGGGGTTTCGCGATCGTCGCCTCGAACGGATAGAGGTTGACCACGACCACGTCGATGGGTCCAATCCCCTGCTGTTTCATCTGCTCGACGTGGGTAGGCACCGAACGGCGTCCAAGCAATCCGCCATGAATCTTGGGGTGTAGTGTTTTCACACGACCGTCGAGAATTTCCGGTGAACCGGTGTAGGCCGCCACATCAGTCACTTTTACACCGGCCTCTCGCAAGGCTTTTGCCGTGCCTCCGGTCGAAAGGATCTCAGCACCAAGCGCCTCGAGCCCTTTCGCCATTTCCACCACGCCAGTCTTGTCTGACACGCTGATTAATGCCCGCTTGATGCCGGCCATAGGTCACTCCTTGAAAGACGATCGATAGATGTTACGTGAGTTGGAAGGCGCGGCGAAGAATAGCAAATGAATATCCACCTTACAAGAGGGAATGGGACCATCCACCCATCAAAGGCCCATTCATCTATTTTGCCCGGTGCTACCGAGGCAGGATGCTGCGCGGCAGGCCGACAAATCCTGCCTGGCATGAGTCTGCGCAGTATGGTAGGGTCAGAGGGGCCTACCAGCCACCTATCAGCCCGAGAGTTGATTCATGATGCGTGCAGCGATTCTTGCCGCAGGCGCTGTTGCACTTGGTCTCCTTGCCATCGTGTGCCTGCCACGCCACCTTGCCCCACTGACAATCTCAATGCCCCCTACCCCTGCCACCTTTCATGCCCGATTGGAAGAAGGAGTCCTGACCCTCCGTGGCTCGCTCCCGAATGAGACCAGCAAGGCCGCAATCATTCAACGAGCCCAACAACTTTATGGAGCGACGCCCGGTCGTGTAGTCGATCAGTTGACGGTGGATCCGAGAGTGGGACCTGCAGCCTGGGCAGATACGGTCCCCATGGTCCTCCCCATCTTAGGGCATATGACGGAACGAGGCTCCATCATCATCGACGGGCGCTCGATTGTCCTCAGCGGCCGTGTCGACAACGATCGTGCCAAAGCCACCGTACTACGAAATATTGCCCCTCTTACGCAGACGGGGCTCAAACTGGAAGATCACATTCTGGCGGCTCCGCTCCAGACTTCCTCACTGTCGCTTCAGAAGAAATTGAATGAGATCCTGTCGCACGCCGCCATCGAGTTTGAATCGAATACCACGACGATAACCCCCCGCGGTCGGGCCACACTGGACCAACTGATTACCCTATTACATCAGGCGCCTCACACGGCCATTGAGATTGGCGGCCATACGGACAAGTACGGCGAGCCGGACTATAACCTTGAACTCAGCCGGCGCCGCGCCGAAACCGTGCGGCTCTATTTCATCAACCACGGCCTGACCAACCGGTTCACCGCCATCGGCTATGGCGCCTCACGACCGCTGTCCGTGGCGCAGACTCGGGCCGGCTTGCAGCACAACCGTCGCATCGAATTGCGCGTGAAAGGACGGAGCGACCTATGACCATGCTCATCGGACAGATGGTGGGATGCCTCCTCGTCGCGGCAGGAATCGGCGCAATTACCGGCTGGCTCTTGCGGCACCTGTCGGTCAGCAAACTGAATCAACACATCTACGACATCACCACCGCTTTGCGGATCAAAGAACAGGCGGTGCACTCGGCCCAGCTCGAGCTGAAGGCCAAGGCTTCGGCGGTCCAGATCTACGAAGACAAACTCATTTCGTCGGAAGTGCTCGCACAATCGACGCAACAAGAACTCGCCTCATGCACCGAGCGACTCCGTGTGATGCAAGAAGAACTCAGTTCAGCCACGCAGCGTCTGTCGGCATTGGAATCCGAACAGCAGGCCTCGCTTCAGCGGTATCACGACAGCGACGCGACGATCGCCGCCTATGTACAAGAAGCCCGGCAGGCGAACGCCGGGTGTACCGCAGCGCATCAGAAACTCAGCGTGAAGGAACAGGAACTGCTCGACCTGCAGAACCGGCTGACAGAGGCTGAAGGAAGCCTTGCGGAGCTCGAACGGCTCCGCGCCCAGGTGGTGGAGATGGAGCCCGCCCAAGGACGCGTGCATTGGTTGGAAGTGCAGCTCAGCGAGAAAGACGCCCAGCACCGCGCGGCCTTGCATGAAAGCAAAGAGCAACATGCGGCCCAGCTCGCGACGATCCAGGAGGTCCAGGCCACCCTGGCGGAGCGTGATCGGGCCATCCTTGAGAAGGACAATCGGATCGCGGCGCTCCAGCGCCAGTTCGATGAACTGCACGCGCTCCAATTGGCCATGACCGAACAGGCCCCGACCATGGGAAAAAAGAAGAAGGGGAATTCGCCTCTCCAAAAGCCGATCATGGAGGTGCGAACAGCCTTAACCCTTCGTCCAGAGGGCAAGCCAGGAAGCTCTCAGGCCCCCGACCAGGCAGACAACCAGCTCCATTTACAGATTGGCCAACCCAAGCTCACAAGCGAACCGCAGAAGGACGACCTCAAGAAGATCCGTGGGATAGGTCCCACAATTGAAGTAGCTCTCAATAAGATGGGGACCTATACCTATGTCCAGATCGCCAAGTGGACCGCGCGCGACATCGCACGGATAGCCCAGAAGCTCGACACTCTGCCCGACCGGATCAAGCGGGACAATTGGGTCGACGGGGCCAAAAAACAACACCGGGAGAAATACGGCGAACGGCTCTAGACTTCCTTTTCTATATAAGGACAATCACTAGACTTCACCCTAGTTTACAGCGCCTCACCAGCACAAAACTCACGCTTTCCCTTACATAGGTAGGGTAGACCACGGCGCAGGCTATCGTTTATGATGAGGCTCCTCAAATGGAGGGCGAATCGATTCTTCTCAATAAGCGAAGAGGCTTTGAAGGACGAAGTAGACCCGCTGAACGATGCGTCCGACCATGTACCTGAACAAGAACACGCATGATTTGCTCTCTTAAAACTATCGGTAACACCTGTTCGGTTGTCATACTCTTGCTCGCTGCCGCCTTTGGGCTCAATGGCTGCAGCGACGTCAGCAAAGCGCCTGCGCCTGCTCCTGTAGTATCGCCGGATGCAACACTTTCCAACTTGACGATCAGCCCTGGGACGCTCCAGCCGACATTCTCAAGCGATGTCATCACGTACACGGTGGCTGAGACGACTTCGGTCAGCAGCGTCACGGTGACGGCGCAACCGCAGATCGCCGGCGCCACGATAAGCATCAATGGCCAGACGACAATGAACCTGTCCGTCACGCTGGGGCCAGCGGGGTCCAATACGCCGATCTCGATCGTCGTGACCGCCCCGAGCGGGAGTCAGAACACCTACATTGTGACTGTGAATCGGGCGGCACTCGCGGGAAATAACAGTCTCCAGAGTTTGACCGTATCGCCGGGCACCTTGGCCCCAGCGTTTGATGCGAACGCACTGAACTATTCGGACGATGTCGCAAGCAGCGTGTCTAGTGTCACCGTGACCGCGACCCTCCAGGATACCAATGCGAGCATGACGGTAAACGGGCAAGCAACCAACTCAGGCCAGGCCCGTACCATTACGCTTGGAGCGGCAGGAGCGAGCACGCTCGTCACAATTGTGGTGACGGCGCCGAATGTCACTCAGAAGACGTATACCGTGACTCGTGAATCGGGCCGCACTGGGGGGAAACAACAATCTCCAGAGCTTGACCGTGTCGTCGGGCACCTTGGCCCCACCGTTTGTTGCGGGCACGACAAGCTATTCGGTGGACGTCGCCAGCGGCGTCGGCAGCGTCACGGTGACGGCGCAAGCACAGGATGCCGGGGCTACGGTGAGTATCAATAACCAGACGACGACGAGCCTGTCCGTCACACTGGGGGCCGCCGGGACGAACACGCTCGTCACGATTGTCGTGACGGCGCCGAACGTCACTCAGAAGACGTATACCGTGCTCGTGAATCGGGCCGCACTGGGGGGAAACAACAATCTCCAGAGCTTGACCGTGTCACCGGGTGGGTTGAACGAAACGTTTAATGCTAATACGACGAACTATACAGTGAACGTCACCAGTGGCGTCGGCAGCGTCACCGTGACCGCGAGCCTCCAGGATGCCAATGCGAGCATGATGGTGAATGGGCAGGGAACCAGCTCTGGTCAGGCGCGCTCCATTTCGCTTCAGCCAGCCGGATCGAACACGACCATTACAATCGTCGTGACCGCCCCCAATGGCAGTCAAAAGACCTACCAGGTGACCGTGAATCGGGCGGCCCTCGGGGGAAATAACAATCTCCAGAGCTTGACCGTGTCGTCGGGCACCTTGGCCCCAGCATTGCTGCGGGCACGACAAGCTATTCGGTGGACGTCGCCAGCGGCGTCGGCAGCGTCACGGTGACGGCGCAAGCGCAGGATGCCGGCGCTACGGTGAGTATCAATAGCCAGACGACGACGAGCCTGTCCGTCACACTGGGGGCCGCCGGGACAAGCACGCTCGTCACCATTGTGGTAACGGCGCCGAACCTCACTCAGAAGACGTATACCGTACTCGTGAATCGGGCCGCACTCGGGGGGAAATAACAATCTCCAGAGCTTGACCGTCTCGTCGGGCACCTTGGCCCCACCGTTTGTTGCGGGCACGACAAGCTATTCGGTGGACGTCGCCAGCGGCGTCGGCAGCGTCACGGTGACGGCGCAAGCCCAGGATGCCGGGGCCACGGTGAGTATCAATAGCCAGACGACGACGAGCCTGTCCGTCACACTGGGGGCCGCCGGGACGAACACGCTCGTCACCATTGTGGTGACGGCGCCGAACCTCACTCAGAAGACGTATACCGTACTCGTGAATCGGGCCGCGCTCGGGGGAAACAACAATCTCCAGAGCTTGACCGTGTCGTCGGTGGGCTTGAACGAAACGTTTAATGCCAACACGACGAACTATACAGTGAACGTCACCAGTGGCGTTGGCAGCGTCACGGTGACGGCGCAAGCGCAGGATGCCGGGGCTACGGTGAGTATCAATAACCAGACGACGACGAGCCTGTCCGTCACACTGGGGGCCGCCGGGACGAACACGCCCGTCACCATTGTGGTAACGGCGCCGAACCTCACCAGAAGACGTATACCGTGCTCGTGAATCGGGCCGCGATTGTACTTTCGGGAAACAATAATCTATCTGACTTGGTCGTTTCAGCCGGGGACACTTGCGCCCGCATTCGATGCCGCAACCGTAAGTTACACTATGACAGTTCCAAATACGACAGCGGACACCACGGTCACCGCGACGGTGGCAGATTCCACAGCGACATTGACGATCAATGGTTTGGCAGCGACCTCTGGGGTAACGTCAGCCAGTATTACTCTCATACCGGGGCCGAATCCGATTCCCATCGTCGTCACGGCACAAAACGGAACACCAAAAACTTATACTGTTACCATCACTCAAACACCTTGAGCCATAACGCATGAATGGGGAAAAAGATGGGCTCATTGTGAGGCGGCCCGGAAAAAACGGACACCTGGATTAAGACTCACCTGCCAACTTCTCGAACTCCTCAGGACTCCGAGCCAAGGATCGAAACAAGCAGATCTTTCATCTCACTCGTCCCCCCTTACTTTCGTAGGGCAGAATGTTTCAGGATTTTTCGCGTATGATGCACAGCGTTGCTAGAGCAAAGAACCGGACCGGCGCATATGTGATACACGACCATGTCCGGAGAGAAGGACCGCTGACCCTCTTCATCGAGTGACGCCGAATTGACCAATATTCATGATGCCACTGACATGTTCAAACTATAGACCCCAGATATTTCACCGTGGTCTCATCAGCCACTCCCTCTTGGCAGTCATCTTGTCGTTCATCTCTGCATGTGGTTTGGCAGGCTGCAGTGACGTTTCCAAGGCTCCTGCACCAGCTGCGGCTCCTGCTGGACCAGGGCCGTTGACGATCACCACAACTTCCCTGCCGGACGGAACGGTGAACCAGCCCTATGCCACGACTGTCGGAGGATCGGGGGGATCACCCCATACAGTTGGTCCGTGACGCCTGCACTGCCGGCCAACCTCACGTTCGATGCTGCCACAGGCGCGATTACAGGTACACCAGCAGCGCAGGGCAACAGCACTCATACATTCACTTTGCAAGATTCATCGTCGCCTCCACACACTGTGCAACAATCTCTTTCCCTCACGATCAATACTGCCCCACCCGTGTTGTCGATCACCACTCCGTCGCTCCCGAACGGGTCGGTCGGCCAGGCTTACAATCAAACCGTGCAAGCCACTGGCGGGACCGGCGCGCTGACGTGGAGCATCGTGGCTGGTACGCTCCCGCAGAACCTGGGCTTGAATCCGGCGACCGGTGCGATTTCAGGAACGCCGACTGCGGCAGGTCCATCGTCGTTCACCGTCCGGGTCGCCGACACAGCAGGACAAGCGGATGCACAAGCCTTCTCGATCCTTATCAACCCAGCTGCCCCGCCCAATATTACAACCACGTCCCTTCCTGGAGGAACAGTCGGCCAGGCCTACAGCCAAACGATACAGGCAACCGGAGGGACAGGAACACTAGTCTGGAAAAAATCAGCTGGGTCGCTCCCCGCGAATCTCGCCCTGAGCTCGTCCGGAACCATTTCAGGCACGCCGACCAATCCCGGCACTTCAAACTTCACGGTGAGGGTGACTGACGCATTATCGCAGTCTGACACGCAGCCTCTTTCGATCGTCGATCAGCGCCGCGCTGGCGATCACGACAACTACTCGCCTTGCCGAATGCCAGAGTCGGCAAATCTATACAGCCAGACGCTCCGGCCTCGGGCGGCGTTACGCCGTATACCTGGTCGGTCGCACCAGCACTGCCAGCCGGGCTCACGCCTGAGCCCCTCAACGGGGGCGATAGCGGTACTCCGGCGGCAGCGCACGGCAGGAGTATATAGCTATCACTTTTACGGTGCAGGATTCTCAACCAATCAGACAGCCACAAAGTGCTCATCCTTCACGATCTACCTTATAAGCAAAGCGTTGCTTCGCGTCGTTTGACTTCCCTTCCTCCGCCTCCTAGAATCCGGCCATGACTTCGTCCTTCGTGCATCTTCATCTCCACACCCAGTTCAGCCTCCTCGACGGCGCGAATCAGATCGACCCACTCGTGCAGCAGATCAAAGCCTTCGGCCAGCCGGCCGTGGCGATGACCGATCATGGCAACATGTTCGGGGCCATCGAGTTCTACCGCAAAGCCAAAGATGCCGGCATCAAACCCATCATCGGTTGCGAAGCCTATATGGCGCCCGGCAGTCGCTTCGCTGCCAAAGACAGCGGCCTCGCCCACAACGACTACTATCATCTGATCCTCCTCGCTCGAAATCTGACAGGCTATCAGAATCTGATCAAGCTAGTCAGTAAAGCGTATCTTGAAGGATTCTACTATAAGCCACGGATGGATAAAGACATTCTGAAAGAGCACCATGAAGGACTGATTGCCCTCTCAGGCTGCTTGAGCGGCGAGATTCCGTACCTCATCGGCCAGAAGGATATGGACGGCGCCATGGCTGTGGCTGGGGAGTTTCAGGAAATCTTCGGGAAGGAACATTTCTATCTTGAGGTGCAGGCGAACGGCTTGGACCATCAGCGAGTCGCGAATAGCGGCCTGCTGGAGATCGCCAAGAAAATGGACATCCCTCTGGCCGGCACCAACGATTGCCACTACCTCAAAAAGGAAGATTTCCGCCCGCACGAGCTGATGCTCTGCCTGCAAACCGGCAAGACGATCAGCGATCCGAATCGCATGAAGTTCGATACGGATCAGCTCTATGTGAAATCGACAGAAGAAGTCTCGGCCGCCTTCATCGAATTCCCGGATGCCGTCACCAATACCTGTCGGATTGCGGACAACTGCGACCTCCAACTGGTGCTGAACAAGACACATCTCCCGCAATACAAAGTTCCGGAAGGTTTCACGCGGGAAACCTATCTGGAGCACCTGGCGCTGGAGGGATTGGCGGCTAGACTACGAGAAAGACCGAGCCAAATCCTACCGGCCACCTATGAGCTTCGTCTGCGTGAAGAACTGACGATTATCTGTTCGATGGGGTTCGCCGGCTATTTCCTCATCGTGTGGGACATCATCAAGTTTGCCCGCTCGCGCAACATTCCGGTCGGACCGGGCCGAGGTTCCGCCGCCGGCAGTCTCGTCGCCTATGCGCTGCGCATCACGGACCTCGATCCCCTCGTCTACACGCTCTTGTTCGAACGGTTCCTGAATCCCGAGCGCGTGTCCCTCCCCGATATCGACATGGACTTCTGCATGGATCGCCGGGGCGAGGTCATCAACTATGTCGTCGACAAGTACGGCAAGGACCACGTAGCCCAGATCATTACGTTCGGGACGCTCGGGGCGAAAGCCGCGATTCGGGATGTGGGCCGTGTGCTGGAAATTCCCTATGCCGAAGTCGATCGCGTGGCCAAACTCGTACCGAATCAGCTCAACATCACGCTCCAGCAGGCGCTCGATCAAGAACCGAAACTGCGCGATCTCGTCGAGACCGATACGCGGGTGAAAGAGCTGATGGGCATCGCCCGCTCGCTCGAAGGACTGGCCCGTCACGCCTCGACCCACGCCGCCGGCGTGGTGATTTCGGAAGGGCCGCTCACGGATCACGTGCCTCTCTATAAAGGCGCCAACGACGAAATCGTCACCCAATATTCGATGGGAGACGTCGAAAAGATCGGGCTCGTCAAATTCGATTTCCTGGGCCTCAAAACCCTCACGATGATCAAACGGGCCGAGAATCTGATCAATGAGGGGCATCCCGGCGATCCACCGTTGGTCATGGAGCAGGTGCCGTTCGACGACCCCAAGACCTTTGCCCTCCTCTCCTCAGGAAAGACGATCGGCCTCTTCCAGTTGGAAAGCTCCGGGATGCGCGACCTCCTGACCGGCCTGAAACCGGACCGCTTCGAAGACATCATCGCCATCATCGCGCTCTATCGTCCTGGTCCGATGGATCTGATTCCGGACTTCATCAAACGCAAGCAGGGCAAGATTCCGATCGCCTATGAGGTGCCCGAACTCGAACCGATCCTGAAGGACACCTATGGGGTCATCGTCTATCAGGAACAGGTGATGGCGATCGCCAACAAGGTGGCGGGCTTCTCGCTCGGCCAAGCCGACATTCTCCGGCGCGCGATGGGCAAGAAGAAGCCGGAGGAGATGGAGAAGCTGCGCGCGCAGTTCCTGGCCGGCGCCAAGCAGAACAAGATTCCCGACAAGAAAGCGGAAAAGCTCTACGAACTGATCCAGAAGTTTGCAGGCTACGGGTTCAACAAGTCGCACGCCGCGGCCTATGCCGTCGTCTGTTACCAGACCGGCTATCTGAAGGCGCATTACCCGACTGAGTTCATGGCCGCCCTGATGACCACCGACATGGGCAACGCCGACAAAATCGTCGGCTACTTCACGGAATGCCGCGACCTCAACATCAAGGTCCTGCCTCCCGACGTCAACGAAAGCCATAAGAACTTTACCGTCGTGGATCGCGCAATCCGGTTCGGCCTGGCGGCCATCAAGAATGTCGGCGAAGGCGCCGTCGAATCGATCATCGAGATTCGGAATGAAACCGGCCCCTTCAAGTCCTTCTTTGAGTTCTGTCGCCGCGTCGATCTCCACAAAGTCAACAAGCGCATGCTCGAAGGGCTGATCAAGACCGGCGCGTTCGACTCGACCGGCGCGAAACGCTCTCAACTGGCCGCGGTCCTGGATCAAGCCGTCGAGGACGGTGCGGCCGCGCAGCGCGAACGGGATCTGGGGCAGACCAATATATTTGGCGACGAGCTGAACGGACAAGACTCTGCAGAACATCTGGCCATGCCGCCGCTGCCCAACATTCCGGAATGGGACCAAAGCGAGCGATTGAAACACGAACGGGAGCTGACCGGCTTCTATATTTCCTCCCATCCGCTGGCGCGCTATGAGGCCACCATCCAAGCGCTCGCCACGGCCTCGACCATCAGCCTTCCAGAATTGTCGGACGGTCGGGAAGTGAAACTCTGCGGAATCATCACGACCGTCAAAAGCATGCTGACCAAGAAGGGCGACCGGATGGCCTATCTCACCCTGGAAGATCTCCAGGGCGTGGTGGAGGTCATCGTCTTTCCGGATCTCTACAAAAACGCCGCCGACTTGATTGTGCCGGAACGCCTCGTGCGCATAACGGGCACGGTGGACCGGGGAGATAAAGGCACGAAGATTCGAGGGAGCAAGATCGAGCCGCTCGCCGAGGTGCAAGCGCAGACGATCAAGCGGGTCCACATTCGACTGACGGATCACCCCGACGTGACGGAACAGTTACCGCGCCTCCGCGAGGTCTTTCTGCGTCACCCGGGAGGCACGACCGTCTCGCTCACTTTGCGAATGGATTCAGCCCTGGAAGCCGAGACGGCCCCCCTCCCTAACCTGACTGTCACCCCCAGCGAGCGTTTTGTGGCAGATGTTGAAGAAGTGCTAGGCAAAGGGGCCATTTTTCTGCTATCGTAACCATAAGTTCGGGGTAGGGTGTCTGTATTCCCTCCCCGAGTATCGATATTCTTAACACGCCCTATGCGCGATTACCTCGAATTTGAAAAGCCGATCCGCGAGATCGAAGAAAAGATCGAAAAACTCGCGGCCGCTCCTGCCGGCAAATCGACCCCCCAGGATGAGATCCGCAAGCTGCGGACGAAGCTGGCCCAGGTCGAACATGAGCTCTACAGCAAACTGACTCCCTGGCAGCGAACCCAACTCGCCCGGCATCCCCAACGGCCCAGCACCCTCGATTACATCAGTGATCTATTCAGGGACTTTCTTGAGTTCCATGGGGACCGCTCGTTCGGCGACGATCGTGCCATCGTCGGAGGCTTCGCCCGATTCAACGACCGGTCGATCATGGTCATCGGCCATCAAAAAGGGAAGACCCTCAAAGAACGGATGCAACGGAACTTTGGGATGCCGAATCCCGAAGGCTATCGAAAAGCCCTGCGCCTCATGAGGATGGCCGAGAAGTTTGGGCGCCCGATCGTGACCTTTATCGACACGCCAGGCGCCTACCCCGGCATCGGCGCGGAAGAGCGCGGCCAGGCTGAAGCCATTGCCCGCAATCTGTTTGTGATGTCCCGGCTCGCAGTTCCGATTATTTCCATCGTCATCGGTGAAGGCGGCAGCGGCGGGGCACTGGCATTGGGCGTCTCAGATCGCGTCCTCATGTTGGAGCATGGTGTCTATTCGGTGATTTCGCCGGAAGGCTGCGCCGCCATCCTGTGGGACGATCCAGCTAAAGTTCCCGATGCCGCCTCCGCCCTGAAGATGACGGCGAAAGACCTGGTCGACCTCCATATCGTCGATGAAGTGATTCCGGAACCGCTCGGCGGCGCCCATCGAGACCCCAATGCCATCACCGAGCGAGTCGCCAAATCCCTCAGCAACCAACTCTCCCAACTCAACGACCTCTCCCTCCCTCAGTTGCTGACTCAACGGGACCAGAAATACCGATCCATCGGAGCCGTCAACGGGCTGGTCGCCACTCCCCAATAGATTTCTCGACCATCCGCACCGCTGCAGTCAGAACGCGCCCGGCACCCTCATCGCACTTCCGTGACAGGACCACCGACAACTCCGACTCCATCAGACTACGTCTTACGTTTCACGCCTCACGCCTCACGTCTTCCACTCTCTGTGAGCCATGCAGCCGCCCCGGCGCCCGCCGCTCGACCGGTGGCAAAACAGGCGGTCAGCAGATAGCCTCCGGTCGGCGCCTCCCAATCCAACATTTCTCCCGCACAAAACAGCGCCTGGCAGCGTGCGGATCATCAACCGTTCGTCGAGCGCTTCGAAGGGAACTCCACCAGCCGTGCTGATCGCTTCCTCCAGCGGGCGCGGTGCGACGAGTCGCAACGGCAACGATTTGATCGCGGCAGCCAGACGAGCCGGGTCCGCAAAGTCCTCTTTCGAAACCACTTCACGAAGCAGCCCCGCCTTCACGCCTTCGATATGTGCCTGCCGCTGAAGATGCGTCGCCATCGTGCGTTTGCCGCGCGGCCTCGATAGAGTCGTGAGTCAGGCGCGGCACGTCGCGATCGGGCGCCAGATCGAGGCGCAAGGTGGCCACGCCCTTCGCCAGGATCTCGTCGCGAAGAGAGGCGGACACCGCGTAAATCACGCCGCCTTCCACGCCGGTCTCCGTGATCACGAATTCCCCCGGATGCCAGGACTCAGCGCCGGCATCATTCCGCACAACAATCGCCACCGACTTGACCGGGTGCCCGGCAAACTTCGTCCGAAAATGCTCGCTCCAGCCCACATCGAATCCACAGTTCGCCGGCTGCAATGGCGCAATGTGAAGCCCGCGTCCTGCCAACAGCGGCACCCACGAAGCATCAGAGCCGAGCTTCGGCCAACTGCCGCCGCCGAGCGCAAGCACCACCGCATCGGCCTGGACAGAGCGGTTTCCCTCTGGCGTGGCAAAACGCAGAGCCCCCTGCTCGTCCCAGCCGGACCATCGATGACGCATGTGGAATCGCACGCCGGCCTGGCGCAACCGGCGGAGCCACGCGCGCAGCAACGGCGCGGCCTTGAGATCGGTGGGGAACACGCGCCCGGAAGAGCCCACAAATGTTTCGATGCCGAGTCCACGGGCCCAGGCTCGGAGCGCGTCAGGCCCGAACGACGCGAGCAGCGGCGCGATCTGCGCGCGACGTGCACCATAGCGCGAGAGAAATTTCTCAGACGGTTCCGAGTGCGTGAGATTCAGGCCGCCTTTCCCGGCCAGGAGAAACTTGCGACCGACCGATGCCATGGCGTCATAGAGATCGACCTGTGCGCCGGCGGCACTCGCCGCCTCCGCGGCCATGAGCCCGGCCGGTCCTCCGCCGATAATGGCAATGTTCATCTGTTTCCCACTGATTGTGCCTCGTGAAGCGTGCTCTGACACTATTTCATCGCTCGTCCCGCCAGTCCCGCGCGCACGCCGAACGCATCGCGGGACCCTACACTGCAGACGCAGGCTGGGTCAAGCACGGCCATGGCAGCACAAGAAATTCTGAGAGTTTCACGTCGTCAAACAGGCTATACTCTCGTGCAACGATGGATGAGCAAGAGCCCATACAGGTGGTTGAGCTTCGGATCAGCTACCGCTATGCCACCGCGCACCCCTGGGTGGTGCAGGCCATCGGAGGATTCTTATCCGCCTATTTCATGGAGCATCCAGGGTTTCGCGTGCAACGGCACATGGAAGAACTGGAGTCCGGCACCCACCTATGGATATGCGAGGTGCCTCCCAGCATGAAGGTCCTCAGGCTCCTGAAGCGACTGAAGGAAGATATTCCCCCCTGCCACGCCCAACAGATCGCCACCGATCTGCCTGCGCTACCTCGCTATCTCATCGATTGCCCTGAATCAGCAGATGGATCATAGCATCTGGCCCATGACATAGAGTTTCACGAGAATCGATATCTTCCTAGTGGCAAATCAGCTTTAGGGGATGGTACAAATTCATATGCAGTGGAAGCTTATTCTCGGAACGATCACCATGCCGCTGGCTGTGGGCGTATGCGTCCTCTCTGCGTCGTCAACGCTGGGCGGCAGCACTCCTCACCTCCCCAGACCCGATCACATTGTGATGGTGATTGAAGAGAATCACTCCTATAGCCAGATTATCGATTCGCCCGATGCGCCGTACATCAACAGCCTGGCAGCCCAGGGCGCAGTCTTCACGCAGTCCTTTGGCGTCACCTACCCCAGCCAACCGAATTATCTCGCGCTGTTTTCTGGATCGACGCAAGGCATCAACCGATAACTCGTGCCCGCACACCTTCACGACACCCAATCTTGGGCACGCGTTGCTGGCGGCGGGGCTGACATTCGCTGGATATTCCGAAGACCTACCCTCGGTCGGCTCTCTGATCTGCAGCGTGGGGCTATATGCACGCAAACATAATCCCTGGGTGAATTGGCAGGACAGCGTGACCAATGGGCTCCCGGCGACGGCCAATTTACCCATGATGAGTTTTCCCACCGATTACACCAAACTCCCTACTGTGAGCGTGATCGTACCGAACCAGGTCAACGACATGCACCACGGAAAGGATCCCGAGGCGATTCAGACCGGCGACCGTTGGCTCCAGGAACACCTGGATGCCTATGTCCAGTGGGCACAGCAGCACAACAGTCTGCTGATCGTGACCTGGGACGAAGACAATAAGAATGAGAATAACCGGATCGTGACGCTTTTCGTCGGGCCCATGGTGCAAGCCGGTCGCTACGACCAGCGGATCACCCATGACAACGTCTTGCGCACGATTGAAGACCTTTACGGCCTTTCCCACGCCGGTGCGAGCGTCGACGCGGCACCCATCACCCAGATCTGGAAGGTTCCGCCAAGTCCATGACCGGCTCCCTCCACTTGCTAGGCACCGTGATCACCGCCGCAGCCACTTGGACCAGCATTACCGACGCATCAATACATCCCATACATATGAATTCGCTGAGTCCTGCACGGCGATGTGTGCCGCCTATCTATCTCATATATCGGGGCGCGCATGGCAAGGAACCGAAAAAGGTTCAAGGCGGGGATCGAACTGATGGCGGATTGGAATCAGCCTGCATATCCGTTAGGATTCGCACTCTGCCAGCGCCAGGCATCGGTGCACATCGCACCAAGCCCACGCTCCGCCCGCCAGCCCAATAACTCAAACGCCCGTTGCGGGTCAGCATAACAAGAGGCAATGTCGCCGGGGCGCCGGGGCGCAATCTTGTACGGCACTGACCGCCCGCTTGCCTGCTCAAACGCCCGCACGATATCCAACACGCTGTAGCCTGTGCCCGTGCCCAGATTCACGGTCAGACACTCGGCCTTCTCCTCCAGTCGCTCCAGAGCCTTCAGTGCCTTGAGATGCCCCAGGGCCAAATCCACCACATGGATGTAATCCCGCACCCCAGTCCCATCCGGAGTGGGGTAATCATTGCCCCACACGTTGAGACATGCGCGTCGCCCCACTGCCACCTGGGCCACGAAGGGCAGCAAATTATTGGGGATGCCCTGAGGGTCTTCCCCGATCAAGCCGCTGGCATGGGCACCCACCGGGTTGAAATAACGCAGAATGCCGAGCCGCCAGGAGGCATCGCTGCGGTGCAGATCGCGCAAGATCTCCTCAATCATCAGCTTCGTACGGCCATAGGGATTGGTGGCGGAGAGCGGGTGATCTTCAGTGAGCGGCAGCCGAATCGGGTCGCCATAGACGGTGGCGGAGGAGCTGAACACCAGGGTTTTCACCCCGCACTCGCCCATCGCCTCCAGCAGGCGCAGGGTGCCGACCACATTGTTGTCGTAGTAGGCCAGCGGCTGTGTCACCGACTCCCCCACTGCCTTGAGGCCGGCGAAGTGGATCACCGCACTGGCCCCGCTCTCACGCAAGGCCGCCACCAAGGCCGCACGGTCGCGGATGTCGCCTCGCACCAACCGCAGCTTTTTTCCCGTGATACGCTCCACCCGCGCCAGTGCCTCGGGATGGCTATTGGAGAAGTTGTCGAACACCGTGACATCACAGCCAGCGTCGAGCAGCTCCACGCAGGTATGCGAACCGATATAGCCGGCACCGCCGGTGACAAAAATCATGGGCACCTACCTCATTGAGAGATGACAGCAGCCTATCCAGGCGAAAGAGCAACGTCAAGAAATGACCGGCATCGTGCCAAAGACCCGAGCCCCGCAGACCAAAGAGGACGGAAGCGGGAGTCTCCTACCACCTCACCCCTCCTCGCTCAATCCGTTGACGCGCGGCTTGGCTCGCAGATGCCGGTCCGGCTCTGGCAAGAGATGCCGGGGGAGAAACACGGCCCCTGCGATCACCGTCGGCACCACCGCGCTCGCGATGACCGCCGCCACCAAAAATGAATACTGCTCCTGAGTCACAATGCCGTGCGAGAGGCCGAAGAGGGACGAGATCGTGCCGAACGTGAGCCCTGTCGACATCATGAGGGTGTAATACCACCGTTCATTCCGATCATGCCGAAAGAGTCCGATGACAGGATAGAGACCGAATATTTTCGATATCACCTTCCCGACCAGAAGCGTGACGAAGACGAGCGGGGCGGCCAACAACGCCGGCAACGACACCAGCGTCCCGGCTCGAAGAAAATAGAAGGGAGTAAGAAATCCGACCGTCAATGTCCGCAGCCGTCGAATCCAATGGGCATCTCTCGCCGCGCTGCCCGCTAACACCATGCCTGCAATGTAGGCGGGAAGGACCGCCTCGCTGCCGGACCACAAGGCCAGCGCACCTAACCCGAACAGAATCAGCATGATCCATTTCGTCCGGATCGCAGCGGTCCGGTGCGCATACACCGTGGTGATCCAATGGGTGACTGTGGGGAGCGACCCCAACACGACAGCGGTGGCGACGATGAACACGACAGTCTTATAGGTGAAGGGCGAAAATAGCAGGCCCAGGGCAATGACCGTTCCCAGATCGGTAATGAAACAGGCGCCCAAGATGCCCTTCCCAAAATCTGTCTTGTTGAATCCGGTTTCCAACATGACCGCATACACCACGGCCATGGACGTCGTCGAGAGCGCGACGCCGCAGAGCCAACTCGCCTGGGCACTCCACCCGAGGAAATAGTAGGCCACCGCGGCGCAGCCGAGAAACGGCGCGACAAAGCTGACATCCCGACCACCGTGACTTCCGTCAATTTCGTGCGGAGCACATCGGGATCGAGTTCAGCCCCTGCGAGGAACGTCAGGAAGACCGCTCCGGTGGCAGCCAGAAAGCGAATCCATTCCTGATTGGCGCCGAGGAGATCGGCATAACCAAGCCACGCAAGAACGGCGGCAATCGCCACTCCGACACAGATTTCGACCAGAGCAATGGAGATTCGAATATGGTAGGCAATCAGAGAAGAAACGACGGCGAGCGCGAGCCAGAGGGACGCGATCGTAAACAGCTGTTCCATCGGGAGTCCTCCTTAATGAACCGTGCCATGCCACGATCGTGGCACAAAAAAACCGCTTGCAGCGGTCGGCACCTCACACGTGACCACTCCGCAGCCACGATACGTGGCGTAGGAGTCATCAGCCCATCAGGGCGGTTATTCGGGGGACTCCATCCCCTATCCGCTCACACTATACGAAAAATACCGGCCTACAGGAAATGATTTGTCGGAGGCCGCAGCTTATTGCACCAGTCAGGCCTGAGGCTTCTCTGATGTCGAAGACGTGGGTTCGCCGGAGAGTTTCTTGCGGAGGTATTTTCGGCTGAAGTTCGTAATCAAGAAAGCCAGACCGATCGCGAGCGGGACGAACAAGGCGGCGGCAATATGCGCGTTGCGGAGCCACCCCATCTCCTGAAGCCCCTTGAAGATATAGACCATGAGCCCGCTGAGATAGTACGCGATCACAATAACCGACAAACCTTCGACCGTATGCTGGAGGATGGCCTGGCTCTTCGTCGTCTTGTCGACGCTGGCCAGAAGCGTCAGATTCTGGGCTTGGAGCATGAGATCGACCCGCGCACGAATGATGGAAATAATCCCTTCGAATCCGCTGCGCAGGGTGTCGATCCGCTTCAAGAGTTGTTGATAGCCCTCCGCCACCCCGGTAATCCCGCTAAGGACATAGTCGGAGATCGGGCGGTACAGGGGGAGCGTACGTTCGTCGAGTGCCGCCAGCGTCCGGTGCACGATTTTGTCGTAGGGAACAGAGGCGGACAGCTCGAAGTGCAACTTGCCGGCGAGCCGAGTGGTTTTCAACAAGTCTTGCGTCAGCCCATTGAGCCAACGCTGTAGAGTCAGGGAGTCGGCGTGGCCGATGTGTCCGGTGATGATTTCACGCTGCTTCAAGTGCACCTGCTCGAATTTGTAGGCCTGATCGATCGCAGCCGAAAACAACGGCTTCTGCATGAGCAATAAGTGATAGTAGGTTTCGATCCGGACAATGGCATCGACAATGTCTTTCAGATGAGATCTGCTGGACCTGGCTGACCCCACGCTGACCCAATAGTGCTCGCGTCCATATTCGTCAGGTGTGAAGCTGGTGACCAGCGCGGTCTCCTCATCGAGAATCCGGCTGCCATACATGACCGGGCCGGGAAACTGCTGGCGCAACGTCTCACCGGCCGGCAACGGCTCAGCCATCAGCAGGATATCCAGACGGCATACTTCTGCACCGAGCGGCGTGACCGGAAACCGGTAGTCCGGAAAGGTCATCGGGCCAAAGGTTACCCCCCCAGCGTGGTCGGAGGGGATATGCCAGGTTTGATAGCTGTAGTACTCCGTGTGCGCTTGCCAGATCACGATCAGCCGATCGCCGGTCGTCGCCGTCTTCACGCCATAGCCAAACGCGTCATGAATGACCATCGCGTCCGCGGAGACCTTAAAGGCCTCCAGGAGAGACCTGAACTCGTCACGACTCGCCGGCCGCTGCACCGGTGGGTCGCTCATGCGAAAGGCTTTATAGTGCACGTGCGCAGGGGCTTGCAGCCATTCGGCCAGAGGCATCTGTGGCCGCTCGTGCAGCTTCCGGATAAGCTCGCCGGTATCCGGCTTGGTGATCTCGGGCTCGATCATTCGACAACCCTGCAAGGTGAAAAGGAAAGGAAAACGGTGCCAGGCTACTGTCTTGCCAGTAGCCCTGTCAACCGATCGTCAGTCGAGTGTGCCATGAGAGGGGCATTGCGTGACATGACACTCGCACAGGATAGCCGCGCGAGACAGGCGGGACGAGTGAGACCGGCTGCACGAGGTGGAAACTCAATCTGTCCACATCCCGCCTTTCCCGCAGGTCTCACGCGTCTGGCTCGAGCGAGGCATCCCCGATTGCAGCAGAAGCGCTCATGAATAGTGTGGGCTAGATCGCTTTTAAAAGGCTGACCAAATAACCGCCTTCAAGGAAGTCTATATCCTTGGTCTGGTCATAGACATCCCTTATCACAGCCGACGGGTAATACTGTGAGGAGAGCAATTTAAAAAACTTCTGCGGCTTCAGACGAGACTGCCTCGCGTTCAGTGACCCTTCTTCGAACAAGGTAGATAACTGGTCGAACCGGCCCAACTCGTGCCTGGCGCCTTGACTATAGTCAACGCGAACGCACAAGCCACCCTTCCGGAGCAGAGAGCGCAGATTCCGCGAAACCACCCGGCTCATGAACAATGAATCGTAAAGGGCATCGGCTCCTTTCCCCTTTTCCTGTTTCAGGGCTAACATCCGCGCGAGGTCCCGGTCTTTCGGGAAGATCTCCTCAAACTGACGACGCCCGCTGGCAACCGAAACGATGTTGGGGAAGGTGAAGACAATGACGTCCGCCTTTTGTGTAGAGACAGAGAAGTCGGGCAATTTCGCGAGACGAAACTCAACGGATGCAGGGCGTCCCGCTCGCTTGGGGCCGGCCCAGGTCTCAGCGTCACCCAGCATCACCTTCGAACCATCGATACCGAGGAACTTCCAGGCCGGAAGCACATCGACGAGCCGCTTCATGAGAAGACCTGTGCCACATCCATAATCAATGATCAGACCGCTTTCCCTCTGTGCCCACTGGACAACATGATTCGTAATATTCCTGTAGGCTGCCGCATGAGCCGTATTTCGTGTCTTGTTCACCCACCACTGTCCGACGTTCGTATTGTAGGCACCGAGGCCGGAGGCCAGTGTCTTCGTGAAATCTATTTTCGACATATGTCTCCAACTACCAGATGCTTTTAAGTAGGTTGCGGAAAAACCAAGTTGGTACGCGAGGACTTTGATGGCCCGCATGTCTCGCACTTCACGTGCCACTCCCCTTCCTTATCTTAGTAGCCCACAAACTCTTCCGTGCGAATATCCTGATCATTGAAACCGGCGTCTTTGAGGGCCTTACGCAAACAGTCACCATTCCAGGCGGTCCAACGAGTAGAAGATCGGCGGAGCTGACATTCACGAGCATCTTGGAGAGCATAGCCGGTGTAATAAACCCGGTTTCCCCTTCCCAGTGCGGGAAGATTTCTCAGCCGCAGTCATAGTCCCTACAAAGGTGTAGTGCGGATCGTCCCGCTGCAAGGTCTGCAGTTCGTCCAGGAACGGGGCATCTTCCGGTCGCCGGTTCGAATAGAAGAGGAAGAGGCGGTGCGGCAGCTTCTGCGCCGCCGCATGGAAGATCATGCTCCGAAATGGGGTAATCCCAATCCCTCCTGCCAGAAAAACGGCCGGTCAGCCGGATCGGCATGGAGGAAAAGTTGCCGAACGGACCTTCCATCTGGACCGTCGCGCCGGGTGGCATGTTGCGTAGCACGCGCTTGAAGGCCGTATCTCGCATGCGTGTCGCGACCATCAACGTGTCTTCATGAGGGGCACTCGCAATTGAGAAGGCTCGTCCATTGCCCTCCGCATCTGTTTCGGGCGGATCGACAAGGGTGGGTTTCACAAACTGGCCCGGGGTAAACACGAAGTGCGCCGGTTTCTCGAATCGAAACGCCATCGTGCCTTCAGCGACATCCTGTCGATCCATCAATGTGACAGTATATACATCAGAATGTGTTGCTGGGCTCATCTCACTCCTCCAAGGTGACCTAGTACCCTGCTCTCGTCCGAACAGGAGAATTGTTGCACAGAAGAATCATGCCCCTCCTCCTGCGCACCGTGCTGTCATTCGTCGATGCTCGGGCGGAGGAGGAGCGGGCCATAGACCAGGGCGAACAGCAAATAGGCGCCACTCCAACTCATCGCAGCCAACCCAAGGACAAGATTCGTCGAGAAATCAATGGACGGCCCGAATACTCGCAGCAGCGCACCCAGGTTGACCAGTATGTACGTACAGACAGTCAGAGGCCCGGCGTGCTTGGGGTGTCCCGTATGGCCTAGGCTGGCCCGAGTCATCACAGCCAGGGTCATCACACCCACCGCGCCGGTGGTGAGTGCATGCATGGCATCCGTTGTCGGCAGCCCCACCCCGAGAATCGCACCTCCCAATAGCAGCAGCGACAGCGCCAGCCAACCATAACCCAGATGAAGCATCAGCACCAACGGCTCACGCCAGGTGAGCCAGCCATACCAACGCAACAGGCGGCCCAGATTGGCAAACCCGGCCGCCACCAACAACCAGCCCACTACCATGGCCTGCGGCTGAACAATCCAGGCGACAGCAGCAATTCCCGCGAGAACGACCGACAGGCCATCGAAACGGGAAAAGGGCGCAGGCTGTTTGGTCATGCTCTGCCCGGCCAGGAAGTCGCGGGTAAAGTTGGGAGTGACGCGCCCGCCAATGAGCGCCAGCAGCAGAATCACGAGCGCGAGAGCCATTCGCCCGGGAAGGTCCGTTGCCCCGCCACTCACCGCCAGCACGTGGAACAGGATATTGGCGCCGGCATACAGACTGATCAGACCTCCTATCGGGGCATGGCTCCAGCTCTTCCCTGCTGCAATCTCTCGCCAGACCAGCCCAGCCACTACGACAAGGAAGGCTCCGTCAACGGTAGCGGACAGGAGGGGCGTGAGAAACGGGATGGCCATGACCAGACGACCGGCCAGCCACAAGGCACACAACAGCATCAACTCGTTCCCTCTAATCGGCGCACGGTCGGTCCAGTTGGGAATCGCAGTGAATAGGAAGCCGGTGATCACAGCCGGCAGAAATCCGAAGACCATCTCATGCACATGCCATTGCCGTACGGCAGAGAAAAATTCCGAGTCGCCGCCTCCGGTGAGCAGCAGGACCCAGACAGGGATCGCCACCCCGGCAAATAACGCCGCACCAAGAAACAACGGGCGGAACCCATACGAAAAGAACGCCGGTCCCTGGTAGCTTGATCTCTCGTTCGCCTGGTCAGTCATATAGTCTTCGATCCTCCCTCATGGCGCCCATAGAAATCCCACCTCTAGTAATGGTGCCAATGAAATCGAGGCAGTCTACGTGTTGTCAGCAGTTGCATCAACTGCCTCTCCGTCGAATACTTGGGGCGCGTCAACGTACGGCACATTCGCGCGGCTGGCGTCTCGATGAGGGATTGGGAGTGAGCCACCGGAAGGGATTGTGAGACCTCCCCCTTCTGTGCTTTCATCACGCCCATGGCAACCTTCCCCACCCTCAGAACCGATCGGCTCCTCCTCAGACAGTTTCAGTTGAAGATGCCGCAGACGTGGTACGACTTGCCGGAGCGAAAGAGGTCGCAGCCGGCACCTTCCTCCCCCATCCCTATACCGATGGCACAGCCGAGCAGTGGATCAGGAGCCAGCAGCAGGACTTCGATGCCGGCACGCTCGTCAATTTTGCGATCGTCCTCCTAGCGGACCATGTCCTAGTCGGCTCGATCGGATTGGACATCGCTGCCGGGCACCAGCACGCGCGCATGGGCTACTGGGTCGGCGTTCCCTACTGGAATCAGGGGTACGGTACGGAAGCGGTGAATGCGGTGCTCGCCTATGGGTTCAACCAGCGACATCTGCACCGGATCTATGCCCCGCACTTTCTGAACAATCCGGCATCAGGTCGGGTGCTGCAGAAGGTCGGCATGACGTACGAGGGCAGAATGCGCGAACATTATCTGCGCTTCGGCCAATACGTGGACGTGGAACTTTACGGGATGCTTGAACAGGACTACCGCCGCCGCTGACAAATCAACTGCCGTGGGTTCGTATCCGTAGAGTCGCTCCGGCTTATGACCTGACGCGCGAAAGTGTATTCTGGTCCGAGTGATGGAACAGCTCTGCTTGGCCGGAAATCTGGAGTTGCGTATCCTCCTCATAACGAAACCGGTCACTATCGAGCACCGTGACGGTCAGTTCATACCGCACAGTCTTGAATGCCTTATCTAAGAATTGGTTCGAGCAAATGCCGTACGTGGGCGACGACACGTCCGCGGCAAGCGAAAAAGACTTGGCCGACGGTTCGACCGTGCCACCTGCAATCACCGAGACTCCCCGGGGCACAAGGAAACAGCGGAGCACTTGCTTTGCCTGGGCATCCCACAACCAGTACCCCAACTCCTCATGAAACGGGTCCGCCTCCCCGATACGCCACACCGTCGTGGCATAGCGCAATCGGTACAGCGTTTGCTCGTGATTGCGCACCGGACCCATGGGATCGAAGGTCATCCGTTCACGAAACTGATTGCGCTCAGTCCCGCGATCATCCGAGGGCGAGACATCTTCCCCCTTCTGTCCCTCCCAGACCCCAGCCAATGCCGCAAGTGGACCGAGATGCGCGATCAGACCGTGATTCATTTCCCCTCCCATTATTTCATTGAAGAGTCAGACTTCTGAAATTGTGATGTGATTTTTCACATAACACTGGCAGGAGAAACAACCAGCTCACGCAGAGAGGAGCCCGTCTCGCAAGACACAGTCAGAAGAGTGGATGAGGCGCGGTGCCAAAATGACGGACGGCCTTATCGCCGCCAACGTTGCCGACGATGCGCCAGCCATCCTTTCCCCTCACGAGCCTGTGCACTTCATGCTGCCAGCTATCGATCGGGATGCGTTCTTTGGTCTCCCGTGAGTTGGCCCACACAGCACCGGTGCAGGTGATTTCAGCGGTGGTGTCCTTGCCCGTTTTCACGACCTTAATCGCGGAGAATGTATGCATGTTCGCAATTAAGTCGTATCGCGCGAACAAGTCCGCCCAGATCTTGCGAACGTCGCCTCGCCTCAAGCCGTGGTACTGATAGGAGGTCGCATAGAGGGCCATCAGCGCATCAAGTTCGCGCGCGCGAATAGCTTCCTCCGCTCGATCGAAGGTGCTGATGATCTCCATGAGGCTTTGCTGATCCGCTTCGACCGTTGCATCCGGAAGAATTTGGGTCAGCGCCAGGGCGCCGGCAGGAAACGCGACAAGTAGCAGGACGGACAGGATCAGACCGGTTCGTGCGAGGGATCTCACAACGGCGATCATGATGCCCTCCTTCGGTGATGCCCTCACTGGCTCACGGCTGCCCGCAACAACTTGCTACTGCAGAAAATACTGCGCTCCTTCCCACAAACAATCAAGGGCCCGCGCGCCGTCGAGTTGGCGAGACGACATGGTCTTCCCCTGTTCCTCCGGCTGATAGCGCTTCGGGACTATGCCGCCCCTGCGAAGGAAGTCCTCAATAAAGAGAAATAGCTTCGCCTTGTTCAGTATCCTGCTACGGGGTGATGCATCTACAGCGATCGATGTTTGATCGAAGGAGAATATATCGGTCAGCTTCCTGGCAGGCTCAACTCGCGGGGATTTCCGAAAACGGTTGGGGCACCTGCCCCCGCGTCAATTCAGATAGTGGTTCCTGACACCCTTTCCTTCTCCCTGTGCAGAACGGAAGGGGCGAGAGCGGCGTTTAGTGAGGCTGCGGCGACTGATCAGGAGCAGGAAGTTCAAACAAGAAACGAATGCCCACCAGGTACATGTTGAGGCGGGTACTTACCGGAATGGAACGGGTCCAACACACTTCCCCCAGCTTGATAATCTGCCCTTTCCTTGCCTCTGACGGCACTTCAATCTCAAACACCTGTCGTCTATCCACTTCCTGAGGAAGCAAGAACAGCATGCCCCCGACGCTCCTATTGATCGAGTACCCGTATCCCTCTGTCAACGTCACAGTGCTGTTGTCTACAGGCTTCGTCAGCTCGTAGGGGTACGCTTGCATGCAGGGCACACGCTCGCTATCTCTTCGCTCCTGTGGAGTTGACATATCGAGTTTCCAGAACTATTGCAGGCGCTCATACGAGACCAGTCAGCGACGGATTCTGCTCCCAGGTCAATTCAATTACAACCATACTTTCGTATGGCATGGTAATCAGCCAAGTCAGATAAAGGTGCCAAGAGCCATTTCGGCCAGGCCGTCCTTCACACGCGCGCATTCTTACTCTTTCCCAGTTTACCACCCGACCGAGCAAGGAAGTGAGGAGTTTTCGACTGCGGCCGTCGAACATGGTTATAGATGACTCCTCCAAGCTCGCTCTTTATCTCTTCGGGGGGGCTGATTGATCTTCCACTACGCGCGTCCGTGGGGAACTCTGCATACCACCAGCCTAATCTCTTCTCTTGGTGTCTCTCTGTACGATCGCCTTGAATAGTTTCCGTTGAGTTTCTTGCATTCCCTATGGCTAAATCCCTCTGTTCAAATTTTAAGTGGGGCTCAACAACTATTCTGCGTCCGCGTCCGCCGCATCGTTACAACAAGCAGGAGGAAGGGACATGGCAGATCACGACCAGAGGCTCGGGCACATATCCCACTCAATCTCAGAGGCGACCTCACACGACGCAGCTTTGTGAATGGCGACGCTGGCTGCAGGCTTTGCCTTGGCCGTGCGGCCGGTCTCGGCCGAGACCCTCACGACAGACCAGACGGGACTGACTGCTGGTGAGATCCAGATCACGACCAGCGATGGTCACATCCCGGCCTATCGAGCGAGGCCAGAGCAGGGAACTGCCCTGCCGGTTGTTCTCGTCGTACAAGAAATCTTCGGAGTCCACGAACATATCAAGGACATCTGTCGCCGCTTCGCCAAGCTGGGGTATTTGGCCATCGCGCCTGAGCTCTATGCCCGCCAAGGTGACGTCTCAAAGCTGTCCAGCACCGATGAGATTGTCGCCAAAGTCGTCTCTCAAGTGGCGGATGCGCAGGTTTTAGCCGATCTCGATGCAGCAGTGGATTGGGCAAAAGAGTCGGGGGAAGGGAACGTCGAGAAACTCGGGATCACGGGCTTCTGCTGGGGAGGAAGAATTGTGTGGCTGTATGCGGCACACAATCCCAAATTGAAGGCGGGAGTGGCCTGGTATGGACGCCTTGCCGGAAAACCCAGCACTCTGCAACCGAAGCACCCCCTCGACGTGGCCACGTCCTTAAAAGCCCCGGTGCTCGGGCTCTATGGAGCAGAGGATCGCGGGATCCCGCTCGACACAGTTGAGCAGATGCGGGAGGCGCTGCAAAAAGCGGGAAGCCCCTCCCAGATCGTGATCTATCCCAATACCCCGCATGGATTCCACGCGGACTACCGGCCAAGCTATAGAAAGGAACAGGCGGAGGATGGTTGGAAACGACTGCAAGACTGGTTCAAGCGACAGGGTGTTGCATAATATGCAGACTCACCCACCGAGTCAGATAACGGTGCCAGGCCGCTGACAAGCCTGCCCCCTTCACGTTTCGCCTCATCCACAGTCCAGCTGAGTAGCGGTACATTTAACAGGCTATGGAAAAACTATTTTGACCCAGCGGAACTTCGATGGCCGGCACGTCTTGAACAAGAGAAAAATGCTCCGGCAGGATGCTCAAAAAGGCCAGACTTCCCACCCGCCCAACCCTGGCGCGCCGAGACGCGCCTTGTCTCAAACAAGGCCGTAGCAAGCGAACACCCAACTTCTATCACACCCGGCCCTGGTCGAAACTCATTTTTCCTGGCCTTTTACTTGAGCGTTTTCGCTCAAGGCGCGTAGTGCGATACGGGTTAGATTTATTGGAGTGCGGCTGTCCCCCCTTCAAGCTTATCCGGGAGGTTGCCCCAACCCCTTGTTATTTTGAGCCTCTCTCCCGCGATCTCCGATCATCTCTAGTCCTTTAACATGGGAATACAACTTGCTCCTCCTCTCTTCAGCGAGAGAGTAACGGAGCGGGCGCATTGAACGTGACGATCCAAGAAGTTTTTGGCAAGCAAGCGTGATCGATGGAGACGTGATCCATGGAGAATGGAGACAGAATGGCCGGATTTGTCATGCGGAAGAATCACCGGTTCAAGAAATTGGTGCCGATGCACTACTTGGGGGACGGGATTGCTGGGGAAGGAATGATCGAAGATTTTTCGCTGAGCGGGAGCTACATGTCCGGGAATGCACCGGTCTCAGTCGGGATGGCGCTCGCATTGCAGATTTTTGTGCCGGGAGATCCGGAGCCGTTGCTGATCGATCGCGCTATCGTGCAATGGGTCAAAGGGTCCAAGTTCGGGGTGGACTTTGGTACGCCCCAGCCGACGGTGGCCGAGCGAATCACAACGGTCATCTCCATGCTGGTCAAGACAGAATATTGTTCATCCCGCAATGGATAAGGGAGCAGACAGGTGTTCGGCCTCACCTAATTTCCTAACATTCTCGTGACCATACCGTATCCTCGGAGGACTCCAATGAAACGACTGCTTCTGATGCTGCCCCTCGTACTCATGAGTATTGGACCGGCGAATGCGGAGTGGAGGCCGGTTTATGAAATTAACCAATTATCAACGACCGTATCCGTCGATCCAGACACCATTCACAGTAAAGGGAATCTGGTTGAGTTGTGGGTCTTGTACGACTCCAAGATGACACAAGCCGGTCGGGGCGGACCGTTACGGTCGACCAAAGCGCAAGGCGAATTCAACTGCGAAGCAGGGCTCAGTCGAATACTTGCGGTCACGGACTTCTCGGGCAATGAGGGAAGCGGTAAGGTGGTCTATAGCAACTTGGCCGAACAGAAGTGGGAACCAGTGGTACCAGGTAGTCGTAAGTCAAACTCTGTGGAACGTTGCCTGTAACAAGCAGTGATCGAGCAGTCTTGCCCTAGACGGATCAAGACAAATGACTACCTCTTGCCTTCTGGCCTTCCACAATCGCGGTAATCTCCCACATGTTGGTGACCAGGGCGAGATAAAGTTGCCTGACGCCCTTACCTTCCCTGACTCGATCATTCTACTTTTTAATCATGAATATGGCCTAGGGGTATTCCTGTCGCTACCTAGGGGCATACCTAGTGCCATTAACGGCTACATGACGTTAGAGTACGCTTGATCATCAGGAACAGCACCTCACCGCGCTGTTCCCTGCCTGGCGGGTGAATGAACTCTCAATGGAGGTAGCGCATGGCTGTTGAAACCCTGATCGCTCAGATAATTCATGAGGCACCGTCCTATCCGAATAGAGAGACGTCCCTGGTCCCCGTCTGTTGTATCTGTGGACTCCTACGAGACGAGACCGGACCCTCCCTTGATGATGAGCGCTGGGTTACACAACGGACGTATCGAAAGACACATGGAGCAGATCCAGCCGATTGCCTCCTCACTCATACCTACTGTCCAGATTGTTTCACGCAGGTCATGGATGGGATTGAGCGCTAGGCAGGACTCTGGAGGCGGGGTAGCATAGCCCTTCGCTCCAGCGCCTCCGGGAACGGCCCATTCGGACTTTGCCAGGCGGAATCCTTCGGAAATTCCTTCGCAGACTCAGTCAGTTTGCGCCTTCCTTCCTTACAAAGTCTCGATGGGCCCCCGTTCCTCCGGCAATTTGCGCTCCGGTGCGGCCGTCGAGCGAGGCCCTTCTGAGGGTGCGCGCTCCGTGAGCAAAGAAAGCTTCTCACGCCTTTGCACTCGCCTTCTGAGGCCGCGCGTTGCGCGAGCACAGAAGATCATCAGGCTCCGTCCCCTCCCTCCCCTCCATTTTCTAGGGTAGCCTGGTCGATCCTCGATTGCGCGCGTCGAACGAGCACATTCCTATCGTGCGCGTTCTGCGAGCAAGGAGGACGACCAGGCTACTCCCTTCTATAGTTTTCTCCTCTGCCAGATGCTAAAACATTCCCTGATACCTCAACATGGTATCTTGATGAGTTGCTCGAATAAGAGAAGGAACGTCTATGTCTTTGCCGATTGAGAAGTCGTCGTCCGATGAATTGGCGCGAGAAGTGGCCAGGCGGCGCACCTTTGCCATTATTTCGCACCCGGACGCAGGAAAAACCACGCTGACCGAGAAGCTCCTCCTCTACGCCGGCGCGGTGCACCTGGCCGGGGCGGTGCATGCGCGGTCGCACCAGCGTGCGTCGAAGTCGGACTGGATGGAGCTGGAGCAGGCGCGCGGGATTTCCATCACCTCCACCGCGCTGCAGTTCGATTATCAGGGTGTGCGGGTGAACCTGCTCGACACGCCGGGCCACCAGGACTTCAGCGAAGACACCTACCGCACCCTCATGGCGGTGGATAGCGCGGTCATGGTGCTCGACAGCGCCAAAGGCATCGAGCCTCAGACCAAGAAACTCTTCGCCGTCTGTCGCAAACGCAACATCCCGATCATGACCTTCATCAATAAGATGGATCAGCCGGGGCGCCATCCGTACGAACTCCTCGAAGAGATCGAGCAGACCTTGGGCATGACGGCGGTCCCGTTCAATTGGCCTATCGGGGAAGGGTCCGGGTTTCAGGGGCTCTACGACCTTCAGGACCCTCAAGTCCTGTTCTTTCAACGGACGCTGCATAACCAGCGCCGGGCGCCGATGCGGGTGGAGACATTCCCCCACCCGAGCCTGGCGGAGACGCTCGGAGAGGCCTATGGCCCGCTGCAGGAAGAAATCGCTCTGTTGACCGGCGCCGGCACGAAATTCGATCGCGACCGCTTTCTCGCCGGCCAACTCACGCCGGTTTTCTTCGGGAGCGCCCTGACGAACTTCGGCGTCGAGCCATTCCTGAACGGTTTCCTCCAGCTCGCGCCCCCGCCGGGCCCGCGCATGAGTTCGGAGGGGCTGGTGCAGCCGACGGACGAGAAGTTCTCCGGCTTCGTGTTCAAGATTCAGGCGAACATGGACCCGCAACATCGCGATCGAATGGCGTTTCTTCGTATCGTGTCTGGCCGCTTCGAGAAGGACATGATGGTCCATCATGCGCGGCTGGACCGGAAGATCCGGATGACGCGACCGCACCGGCTCTTCGGCCGTGACCGGGAGACGATTGAGGAGGCCTACCCGGGCGATGTCGTCGGGCTGGTGAACCCCGGCCTCTTTGCCATCGGCGACACGCTCTGCTCCGGCAGTCCCCGCTCCTTCGATGCGATTCCGCAATTTCCCCCTGAGTGTTTCGGCGTGCTCCGAAGCCAGGACCTCACGAAGCAGAAGCAGTTCCAGAAGGGACTCCAGCAGCTCGAAGAAGAAGGGGTCATGCAGGTGTTCTATTCACCCGATCATGTGCGCCGGGAGCCGGTCCTGGCCGCCGTGGGAGAACTCCAATTCGATGTCGTCGCCTCGCGTCTCGAGAGCGAGTATGGGGTCAAGACCCTCGTCGAGCGGATGCCCTTTGTCCTGGCCCGCTGGGTGAGTGGCGATCCCGACGTGATCGCCCGCATCTACTGGCCGCAGGACACGCGCCGGCTCGTGGACCGGGACGGCCGCATGGTGATGCTCTTCGGCTCCGAACGGCTGCTCGCCTACTGCATGAAAGAATATGCCTCCCTCAAGTTTCAGTTGCGGGAGGAAATCGGAAAAATAGAAAGCTAATGGTCTTATGATCTCGACAGGATACTCAAAAAGGCTGCCCAGCAAGGCCGCAGTCGAAGAAAGCACCGGAGGCGTAGCCTCTGGGCTACGTTGAGGATGCTTTCGAGGCGAGAACGAAGCTGGCGGACTTTTTCAGCATCCTGTTAGGCTCGCCCGCCGTCAAACCCGGAATCTCGCCACTTTTCCAGCAGCGCAATGCGGCGCTCCAGTTGCGCGACGGTCGCCTGATCGACCCGTCCGCCGGTTCGCTTGATGAGTTCTGCATTGAGTTGGCGATGATCGATACCGGTCTTTCGCGCCACGGTGCCGACGAGGGAACGATGCTGGTCTCGCAATTCGTTCTTCTTGTCATGGAGCGGCACCGCCGGCTCTGCTACGCCCTTGCCCTCGCCTGGCTGATTCCGCCTCATCTCCCCCGATCAGGGCATCCATCCGGGCCACCCCATGCAAGGGGATGTACTCTTTCAGCGAGGTGGCGGCCGTACCGAACAAGGTTCGCTGCACGGAGGGCATGATCTCTTCCAGCACATGGTCGCGTTCAGCCTTGATCCGTTTGGCATAGTGGACGAGGGTGGCGTCCTTCGGCAGGTAGAGCCAGGCCCGTTGCGGCTTCGGCAATCCCTCCTGCATCCGGACGAATCGCCCGACGACCTGGCGGAAATACATCTCGGTCAGGACGTTCGTGGCGTAGACGCCGACACGGAGCCTCGGGATATCGACGCCTTCGCTCACCATGTTCACCGCGACGAGCCATTGCTGGGTCTTATGCTGCGCGAACGTGGCGATCGTCTTCGAAGCGGACGGATCGTCCGACACGGCCACATGCGCGCGGCTGCCCGTGATACGCCCCACCAGTTCCGCCACCTGCCTGGCATGGTCCTGATTCATCGCGACGATGAGCCCGCCGGCATCCGGCTGTTCCTGCTTGCGGAGCCGGCGCAACTCGGCATGGGCATCTGTGATGACCGGGCCCAGCCAACTGTCTTGCAAGAGCGCGGTCTTGAGCCGCTCCCGCTGCAGTTCGAAGGTGAGTCCATCCTCAAATGTCGCCCGATGTTCGCGGCCCTCCGAGAGCCACGTCAGTTCCCCCTCGTAGCTCGGGAAGAGAATCGGGCGGCAGACACTTTCGCGAATCGCCTCGGCATACCCATAGGTGAAATCGGCCTGGCTCTCGCCCTGCTCATACCGCACGTAGGGAATCGGATTATTATCGGAACGAAAGGGGGTGCCAGATAAGGCCAGGCGAAAGACCGCCTCTTCAAACGCTTCCCGCAGCGCGTTGCCCCAATCCTTGCCCTCGCCCGCATGGTGCAACTCGTCGAAGATGAGCAGCGTGGGCCGGCTCCGGCAGGCGCGCTGAAACACGGCCGGCGCGAGACAGACTTGTTGATAGGTCACGACCGCGCCATGGTAGTCGCGCGCTTCGATGGCCTGCTCATTCGTCAGCGCCGGATCCAGCTGAATCCCCACCAGGCCGGCAGCGGTCGCCCATTGCGTGCGCAGATGATTCGTCGGACAGATGACCAGCACACGGCTGGCCACTCGATCGGCCAGATATTGATGGGCAATCCGCAGCGCGAAGCGCGTTTTCCCCGCAGCGGGTGTGGCCGTCGCAAGAAAATCAGGATGCGCATGGGTCAGAACGCCGGACACGGCGCGAGCCTGCCACTCGCGCAGCTTGGCCGTCCAGGGAGACAAGGTCACTGCAGCCTCTTCTTAATGGTCACTGTTGTATTGGATTCAGGCACAACAACGAGGGAAATCGGCTTCATCCTGAGCACACCGTCTCTCACACGCATTGATTGTTTTCTCACAGAACAGGTGGCCCGGTCGATCCCCTGTTCTAACACAAACCTCTGCACCCAGCCCATTTTTCTCATCACCGCGTCCCTACGATAGGAGGGGTCCGGCTCCTTCTTTCGTACTGTGTGTCACTGAAGGCTTCGCAAATTGCGCCACGCCATGCCGGAGACCCCTCTTCCTCTCTACCCCCATAAGCCATCATTCTCTCGCATCATATTGT
Organism: Nitrospirota bacterium; assembly: GCA_963729585.1. GTDB lineage: Bacteria > Nitrospirota > Nitrospiria > Nitrospirales > Nitrospiraceae > Palsa-1315. The sequence continues at coordinate 135,232 of CAVSOJ010000011.1, forward strand.
ATTCAGAAGCGATGTAGCGCATTTAAATCACCGCGGCAATCGGCACTTTTCTTGCTTAATCTATTAGTTGCTTTATGATGAATGCAGCCCCGGCAGAACGTCCCACAATAGAACGATCACTTGGATGGAAAACCAGACCCACATCGCCCCCACCCCTGACCCGACACTGGTTCCGCCTGCTCCGGTGAGTACGTCGCATTCTATCTCATTTACGACACACCGATTCCCTGCATGGATGGACCGTCATCATACCTGGATTGCTTCCGTGGTCGCCGTCATTACGCTGGTGACGCTGCTCTGCCTGGGATGGGCCGCGCGCACCGTCCAAGACAGGTTGATCCAATCCTCCGGCCATAGCCTGGTGCAGGCAGCCACGGATGCCGCCAGCAAATTGGACATGATGATCCTGGAACGATACGGCGACATCCAGATGCTCTCCACTGCTCCAGTTGCCCGAGGTCAGAACCCTGAGGCGCTGACAAAATATCTCCGCGAACTGATGCATACCTACCCGGCCTATCAGTGGATTGGCGTCACCGACTCACACGGGAGGATCATTGCGACGACCGATACGTCCACTACCTCCCTCGATCGAAGCCAGAGTCACTGGTTCCAACTGGCACGCACCATCACTGGTGTCAGGATTCTGGATGCGCAGGTGAGCGACGAATCCGGAGGAAACTCGACGATCACCTTGATCGCTCCCCTGCAGAGTCCCGACGGAGGATTTCTTGGAGCGATCGCGGCCGTCGTGGGGGTCCCCTCACTGATGCACATCCTTGACGACACAATGCAGGTGCTCAAGAACATCGAGTGGACAGAAGAGTCGCATATTGAATATCAACTTCTCAACGAGCATGGAGACCTGATCGCCGATTCGACGCTGCGCCAGGAAGGTAACCTCAACTTGAAACAGCTCGGCCTTCCTTCTGCGATACTGGTGGGAATGAATGCGCGGGGCTTCGTCGAAGAAACTCATCTTCGCCGCAGGACCTCCGTCATCACCGCCTATGCGCAGGTTACAATCGCCCATACCGACCCAACCCTAAGGTGGGGCATCTTGGTTCGTGTAGACCGGGACAGCGTCCTTGCCCCCATTCGGTTGTTTCTGTGGAAATTGTCGGTTATCACGATACTGATCCTCCTCCCTTTGCTTGGCCTTGTGCTGGGGATGGTCAAGGCCCTTCACGAAGAATGGGACACCGCAAAACGGGAATCCCAGCGAGCGACCGACGCGGAAACGGCACTCAAGAAACGAACGGAGGCCCTTCAAGCGTTGGTCGTGGCCGCACAGACCTTGTCCGCGCAGCAGGACCTCGAGGGGCTGCTGCACCAACTCCTCCATCTCGCAAAGAAGAACACTGGCGCGAGCTATGCAGCCTTAGGTCTCTTCAACGACAACAGAAATGAGGCGATCCAGTTTATGACCGCCGGAATAGATGATGCGGCGGCCCGCGCCATACGGACACTCCCATTCGAACAGAGGACGCGGGAATCCCTTGGCCAAGAGGACGGCGTCCTCCGCCTGCCTCATCTCTCAGCGCACTGGGCCGCCGTCGGATTTCCCGCAGACTATGCACCGATGACGTCGTTCCTCGGCGTATCGATTCGATGCCATGGCCAATTCTTTGGCCGGCTTTCTCTCGCCAACAAGGTGACTCCACAAGGCCTTGCGACCGACTTCAGCGAACTGGACGAACAGGTTGTGCTGACCCTTGCCGCCCAGGCTGGTACGGCCATTCAAAATCTACAACTTCTCCATGATTCCAAGGAGCAAGCCAGGCACGATTCGTTGACGGGGTTGCTGAATCATTCGGCAATCCTGACCGCCTTAGCGCAGGAGCTGCCACGGGCTGAACGAAGCCGTCACCACGTGGCTATTCTCATCGCTGACCTCGATCACTTCAAGCGAGTCAACGATACCTACGGACACCCGATTGGAGATATCGTCCTTCGAGAAACCGCGCAGCGTCTCCGTGAAACCGCCCGTCGCTACGATCATGTTGGGCGCGTGGGGGGAGAAGAATTCTTGATCGTGGCTCCCAATTGCGACCTGGACGCGTTGCAAGAGTGTGCCGAACGCTTTCGAACATCTATCAGCAACATGCCATTTGATACGCCAAGCGGGCCGCTCACCATTACGGTGAGCATCGGAGCGACGGTCTGGTCCTCCGAACACCCAATAAGCTCGGAACTTTTGTGCAAGATGGCTGACTATGCCCTCTACCGCGTAAAAAGCCATGGCAGGAACGGGATAGACATCGTCCCCCATCCCCATATCCTCGCGGCGGAACAGTTGAAGAAGGCAGGATAACTGCCTCACCGCTCTGTCACTGTGCGCCTCCTGCGAGCAAAAACGGCACCTCGCTATGCCCTTCCCCCGCCCCACCGCATTTCCAGTTCGGGAAATTTCGCCTGGTAGTCGAGATGGCTGGTGCGGATTACATTCAATGCTTCATCGCGACCATACATGCTCGTAATTTCGACTTTATGGTGAACAGTGCCAGGCGCACTCTTATACGTCAGGAAATAGTGCTGTAAACGATCGAGGAGCGCTATCGGAACCTGACTAATATCCGTATAGCCGCCGTAAGTCGCATCATCTTTCATGACGGCGATGATCTTGTCGTCTGCTTCGCCACCGTCCGCCATGCTGAGTCCGCCAATCGGCAGGGCTGTGAGAAGAATGTCGCTGTGCGGAATTGTCTTCTCCGTGAGAACGCAGATATCGAGGGGGTCACCATCGCCCACCACACCCGCTCGCTTGGCCCTTGCGGAAAACAAGGCCGCAACGCCATCGCCGCAGTAGGTTTGCGGGACCAGTCCGTAATAGACGGGACAATAGTTTGAAAATCGTTGCGGGCGATCAACCTTAAGGAATCCGCTGACCTTGTCCACTTCATACTTCACCGTGTCGGTCGGCACAATTTCAATGTACGCCGTCACCACGTCCGGGGCCTGGTCTCCGATGGAGACCCCGTGCCAGGGGTGTGCCCTGAACATCAAGCTCATAAGTCGCAGCACGGAATCGGCTTGGTTGCCGCTCATCACGTCTTCCTCCATTGCTTGTTGTGAAAGATAGGAGCTGATTCTGTAGGACGAATACCCTATGACCAGAGTAGAAGAGGATACCGGAGATCGCTCATCACTCTATGCAACAACTGCTTCTCGTCCTTGATCTTGTCCCGCGTCCCAGTCTCACGTGACTGACAATCTTGTCTATGATACTTCCGAGCTCGCTCGTTTTCTCTTCAGGGATGGAGGGTGAAAGATCTTCCATTTCGCGCATCGAACGAGCACCGTCTCATCGTGCCCGTTCTGCGAGCAAGAAGGGCACCTGGCTATGCCCGCCCACCCCTTGGTTGCTCCAGAAACAATCTCACCGCCACCTTCTGTCCTTTGATCCTGGTCCGGCTCAGGGTCTCGATAATCTCCCGGGCCAACACTTCCGGCACTTCTACCAATGAGAATCGATCCATCACCTCGACGGCGCCGATCACATTCGAATTGAGCCTCGCTTCATTGGCAATCGCTCCGACGAGGTCGCCTGGCCGGATCCCTGCCTCCTTGCCTGCGCCGATATACACCTTGGCCATGCCCGCCGTTCGCCCGCCGCGACCAGGAGGGTTGAACGGTCTGCCATGCCCCTCTCTCGGCATCATGCCAGTGGCCCGCTCTCTTGGGTTTCCCATGGGGCGCCGTACCATCGATGACCGCTCCGGTTGCCTGACCGACGCCGCCGGAATTTCAAATTCCTTCCGCTCCCCACCCTGCATCCGGAAGACGAGTTTTATGGCTGCTGCCGCCACGTCTATTGCATCCCCCTTTTCGGCGAGGGGCGCGACAACGGCCCGGAACAGATCCAGATCACCGGCCGCAAGTACCTCTGCGATCGCGCTCTTGGTCCGTGCAAGTCTTTTTTTGCGAAGGTCGTCGACGCTTGGCACTGGAGTCACGGCAATTTTGGCTTTCGTGAGCTGCTCGATGTTCCAAAGCAGCCGCTGCTCGCGTGGATCGATCACCGTGATTGCCGATCCTTCTCTCCCAGCCCGCCCTGTCCGTCCGATCCTATGAACATAGACTTCCGGAGACGTAGGCAGATCATAGTTCACCACATGAGACACGGACGGAATATCCAGACCCCGTGCCGCGACATCGGTGGCCACGAGGAGTTCGGTCTGCCCGGAGCGAAACGAACTCATGACGCGATCACGCTGGGACTGATTCATCCCGCCATGAATTGCTTCGGCCCGGTGCCCGCGGCCGGTCAACATGGCGGTAAGTTCATCGACTTCGATACGAGTGCGACAGAACACGAGGGTCGACTTCGAACCCTCCATATCCAGAATTCGAGCCAGGGCCGCTTCTTTATGCGGCCTGGCGACAATGTAAGCCGTTTGGTGTACGCGCGGAGCGGCGCCTGCCTTCAGCGGCTCTTTGGCAATCTTAATTTCGATCGGCTCGTTGAGATGACGTTTGGCAATGGACGCGATGCGTGGCGGCATGGTGGCGGAGAACAACGCCGTCTGCCGATCTTTGGGTGTTTGTTCCAGGATGGCATCCAGATCCTCGGCAAATCCCATGTCGAGCATCTCATCGGCTTCGTCCAGCACGACCATCTGGATTGTCTTGAGCTGCAACGTTTTCCGCCTGATATGGTCCAGCGCCCGCCCCGGCGTCGCCACAATGACATCGACTCCACGCTTCAGCGCATGGAGCTGCGGACCGATGGCCTGTCCTCCATAGACCGGGAGCACGGTGATCTTTAGCTCTTTGCCATAGCGCGTGACGGCTTCGCCGACCTGCATGGCCAACTCTCTCGTCGGCACCAGGATGAGAGCGGAGGGGCAACGCCGCCCGGAATGGGCGATACGCTGGAGCATCGGCAGCGTGAAGGCCGCCGTCTTGCCGGTTCCGGTCGCTGCTTGGCCCAGCAGATCGCGTCCCGCTAAGAGCGGAGGAATCGCTTCCCGCTGGATCGGCGTGGGCTCTTCATAGCCCAACGTGTCGAGCGTGGTCAGCAGAGCCGCTTCCAGACCCAGCGCCGCAAAGCCTGGAGAAAAACCCTTCGCCGGCGTTTCCGTCGGTGGGTGCGTGGTATCGTGTTTCATGGAATCTATCGACTGCCTTTCTTGCAGGATGCTGGATCGTATCTCGGTTGTGGTGGCCTCTTAACTCCCTACTCTCTCACAGCAAGGGGGATTGCCTCAACATTGCATTGTGCACAAGAGGCTATGGCTCGTTTCCGCAACAATCGGTTCTATGTCCTTACCGTGACCTGACTCTCCTTCTCGTTCACGATTCATGAGTGATGAAGGAGACCCTGCTCCTTGCCGTCGCCTGCCAGGCCAGCACCGCCGCCATCAGCAACAGCAACGATGCCAGGAGAAACGGCGCGCCCGGAATGTGCCAACCGACGCCAGGGGCAATGAACAGCGCGAATGTTTCCGTAAAGAGGACTGGCCCGATCAGACCGGCGATGCCCATGAGACTTGCAATCGCACCCTGGAGTTGGCCCTGCTCCGACGGGCCCACCCGTCGGGTCATGAGCGCTTGCGCTGACGGACCGGCCAGTCCCCAGAATGCCATAATAGGAATGCCGAGGTAGTAGATCGTCCCGGTGGGAGCGAGTCCATAGATCGCAAATCCCACCGCGCCGCAGAGCAATCCCGTAAGCAGGGCCTGCCGCTCACCGAATCGCGCGGCAATGGGCTTTACCAACGTGCCCTGGACGATCATGGCACAGAGGCCAACGACCGCAAGCGTCAGTCCGACGGTTGAGGTCCCCCAGCCGTAGCGATACCCGAGGTACAACACGGCGGTGCTTGGCAAAACGACATGAGCCACGTATCCCAGAAAACTGACTGTGGCCAGCCCGAACAATTCATGGTGCGAACGGAGCAGCCGAAGCGAGCCCACCGGGTTGGCGCGTCTCCAGGAAAACTTCGCGCGCTTTTCACGTGCCAGGGACTCCGGCAACACGAAGAAACCATAGCAGGCGTTCACCAGGCTTGTCCCCGCGGCACCCCAGAAGGGTAAGCGCGGATCGAGCGTACCCAGCAGTCCTCCCACCGCAGGCCCGAGGACAAATCCGAGCCCAAAGGCCGCGCCGATCATCCCGAAGGCGGCCGCCCGTTTCTCAGGCGGTGTAACGTCAGAGATATAGGCGCCTGCTGTACTGAAACTCGATGAGGCGATACCGGAGATTACGCGTCCGGCGAACAGCCAGGACAAATTGGGCGCGAGTGCCATCAGTATGTAGTCGAGACCCAAACCGAAGTTGGACAAGAGCACGACCGGCCGCCGCCCGAACCGATCAGACAGTCCGCCTTGAATCGGCGAACAGACGAACTGCATCAATGCCCAGGCCGTGCCCATCATTCCGTAAATTTCCGCCGCATCTGCCGTATTGCCTCCCAGGAACTCCTCGACGAGCTTTGGCAGCACGGGAATGATGATGCCGAACGACAGCACGTCGAGCATGACTGTGACCATGATGAACAGCACAGCGGCTTGACGCGGCCTGGCCGATACGATTGAGTGGCTCATAGGGTCATCAAGACTGGATCAATTATTTAGGAGGTGGGATCGTATCTGGCGCGCTCATACGACGATGGAACTCGCGTGCGGACACTTTCTCGCCGAACGAATCGACCGGGCTCCTGACAGGGGCCCTTCTCACGGGCTTCCCTCTCCCTTACTCGTTCGGTTCCTCGATCGGCCCAGCCCATTCCCCTTTGGCCAGCGTCACTTCCTGATACCCGCCGTCTGGCCATTGAAACTGGCCGACCCCGTCCACTTGCACAATAAAAGGGTCCGCTTCATGCGCCAAACCACGGAACCAATACCAGCCGGCAGTGATGGGCTTCTTCGTGGTCCACTGATACTCGGCCATGCGTCCGCTTCCTTTTCTCGCCTGCCACAAGTCTGATACTCTCTCGCAGCGTGCCAACTACCATGAAGACCGAACCTACCATGTCCAGACTTCCAATAGAAGATGTGTTGCCGACTCTTTGCCGCACCCTGACGGCTGGACGGAATGCGCTGCTGACCGCCGCGCCCGGCGCCGGAAAAACGACGCGGGTGCCACTGGCCTTGCTCGATGCTCCATGGCTCGATGGAAAGAGGCTGCTCATGTTGGAACCGCGCCGGCTTGCCACCCGTGCCGCAGCCCATCGCATGGCTGCTACGTTGGGTGAATCAGCCGGCGACACGGTCGGGTATCGCATGCGCCTCGACACGAAGGTGGGCCCCGAGACCAGGATCGAAGTGGTCACGGAGGGTATCCTGGCTCGCCTGCTCCAGCAGGATCCTGCACTCAGCCCATACGCGATCGTCCTCTTCGATGAATTCCACGAACGGAGTTTACAGGCCGATACAGGCCTGGCCCTCTGTCTCGCATCGCAACGGCTCTTTCGCCCGGACCTCCGCCTGCTCGTGATGTCGGCCACCTTGGACTGTGGGCCCGTCGCAGATCTCTTGGGCCGGGCGCCGGTGATTGCCTGCGAAGGCAAGATGTTTCCCGTAGAGACCCGTTATCTTGATCAGCCACTCTCAGGCCACCTCGACCTCGCAGTCGTACAATCAATCCGCCGTTCACTCGCGCAGGATCAAGGCAGTCTCTTGGTCTTTCTGCCGGGCATGGCAGAAATCCGCCGCGTCGAACGGAAGCTTCTCGATCTGAATCTTGGCTCGAACATCGTCATCGCCCCGCTCCATGGCGACCTGCCACAAGAGGCGCAGGATCGCGCGATCGCTCCCGCTCAACCTGGCACGAGAAAAATCGTGCTGGCCACTTCGATTGCTGAAACAAGTCTAACGATCGACGGGGTGCGCATCGTCATCGATGCCGGTTTGTTGCGCGTGCCTCGCTTCGATCCGCGCTCGGGACTCACGAGACTGGAGACCATCCGCGTCACCCAGGATTCTGCCGAGCAACGTCGTGGTCGCGCCGGTCGTCTCGAACCGGGCGTCTGTTCCCGCCTCTGGACCTCTGCAGAACACCAATCGCTGACGCCTCATCGCCCGCCGGAAATGCTCGACGCTGACCTCGCGCCCTTGCTGCTCGAATTGGCCCTCTGGGGCACGGCCAACCCATCTGAGTTATCTTGGCTCACTCCTCCACCACCCGGTGCAATGGCCCAGGCAAGAGAGTTGCTCACCGGTCTCGGTGCCCTCACTCCGGAGGGACACACCACTTATCATGGAAAACAGATGGCTGAACTGCCCCTGCATCCACGTCTCGCCCACATGCTGCTCATGGCTGTGCCGTTGCAGCTCGGCAATCTTGCCTGTGAACTGGCCGCGCTGCTCAGTGAACGAGATATTCTTCGTGGCCCCTCCGGCTGGCGGAACGCCGATCTGCGACTCCGCTTAGATGTCTTGCATGGACAGCACGATCATGCGGCCGGTGCAATCGTCGACCGTGCAGCCTGTCAGCGAGTCACACGCACCGCACACCTCTGGCAACGGCAACTTCTTCACTCTGCTCGTTCGGATCGGCAGGACAGCCTCGATGAGGTCGGTCTATTACTCGCACTGGCCTATCCGGATCGCATCGCCCAACGCCAAGGCGGAAATGACGGACGCTATCTCATGGCCAATGGCCGTGGTGCCCTCTTTGCAAACCCTGATCCCCTCGGCTCGGAAGACTATCTGGTCATTGCCGACCTGGACGGAGGCACTCAATGGGCCAGGATTGATCTGGCCGCTCCAGTTGGACTATGCGATCTTGAGACCCTGTACGGAGATCAGATTCGAGTGGTCGATGATGTATCGTGGGATGAAACAACGCAGATGGTTCGTGCGACGAGACAACGCCAATTGGGTTCGCTCATTCTGTCCGAGCAGGGACTCTCGAAGCCGGAGCCTTCACGCATCACCACCGCCTTGTTAGAGGGCATTCGCCGGGCGGGACTCGACAAGCTGGCTTGGACTCCCGAGCTTCGTCAGTGGCGGGCGCGCGTGGCATTTCTACGCCGGATCGAAGGACAAGAGTCACGATGGCCCGATCTCTCGGACGAGGCGCTACTGTTGACGCTCGATGACTGGCTAGGCCCCTATCTATCGGGCCTGACGACGCTTGATCGTGTCACGCGGCTTGATCTCGCCCAGCCGTTGCACGCGCTCCTCTCCTGGGAACAGTCACGCCAACTCGAACGTTGGGCTCCCACCCATCTGACGGTCCCGAGCGGATCGAACGTTCGCGTGGAGTACGAGCACGCCTGATCTGCCCATCCTGGCTGTGCGGCTGCAAGAAATGTTCGGCTGTAAGGACACGCCCCGTCTCGTCGACGGAAAGATCCCGGTCATGCTACATCTACTGTCACCAGCTCGCCGCCCTGTCCAAATCACAAAGGATCTCTCCAGCTTCTGGAAATCGGCCTATCTCGAAGTAAAAAAAGAACTCCGTGGCCGCTATCCCAAACATTCCTGGCCCGACGATCCGCTCACTGCCCCGCCGACCGCAAAAGCCAAACGCAGGCTGCAGTAATTCCCAACCTTTCGTAGGATAGACCAGAACCCTCTTCCCCTCTATGATGACTGCCTATGCGGAGCCTTCTTGCACCGGTGCTCGGCGTGATCTTGATTGGATTCACCCCCTTCGCCTGGGCTAATCCGGAGGATGCTCTAGCGCCTCCGACCTTCACTATTCCATTCGACGAGGAAGATGAAGCCACCTTACAAGCGGAGGTGACGAAGCAGGTCCTGACCTTCTTGCAGACGGTACAGGCTCATTGGGGGCAAGACCCGGGAACCCTTCGCCTCTCGGTGACAGGAACGGTCGAGCGCGACGAGGAAGGCACGCTGATCTACCTGCGCAATCTCTCCGATCATGGCGTGCTTGAAGGATACGAGTTCCGCCACGAAACACTCGTCCGCGGTCAATTCATCCTCCTGCAGCGCCCCCTCAACGGACTGAATGAATTTATCGGCTACTACCGGACACTAAAAGAACAGCTCACCGCTGCATACGGCAGCCCGACGAACGACCAAGTTGTGTGGGACAACGACCTGTATCAACCGGTTCCCGACTATTGGGGCGTCGCGGTACTTATCGGTCATCTGCACTACCATGCGGCATGGGAGACTGCGGACGGGACGATCACACTCGAACTCACCGGCAACCGCCACAGCCGGCTATTTCTGGAATACAGGAGTCGAAGCGAAGGGGCCCGAACGTAGCAGCAGGATGGTCAAAAATGCCGTCTAGCAAGACCGCAGCCGATGAACGCACCGGAGGCGTAACTTTCTCACCCGCCCGCCCCAAACTGCAGCGCAGTTCTGTCCCGATGGACTTGAAGATCCACTCAAGGCGAGAACGAAGTATGGGAAGCGGCGCGTCTTGGCTCGCCCGGGTTGGTTGGGTGAGAGAAGCGACGTTTTGAGCAGTCGATTAGGTGGGAATGTCTCTTGTCCCGTCATACGACGTTCTCGACTGGTGGGATAGCTTCACCGTATCCCCATCCTTGATCACCGTATCCTCGCCGCTCACTTTTTTGTTCACCGCGATCATCACTTCCCGGTTCAACAGGAACTGAAGCAATGGACCCATGCGATCCTGATTCGCTTCGATAAGTTTCCTGACCGTGGTCGGGGCCGGGACCTCAAGCTCGAATTCTGTTTCTCCCACCGCATCGCGAAGCGTCAATCCAAATACCAGCACTGTGACCATTTCATCCTCGTCTCTTGTTATTCGTCTTTCGCATCCTGTTGACAGGATCCCATCGTTTCACACTACACGAACGACGCCTCACGCACCACGCGCGTGACATCGGAAACAATCCTGCCGTCTGGGATGTCGCGCCGGCATGGGCCGACTGCCCGTGGGAACATGACACTGCACACATGCCTCTTCCACCTTGATCGCGCGATGCGGGACATCAGCCGGGATCAACGGATTCCGGTCTTTCGGAGCCGGCAACATCGACACACCGCCGACGACCGCCACCGCAAACAGGACGAAGAGGCCGTCGATCTTGCGCAGCTTCATGCCGATTCTCGACCCGTCATCTGTCGGTCTGCTGCGTCGTAGGCCTCTTGAATGAGCTGGGCCACGTGCTTGACCTCCGCCGCACCCTGCAATCCCGTGCGCAGTTGAATCATACAGGCCGGACAACTCGTGGCCACCACCTCCGCCCCGCTCTGTTCGACAGCCCGTCGCTTGCGCTCGACGATGCGCTGCGACGTCTCAAAATCCTTCACGAGATAGGTCCCGGCTCCGCCCGCACAGCGATCTGCGTCCGGCATCTCGACATACTCGACGCCCGGTAAACCTGCCAGAATCGCACGAGGCTCCTTGGTCACTCCCGCGGCTCGCAGATGGCAGGAGGAATGATAGGCCACCTTGCACGTCGTGGGATGCGAACTGGCCATGGCCGGCTTCACCGGCGATTGTGACACAAACTCCGAGATATGTGTGACCCGTTTGGCCAATGCCTGGGCCGCCGATTGTTCCGGCTCACCGGCGAACAATGTGGGATAGTCCTTCAGCATGAGGGTGCATGAGGCGCATCCGGTTACCACCTTGTCGTACCCTGCCAGGGATGCAAGATTGACCCGTGCCCCTTCTTTGGCCAGCGCGCGATGCCCATAGGTTTCGATCGGCGTCCCTGAACAGCGCTGCGGCGGCAGATCCGGCTCGATTCCATGTTTTCGTAATACCCCGATCACCGCATCGCCCACCCCGTCGTCGAAGTAGTTGGCCGCGCAGCCGTGGAAATAGGCCACTGGGGAGCGCGCGGCTTGCCCGGCATTGGGAATTAGCTCGGGGTAGCGGTCGCGGAGATGTCGCCGAGCCAGTCGAGGCATCACAAGTTGAGACGACAATCGTGCCGTCTCGGCAAGACGACGCATAATTGGTCTGGTCAAATGATCGAGCACTCGCCGAACCAGAGGCCGATCCCACAGTAATTGATACCTCGCGAGAAACTTTAGCAATCTCTCAAATAACACTGATTGTGCATGGAAACGAAATATGACACCTGCCATTTTATTCGGATTCTCAGCACGCCGGTCCAGGATGAGCTGAGACACGTCGACACCGGCCGGACAGGCCGTACGACAGGACTTACAGTTGAGACAGGCTTCCACAACCCGCTTCGAATTGAGATAGCTATAGTCCTTATCGGTGACGATCTCGAACCAGCCCCGCGAACTCATGTCTTCCGATTGAAATACATCGTAGACCGGACAGACGGAATTACACTTGGCGCAGGTTGCACAGGGTTTTGACAATCGCACATAGTCGATATGGTCTGTGAAGGGCCGGTCACTGATCTTGATACCGGGGTTTAGCACCCCGGATGGATCAAAGCTCTGCTTGACACGCACGAATAGGTTGTAGAGTTCCGGTCCGAACATCGCCCGCACCAATTCGGCTCGCACCCGGCCATCCCCATGCTCCCCGCAAATCGAGCCACCGAAGCGACCCATGACCGTTTGGTGAATTTCGTGATAGCCCTGCACCATCTTCCGAAAGTCGTCTTTGTCGTTGACGTCGAGCAAGGGAACGATATGTGCGTTCCCATTCCCGATATGACCGAATATCGCGACTGGCACATGCTGCCCGGCGAAGAACCCTTCCAGATACTGGATCAGTTCACTGATCCGTTCAGCTGGGACTACGACGTCGTCGACAAAATTGATGGGTTTTTTCCGGAGATCGAATCGATAGAGCGTGGGATAGAGGGCCTTACGGGCCTTCCACAATTGTTCCCGTTGCTCAGGATCGAAGGCGAGCACAGGATCGGACGTGAGGCGATAGCGGCGCGAGATGTCCGTTATCCTCTCGGCCTGAGCGCGGAGATCGGTTCCTGCACCCTCAGCATCCAACTCAACCAGCAAGGTGGCGGCCGCGTCTACGGGAATGCCATGCTTCGCCCGTCCGATCAGATTGAGCGTGTTGGCATCCATTACTTCCAACGCGCTCGGACTTAACTCCAACAGCTTCGGCACCGCCTCGCCCACGTCTTCCAAGCGTTGGAAATGGATGAGTGCTGTGAGAGTCGCGCGGGGCTTCTCGACCAGCCTGATGGTGGCTTCACTGAAGAGACCAAGTGTGCCCTCGCTACCGACAAATAACTTGGGAAGGTCGAAGCGGCCTCGCCCCAGCCCATCAGCGAGACCGAAAAGATTGTAGCCACAACTGTTCTTGCTGACAGTCGGACGTTTCTGCGCAATCAGCGTGGCATTTTCCTCTAGCAGCGACCGCAAGTCGCGAAGTTGCCTGTGCGCCTTCAGCAGATCAGCACAGTGCGGATCGTCGAGCCCATAGGCCTTCGCATCCAGCCACTCACCAGACTGCAGGCAGACACGGAGCGCCGCCACATTATCTTTGACGGCTCCGTACCGCAACGTGTGGGGACCGGACGAATTGTTCGCCACCATTCCACCGAGCTTGCACATGTCGCCGCTCGAGGGATCGGGACCGAACAATAATCCGTGTCGCCCCAGTTGTTTATTTAACTCGGCGAGTACGATCCCCGGCTGCACCCGGACCCACCGCTCTTCGCCATTCAATTCCAGAATCCGATTCATGCGCGAGACGTCCAGAATGATCCCTGACCCTATCGCTGAGCCGGTCAGATTCGTCCCGGCGGCACGCGGCGTCAGTGGAATGCCTCGCTGCACGGCATAACGCACCGTGGCTTCGATGTCTTCCTCGGACTCAACGAGCACGATCGCTCGAGGCGCCAGTCGATAGATGCTGGCATCCACCGCATAGGCGGTGAGAGTCGAATAGTCGTCCTTTACTTTATCGGCGCCTAACGCGGCACGGAGGTCGAGGGCAATGGCGTGGGAACGTTCAGGCAGAATGAGAGTTGGTGCGGTCATAGTTGAGTTGAGGGCGTGTTTCATTCTAGACGGACTCTTGAGACCAGCACAAGTCTGGTTGTTGGCAGTTGGCGACCGGCTAGCATATGATTCACAGATAGGAGCATGCGTCTGTGACCGACACACGTCCGACTCTCTACCTATCTCGGCTTCTCCCCGATCCCGTCATGGCCAATGTGCGGGAACGGTTCCAGCTGGTGCAGGAACCGATTGATGCATTGCCTCCTCCATCCGCGCTGCGTGAGGGACTCTGCCAAGCCGACGCCGCGATCGTGACCCTGGGCGACCGCATCGACGCCGAAACCATTCATGTAGCCACTCGGCTGAAAATTCTGGCGAACTACGCTGTGGGGTACAACAACATCGATCTTGCCGCAGCGCGACAACGTGGTCTGGTCGTCACCAATACCCCTGACGTCTTGACGGATGCCACCGCGGATCTGACCTGGGCCTTGCTCCTGGCGACGGCACGCCGCGTCGTCGAAGGCGACGCCCTCGTTCGATCCGGTGGTTGGGCCGGCTGGAGCCCCACGCAACTCCTGGGAGCGGAAGTCTCGGGCAAAACGCTGGGGGTTGTCGGAATGGGACGGATCGGGCAAGCAGTGGCCCACCGCGCCGTAGGGTTTCGCATGCAAGTGCGCTATCACACACGCCACCCAATGGTTCTCTCTTCGCTCCCCCATGAGTGGGAGTACCGATCACTACAAGATACCCTCGCCGAATCCGACGTCATTACAATCCATGTGCCTCTCACGTCTGCTACCCACCATCTGATCGGCACGCGTGAATTGGGTTGGATGCGGCCCACCGCTTTTCTCATCAATACTGCTCGTGGTCCGATCGTCGACGAAGGAGCGTTGGTCGACGCCCTCAAGACAGGAATCATCGCCGGCGCTGGACTCGACGTCTATGAGCAGGAACCCGCCCTCCATCCAACGTTGGCTCAGTTGAAGCAGGTGGTGCTCCTCCCCCACCTTGGCTCTGCCACACTGCATGCTCGGGTTCAGATGGGACTGGTCTGTTTGAAGAATATTGAAGCCGTGTTAGGCGGCTGTCCGGCCCCCAATCATGTTCACGAGCAGTGATGAAGAAAAACGATTGTGGCGCGGTAGAAATGCTACGGTCCGCGCATCTATCGAAGAGCGGCTTTTTCAGCTTCCCTAATTTCCGTAGCGAAGGGCGGAGGCGGGCTGAGCCGGAACATTGCGTGCGCGAACTGATTCGAGTCGTTGCGGCACATCATGGAAGGTCGGAATCGATTCATAGATAGCGGCCGCCTGCCCCCACTGTTCTTGGGCTTCGTAGAGTAAGCCGAGTTCATAGCGAATCGCTTGCGCCTTGGCCCCCTGACACTTCGGATCCTTCAGTAGGAGTTCGAGTTGCGCACTCGCTGACTGACCTGCTCCCTGTTCCTTCAAGCAGACCGCGATCATGAGACAGGAGTCCAGGAAGTAATCAGGCCCCTTCATCGAGAGATCGAATTCTTCTTTCGCTTCGTCCAACAACCCCATGTTTTTGTAGGCAACCCCCAGGGTGTAGTGCGTCTCCGCATCGATCTCGTGCAGGGGTTCAACAGAAGCCGACGTCTCGACTGCGGGGACCGACGCTTGCGGCTTAGACGAAAATCGCGAAGCCCATTTGGCAACTAATGGGCTCGCTGGAGCCAACTCTTTCACTTTCGCATAGAGACTCGCTGGTTGGATCTCATCCTCAATGGCATCCACATCTGCCAGGAGCAATTCGAGGGCCCTGGAATATTGCACGGCTGCGCCCGCCGTATCACCCTTGGCTTCAAGCAGATATCCGAATAGTTCTCGAGCCTCTGCATCATCCGGCTGGGCCGTTACCAGATGACTGAGCCATTCACCGGCCTCGGAATGCTGACCAGCTTCTATATAGGCTCGGAACTGCTCGCTCGTCGAGAGAACAGGCGAGAGGGGAACAGCCGATCCTGTCGCTTGCGGCAACCCCCCTTGCTGCTCATCCGGTTCGGCATTCAATAATGAGAACCCACTACCCTGTGCAACCGGCTCCGGTTCTGCAGACTGTGGCAGCTCCGATTGGGTTGGCACAGGCTCAGGCGCAATGGATGAGAGGTGCCCATCCTGTCGCGAGGTCGTCTCGGAGATCAAACTCCGGGCGTCGCCCGGTGCGGCGTTGGCAATCGAAAATGTCTCCGCCTCCTGGATTGGGCCCGGTGGGACCACAGCTGACGTAGCCACAGAGGTCTCTGGTCGTGCCGGAACAGGCGGTTCATCCACCGCGGTCCCATTCATGAGAGCAGTCAGCCTCTGAACGGTCGGGCTATCCGGCGCCAGCGCGGTGACCTTCTCGAACAGTTCTTCATGGAGTGTCGGCATCCCTGGCTCAGGCCGTTCCAGCAACAGCTCAATCGCCTTCCCATACTGGAGCACGGCATTGGTAACATCCCCCTTTTCTGCGTAGAGTTCTCCATAAAGTTCGAGCAGCGCGACGGACTGTGGTTCGACGGCCAGAAAGTCATTAATCAGCCTTTCAGCCTGCGCATAATCTTGTGCCCGTAATGCAGCGCCGGCGAGATACCGGTATTCGCCGAGCGCCACCTGGAGATCTCCGCGTTGGAGATGCAGCTTCGCGAGCAATTGGCATACTGCAGGGTTTCCTGGCTCTTTGGTCAGCAATTGATTGAGAATGGCCTCAGCGCCGGCAAATTGCTTTTCTTCGATACGGCGAGTGGCTTCCGCCAAAAGATCGAGTGGCTCGGAACTCTTGGACGGGCCTCCTACATGAACCGATCCTGTCTTCGCGGGGTTCCCGGAAGCCCCACCGGTCTTCTCAAAATGCTCAATGAACTGGGCGGCCTCACTATTGGCAGGATCGATCCGCAATACGGCTTGATATGCATCCTTTGCCTCAGCATAGCGCTGCTGTGCTGATCGCTCCCGTCCCAACTGCAAATAGACCTTCGTCGCTTCGTCCTGCATGTTTTCTTGCAGGCACAATTCGGCCACACGCTGCTGGGCATCCAGATTCGAAGGATCCTGGCTGACAATCTTCTTATAGATGTCAAGAGCGTCCTTGCTTTTCCCCGCCTTGAGATAGTGTTTCCCGAGGGTGAGATAATCTTGCACTGCGCTACTCAGAAGACCCCGTTCAGCATTCAGATCTCCCAGGTGCCGATACACATCGTACCGGGAGGGATCAAGCTTCAGGATCTTCTTGAACGTAGCGATCGCCTTGAGGGTGGCCCCTTCGGCACGGAAGGCATTGGCTGCCTGCAGAAAGGCCGCCATAGCATCATTGGTGGCGCTGCGTTTGAGGTGTAACTCCCCGATTGAATTGAAGATACTTCCATCGCCCGGCGACTCGGCCGAAAGCCTCTTCCATTCGTTGATGGCCGCGTCGAACTGACCTCGTGACGCAAAGAGCTGTGCACTATGCAATACACTACTGCGGTCGATTGCCAAGTCAGACCTCCCCAACGATCAAACGCTAACAGTGTCACTAGGTATTGTCAACGAAATGGGGTATTTGGATGCAGATAAACTGAGCAGAAATACGAAGGCCTGCCTCGAACTGAAGGCAGGCCCTCTTGTGACACAATTCCGCAGACTGAAACGTCAGGACTCGGCGACAGCCGCCTTCAGCACGTTCGAAGCCTGAGGCCCTTTTGCGCCTTGCACGACATCGAACTCGACGTTTTCTCCCTCTTTCAAGGTCTTGAATCCTTCTCCTTGCAGCGCGGAATAATGTACGAAGACATCATCCCCGCTCTCAAGGCGAATGAACCCAAAACCCTTGCGATCGTTGAACCACTTGACCGTACCTTTTGTCTTCACAAAAACCCTCCTTTCCTCAACGGCCATGCCTAGTTACATGGCCGGCCCCGGAACCCAGTTGCCGACACACATGATGAAGAGAAAAAGACAGGAAGAAGAATAGGGCTGGAATGACGGGCTCATTTGGAAAGACAAAGTCGATCACGAAACCCATCTTTGTTACAAACCGCGCAGCATGTACCACGACATTTCAAATCTTGTCAAGCCATTCTTTGGCCGCACGCGCACTGGCCGTAAGGTAGACAAGCTTCGCCCGCTCGCCTATAGTGTTCCACCGTGCGAGGAGCAGGATTCTTCGAATGTTTCTACGAACGCTGCTAGACCGCTACATCTTCACCGAACTCCTTTCCCCTTTTAGTGTCAGCCTCGGGGCGCTGTGTTTTGTGATGCTCACGCGAGAACTCTTGCGTTTAGTGGAACTGCTCGTCTCCAAAGGCGTCGGGATCGTAGCGGTCCTGGAGGTCTTCGCCCATCTGATGCCGTCGTTCCTTGTGTTAACCCTCCCGATCGCCGGGATCATCGCCTCAATTACCGCGTTCGGACGACTGTCCTTCGACAAGGAATTGGTGGCGATGCAGGCTGCGGGGCTGGGCCTCATGCGATTGGCTCGCCCCGTGCTGCTTTTTGCTCTACTCGTGTTCGGGCTGACCTTATGGTTGGCCCAGTGGGGGCAACCCTGGAGTTCCTTGAATCTCAAGAAGGTAGCTCTGAATCTCCTTCGTGATCAGCTGGTTCTGGCGTTGGAACGAGGAACATTCAACGAACCCATCCCCAAGATGGTGATCTATGTCCCGGATGGAAACCCCGAACAGGCCACGACCGGTATCTTTGTCTCAGATGAACGAAACGCGGAGGATCCGCGCATCATCGTGGCACAGCAGTATGAGGTCCTGATGGATGCCTCCACCAATCAGGTGGCGTTACGCCTGCAGCACGGAGTGATTCACAGCCAACCGAATCAGGCCGATCAATACGAGCAGACGTCATTCGCCAGTTACGATCTGAAGCTCTCGCTGAACCAAAGCGGCTACGCAACCAATGAAGATCGTCCGTCGTACGACGTCATAGTCGCCCAGCTCACTCAATCCCAATGGCGCGATCCAGCCGCCCTCAGACGACTAACGGAGTACTACAAAGACCTGGCCTTTCCCACCGCCTCGCTCGTATTTTGCCTTCTAGGCGTGCCGGTTGGCATCGTGTCGAAACGGTCTGGACGAATGGGCGGATTTGCGGTCGGCGTGTTGGTCGTGATTATCTACTATACACTGAACGTGGCCTGCGAATTCCTGGTCACGATGGTGATCCTGCCGCCCTTTGCGGGGGCCTGGGCACCGAACGTCATCTTCTCTCTCATCACGGCCCTTTGGTTTTACATCATGAGCCGTCAGTAACCGCATGCCTATCCTCTTCCGATATCTCCTTCGCGAATATGCCAAAATCTTCACGATGTGCTTCAGCGGACTGATGACGATTTACCTCGTCATCGACTTCTTCGAAAAAGTGCGCCGCTTCTTGCGCTATGACGCCGACTGGCTCGATGTTTTGGTCTACTTTGCGCTCAAGATTCCAGCGATTTCCTTCCAAATCGCGCCATTGGCCATCCTGATGGCCACCTTATTGACCTTCGGATTACTCTCCCGCGGTCATGAAATCACGGCTATGCGCAGTTGCGGCATCAGTTTACCCTGGATTACCTCTCCCTTCATCGTCTTTGCGACAGGGATTGCCCTCGTGCTCTTGTTGTTCAGTTCCACCGTCATCCCGCTTGCCGCGAGCACGTCCGAAGAGATCAGGACCACGCGCATCGAGAAAAAACCTCCCGCCACGGCCTTGAAACTCCAGCAACCCTGGACGAGAGCCGGGGCCGACAACCTCATGCAGGTCACGAGCGTTTCTGTCGATGGAAAACTTTTGGGCGGTGTGCGTCTCTTTCAGCTCAATCGCAACTTCCAGCTCGTCGACATCACTGAAGCAGAGGAAGCCCACTATGTCGATCGGACGTGGGTGCTATACCAGGGACGACACCGACGATTTTCCGCCGATGGAACTGTCTCGGTTACCACATTCGACCGCGAAGGCATCGTGTTGACCCTCATTCCCGATGACTTCACCACCTGGATCGCCGGCGATTCCGAGTTGATGACGTTCCATGATATTCGCGCCTATACCAGACGTCGGCACCAACAGGGTTCCCAGGCCGCACGTTTTAAGACAGACTATTACAATCGAATCGCATTCCCGTTCGTCACCGTGATCATGGTCCTGGTCGGCATTGCGCTGAGTCTGCGCCGGAGCGGCACCAGAGGCGGCAGTATGGCGATAGGCATTGGGCAGGCACTTGCCGTTGGCTTCTGCTACTGGACCACACACTCGATCGCAATCGCCCTTGGCCGTGGCGGAGCCTTGACGCCTCTTATTGCCGCCTGGATGGCAAACCTTCTCTTTATGAGTTTTGGCCTCTATTTGATGTTCAAAGTGCGCTACTAACAGGATGCTGAAAAAGGCTGCAAGCGGCGTTCTCGCATCGCTCAGAGGCTCAACGTACCGAAGCGTAGGCCTCGCCTCTTCGCTCACTGCGGCCTTGCTGGACGATTTTTTTGACCATCCTGCATCGTATCCTCCTGCTGTCCCAAAAGTGCGCACCAGTGAGATTCAGGCGTGTCCATCATGGAATTTTCCGCAGCCTGCCAACCCTCCTCGATCAGCTGGTTGACTGATCCAGGCGCTTCCGGTAAGTAGAGTCCTGAGAGTTCACCGAAAGGATTTCAGCAAGATGCGCTCGCGCGTTGTCGTCACAGGGTTAGGGGTCGTCTCTCCGATTGGCATCGGTGTCAGTGATTTTTGGAAAGCCGCCCTCTCCGGTCATTCCGGCATCTCTGCCATTACGTCGTTCGACCCCTTTCCCATGGACGGCTACCGTTCCAAGATCGCAGGTCAGGTGCGTGACTTCGCTGTGGAAAGGTTTCTCGACTCCGCTCATGGTGAACGCGTCGACCGCTACGCCCAATTTGCTCTCGTGGCGGTACAGGAGGCGCTGGCCGACTCGGGCCTCCGAATGGCGAAAGAAAACCCTCATCGTGTCGCGGTCATCGTCGGAGCCGGCATGGGCGGCATGGTCATGGGTGAGCGCGAAATCACGCAGCTCTACGAGCGACAAAAACCTCACCGTGTCCACCCGAACTTTATTCCCGTCATCACCCTTAATTCGGCCTCCGGCATCATTGCGATGGCCTACGGCGCCAAGGGCCCCAACCTGACCATCTCGACCGCCTGTTCCTCCAGCGCCCATGCGCTCGGGCAAGCTCTCCACTGTATCCGTGAGGGCCGCGCCGATGTCGTTATCACGGTGGGAGCCGATGCCAGCATCACTCCGCTCGTCTTCGCAGGATTTTGCTCCCTGCGTGCCCTCTCGTCCAAGTTCAACGATCAACCGGAAAAGGCCTCCCGGCCCTTCGATCGGTTGCGCGACGGTTTTGTTATGGGAGAAGGCGCTGGGACGCTTATCTTGGAATCGGCCGCTCATGCCAAGAAACGCAAAGCGAGAGTCTATGCCGAAATTGCGGGATACGCCGCCACCAGCGAGGCATATCATATGGTCATCCCCCGTGAGGATGGCGTGGAAGTGGCCAATACGATGCGGCTTGCGCTCGCGGATGCCGGCGTGACCCCGGCACAGGTGGATTACATCAATGCCCATGCCACCTCGACGACGATCGGTGACGCGGTCGAAGCCAAGGCGATTCGGCAACTGTTTAAATCGCGCGCGGACAAGATCGCCATCAATGCCACCAAGTCGCTGATCGGCCACACGTTAGGCGCCGCCGGTGCAATCGGGGGCATCGCCTCGGTGCTGGCCCTCCACAGGGGCCAAATTCATCCGACCGCCAACTATGATGACCCGGATCCGGCCTGTGCGTTAGGAGGACTCTCCCGATCAGCACAGGAGCGTCGCGTGAAAGTGGCCTTGCTGAACGCCTTTGGATTTGGCAGCAATAATGCCGCGGTGGTACTGAAACAGGCGACCTCATAGAACAGGACGGAAAGAACAACCAGATGCGAATCGATCCGAGCGTATCACTGAAAATTCGTACCGCTTTGGGTGAGTACCTGAAACGCGATCCGGCCACCATCCGTATCGCAGACCATTTGCGTGACGATTTGGGTCTCGATTCTATGGCTGTGATCGAACTGCTGTATCGAATTGAGGAAGCCTTCGACCTCCAGATCCCCGACGAAGACCTGGTGGGTCTGACAAACGTCGGCCAGGTCGTGAGTTATGTTGAGAAGCGGATGAGGAAGACGACCTCACCAGCCCCAGCCAAGAACGCAGCGAAGCCGTCTAAGCCGAAGGTCAAAAAGAAGTCCTGATCCATATGGCGACGCGGGCACACACACCTATCTCACTTCGGCAGATTCACGATGTAGTCGGCGGAGAGCTTGTGGGATCGCCACAGGCCACCGTCACGAGCTTGGCCAGCTTTGAAGCGGCAGGCCCGAATGATTTGACCTTCGTCACTGGGGATCGGATACTCAAGGCGAGCGGACCGACCGCTGCCGGGGCGCTCCTCGCCCACCGACGGCTTACTGAGATCACTAATCCTCAAATCGTAGTCGATAATCCCACCCTGGCGTTTGCACAGATCGCACAGGCTTTCTTTTGTCCAATCTCCCCTCCCAGAGGAATTGCCGCCTCCGTTGTCCGTGGTGTTCATACTCAGGTCGGTCCCGATGTCTCGATCTGGCCGGGAGTCACACTGGGTGACCGGGTAACAATCGGCGCTCGAGTGACACTCTATCCCGGTGTCTTTGTTGGGAACGATACAACCATTGGTGACGATACACTGCTGTATCCCAATGTTGTTGTCAGGGAGAACTGCACCATTGGAGCGCGGGTCATCATTCACAGTGGGACAGTGGTTGGGAGCGACGGATTCGGCTATGTGCAGGACCAGGGAAGACATTACAAAATTCCTCAACTCGGCGGAGTCACGCTTGAGGATGACGTCGAGCTCGGGGCGAATGTCACGGTTGATCGGGCCACAACACCCGACCAAAACACAGTCATCAAGCGGGGGACCAAAGTCGACAATCTGGTCCAAATCGCCCATAACGTGACGATCGGAGCCCACTCGATCCTGGTGGCACAGGTCGGGATTGCCGGCAGTACTCGTGTGGGTCAGCATGTCATGATCGGTGGCCAGGCAGGGTTGGCAGACCACATCATCATCGGAGACCACGTCATGATTGCCGCTCGTGCAGGTGTCAACCGCAGTCTTGAACCCAATCAGATCGTCTCAGGGGCTCCCGTAATGCCGCATGAAGTCTGGGTGAAGGCCCAAGCCGTGATTCCACGGCTTCCTGAACTCCGGCAGGCCATACGAACATTGGAAGAACGGGTCAAGCAGCTTGAAGCATCGCGCTCCGCCCCTGCTGTCTCCAAGACAACGGCCAAGAAGAGGGCCCGATAACGGATCGGTCGTGACTATGCCTCTATGTTACCACTCCACGCCAGCTGAACAATTTGGCCCAGTAAAACCCTGCCCAGGGCATCAATAGAGCCGGGAGCGGATCTAGGTCGCCATGTATGATGGCCGCAGCCGATGCGCCAAAGATTAGGGCCGCTCCTGTGACGGAGATCACAGGGACGAAGCTGCGTCCAGGGTGCTCGATGGGCGGCGCCGCCGGTTCGGCCTTGGCCTTCTTGCTCCGTTGAACCACAGCTGTCCGCATCCGCGCCGCATACACCTCTGGAAAGGTCGCAAAGAGATAGCGATGATACCGTGTCTGCGCCCATCCACACAACGCACCGGCCACGAGCAAGGCTGAGCTGGTGAGAAACGTCAACCAGGTGTAGGTATGGCTCGCCAACAATTGATAACCGAGTGACCCCACTCCGCCAATCATGCAAACCAGTCCGACGACTCCGGCGGGGAAGAGGATATAGGACCTCACATAGTAGCGAGCTTGTTCCTGAATCTTCTCCGGTCTCAGGACCGTCACAAGTTTCGGCATCGATGCGTTCTCCCACCATAAACATGCCGCCGGACTTCTCGTCCTCAATAAATAAGAGAAGGCAGCAAAACGGCGGCATCATACCATCCTTCAGCGGCTTCTCGCATGGACGTGGAAAAGAGATTTACTGTCCTTCTCGGGTCTGATTGAACTCAACGCCCAATCCCCACGACTAGATGAGAAATTGTGGATAACACATGGGGAATGGTTATCCCTATGCCAAGTTTTCTGATGATGGGCACTCATCTGCTGAGTCCATGGTACGAACACAGACGTCGGCATCGAAACGACTCTCTCCGACAGGCCTTTCGCCGCTATCCATATGAAGCTCCGCACAGGAGAAGGCGATGGAGAGTCAAGACAGTACCATCCTCGCCATCCCTGTCCACAAAAGATGTGCATGGCCTGTGGGTAACCATGTGGATGAGCGACCAATACTATGGCACACCACAGCACCTCACACATTGCCCAATCGGTAGGCAGTGCAATCCATGTAATTTCAGAGAGATGCAATTTTGTCATGCAAGCTCATCGGGAACAGAAGCACAGATTCCCATGATCTGGAATGTTCTCGATCGTCAATCGTACAGAAGTGTGCAGGCTTACTGGACGAGGCAGACTAGACTGGCAGGATATCACTAATGGCCGACCGTTCGACGCGCCCGATGTTGACCCACTGCTCCGCCATGGGAATCAATGCAAGAATCCTTGTCTCAACGGTTCCCAGACGCTGCGCCAATGTCGACGATTTTCTGTAGGCCGCGACCATGAGAAAAGATCGCAGACCTTGCAAAAACATCGTAATCATCGTCGCCTGCACATGGCCGGCCAGATCGTAGAGGGCCTCAACCTGTTCGAGAATCGGATCGAGTTGAGACGACGTCACGAAATCCGTCGCGCCTTGCGCTCGTAAATCCTCAAGAGTGGAGCTGATGATCGGCACCCGCCGACGGACTTCTTGAAGGAACTCTTCATCGAGTCGGTCAAGTTCAGTTAAGATGCGTCCGACGCCGGCGACATCAAGATGATCGGCTTCACGCTCGGCTCGTTGGATCACCGACTCCAACACATCACGGGCCGGCTGCATCGATCGGGCACGAGCTTGCTGGAGGTCCCGAAGGGCATCGATGAGGGGAACGCTGGAGGTCGCGATAAGTGGAGCCTGCACCAGGGGAGCCACAGGTTGCTCAGACTCGATGAGAGGAAGAGCCTGCACGAATTCGCTCACCGTTCCCACAGGAACGCAATTATTTCCAAGACGTTCGTCCTGTTGGTTTCCTGCCAATCGACGCACGGCCCGACTGATCCGATCCAACCCCTCCTGAAGCGACTGGAGCCCGGCCGTCATCGCTCGTGGCTCCTGGCGGCCCACATCATGGAGAATCGGAAGCAGATTGGATGCCATCTGTTCGATGGTCTTCAATTGAACAGTCGACGCAGACTTGGCAAGATTGGTGATGCCGTGTAAGAGGATCCCGTAGAGCCTCGGACGGACCGTGCCGTTGACCCCTTCAGCGAGCTGTTTCACCGCCGTTTGAATTTGAGCCAGCCATTCGTGTGCTTCGAGAGCGAATAACCCGATCACTTCCTTTTCAAAACTGGCATCTGCAAAATCCTGCGCGGGAGGGCGAACTGTCCATAAATGTTCCCTCGACAGCGACGTAGTTCCCTCTACGGGCACAGGAGTCCTGGATTCGACGGCGCCTTGAATCGCACTCGCAAGAGCGTCCAAGCTTTCCAGAAGCGACGTAAACTGATCGGATGCGGAAGGGACCACTTCAGATATCTTGACGACCGTCTCATCCGCTGGAAACGATACGCGTGTGACGTCAGGAGGTTCCAGCGTTTCGATGATCGACACAAGGGGGGTGAGGCTCAGGTCAAGCTGCCGTCCCTCCTGACCACGGGCCGTATCACCCTCGATCCACACGATCGGACGGAGCGGATAGCGGGTATTCACGCGTTTGACAGAGCCGACTTCTCCGGTGGTCAATCGCACCGAGGTACCCAGCGGATAGGCCGACAGCTGTTCGACCAAGGCTTTGACGACCTCGCGAGGGAACGCCGTCCGTTCCGCCACCATCAATTCGCGCACCGCTTCGTGCGGAAAACACCGGCGGCGATATCCGCGTGGGCTCACGAGGGCATCGAAGACATCCACCACGCCGATGATTTGAGCGAACTCACTGATCTGCCGCCCCTTCAGTTTATTTGGATACCCTTGCCCATTCCACCGCTCATGCGCCTGACGCACCACTTGTGCCAGCCAGTCGTATTTCGGACCCGCCTTTCGAATTGCCTGATAGCCGAGTTCGGGATGTTGTTCAATGAGCGTACGTTCATCACGGGTCAATCGACCCGACTTAGTGATTAGCGACTGCGGCACGGCAAAGAGACCGATGTCGTGCATGAGCCCGCCTAAGGTGAGCCGTTCCAGCTCTTTCCCGTAGTATCCCAGCCCAGTACCGACCTTCGTCGCCAGTATCCCGACATTCACGAGATTCGTAATCAACGGAGGGCCCGCTGGACCGCTCATAGACTGAACGAGCAATTGGTCACTTCTCTTGAGCGATTCCGCAATTCCCGTCGCCAGAGCGGACAAGGCCTCCAAGTCGAGCTCGTCTTGCCGCTGCACGGCAAGCGCCACGCCTGTCAATTGCTCCTGTGCGATGCGATACCAGTCTGTCGCGTTATACTCGTTCATGAGCCTGCGGCCGTCCTCACGGAACATTCGACCATCCATCATATGAATTGCCCGACCCGCTGAACAAGCGGACCATCGACCTGTGAGACTTTATCGATCGCCCCGCCCAAGAGACATTGATCGCAGAGGGCATTGATAAGCCGCCCGATCCCCCTGCTCTGTTCGTAAATCACTGCTATCGCTTCCTTCGTAAACACCTCTGCCCGATGAGTCACAGCATTCATGCGCGCCGTAATATACGACATCGTCTCCTCTTCCGTGAAGGGGCCCAGATGCGCACGTACCGCAATCCGTTGGTTCAACTGCGGGATTCCCGCGACACGAAGACGCAATTCCGGCTGGCCGATCAGCACCACGGTCAATAGAAATCGGTCGTTGAGCTGGAAATTTGTCAGCAATCGGAGTTCTTCGAAGGCTTTCACACGTTCGATCGCTTGCGCCTCGTCCACGACCAACACCGAACTGATTCCGCGTTGCGCGTTCAGCTGCAACCGCTCATTGAGCATCCGCAATCGCCCGGCTTTTGATCGTACGCGGTCGAGTCCGAACTGAGACAACACCTCATCCAGCAATTCGGAGGGAGTCAACGCGGGATTGGCAACGAGCGCGACATCATATTGCGCGGGCAACAGCCCGAGGATAAGCCGACGACTCAGCAACGTTTTCCCGCACCCGATGTCACCCGTGAGAAGGAGCATGCCTTTGCGGGTCTGAATCCCATAACTCAACCACCTATACGCCGCGTCATGTTGAGAGGACGGAACATAGAATCGCGGGTCCGGCACATTGTCGAACGGAAGGGCCCGCAGTCCCCAGTATGTCGTATAGTCGATTTCTGAACTCATCGTGCAATCAACATTACCCGGAGTGTACGATTCCACCAAGCGTCTCGGGAGAACCTGTGTGCGGGGTTCGGACACATCGATTACGAATGGCTGGCAGGGAGCAACTGATCAATCGCGACACGCTGAGCCCGCCCATGTTCCACCCACTGGCGAATGGCACTGCCAATCACGTGCAACCGCGCCTTCACCGATTCAACCCGCATGGCAGCCAGAACCACTCGACGCTGCGCCACCACCGTCAGCAGACTGTGCAGACCTGTGAAAAACATCATGGCTGGTCCCGCATTCACCTGCTGCGCTTCCATGCGCAGGCGTGCGACACCCTCCAGAGAAGCCTCAAGGGCCTGAATGCTTGAGGACGTCTCATTCTCGTCCATATTGAGGGCACCCATGTTCTTAACAATCTCGGGCATCCCCTCATCAATCGCCTTCAAAAACGACTCTTCCGCCTCGGATACCCGCGCAAGATATCCTTGAATGACCGTGGCATCGATACGCTCGACACCGGCCTGAATCTGTCCTTCCATCTGCTCGATCATGCCGCAGATAAGGTTATGCCCCGACGCTGTGCCGGCAAACTGTTTCTCCCGCAACCCTTGAAGCGCATGTAGGAACTCCCTGGGAGAGAGACTCGCGTAAACCACCTCAGCCGTCCTGCCAGTCCCATCGTCTTCAAAGGAGATTCCTGTCGCGCGGGTCAATGCCGTATGAATCTGTCCCAGCTGTTTACAGAGCGAGAGAAAGTCTTGAACTGAGAGCGTCTTCTGTGGGTCCTGGAGGGCTTCGATAAAAGGAATCGCTTCGAAGCTGGCACGCTCGATATCCGGAAGATTGATTGTGGCAGCAGACCCGCCAAGATTGGTCACCCCGGCAAAAATCGTCCCAATCAGCTTGGCATGCCGCTCTGGCGCCGGGCCCTGTTGCAGCTCATCAAGGGCGACGTGGATGTTCTGGAGCCATTCGTGTGCTTCCTGAACAAAGAGATCGACCAACTCTTTCTGAAAATCATCTGTGGTGTCGGCAGCCATGACATTAGTCCTTGACGACAGTGAGGGTCCACGAGAAGGGACCGTACACGATCAGGGCCGTCGCTTTCCGCTCCCCAGCTGAGAGGCCAATCCCGCGATCTCACCGAGCTTTGTCGCCAGCTCTTCGAACCGCTTGGTGCCTTGCTCAGCCGCTTGTTCGGTTTCAGATACGCGTCGTGCCAGAAGACTATTTCGTTCTCGTTCCGTCTGAAGCAGTGTTTCAAATTCCAGGGATTTTTGTGAAGCCCGCTGAGCCTCGGAGAGACGCTCGGCGAGATCCTCGTTTTTTGCCTTTTCAGAAGCGAGGGCTTGCTCCAACGTGGTCACTCGTGCAGCGACTTGTTCATGCTCAGCCACACGCCGAGTTAAGTCGCTCGTACGCTCTTGCTCCTGCGCAAGTTGCTGTGCCAACTCCTGAGACCGAGTCACCGACTTTTCCATCGCGGTCAACTGTTGAACCAGTTGCGTGGCTGCCTGGCGCTCGGCATGCAAAGTCGCCTCCATCTCTTGGACTGCGACTTGCATTCTTCTGGAGCTCGGCTAGACGCGTCGTCTGTTGCGCGTTGCCTTCCCGTTCTTTCTGAAGAGCCATCTCAAGTTCATGCGCCCGTGCTGCAGCACTGTCAGCCTCGGCGAGTCTTTTTTTCAGCTGGGCAGTCTGCTCTCGCTCCCTTCCCAGCATCGACTCGAGTTCCTTGAGGCCACCCAACTGTCCTTCGAGTTGCGCCACCCGTTCAGCGCTGTGTGTCGCTCGATTTCGCTCAACCTGAAGTTCTTCTTCTAGCGGCTTCAATCGCGCTACGGCCTGTCGGTAATTTTCCAATTGTTCGTCGCTCACTCGCGCATGTTGAATCGGCTCGGTGGATTCAGTCACCTTCTCGACAGTCTTTGCGGCAGGCGCGGCAGCGCCTTGCCGCTTAGCCAATAGCTCAAGCACGCGATCCTTAAGAGACGTCCCCTGGAACGGCTTTTTCAAAACTCCGTCGGCGTGACAGGATTCAGCCTGCTTCGTCACCTCATCGTTCACAATGCCGGAGATCAAGAGCACTGGCGTGTTCGCCAACGCACTGTGCGCGCGCACAAAGGCACAGACCTCGTACCCGCTTTTATCCGGCATAATCACGTCGGACACGACCAAGTCAGGCTTCTCTCTGGCCAAATAGGCCAAGGCCTCCTCGCCATTCGCAGCAAGAGAGACTCCAATCCAGCCTCAGTCAGCAACCGTTCGGCAACTTTCCGGACGGCAATACTGTCATCGGCTACTAACACTTTCGGCATAGCAGATTCCTTTCCCCAGCACCCTTAACTTCTGACGGCATCCTGTCTCGATCGACCAAGACGTTGCAAGGCCACGATGGCCACATCTTCTCCGCCTATCGTGACCATGCCCAGCGTTTCAATATCCTCTCTGCCGTACGGTCGAATCGCCGTCACATCCACTGTTTCAAGAGACGGCACATCGGCATCGATGCAAATGGCCATCGGGCCGTCGACGTGGCGAGCCTCCAGGCACAGCAACAGGTCTCCCTGCAGTTGGCTACTCAGTCTGCGTCGCCAAATCATAGACGGGCATGACACGATTATCCACGCTTCAGCATGGCTTGCACGAAGGGAGTCTTGACTCGGCACTGGAATACTCTCAGTCCAGGGCGACACACTGCCCACATCTTCAGTCCGGGCGGCCAGCTTCAGTCCGCCAACAGAAAACACCACCACATTCCAGGACCGCTTCGTGGCGTGCGCTTGCTGCTGTCCATGGGCCGATCTCAGCATGAGCCACCGGTCGCTGCATGGGTGGCCGCAACCATCTGTTTCTCCTGTCCCACGGGCGCAGACACTACGTCGGCCAACTCTCCCAACGCCCACGAAGGATTCACGATCAACACCAACTGGTCCTGATACAGCATCATGCCTCCAAACCAGTTTCGTTCATCGCGTTGAAATTGTGGCGGCAACGGAAGACAGTCCTTCCGTTCCACGTCCATCAAGCCCACTACCTGCTCCACTCGAATCGCACCTTGGGAGTAGCCGTTCGAGTATAACACCGTCCTTATCTCGTGACCGGACAAGTCGACGACGATCGAGAGCCGCTGGGCAAGATCTACCAAATGATAGATGGTCCCAACCGCAACCACGGATAGTTCGTTCCCGGTCTCTTCTTTCGTGAGTACGCCACGGACCCCGTCTGCTGGCAGAGCCAAATAACTGACCCCCAGACGGACGATCAAGAAACTGGCCTTCTCGACGAGCATGCTCGTCGAATTGTGATGACCTCGTAAACTCATAGTTGATAGAGTTTGTGCGGCTGTCCGATACCAGGCACCATTCCAAGGACCGGACGATATGGATCCTATTGACGCGCGGCGGCTTCCTTGCCGATCCAGCGCTCAATTTCCTGGATCAAGGCCCGCTCTTCTACAGGCTTGGCAATATAGGAGCTCGCTCCAATATTGAGCGCCATTTGTCGGTGCTTGTCACCGGCTCGCGTCGTCATGACAATGATCGGTGTCTGCTGCGTTTGCGCTCGGCTGCGCAAACCTTGGATCACTTCATAGCCATTGAGCTTCGGCATTTCAAGATCGGTAAGGATCAGCCGATAGTTTTGTGCAGACGCCTTGCGCAGGCCTTCTTCTCCATCCACCGCCGTATCGACTTTATACCCGGCCGACTCCAACATCCGGCCCACGAACTTTCGGATGCTCAAGGAGTCATCGATCAATAGGAGCCACTGCTCCGACGCTTTCGGCTCTGGCGCCTCGGCGTATGGAACCATCGAGTCCGCCGACCGCCGCGTCTGATGACAACTCCGGTACCGCAGAGGCTTGCGCCTCTCGCGCCAGCAATCGCGCAGGATCCAACACAAGGACCACGCGACCTTCCGGATCGATGGTCGCGCCGCCGAAGCTGGAACGATCCAACGACTTAAACGACCCCAACGGCTTAATGACGATTTCCTGACGACCGAGCAATTCATCGACCAACAAGCCGATCATCCCAGCCGCCGTTCGCACAATGACAACCGGCTTCCCGATTTCAACCGGCACACTGACTCGATCGAGGAGCTGCTGGAGCGGCTGCACCTCGATCGCTTCGTCCCCGATATGCAAGATCGAGCGTTCACCCATCTGTTGATGCGAGCCGGACGTCAACATGGTGACTTCGCGCACCGCAGGCAGAGGAATCCCGTAGCGTTCACTCCCTGCCCGTACCATGAGAGCCGTTGCAATCAACAATGTGAGCGGGAGACTCAACGTAAACTTCGTCCCCACGCCTCGAATGGATTCGACGTCGATGTGGCCGTTCATGCTTTCAATGACACGCTTAACCACATCCATGCCGACTCCTCGACCAGCTTGATCGCCGATCTGATCGGCCGTCGAGAATCCCGGCATGAAAATGAACTTCACGACTTCGGATTCGGGCAACGAACGGGCCACTTCCGGGCGAATCAGTCCTCGTTCTATCGCCTTGGCCCGGATCTTCTCGACGTCAAGCCCTGCCCCATCGTCT
Source organism: Nitrospirota bacterium (assembly GCA_963729585.1). Classification (GTDB taxonomy): domain Bacteria; phylum Nitrospirota; class Nitrospiria; order Nitrospirales; family Nitrospiraceae; genus Palsa-1315. The sequence continues at coordinate 166,985 of CAVSOJ010000011.1, forward strand.
TCCACTTCAATCAACACCGCGTTCCCGCGATGCGCCGCGTGAAGATAAATCGTCCCGGCCGCCGGCTTACCCTTCGATACGCGAACAGCCGCAGGCTCGATCCCGTGATAGACCGCGTTGCGAACGAGGTGAACCAACGGATCAACCAGTCGTTCCACGACGCCCGTATCGACTTCGGTATGTTCACCGGACGTGACCAACGTCACTTCTTTCCCCGTCGCACGTGCCATCTCGCGCGTGGCGCGACGGAATCGGGTAAACGGGGTGCCGACCGGCACCATGCGGGCGCGAGCAATTTCATCCCGCATGCCAAGCGTCAGTTCTGCCAAGTGACTCATGTCTTCATGCGAACGGCGAATCGACCCGCTCAACTGCGTCATCGACTCTGAAATATCCGCCGTGACTTCGCTAATGCGGCGAGCCAGAATATTGAAATCGTCGTACTTGTCGAACTCAAGACTGCCAAAGTCACTGAGACCGGTCAATCCTTGAGCCGGCGCGGTCGCTGTGATCAGAGGAAACGGTTGGAAGTGTAAAGGTATGCTTCTCCTCAAACGAATGGACCGATTCGACCAGTCGCCCCTTATAGGCCAACACTTGTTGCGAGAGTTGCTCCAGCATGTGCAGGCGCTGCTCGAGCCGTCCCCGACCGATGACCAACTCACCGACCAGATTCAACAATCGTTCCAACCGGTCGCGGCTGACGCGGATCACTTCGCGATCTTCTGCCGGTTTTCCCTTCCGTGGCCTTGGTAGGTTCAGTCTCTTGTTGATCGCGCGGTTCTTGGTCCATCGGCGCTTCGACGCGATGGACGGCTGGACCCGACTCGACCACCTGAGCTGCTGCCGGCTGATCCAACTGTTTGAGTCCTTGCATCGCGACAGCGAACCGCTGGCGTAGCATATCGAGGGATGTGGGGTCCCGCCGCAGCAACAGCCGCACCACATCGACTGATCGCAACAGGACGTCCGTATGCCCAGGGAGAATCTTGACGCGGCCTTCGCGCACCGCCCCCATGAAATCCTCGACATAGTGCGTCAGATCGCCGATTGACTGGAATCCAACGGTATAGGCAGACCCCTTGAGCGTATGAGCCGTCCGGAAGAGTTGATTGATCACTTCCGGATTGTGCTGTTCCTTCTCGAGACGGAGCAGTTGAGCCTCAAGTGACTCCAGGTATTCTTGCGCTTCAGGGGCAAAATAGGAAAGCACTTCGGCGTCGAGAACCGGCAAGAGGTACTCATCCGTAAACGTACTCGACTGCAGAAGATGATGCCACCTCAGGACCGGCAGATTCCTCGGCACGATCCATGACGGCCGTCGCAACCTGAACCACCGGGACGATTGGAGCTGCCGCTTGAGCGGACAGCGTCATATGTTCCCCGTTGTGGATCTGCGCAAGTATCTGAGTCACTTCTGGCACATCATGCTGCAGCTGGGCGATCTTGCCGTCATCTCGACGCATCAGCAGCCGAATGACATTGACGGCGCGACCGATAACCCCGAGTAAATCCGACGAGAGGGAGATCCGTCCCTCACGGACCGCGATCATGCAGTCTTCAACCGGATGAGCCACATCGCCGATCACCTTGAATCCGATCGTATGAGCGGACCCTTTCAGCGTATGGGCCGTGCGGCAGAGCGTATGGATGGTTTCCCCATCCTCGGAATCCTGGGCAAGACGATGAAGAAGCGATTCCATGGTTTGCAGATACTCATCGACTTCTGGAGCGAAATAGGACAGTACTTCGGCATCGAGAGTCGGAACGAGATACTCCGGCTGGAGCAGTGTCGGTTGAGATGGGACCTCGGCAGGCAAAGACGGGAACAATCCAGCCGTTTCGCTTTTCCATCGCGCACTGATCGATAGGTCTTCGGCGCCCCCGTGGGCGACGATTTTCAATTGAGACGCGAACGAAGTCACCATCCCACGTAAGGCTTCCAACGCCTTCGGCCAAAGGGATGCCTCTATTGATGGTGCCTCTTCCAGGGTCGATTCAAGCAACGCCCCCATCAGGGCCAACCCCTGATATCCGTACAGCGCCGAGGCTCCTCGAATCTTATGCGCCCACACATACTGCTCTTGCAGTTGCGCCGGAGTTGGGGTCGTCCCATCGGACGGATGGAAGGCCTTCGTGAGTACATCCATCGCTTCCGATGCTTCGGCAACAAAAATATCAACGAGGCCCTGTCGGTCAAGTTCGGAACTCATCCCTGTCCTTTCTTACCCGGAGCATCCTCTGGATGCTCCGGGAAGCCGACCTAGGCCAATTTGAACTGGGCGACGGAAGACGTCAGCCCTTCGGCGAGTTTTGCCATGTCTTCGACGGTTACACGCGCTGAGTCCGTCGCTTTTTGCGTCGCCACGGCACCGCCGGCGAAGTCCTTAATCGAGCGGCCCACCTGATCCGTCGAGGCGGTCTGGTTCACCGCCGCACTGGCGATGGTCTGTGCCAGCTCCGACGAGCGCTGGGCGATCCCTGAAATTTCGTTGAACACTTCACCGGTACGCAGCGCGGAGGCCGATCCGGCTTCCACCGCCTGAGTTTCCTGCTCCATGGCGACGACCGCGTCCTGCGTTTCCGTCTGAATCACTTTCACGAGGTCGGCGATTTCCCTTGTGGCTTGCGTCGAGCTTTCGGCCAGTTTTCTGACCTGGTCGGCAACGACGGCAAATCGAGCACCGGCTTCGCCGGCGCCGGCCGCCTCGATGGCGGCGTTCAAGCGCGAGCAGGTTGGTCTGATTGGCGATATCGCGAATCGTCGACACGATCTGTGAAATTTCCAAGGACCGATCACCCAGCGCCTTGACCTGCTTCGACATACGTTGCACGGCTGAACGAATACTCTGCATGTCCTGCACGGTTTCTTGCACGGCCACGCGTCCTCGCTCTGTCGCCTGCAACACTTGTTTGGCGGACTCGGACGACGCACCGGCGGTTTCCGAGACCTGCCGCATGGAAGAGGCCAACTGTTCGACCGCGCTCAACGTCTTCGTGGATTCATCCGCCTGGTGTTTTGCGGTACCGGCCATCTGTCCGGCGCTGTCTCGGAGGGTCCCAGCTGACTTGTTCACGCGTTCGGCTGCCTCTCGGACCTGTTTAAGCAACTGTCCGAACCGGACAATCATGAGGTTGAACCCGTCTGCAAGGTTGCCGAACATGTCGGCCGTCACCTCACCGCGCTTCGTCAGGTCTCCCTTACCGACGTCCGACACCAAGACCAGGAATCCCATCAACCGCTTCTGCATATCATCGCGCTCGGACTCCGACGTCACGAGGGCCGTGATGCGATCCAACATGGCATTGAACGATGCGGCCATCTGTCCGAGTTCATCCTTCGACGTGATCTTTGCGCGGGCTTGGTAGTTGCCGCCAGCCGCCAACTGCGCGACATTTGCGACTTGTCCAATACCCAGCGCCAGTTTGTGTGCCACCCAGTAACCGATCGATACTCCCAACAGCACCGCGATTATCCCGCCGATCACCAACGCAAGAGTTCCGTTCCAGGCCAACTTGGCGGCATCGTTGCTAAGGTCCTTGGCGACTTCTTGCATCGTTTTGATCTGTTCAGCATGGCGGCTGCTCACAGCATCAAAAGCTGGTGCAATGCTCACCGTAAGCGCGAGCTGACCTAATTCCCGCATCTGTAGCGCCTGTCCAGGGGATAGCGTCTTGGACTCAAAACTTTCCGCGATGGCTGCGATCCCAGCGTCTGCCTGTTGAAAAAATGTGGCGAGCGCGCTTTTTAACGCGATAAGGTCCTTGGCTTCCTCGCGCCCGGAACTGGAGACGCGCAAGTTTTTCGCCTCGTATTTGGCGATCAGCTGATCGACCTCTTTTTTGTACGGCCCGATCTTTTCCACGTCAACCTTAAAGTCTGCGGCTCGAGGGGCTCTGGAGAGATCCTGCAACGTCTCATGGTACTTGTTGATGTTGAACAACATCGTATTGAAGTCGATCAGCGGCACGGTGTAGTCGACGTATATCGCGTCGGTTTGTTGACTGATGTGCTTATTGGTCCAGACACCGAGCGAACTCATGATCATGATGATGACGCCGACGATGCCGAACGCCGTTAAGAGCTTCGACTGTGTTTTTAAGTCTTCAAACCGTTGCAATACATTGAGCCTCACCATGGGAATCCCCTCCTTCTAGCTAGCGATCGATGCAATCATGTCGTGAACTGAAGTGAATAACGATGTCTCCTATCCTGTGCCCTCGAAATGCGAGAGCACGGCTGATGTTTCCAGAACCCCTCGTAACCGGTCCTCAAGTTTGACCACCGTCGACACAAAGGGAAACGCCCCTTCCCCCGTGCCGGTCGGAGCCGGTAAGAATTGGTCCTTGGAAAGGGTACGAATTTCCGGCACCGTATCCACCAAGACGCCAACCTGCCAATTCCCGTGCTTCACCACCACGGCATACCGCAACACCGCGTCTGCGTTAAGCGCAAACATCGGTCGCAGATCGAGCAATGGAATCACGGTCCCGCGCAGGTTCGTGACCCCCACCAAGCCGGACGGCATCCCGGGAACTGGAGTGATGGATTCCACGACAAAGACTTCGCGCACGTTTTGCAGGTCGATCGTGAAGAGTTCACCCCCCATTGAGATAATGGCGGCACGAATGGTCGTCGATCCGGACGAATGAACCTGGCTGGATCCTGCGCTCGAGACGTTCATGACATGCTGCATCGATGCCATTGACCTAGCCCATTACTCGCTTGATAGCCGCCAGCAAATCTTCGCTCTTGAACGGCTTCACAATGTGGCCGTTCGCCCCTTGCTGTTGCCCCCAGAACTTGTCGCTCTCATTGCCTTTCGAGGTGCAGAGAATAATGGGGATATTCTTGCAACGTTCATCGTTCTTCAGGTCACGACAAGCCTGGAATCCATTGCGGCCTGGCATCACGACGTCGAGTACGATGAGATCGGGTTTCTCGCTTGCCACCTTATCTTCGAGCTTTTCAGTATTGGGAAAGGACACCACGGTGTGATTGGCCGCCTTGAGGCACCCTTCGATCAATTGCAGTTCGGCGTACGAATCATCGACCACGACAATCTTGCTCATCTTGCATGCTCCTTTTAGTGATGTAACGTGAATGTGCCCTATAATTGATCCCTACTAGACCCAGTCATGTTGCGCTATTTCAGCGGCAGCACGATACTGATCGCCCCTGCTAACTCCCCATCTTTCCATCCCTCTTTTTTCATGCCGGTCACATCGCGCTCGCCTTTCGGCGCACCATGACAACCCAGGCAGCTCGGTCCGGCATATTCCGGGTCCATCATACGAAGAACAGGTCGTCCATCCACCATCGTATTCCTCACATAGGTCTGTCCCTTGGGATGACGCGGATCGTTGAACATCCGCAACACCTCCGCCTCAAAGTCATCCGGCTTATTATTGGGATTCCGATAGTCGATCCCCGTGAGCTTCAGGCGGACACCTGATTTCTTATAGAACTGCTCCCCGGTCCTCCGGGTGAACACGGCTGGGATGAATCCTTTGAAGGAAATACCTGGCTTGTTAATGACCGGCTGAGCTTCGTCCACCACTTCTTTCTCTGCTTGAACTAAAGCGAGATAGAGATTCGCCTGCGGGACGACGTTGGGAATCCGCAGATCGAGTTTTGTTTCTTTCTTAAACCGCTCCACGACCTGGCTGGCCATATAATCGCCGGTAAACCCCTTGTCAGCCTTCGAGGGATCATTGATATTTTTCATCTGCTCCGACAAAACGCCACGGCCGATCTTGACCAACTCGATCAAGTGCTCAGCCACTTCCGCCTCATTCCCAGCCATGACCGGACTTGCAGAGAGCGCTAGGGCTGTCACAGCCATTCCGCTCACCATTCGCCAACTGAGACGTGTCTGTTTCATGCCCTTCCTCCTCATTGATGCCTTTGTATAAGACTCCATCCTGCCCCTCTCCATCCTGTCCCCAACATGCATTGCAGCCATTGTTCTCAAGAACTTATCCTTGGGAAGAATCGTTAATTAACCCTTCGCCACGCGGCAATCTTGCAAAGGTTGTGCTTAAGTAATCAGTTTTGTTTTCAACCTGTCGAATACCATTACATCGTCTTGCTTTTTCAATTGTTTATGAATTGCACTCACGTTCACCGTTCTTATCAGTCCAGCACAGATCTGTTCACCTTGTGACAAAATGATGTCGTCCTGGCAAAAAATGACCATCACCCATCATAAGCATAGACTTTGGCATCACCCTACCTTCGATCACGAATTGAATTCTCCAGCGCCCAATGTTCTGTTTATTCCTTCTCATTCCCTTCACCTACCGAGAAAAGTGTAGCAGACAATTTTTATTTGGCATTCTTCTTTCAAGAAATACGAAAGTGGCCTCACCGTCCGTTCGCACAAGTCTCAGCCCCCTTGCACCCCATTGCTCCGTACGGTCACCCTTGAGAGGGTTGTTCCGGACTGTTCCGCTCTGGAGATCATAGAGGAAGCTGTGATCCTGTTCTCTTGGCAAGTAGATACCAAACACCGAGAGAAAACTCGAAAGGCGAGTTGCCACTAAGCCGAGGAGAACTCTCACCATTCTGAATCGTCTGGATGACGTGAAGCAGAGACTTGAGAAGGATTACTTGAGGAAGTTGAACACGAATTATGACGGAACTGGACCCACGATCGTGAATCGTATCAAAGCAATTGAGAAGAAAGTCTCAATAGTTGAAGCACCCGGGGAACTCGGAAGGCAGTTCGATGGCCTGCGCAGGCCATCGTCCATGCTGGAACTTATTGGCGGATACGCGTGCTTATCCTCACTTTTCATCGGCCTTCAAATACAGAATAGATCGCTTCCATATTCACAGACTGTTCTAGATGGTCAGCCCACCGGTCCAGCTCACCGCGGAGTTGTCTCGCGACGAGTTCAGATTCAAGAAGCGCGATAGGCGTGAGTCCGTTCCTGGTGCGTGCGCGGTTCAACCAGCCCCTGCGAAACCCAACCTGATCGAATAGACCATGAATGCTGGTGCCCCAGACACGACCATTCTCACTTGCAGCGCCTTCATCACCAGACGCCTTACCTTCCCAGATATCGGATGCATCAATTCGAAAACACGGATTGGCGGTTCCTCGACTGGTGCGTCCCATACGGATTTCATAGCCACGAACCGGCGCACGATGTTCCACGTCAGGAAGCAGCGACGTGGCATGGACTTGCCGGCAGATCTTAGGCGCATCAAGCTCCGTCGTCACATCGAGAAATCCTAATCCTGTCGATGTCCCTCCCTGCTCCAATCCCTTAGGATCGGAGACCTTCTGCCCAAGCATTTGATACCCTCCGCAGATACCAACCAGCTCGCCACCTCTTTGGACATGCGATTCCAGAGCAGCCGGGAATCCTGCGGCAACAAGATAGGCAAGGTCTTCTAACGTATTCTTGCTTCCAGGAAGAATCACCACGTCCGCTCCTCGAAGATCGGCGGGCGAAGCGGCAAACCATAGTGCCACATCCTTTTCAGCGGCCAAGGCATTGAAATCGGTAAAATTGCTCATGCGAGGAAGCAGGACCACGGCCACATTCGTGAGGTCACGTTTGTACTGGACCGACCGGAAACGATCGACATCGACACTATCCTCCTGATCCAATCGAAGGTCCCGCAGGTAGGAAACGACTCCCAGGACCGGAAGGCCCGTACGCTTCTCAAGAATGCGAACACCATCTTCAAACAGGCGACGATCTCCGCGGAACTTATTCACGATCACGCCGAGCACTCGCTGTCGTTGATGAGGAGCTAACAGGTCGAGGGTCCCGATGATCTGGGCGAAGACACCGCCCCGATCGATGTCTCCTACTAAGACGACGGAGGCATCGGCGAACTCGACCATAGGCCAGTTCACGATATCTCGATCTCGAAGATTGATCTCCGCGGCACTCCCAGCCCCTTCGATCACGATGCACTCATACTCACCGGCTAATCGCGTATAGCAGTCTCGAACGATGTTGAACAGCGTCTCTTTCCGTTCAAAGTACGTGCGTGCATCCAACGCCTCGTAGATCTTTCCTCTCACGACCACCTGAGATCGTGAGTCCGATTCGGGCTTCAGCAGGATCGGATTCATATCGACCGTCGGCTCGATCCCGCACGCTTGAGCCTGCAGCGCTTGTGCTCGGCCGATTTCCCCACCTTCAAGCGTCACGAAAGAATTCAGTGCCATGTTCTGAGCCTTGAATGGCGCAACTCGCACGTTTTTTCGGGATATGAGGCGGCAGATCCCGGCAACAATGAGGCTCTTCCCAACATCGGAACCGGTACCAAGAATGGCAAGCGCTCTGGCTGGCGCACGAGACATCTTCATGGATTCTTCACGCAATTACGTCGCGTTTGACGACCATGCCAACGCACATAGCGGGCAAGCCCTTCTGTGACCGCCGTCCCAATCACTCGTCCGACGAGTTCACCGAGAACCGTGTGGGTTCCACTGTACCGCATTGGAGGTCCCTTCCCACTCACAACCACAACCGCATCTGTTCCCGTTCCCGTCGCTCCCGGGCAACCGGTCCAGCTCTTTACTTTCGCATGTATGAGGACAGCAGTCTTGGCTTCGGTCGCCACCTGGACCATCCCAACCATGGCAGAAGCGGACAGACGGGCATTGGTCACAAGGATCAAGTTGATCGTCCCTGGCTGAGCGCGGCTGTTCGTGCGCTGCCTCAGCGTAACCGGTTCCCCTGCCCGAACGGCGTTCGAAGTCCCTACCGTGACAAACCCTTCGACCCAGATTTGGCCATCGGTCTCTCGCACCGTGACCAAGTCCGCGAGAGACACGGCCGTCATGAGTCCAACAAATTTATCGCGGAGGCCGAGCGAGGCGGCTAACTTGCTCAGCGTCCTGGCAGGATCGGCGCATTGTATACCCGCACCCTGGTTATAATGGTCTTTGCCAATGGACTTGGCCGTTACCTGATGGTTCAGGATATACCTCGCCCGCGTGATCCCACCGGCCCTGGGAGCCGATGAGAGAACTGACCGGAGGTCCCCTAGGTCGACGATGAGCGTCTTTCCTCTAACCCTAAAAGCGGTCTGCAGCGCGCGCCTGCTTGGCTTCCTCATCACTATCCCTTCTTCAAACAGGCACCGAGGGCTGCAATCAACCGTCGATTCTCTTTTGCAGTCCTGACCGCGACACGAATCATCCGTGCGTTGAGTCCTGGGAACGTCGAACAGTCGCGGACGAGCAGCCCCTCAGAAGCCAATCGATCAGTCACCTCGCAGGCACAGGTCCAGGCAGGAAGCTCGATCAAGAAAAAATTCGCAGCTGATGGGTATACCTGCACGCCAAACAAGGAACGAAGCCCATGCACGAACCGTGACCGTTCATGTCTCATAAAGATACGGCTCTGTGTCGCATAGGCATGATCGCGCAACACTGTGTGAAACACCTCTTGGGCCAGTGAATTGACCGACCAGGGTGGTTGGCAGTCTTTCAACCGGTCCACGACCTTGCACGCGCCAATCAGATAGCCAATTCGCAGCCCCGGCATGGCATAGAATTTCGTCAGGCTGCGTAACACAATCATGCGCGGGTGCGCTCTCAACATAGACACGACAGACTGCCTCAGACAAAAGTCGATGAATGCCTCGTCTAGGATGAACCAGCCCTCCTGTCGATCAACAACCTCAACAAGCTCGCGTACAATCTGCCGAGTCATCACCTGCCCTGTCGGATTGTTGGGGTTGCACAAAAATACCGCGTCGAATCTTGACCGTTTCAAAGAGAGCTGCTGCAGAACTTCTTCCCCTGGTGGGCGAAAACGTTTCTCTCGTCTGGCATGAACGTACTGGACCGAGCTCCCTGCGGCCATCAGCGCTCGCGCATACTCCTCAAACGTGGGACCTATAATGAGCGCGGACTTGATCGCCAGCGCACGGGGGAGCAGATGGATCAGCTCAGTTGAGCCGTTACCAATGAGGATCATGTCCGGATCGACACCACACTGGTGCGCCAATTCTTGTCTGAGCTTCCAACAATCGGGATCCGGGTAATGCACGATCTGCTTGAGTGCAGAGCGGATCGCGCGAAGCCCCGCGATGGAAGGACCCATTGGATTGATGTTGGCACTAAAATCCACGATATGATCCACGGGAATTCCTCGTTCCCGAGCGACCTTGTGGACGTTTCCGCCGTGAGTGGGTTGCATCATCCCTTCACCATCACCAGCCACCCGACACCCAATAGAGCTCCTGTGAGACTAGTCCAGAGCATGAGGGTGAGCGCTATGCCAATGTGAGCCGTCGTCAGAGGCTGATCTGGATCGCCAAGACATGGACGTTCGATTGGAAAACCGTCATAGCAATTGACTCCTCCCAGTTGGACCCCAAGCGCGCCGGCCATCGCGGCTTCGGGACGTCCGCTATTCGGACTTGGATGTCGGCTACCGTCACGGAGTAAGATCCTCCAGGCGTGCCGCGTCGCAGGCCACGATCGAGAAACGATTCCCGCCGACAAAACAAGCAAGAGCGCGGTGATGCGGGCCGGAAGAAAATTTGCCACGTCATCCAATCGTGCCGATGCCCAACCAAACCACCGGTATCGGTCGTCCAAATGGCCGACCATCGAGTCCAACGTGCTCACTGCCTTGTACGCAAGCGCCATAGGGGCTCCACCGAGGATTAAATAGAACAATGGCGCAATGATGCCGTCAGCCGTGCTCTCCGCGATCGTTTCCACCGTTGCACGAACGATATCAGATTCAGCCATCTCCTCTGTATCACGGCCAACAATCTTGGCGACTGCTGCCCGCGCTTCCGGCAAGGAAACCGACTGGAGCGCCCGTTGTACGGATACGACGTGGTCAACGAGATCTCGAGCTGCAAGCGTGGTCCAAGCCAATACAACTGTGACAAAGCCGCCCCATAGTGGATCGATCGAATGGCCAAGCCAGATCAATGCCATCCCAATCGCATAGGCTCCGGCGGGCAAGACGAGAGCCAGTAGCACGCCGGCAATCCGTTGTTGGGTGGGAGATAGGAGAAGTCGGTCGACACGCTGGTCACACCAGTTGACGAGAGATCCCATCCATCGCACCGGGTGTGGAAACCAGCGCGGGTCTCCCACCGCAGCGTCTAAGACGCACGCCACCGCCAATTCGCCTCCGGTCATCGGAAGAGCACCACGGGAACGATCAAGATAAAGATGATTTCTGCGACTTCGTTGGTCGCCCCTAACAAATCACCCGAAACACCGCCGAACATGCGTTGGAACCATGCCGTAGATAAGCGGATGAGCGACGTACCGATGAGGAGACAGCCCAATGCCGGCCATGGTCCCAGTAACAGCGTCAACACCAGTCCTGCCGTGATGGTTGCCACGCACAGGTGTTGCCAGGACAAATGTGCAAGGAACGGTTGGGCCAGTCCTCCTTCCGACCGTGCATAGGTTGCATGGAATGCTCCCACAACCATGGCCCATCGACCCACCACCGGCATACCGAGCAACAACGCGGTGTGCTCGCCCGCAGGCAACGCATTGAGCCCGGCATATCGCAGGCCGAGCGCAAGAAATAGTCCCGTTGCTCCGATCGCACCAACCCGCCCATCCCGCATAATAGCCAGACGAGCCTGAGCGGTTCGCCCACCCGCAAGTCCGTCCACCATATCGGCAAGGCCGTCTTGGTGGAGACCTCGCGTGATGCCGATAAGCAAGAGCATCAATAACATACTCGTAATCTGGGTAGAGAACACGTGCAACAGGAGCCGATCTGTCGTAACCAGCAGTGCACCAAGGAGACAGCCGACGAGTGGATACCAACTCATGGAGGCAGCCAACTCCTCCGGCTTGGCATCGTGTGTCGAACGACTGAGTGGAATCGCCGTGAGGAACTGCCAGGCGAGAAGAAACGATCGCAGCACCGCGGTCATGTGTTGCGCTCCGACACACCAGCCTCGTCGAACGTGGCCATCTCCGTGAGAATCTTGATCGCGGCAAAGACCAGACTCATGCCGAGACAGGCGCCAGTACCTTCTCCCAAACGAAGGTCGAGATCGAACAGCGGCTTCAGTCGAAGATGATCCAGTATCGCCTGATGGCCTCGTTCCACCGAACGATGGGACGCAATGAGGTAGTCCTTGCAGCGCGGTTGCAGACCCACGGCAATCAATGCAGCCGCTCCGGCGATGAATCCGTCCAACACCACCGGAATACGGGCCGCAGCCGCGCCAAGAATCAGTCCGGCCAATCCGCCGATTTCCAACCCACCCACTTTGGCAAGCACCTCGACCACATCCGTCGAATCAAGCCGATGAAGATCGAGCGCCCGCTGAATCACGTCGATCTTGCGTGCATGGCTGGCATCGTCAATCCCCGTTCCTCGTCCTGTCACCTCGGAGACCGGTTGACGCGTTATTACAGCTGCGATCGCCGAACTCGCGGTCGTGTTGCCAATCCCCATCTCACCGGTCCCGATCAAGCCAATGCCCTGCTGAGCAGCCTCGGCGGCAAGCTCGATCCCCACCTGGATAGCTTGCTCCGCCTGCACGGGACTCATCGCTGGTTCCATCAATAGATTATTTGTTCCGGACATGACCTTCCTATGAATGAGTCCTGGAGCCGCCTCAAAGTCGAAGGCCACACCGATGTCCACGACACGAACTTCGACGCCAACATGGCGTGCGAGCACATTGACACCCGCGCCACCGCGCAGAAAGTTCAAAACCATCTGAGGAGTCACTGCGGAGGGATAGGCGCTCACTCCTTCCACCGTCACACCGTGATCGGCGGCAAAGGTAAAGACCGCTCCTTTCGGGACCTTCGGCTTCGTCTCACCCGTAATCATGACGTAGCGCGCGGCCAATTCCTCGAGTCGGCCCAAACTGCCGATCGGCTTCGTCAATCGATCGATCCGCGCTTGCGCCTGAGCCAAGAGACGAGGATCTGGCTGGTGAATCCGGTCAATGGTTTCGTGAGACAACATCCTCGATACTCCCCTTACTTCAATCGCACAAGAAGACCGCTGATCGTGAGATAGACTTCGTCTGCTTCTGCTGCCACCTGTTGATTGACCCGTCCAGCCAGATCGCGAAATCCTCGGACAGCTTTCGTGGCCGGTACCAGCCCCAGTCCCAATTCGTTGCTGACAATTACGACACGAGCCCGTGTCCCTCGAATTGCGTGAAGGAGGTTGCCCGTGGCTTCAGATGCAGCCCTATCGCGGAGGCGTCGCCCTCGTAAATTACTCAACCATAACGTGAGACAATCAAGCACAATTGACTGATAATAATCGCCATTTTTACTAACCCATTTGCCAATCTCAACAGGAACTTCCGCTGTGACCCAACCAGATGGACGCATGGCCTGATGCCGCTCAATCCGTTCTTTCATCTCCCGATCCAGTGCTTGGCCTGTTGCCACAAAGGCTCTCGGTCTTGCCCGGCCCGCCAGTTCGAGCGCCGCCTGGCTTTTACCAGACGCCGCGCCCCCGAGCACGAGAATCAGCCTCGAGCGTTTCTTGCGCTCCTTCTTCATTCGATCAGCCCGCCGCCTTCTTCACGTCACGTTGCCAGAGGAATTCCGGTTCCCCTTGGGTCTTCGCTACCCAGCGGGCCAAAACAAACAGGACATCGCTCAGACGATTCACGAACTTGATATTCACTGCGTCGACCGGCTCTTCCCGAGAGAGACGCACGCACACCCGCTCCGCCCGACGGCAGACCGTTCTCGCCTGATGCAAAAATCCCGATACCTTTCCCCCGCCAGGCAGAATGAACTCTTTGAGGGGAGCCAAGTCTTCCTGACAACGATCAATGATCCTCTCAAGCTTCGTCACGTCTTTCCCCGTCACCTGCGGCATGTTCTTGAACTGTTGGCCTGGGGCTGTCGCAAGGATACCGCCAATATCAAACAGTTTATTCTGGATCCATTGGAGATCCTCTTCGAGTTGTTCAGCCTGTACATGACTCCCGACCATCTCGGCATTCATGACCCGGACAACCCCGACCACCGCATTCAGTTCATCGAGGGTGCCATAGGCCTCAACTCGGAGACTGTCCTTCCACACCTGCTGCCCTCCGGCCAGCCTTGTCTTTCCCGCGTCTCCGGTTCTCGTATAGACCTTCGTGATGCGCATCACCGTTCCTCCTGTCGTCCCGTATTGTGTTTCCCCACGTTTCGTAGTGAACGAGTTGGTCAACCGGAATCCTGCTTCGCCAACCTGCTGTTTCCAAGTCAGGCTGTGTCGCAAAGTCTGATACATAGCCGAGACAGAGATAAGCGAGCACTTTGACCGGCCTCGGGATACCGAGCACCTGTTTCAAGGCTCCGTGGTCCAGAATGCTGACCCACCCAACCCCGATGCCTTCCGCTCGCGCAGCCAACCAGAGATTTTGGATGGCGCAACAGGTGCTGTACAAATCCGTGTCGCGCACCGTGGAGCGTCCCAGTACATGGCGACCGCCCCGCTGACGGCTACAGGTCACGCCAATGTTGACCGGTGCTTCCTCAATTCCTTCGAGCTTCAAGCTCCGATAGAGAATCGCGCGAGCGCCTTCATAGCGCATGGCTGCCTGAGCATTCGTTTTCTGGAACAGTTGTTTCACGGCACGTTTTGTCGCGCGTTGACGGATAACCACAAAATCCCACGGCTGCATGAAGCCAACAGACCCGGCATGATGCGCCGCAGTCAATATCCTCGCAAGCACATCGTCCGCAATCGGCGTCCTCAAAAAATTCCGGCGGACGTCACGCCTCTCGAAAATCACTCGGTAGACGGCCGCCCGCTCATGGTCGGAAAAATGTCCGTTACCGGGAATCAGGATATCGGGCTGCAGACTCATACCACGCTCCTTGAGCAGAGGCTCGCTATGACTGTCATGGGAAATGCCTCACTCGGCACTTGTCGGACTCACCGGCTTGATGGGAAATGCCTCGAGCGCACCGGTACTGACCATCTTCAAGCAGGCAGGACAGAGGCAATCTTGAAAGCGGGCAGCAATCCAGTCCATCTGCTGTTCTGTAATCCCCACTTGCCCGCACCAGCAGCCGTATTGACCGCATTCAAAGGTTTGCTTGCACTGCTCGCACGTTTTGGTGACCGGCCCTCGCATCGGTGACGAATGCTCCTCTCTTGCGCAAATCGATTAGAACTCGACGCCCGGTTGCGCCTTGATGCCTTTTCGAAAGGGATGTTTGACTTGCTTCATCTCCGTGACGAGATCGGCCTCTTCAATCAAGACGTCTTTGGCGCCGCGGCCGGTGATGACCACATGCTGCATGGGAGGTCGGCCCCGGAGAATCGGCAACACGTCTTCGAGTCGAACATAGTCATGCTGGAGGGCGATATTGAATTCGTCGAGAATGACCATCGCATATGATGGGTCGTGCAAAAACCCGCACACCGCGGCCCAGGCCTGTTGGGCAAACCTCGTGTCCCGATCCCGATCTTGCGTTTCCCATGTATAACCCTCGCCCATGCGAAGAAAGGTGACTTGATTGCCAAACGACTTGAGTGCCCGTTCCTCTGCCGTGTCGATCGCGCCCTTGATGAATTGCACGATCGCGACCTTCATGCCATGGCCGAGACAGCGAATCGCCATCCCGAGCGCAGCGGTGGTCTTTCCCTTGCCGGCGCCCGTATACACAATCAGTACGCCTCGCTCTTCTTGCGCCGCCTCAATGCGTCGATCCACCGAGGCCTTTAACCGTTCCATTTTAGCTTTGTGTTCGTCCTGCTCCGTCATGGCATCCCTCCTGAACGGACGGATGAATGCGTACCGGTTCGACTCGCCGAGGCAACTAAGGCTCGAGCCATCTGCGGCCGACTTGCAAAATGGAGGTGAGTATAGAGTGCGAGCGTGTTCTCCACCACGAGCCCGTCAGCCCCCTTCGTTTCACCTCGTGCATCACGAAGCGCACAGGCATATGTGAGCGGTCCTCTCGGAACCAGCGTGGAGTAGTGAAACTCATGCCCACGCACCATACTGCCAGATTCACCTAGGATGCAGCCTTGCGAAAGCTCCATCGTTCTGTACCCCATGGTCAGCCCCTGTTTCCGCATCACCGCCTCTGCCGCAAACAGCCCGACCATCTCATGCGATGTGCCGGCGAAGTCACGGATGGCTTCAGTGAGATACATCATCCCACCGCATTCCGCGTAGACCGTCCCACCCCGCTCAGCAAATCGCCTGATTGCCGTTCGCATTGGGACATTACGAGTCAATGCTTCGCCATGTAGTTCCGGGTAGCCCCCGCCGAGATAGAGCATGTCCACGTCGGGCAACACCTGATCGTTCAAGGGCGAAAATTTCACTAACTCCGCCCCCTCTTCCTCAAGCAACTCAAGATTGTCAGGATAGTAAAAACAAAATGCCAGATCCCGTGCCACGCCGATTCGAACCTTACGATCGTGGTTTCTCTTCGTGGGCTCAAGCTTCGCTGGCATCAATTCCCTGCATGAGCGGGCCAGCGCCTCGATTCGATCGAGATCAATCGTCTCAGCCGCCGCCTTCGCAAGCAATCCGTAGAATTCGCCTGTTCCCTGCTCCATCGCAGTCACGAGCCCGAGATGGCGATCGGAAATCGTCACCGCCGGATCAGGCCGTAAATAGCCCACCGATATCACATCTGTCTCTCGTTCCACTGCTTCCTTGAGAAGCGTGTAATGTCCTTCGCTGCTGACCCGATTGAACAGCACGCCCTTGACTCGAAGGTCCGGATCAAACTTCGCATACCCCGACACCATGGCCGCAGCGGAGCGGGCCATGGCGCTCCCATCAATAATGAGAAGGACCGGGGCATCCAATTGTTTCGCCAATTCAGCCGTACTGCCGATCTCGTTCACCGGCGAACTGCCGTCGAACAGGCCCATCATGCCTTCGATAATGGAGAGATCCGCATCGGCTGCTGCGCGCGTGAAGATTGCGCGATTGACTGCCTCCCCCAACATCCATCCATCCAAATTGCGAGACGGACGCCCGGTCACCGCGCTGTGGTGACCGGGATCGATAAAGTCCGGTCCCGCCTTGAAGGGCTGCACCTGGCGGCCCCGGGCTGCCAGGGCCGCCATAAGAGCCAGCGTCACGGTCGTTTTACCGACACCGCTGTGGGTGCCGGCGATGATCAGTCGTGGATAGAGGCTCATAGAACGTTAGATGGGCATGTCAAAATTCATCCTCACCCCTGCAAAGATCGACCGAATTGGAGTCCCGAAGTACAGGACCTCTTCATACTTCTCATTGAAGATGTTATTGGCACGTGTATACAACTGAAAAGACTTGTTGAGGTCATAGGTCGCAGAAAAATTCCAGACGGTGAAAGAAGCGATCGATTGAGTATTACCGGTATTGTTATATCGTTGCCCCATATATCGACCCTCCAGATTGGCCCTCAGCGCCTCGAATGGCTGGTAGCTCAGTACGGTGCTCCATTGATTGAGCGGCCACTGTGGCAAGCGTGTATCCTGGCCATTTGTTAAATCGTTCGTGGCCGTATAGGTATATTGGAATTGCAGGTCTAAGCTCTTGATCCACCGCTGATCTCGAACGAGTTTGAACTTTGCACTGGCTTCGATCCCCTGAGCTCTGGCCTGGCCAGCATTCACGGCGCAGAAGTTAGTTCCGAAGACTGGGTCAACCCCGCAGACGGCGGCATCCTGGACAGAAAGGATGAGGTTGCTATACCGCGTCCAGAAGTAGCCCAAACTGAGAAGGACTCGATCATTGAGCAATGATTGATCGACGGCCACATCAAGCCCTTTGACTCTTCTCCGGTTGCAAATGAGGATTGCCAAAACCAGGGAAAAACAATTGATTGATCGTGGGGGCACGGAATCCAGTCCCATAGCTGCCACGCAGCTTGGTGCCAGTCTCTCGGTGCAGATAGCCTCCCGTCACACGATAGGTTGTCGCGCCTCCGAAGACATTATACTCGTCTTGCCTGATACCAGCGGTTCCGAACAGTCGATCCCAGAGATTCAACTGAGCGTCGGCAAACCCCGAGTTGCTGCTCACGATCTTGTTCGGAACCGTCGTCACGCCATTGAGAAGATCGAAATTCTCGCCTTGTTGTTCACGGAATTGGTAACCCGCCGTCAACAACAGAGGCTTGGCGACTTGAACATTGTGCTGCCATTCAATCCGGTTGCTCGTCGTCTCGATTTGGGAGACACTCTGGAACGGTACCCCCGTAATTCCAGTCACCAAATCCCGAGAGACCGTCCCATTGTTGCTCACGAGATTGTCGGTTGCGCGCGACATGGTCAGTTTTTGTGACCACCAATTCGTAATCGGTTGCATGTAGCTCCCGGCGTACACATACTGCGTGTCTTGGCTTTTCGCGCCGAGAACATCGGCGGGATCGATTTGGAATGTCGTTGGATTGAATCCGAAACCGTCGAAGTTCGTAATCCCCTGCAGCCACCGGAAGTTAAATTCTAATCGACCATCTTTCGGAAGCTCAGCTCCAAGCCGGACAGATCCTTGCCAGTTATGATATCCATCCGCCTCAGTGGCCCCCCGCCGATAATTGATGGCCGAGAAGTTGGCCGTATCCCAGCGGGAGATCGATCCGGAAAAGTCGATTGGTCCCTTCTTCCCGGTCAGATTGGCGCCCTCTCTAATTGTCTGGAAGGAGCCGTACTCGGAAAACGCCGAAATGTTCGGCGTGTCACGCCCCCGCTTCGTGGTGATATTGATCACGCCGCCCATGGCGTCCGACCCCCACAGCATGCTCTGGTTCCCCCGTAGGATTTCAATGCGATCGATGTTGTCGCTGGTCAAATTCGCGAAATCGTAGCTGCCAGTCGTAGCGCTATTGACGATCGCTCCATCGATCATGACGAGGGTCTGTTCCGGTGTTCCCCCGCGCATCCGCACCTCGGCCAACGCACCAGGTCCGCCGCTTTGAGTGACCGAAAGCCCCTGAGCCCAGCGAAGGGCTTCGACAACCGTTTGCAGTTTTCGCTGTTGCATCTGCTCGCCGGTAATGATCTCCACGGCGCTGGTGACTTGCTTGACCGGAATTTCTGTCTTCGTCGCGCTGATGATCACTTCCCTGGTTTCTAGAACCGGTTGGGTGTCACTAGTCTCTTCCACCCCCGTGGTTTCCAAAACCGGTGTGGTGTCACTCGCCTCTTCACTGAAAGCTGCCGTGGGCCCCATGACGGGAATAATGAGGAGCGCACATGCGAAGAGCAAGACGGATCGATACCAATTACCAGACCACATACTAAACCTCCCTTTGACTCGAAGGGCTGTGTAGAAACATCCGTCAGCTGGGTCTCCTGACTCGCGGATCGTCGTTCTTCCTGCGCCTTCCCATGTGTCGAAACACACAGTGGCTCTTCTGCAGGATCACTCCCCGCTTACAGTGGCGGCACCGTGATGGTTTTGCACCATCTTCCCCCTCGCTGATGATTTCTCTCTGAGCTCTCCCCCTGATTAAAAGCAATGTGCCCTGACAAGACACGGGAGGATCGGGCACGAACCCTTCCCGTTACAGACGATCCCGGACATTCTTCGTTGCAACATAACTCGGCATCGTGACCCTGGGCACTCCCGATTCCGGATGGCGATCGACCAGGACGTCACATCCATAGACGGCTCGCAAGACATCGACCTCAATCACTTCTTGCGGCGTGCCGAGGCGGAAGAGCGTTCCGGCCTTCAGCATCAGAATTCGATCGCAGTATTGGCTCGCCAGATTCAGATCATGGGAAACGAGCACCACGGTCAAGCCACGTTCCTCTTTCAGCCGGCGCACAATCGCACAGATTTCCATCTGGTGCTGAAGATCGAGAAACGCGGTAGGCTCATCCAGCAAGAGAACTTGGGGCGCTTGCGCCAAGGCCCGGGCAATCATGCAGCGCTGGCGTTCACCGCCCGAGAGATCCATCACCGAACGACCGGCCAGGTGGGTAAGATCCGTCGACTGCATGGCCTGTTCGGCAATCAACACATCCTCAGCGCTTTCCCAGCCGAATCCTGCACTCCACTTCGCGCCACGATGATGTGGATACCGGCCCATCAGGACCGTTTCCATCACGGTAAAGGAAAATATCTGCGGGCTCTCTTGAGGGACAAAGGCCACGATCCTAGCCACCTCAAGTTGCGGCATCGTGCCAAGGTCTCGCCCGAACAGGGCCATGTCACCGACATGTGGGCGCAAGACTTTCGCCAACAGCTTGAGCAACGAGGTCTTCCCAGACCCATTCGGACCCACGATGCCAAGAATTTCTCCAGCATCGACATCAAACGTCAGTCCGTCCAGAACCCAGTTCTCCTGTCCTCGGCTGAGAAGATGGTATTGAAATCGTAGGGACTGCACCTGGTAGGCCTTGCGTGCCGCAACGACATCGAGTCCGAGTGGCTGGTCAATCATCGAACGCGTGTACTCTGAAAACAAACTCATGCGAACCGATCCTTCCTCCACACCAGGAGGTAAATGAAGAAGGGTCCACCAGCCAGCGCCGTGACGATCCCCACAGGGATTTCTGTCGGTGTGAGCAGCGTACGTGCCAAGGTATCGGCGCAGACCAGGTACATACCTCCAACACATGCCGATGCCGGTAAGAGCAGCCGATGATCTGCCCCCAGGAGAAACCGGACGGCGTGCGGAATGACCATCCCAACGAACCCGATCATTCCACTCACCGACACCACTGCGCCAGTGATCAGAGCCGAGAGCACATAGACCACCCGCTTGACATGCTCTGTGTCAATTCCCAAGGAACGAGCAGATTCCTCACCCAACGTCAGCACATTCAGCCGACGTGCTTGCTTGAGCAACAGAAACAGACCGCCCAGCAGATAGCACGCCAATATGGCCAACGCCGGATACGACGGCGCCGTCAACGTTCCCATCAGCCAGGTCATCGTCCCGACGGAGCGATTCGGTTCCATGATGGAGGTCACAAACATGATCATCGCCGAAAAGATCGCATTGAGAATCACGCCTGCCAGCAGAAGTGCGTGAACCGGCAACCGGCCGTAAGAAACCGCCATACGATAGACCACCACTAACGACAGCAACCCTCCGACAAATCCACAGAGCGGTAACAGGGAGAAGGTCACCACCGTCGTGCCGATCCCCAGAAGGATTGCGAGAGCAACGCCCAATGCCGCACCGCTCGACACCCCGAGCACATAGGGATCGGCTAACGGGTTTCGCAACAATGCCTGCAGCACGACGCCGACGGACGCCAAACATGCGCCCACAAGAAACCCCAACAACACACGTGGCAGTCTCACCTGAATAAGAATCACGCCGGTTGTCCCGATGTGATCACTTTCGACGGTCCCCTCACGCAGCACCTGCCATGCAATGTCGATAATCTGAGTGAACCCGATCCATTGCGTCCCGAACTGCAAGCAGATCACGAGGAGTGCGACGGACATCACTACAAGCGGCGCCATCACGGCGCTCCACCGCCTGGCGGTCAGCACAGACCGGCTATCAGTCCGGGTCCTGCCCGGAACAGGCGATGCGCCTAAATCTGTTGCCAAATTCGCTTGTCCGGTTTGGACAGACGCAGGTGACGGATCGGTGGTGGGATTCAGTCTACTCACGGTGCAACATTCGCAGTGAACACTTCGGGGTGGATAATCCGAGCCAAGGCTTCCAATCCCTCGACGATTCGCGGCCCGGGGCGATTCAACACATCGGCTGGGATTTGGTGCAGCCGTCCCTGCTTGACCGCCGATACTGACGTCCATCGCAGCCATTGCTGTTGCTCACTGAGGGGAATCCCTTCCGCCTTTCCGATGGGGAAAATGATAATCTCCGGGTCTTCCTTCAGGACGGTTTCCATATTGAGATGTGGATAAGGCACCGTCGTCTTCGATGCGATATTGGAACCACCAGCCACACTGATCACTTGATGAATATAGCTGCCAGGCCCGACGGTAATCAGCGGCTGGCTGTTCAACACGTAGAGCACACGAACCGCCGTCACCGTCTCCATTTTCTTTCGGATCGCAGCGATGCGTTGACGCATCGCCAGGGCAACCCCATCGGCAGAGGAAGATCGATTGAGTATGCGACCGACGGTTTGAATCCGGCTGGGAATTTCCTCGAACGACTCCGGATCCACGACGAAGGTGGGGATTTTCAATTGCTCAAGTTTGGCCAGGAGGTCAGCCCGGAGAAAAGCGCGCGGGGCCAGTACCAAATCCGGACGCAGTGTGACGATAACTTCAATGTTCGGATGGGTATATCCGACTTTGGGCTTCTGCATCGCCGCCGGCGGGTAGTCGCAAAACTCGCTGACGCCGACAATCTCGTCATTCAACCCGATGGCATAAAGAATTTCGGTAATGCTGGGCGCCAGTGAGACCACTCTCGTGGGTGCCTTGGCCAGGAAAACTTTGCGACCGAGATCGTCGACGAAGGTGCGCGGGGTAATGTTCGCCATAAAGGGCATGCCGGTCAAAATGCCCTGTTGTCGTCGCTTCATACTTGATGTCTCATCATCAGACATGGCCGGTACCGACCACGTCGCAAGCAACACGCCGGCTCCGAGCAGGAATCCGACGCATCGACTTGTACGGTATATGCGGGAGCGCAAATAAAAAATCCCCAAGGCCTCGACAGACCCTGAGGATTGCACCCGCAACTCATCCTCGCCAGTTCCCCAGCCCACGAGGGAACGTCGGTCAACTTTCCTGGAAGGTCTTCTGGCTCATGGTTCACCCTACTCCCCGCGCCTTCCCATCCGCCGAAGCGAACAGTGGCATTCACGGGTTTCGTCCCCATTTACAGCGGCGGGACCGCGAGGGATTTGCACCCTCCTTCCCTACTCAGGAGTCTTGATGTGGAGGCACTCTAGGAGACCGGGAAGAAGGTTGTCAAGTTCATTAATGTCCGTCGGCCCCTTATCTGCCCATGTTCCGACACCTATGCGCCTATGCCCATAGGCAAACAGAGCGAAAGACCGAGACTTTTCACATGACCTCCCGGCATAGGCTTTGCTCACCTTTGTAGCGGATCACTCTCACAACGAGATTATAAGCTCACATGAATGGCCCTCCCAACATGCAACTCCTACTTACGTATCTATGAAACACCTGATCTTCGGTTTCGTCATTCTCTGGGCCTTCGTTCAGATATCGAGCCTCATCTGGTCGTCAAACGGCCAACCTCCCAGCGCCACCTTTACCCGCCTGCTGGAACCACCGGAACACCATCTCGTCGATCCCTACGAAAATGCCTACTTCTATCTCCTTGGCTTTGCTGCCGCCCCTTTTCTCGATCCAGCCAGGGTGGGCCACGAAATGTGGCTGGAAACCAGCGGCGCGCCGGAGGCTAGCGAATACAATTACGATAAGCCCGGTCGCTCGGAACTACAGATTCAGCTCTCCATGGAACAGGTCCTTCCTTCGTGGAACTCCGAGAATCCGGTCAATGAGTTCCGGAATTTGAACTCATGGCCTCAGATTTTGACCGGTCGGAACCATACATTCCTGGCGCGGTACGAGCGCTGGCTCGCGATGCCCTTCGAGGACATGGGATTCGGACACCAAGGCACACCAAGATTTGTGGAAATATTTATGGGCCACCGCCTCTATGTCGCTGAGGGATTTGCTCACCAGACGACCCTGGGCATGCAGCGGCTGAAGAAGGATATCCACATATGGCGGAGCATACTCAGGGAGGCAAGGACCATCACCATCAAAGTCATGGCGCAAGTCGTCATCGCCGACGATCTCCATCTGCTATCGAGCCTGCTGTCGCAGCCAGCCGTGGACAAGAGCGTGTTGGCAATGACCCCAAACATTGCCCCTCCACTCACAATAGCAGAGTCCTCACTCCGCTGGCCGCTTCGACATCAACTCACACTCGGCGTCCATGGCGACCGTACTGGTGAGCTCACCATGCAGAGACAAACTGAACCCCTCAATACACAGGAACAGTGGCTGGCAGATACTGCGCGTCTTCCCGAACAGGCCTTTCGCCAGATCGCACATTCTCATGGGCGGTCGTTCCTCGGAATTCCGCTACAGACGCGAGAGACCTGGGAAATGTACGCAACCTACTACGACTCGATGATCCGTGCATCAGAGTTAGGACAGAGCGCCTTGCCAAAACTTCACGAACTTTTAGGTATTACACGCCCTGGCCTTGTAGAGCGCCTTGTCAGACCACACCCCTTCGAACCGGACTGGGATCCCTTCTTCTATCAACTGATGGAAACCGATGCTAGGCTCCGACTCGCCTCCCTGCAGGTCGTCTTGCGACGCCCGAGTGCGCAGACTACCGTCCCGAATCGACTCGCTGAAGTCGGCTCGTCCTATTACGATCCCTTTAGTGGATTACCGATGTTGTGGAGCCCGACGCAACAGAAGATCTACAGCGTGGGGAGAGACCGGTTCGACGACGGAGGGGACGCAGGTTTCGATATCAGCGTACCGGCGATTGTCGCCCTCACACCCGCACCTAAAGAATTGCAGACATCTGCTCCAACCCGCCCAACTAACCACCGCTAGCCCGAAAGTACAGCTTGCCCACAAGGACCGCGCCCATGCATATATGTCACTCTTCCGCAGACCTAACGCTTCCCTGCTACGCCGGCTCCCCTTTATCAAGCCTGCTTGTCAAGGCCACTGGCCCTGTGATAGATTTCCATCCTTGCAATCTTGTATCGATTCGACTAGATGAAGGAGTGCACCGTGGCATTTACATGTGATCTCTGCAGCAAACGTCGCCAATCCGGTCATAACGTCAGTCACGCCAATAATAAGACCAAGCGGACCTTCAAGCCCAACCTCCAACCAGTCCGGGCGTTGATCGACGGGCAGCCTAAACGCATCCGGGTCTGCACACGGTGTCTCCGTAGCGGCAAAGTTCAAAAAGCCGTTTAGCTTCATCAGCACTCGCCTGCCCCGCTACGGAGCAGACCACAAGACGCGGCCGCTCTGATCGGACAGTTTCACGGCAAACCGATCGTCTGGAGAGAGGGCCAGTTTCCGGCTCCCGTCGCGGCTCGTCAATATCAGACCCACCTCGCCATTCTTGTCGAGCCCCAATCCGGCTCGCGCCTTGCCATTCGAGTCCAGCAAGAGAAACTCTTCGGCATTCACCCCATTTGTTTTCTGCGCCTTAATGGGTGAAGGAGCCAGCCACCACCCGCTTAATGCCCCACCGATGATACTCCCGACGAACATCACGACGACCAGAAACCAATAATGCCTTCGGCTCACGGTGCCTCCTTTCCTCAACGCACAGGACCTATTGCCCGTGCTGTTGCCTCACTTCGATTTCTCGTAAAGATTGTGTATAGGGCCCGCACATTTCTTTGGCCTTGGGAGGGTTCTCTTGGTACTTCGTCAAACAGAGACGATACGCCTTCAGTAGTTCAGCTCTCTCATCTTTAAGATCGGCCGTCGCCTTGGGCACCCGATATTCTTCATAGTATTGACAGCCGGCACAGAGCAACACAATAGAGGCGGAAACGGACCAGGCGGATAGGCGCATGCTCACACCTTCATCAGACACAGACAGCCTATATCAAGAGACGTGAACACGATTGGGGAAATAGAGAAGAACCGTTGAGGCGTCTCTCACACCAGCAAGATTAGTCTGAGGGGTTCCGGGATTCGAGCGTGGATTGGAGCGGGCGATGGGATTTGAACCCACGACAACTTGCTTGGGAAGCAAGGACTCTACCACTGAGCTACGCCCGCTCGTTCCATCGAATCCTACGCTCGCATCCCATTCAAGTCAAGGAAGACCTCAGCTTTCAGGAGCGGGCCTAAACTCCACAATCGCGAATTTTCTTCGACCGATCTTGAGACGTCTCTGCTGGTTTACCCTGAACGCAATCAGTTTATTGGGATCTGTTTCTTTCTTGTCGTCAATCTCAATTCCGCCTTGGATAATCAGCCGTCTCGCTTCGCTCTTGCTTGAAACCAGCTTGGTCTTTTCTACCAGATCGGGAAGTCGAATGTCGCTCTCTTCCCGTAAATCAAGCCCGACCATATCCTCTGTGCGCAAGGTCACCCGCACATCCGGTTCAGAGGGAAATTCTCGCTCGGAAAACTTCTGCTGAAATCCTCCCCGGGCCTGCTTGGCCGCGTTATCTCCGTGATACCGAGCCACGATGATTTGGCCGAGCGACTGCTTGGCCTCCATGGGATGCATCGCTTTTATCTTAACCAGATCTTCAGTGGTCAGAAGTTCATAGTAGCGGAGCATGAGCGTATCGCTGATCGACATCAATTTACCAAACATGTCGGCGGGTGTGTCTTCGAGCGCGATATAGTTACCCACGCTCTTACTCATTTTCTTCACACCGTCGGTCCCTTCCAGTAGCGGCATCGTGATCACGACCTGCGGCTCCTGGCCATAATCGCGTTGGAGCTCACGCCCCACCAACAGATTGAACTTCTGATCGGTGCCGCCCAGTTCGATATCGGACTTGAGCGCCACGGAATCGTAGCCCTGTACCAGGGGATACATGAACTCATGGACACTAATCGGTCTCTGCTCGTGGTACCGCTTATGAAAATCATCCCGTTCGAGCATCTGCGCGACGCTGTAATGCGCGCTCAGATGGATCAACGCTTCCGCCGTCATTGTACTCATCCAACGGCTGTTGAACTCCACCAGAGTCTTCGCGGGATCGAGGATTTTAAAGATCTGCCGCTCGTAGGTTTTGGCATTCTCCAGCACTTTCTCCTTCGAGAGCGCGACACGCGTCTCCGATTGGCCGGTCGGATCGCCGATCATACCGGTGAAATCACCGATCAAGAAAATTACTTGATGCCCGAGATCCTGAAAGTGTTTGAGCTTGTGGATCAATACCGTGTGACCCAGATGCAGATCCGGCGCGGTGGGATCGAAGCCTGCTTTCACGCGTAGCGGACGATTCTCTTTTAAGGCGCGTGTCAGCTTCGATTCAAGTTCGTCCCGTTGAATAACCTCCACGACACCACGGAGGATCAATTCGAGTTGACGGGAGAGTTCGCTCATGTCGCCTTCTTCCCTCTGCCATTAGATATGGCATCCGGCGTCACCGTGACCAACGGACGAATCCGTTCAAACTTCTTCTTGCCAATTCCTTTGACGTCTCGCAATTCCTCAAGAGAATGAAAGGTTCCAACCGATTGCCGATACTCCATAATCCGTTCGGCCAACTTGGGACCAATCCCTGGCAAGGCATCAAAATCCTGCTCCGTCGCCCGGTTCAAATCCAGTAGGCCGCTGTGAGATCGTCTCGGAGCAACAACAGTCGATGGCTGATCTGACAATAATGCGACAGGAGACGAACTCACCGCCGTAGCGGTTTTATTGATGGGAACCATCTCACTTTTCGATCCCTCGAACGACTTGGAAGAAAGATCCTGTTCACGATCGAATGAAGACGGCAGGGTCCATCCGATCCAGAAGACGACCCCGATGGTCACGGCAAACATCCCGAGCTTGATGAAGAGGGATTGCCACATTATTATTGCGTCCGTTTTCTCGCCTGGTGAATCGCCTTCCCTTCGACGTCTTCAGCCGCCTCCATCATACCTTCGGACAATGTCGGATGGGCATGGATCATCTCTGCCATCTGCGTTACCGTCGCGCCGACTTGCATCGCCAAGGCCGCTTCATGCACCAGATCGGCTGCGTGGGCTCCGACGATATGCACGCCCAGAATTCTGCCGCTCGGCGACTCCGAAATGACCTTGAACAATCCCGTCGTATCCCCTGTCGCTTGAGCCTTTCCCAACCCGGCATACCGAAAACGTCCCACCTTGATCGCCTGGTCAGGATTCTGTCCGCCAGTCTGAACCAGCTCACGGGCTTGCTGTTCCGTCAGACCCACGCGACCGATTTCCGGAAGGGTGAATATTCCGGCAGGAATAACATCGTAACGGACCTTCGCTTGATGCCCCATGATATTTTCGACCGCGACTTTGCCTTGCGCCGACGCAACATGCGCCAACATGACCTTGCCGACCACATCGCCGATCGCATAGATCCCTGGGACAGTGGTTTCCATCTGCTCGTTGACGAGAATCTCCCCTCGCCCTCCCGTTTGCACCCCCACCCGCTCCAGTCCAAGACCTCTGCTATTCAATCCTCGCCCCACGGATACCAGAAGCTTGTCCGCCGCCACCTGCGTCCCGTCTTTGAGATACGCCGTAATGGTCGTCGGTGACCGCTCCAGTTTCTCGACGGTGGTACCGGTCACTATCGTTACACCACGTTTCTTCAGCTCCCGCTCCATCGTCGATGAGATGTCGTCATCCTCCAGAGGAAGCACGCGCGCCATCAATTCAACAATCGTAACCTGCGTCCCTATGCCGCTATAGAGCGCCGCGAACTCGCATCCTTCTACTCCCGCGCCGACAATCAACAGACTGGCAGGAATGCGATCGAGATCCAGGAGATGCTGGCTTGTCAGCAGCTGCTGCCCGTCGATCGGAAACTGCGGCAAATTCGGCCAGGACGATCCCGTGGCAATCACGATCGCATCAGCGTGAATGTCCCGCTGCGCACCATCGGCTGCGATCACCGTAACCGTCTGTCGATCCCGTAGTGATCCGGTCCCTTGCACATACTCGATATTCCATGCCTTGAAGAGCGTCGCAATGCCCTTCACGAGAGACGTCACCACTTTATTTTTCCGCGCGACCATCCGCGCGAGGTCGTACGTGACTGGTCCTTGAACAACCAACCCCAGATCCTCTGATTTTTTGACCTTATCACCAAGCTCGACAACCGACAGGAGAGCCTTGCTGGGAATGCAGCCCCAATTCAAGCAAACGCCGCCGAGCTCGTGGGATTCAATGACAGTGACGCGGGCGCCAAGTTGGGCCGCCCGGATCGCGGCGACATATCCACCAGGTCCAGCGCCGAGAATGGCGATGTGCTTAGACATAACGAATGCCTTACGAGGCGTGCGCGGTTCCGTACGTCGCAGCCCTGAGCGACGAGAGAATGGGGCCGGGGGAATCGTTCGTCATACTGAATTAATGTTTCTGACTGGCAAGAAAGGCTTCATATTGTGTCGCGCTCATCAGCTTCTCCACCTCGCTCGCATTCGACAGATCGATCACCACCATCCAGCCTTTGCCATAGGGATCGGAATTCACCACTTCCGGATGGTCTTTCAAATCGGCATTGATCTTGGCAATGGTGCCACTCACCGGAGTGTAAATCGTGGAGGTCGTCTTGGTCGATTCCACTTCACCAATCTGCTGCCCTGCCTTGACGACGGCACCAGGTTTCGGCATATCGATGAAGACGATGTCGCCCAACGCATCTTGGGCAAAATGACTAATGCCCACAGTGGCCTGGGTGCCACTCACACGCACCCATTCATGCTCTTGGTGATAACGAAGGTCCTTCGGAATCATGCGCGCTCCTTGTGAAAAAAGCCAAAGTTTGGTTGAGCGGAAGCCAAGCATTCGCTGACCGCGCCTTGACCTCAGCCCTGTTCTCGACCCGCAAAATTTTCTCGCGGAATCGTAGAGGTCCGGCGGCTGTTTTGTCAAGGAATCGCTGCCCCGTTCATCAGCAACAGATGTGTCCCAGCTTGCCCAACTTTCGTCGCGAGCGCAGCTCTCACAGTCGTCACCAGAGATGATGGATCCGACGCACCCAGCGCCATGCCTAGCCAGAGCTGCCGTTCGTCCCTCATGAGTGGCGCCAATCGTTGGCGCACCGTTTCCATCCTTGCCTCTTGCTCGTCCGATCGTTCGGCTACGCCCCGCTCTGGCTGGACAACAATGTGGAGCCCACGTTGCTTCGTCTCGAGCACGTCTTCTCCATATTCCGTCAAGGCATCCCCGGGCGAGAAGACCGCAAGATCATGAACGACCACGGCGACCAAAAGTCCCGGTCGTGACTGTCGCAACTGCTGCGTGAGACGTGTCACAAACCCGAGATAGGTCCTCGTCTTCCACCCAGCCCAGCGCCATGCGTTAGATGAGACAGATTGATCCTGGCTCTCAAACGAAGACCCGAAGAGTCCTTCGAACTTCCGTCGCGACGTCGGGCTCCATTCAATGGCAAATCCCTTGGTGCTTCTCGCCTCAAGCACCAGCCCATCGATGTTTGTCTGGAGTAAGTCCTGTGCAATCTCACCGATGAAACGCTGATACTCAGGATGGAGCACATCGACATGACCAGCCGGCTCGGACATCTGATCAGTCCGAGCATCCATGACGATGCCCCATTCAGGATTCACCGTCGCCCACCCGGCCTCATGCAGATTGAGTGACGCCAATACTGCCATCCCCTTGGCATGAGCTGCCGGCACGATCACTTTAAACACGTCCTCAACCACCGGAACCTTTGAAGTCTGAAAATAGACCCCCGTGGGGCCCGACTGCATCGTCGCACGATGAGGAGAGCCAGCCTCGACAATCAAGGTCGTCACTCCTGCCTCAGCGAGTTGAGCAATCCAATTCTTGATATCAGGTATCGTGAGCCAGTCTGCTGATGACAGCCAGAACGCAACCTGCCGCCGTTCCAATAGAGACGATGGGCCGAGACTCCGACGAAAAGCATCCAGCCGATTGAGGGCCTGAAACTCATAACTGCCTGCGATCGGAGCCACTGGCGGTGCCACTCCGACCACGGCACGATAGGCAGCCAGAGCGGAAGCAAGATCCCCGCTCTGCTCATACGAACGTGCGAGCCACCAACGCGCCTCGCTCAGCCTGGGAGAATTGGGATTGGCGTCAACAAATCGTTGGAAGAGCGTACTGGCGAGCGAATAACGCTCTTGCTCGTAGGCACGATAGGCGGACTCAATGAGTCGCGATTGCGCGTCGAGTACTGGATCAATACCCGACGACGTGGCAGGCGGTATCGAAGGAGGAAGCCGGTGCGGCTGAGTGCCGCACCCGAAAAGAACCACAAGCAGCACACACGAAATCCATCTCACGACATCAGGCCAACGACGAACGGGAACAAGCACAGCCGTTCACGGCCTAGCAGGCTGTAGGAAAACTATGCTGCACGCGAAAACCTCAATGGTTCGCACGTACGGCCCAACAGGAGAACATTCCCGCAGGATGCTCAAAATGGCCAGACTTCTCACCCGCCCAACCCTGGCGCGCCGAGACGCGCCTTGTCCCCAGCAAGGCCGCAGTCGATGAACACACCGGAGGCGTACTCTCTGGGGCACGTTGACGGTTTGAAAGATACGAGAATGAAGCTGGTGGACATTTTCAGCATCCTGCTAACCGACGAGATCCGTTTCGGGGAAGAAATAAGAAATCTCGAACTTGGCGGTCTCCGACGAATCGGAGCCATGCACGGCATTAAATTCGATGTTAGCCCCATGGGCCTTGCGAATCGTGCCCGGTTCCGCCTTGGCCGGATCAGTCGCCCCCATCAACTCGCGATTCTTCTTTATTGCGTTGTCACCCTGCAGGACCAAAACCACGACCGGACCGGACACCATGAACGTGCAGAGACTGTCAAAAAATGGGCGAGCCTTATGCACGGCGTAGAATCCCTCTGCCATCGCTTTTGAGAACTGCATCATGCGGATGGCTACCGGCTTCAGACCAGCCTTTTCATAACGGGCAATAATGTCGCCGATCGCGTGTTTCTTCACCGCATCAGGCTTGATGATAGCTAATGTTCGTTCACCCATGGGCTCTGAGGTTCCTCCAGATAGTTAAAGAATAGATTGAATAGGGCTGAGGCATTATAAGTGGCTGATAATGGGCTTGCAAGGGTCGGAGAATGCAAGGGACAGGATACAACACTCGCAACCTCATGGCAGTACGTGATCAATTCCTTGTGGAGATATTGCTCATCTTGCCGAGAATGACCAAAGGGCCTACCGACAGGAACCGGCAACGGGAGTCGAGATGTCGATGTCTAGGTTAAGGGCCTGAGTTAGTCCGAGTGGGCTGACGGAGGGGCGTGAAAAGGATTTCCTAAACATGGGTCGGCTGTCCACAAAACCTACCTAACACTCTTCTCGTAAAACCTCGAAATACCGTGAGGAAAGAGCTTCTCTCCCGCTGTCCATAAATCAGATGATTGATGGAAGGACTACTGCATCCATAGCCTCTACATGTTTCCAACCCTCCCTTGGGTTTAGAATAAAGTACCGGCAGCTTCCCCTCAGCTTCAGGTGGTCAATGAGGCGCTATGCATTAAGTAGACTCTTGGCCAGATTCGGTAGATCGGCACATGCTGGTCCCTGTGCATTCGTGGTTGAGATATGATGGACTTTCTGAAGAGGCTCTTTGGGCTAGGCACGCCTTGCTCCGGCAACGCCAGTAAAGGACCAAAGCTCGACTCAGATCCTCAAACTGAGGGTGCAGACGATCCCTCTCCGTTTTACACATCATCAAAGACTAAGAGCCCGGTTATTAGCGAGTATTTCGACTTGCATGCAAAGATTCAAACAGCTCAGAGAGTGCGAGATTACCCCGCTGCTATTGTCCATGCTCGAAGAACTTACAGCCTCCTGCCTGCCTTTGTGGAAGCATGGAAACGCGAATATGGTCGGTTTGACATCAATTCATCCGTAGCCGTTCACACCGGAAGTACTTTAATGGCGGTTATGAGTGATGGCCAGGGGGTTGAAGAGCTTCGTTTAATGCTCACTCAGATCCCTGAACTCCGGAAGTGGATGGATGCAGCGGAAAGCGCAAAGACAGATCTTGATACTGTTGAGACGATCTTAGAATGTGTGAATCATAACCCTGGGGTACTGCAACGTGACCTCAAGAACTATATATCCAATAAAGATGGGAGGCGCATTGCGACCTTAGTCGAATGGTTAGAAAAAGCAGGTCGGATAAAGCGTGAAAGACAGGGGCAGACCCATCGTCTATCTGCGCCAGGGCCACAAGACAGCCTTCCTTCCATCGTGAAACCCAGCACGGCCTCACATTCCACGGGGTCTAGACGGCCGCCCTTAAAGCCACGCATCATTGATCTAGCGGTACTCCCTTATATTCCTCTACCAAGTGCCCCGTCGCGCTGGGAACACGAATCGCAACATCATATTGTCGCAGAGACCAGTAGCAGTGGTCATAAGGTAACTCCAAGGTTCTCGCTGGTTGGTCACAACGGATGGCAAATCGCCTCCGAGCAGAAGCTGCCTCACGAGGAGAGACCAGACACTGCATTTACTGATATTCGCCCTAATAATGGCGGCGCTTTCCTTGTCGCTCCAAATGACCGGGCACAAAATTACGAAGCAATGCCCGCCGCTATCGAATCACGAGATCGTCAGGGACACGTGAGCGCTGTTCGAGGCTTACGACATGACGTTTACCGAACAGGGGTCAATCCACTAGGGCACGGAATAGCATTCATGTCCCGTAACTGTGTACTGCATGCCTACGACGAGGCAATCCAGCCGCTCATCGAGTTCCCCCTGAGGGATACTGCAGAAACTCAAGCTTGTATGAGACGGCTTGGAATAGTGGACGAGTCATTAAAGAACCATCTTCGGTGCGTTAGCTTGTCGGTAGACAACACACGATGCCTGTATACACTGGTGGACGAAGCTTGGTGCCTTGGTGAGCAAGGAGAGTGTCTATGGGGAGTACGAATGCCGGTCACAGAAGGGTGGGCTAAGGTAGTACGGCGTAGCAGTCTAATCGGTACTTCCGTGGAGATCGAGCAAGCGATGCATATCATGGGACTTAACTATCCTGTTTCGTTTGACGATATTAGACATCGACACCGTGAGCTTGCGAAGCTCTGGCATCCAGATCTCAACCCTACCGATCCTACTGCACAAGAGAAGATGCAGCGGCTAAATCGTGCGGTTGAGGTCTTGACCGGTGCAGAGCCAGCTTCTATTAAGGGCCCGCGAAGCACAGGTCTATTACGAAAAACAGCTCAAAGGTGAAACGATCGAGGTTCCGGGGGTTGGAAGTGTACGAATGTCTCTCAAGACAGTAGCTTCTGAAAAGCAGGCTGCCGACTGGATATACTCCGCAAGCTTCGGCGCGAGGTCCCGCAATGTCTTTCTTGGAACCTATTCAGGACGAGTTGTGGAGATATCTTCAGAGGGTACGCCACAACGGGCATATGACATTGGCACCGTGGCGCGACTCATCGCAGATACAGGGGATTATCTATACATACTTGCGGACACGAGATTGTATGTATTAACTGCTGACAAGCTCCGCGCAGTTGTAGATGTGTCAGATGGGGCTGATCTGGTGATTGCACAAACTGGATTTGGCCTTTTGGAGAAGAAGGCATTTCGATGGTTCCGAGAAGATGGTTTCCCTCTCAGCACTGTGAAGACAATTGACCCTATCCGACGGGTCTATTCCAGGCCTCAAGGATTGGTAGTTGAAACTCGTCAGCATCGGGCGATTATCGAAGGCGCTCCTTTGTGGTGGGAATCCTAGCTACGTTACAAACTTATACCGTCGGGAAATCCTTCGTGACAGCTGATCCACCTGTTCGCAAGTTAAGCGGGGCACAACATTTTTTGGTCGATCCACTAGCACCACAACTGGGGAAAGAAAAGATAATTTAAGCGTGACGAGAAACTAGATTTATCAGTTGTGATAGACCATCCAGAGCTAATTTTAATGTTACTATTCGGACTTCATGCGGACCCGCAGGATCGTGCTTAAATTTCTTTACCTCATCGTATATCTTGTCCAAATAATTTATATCGTCATTTTTAATCAGTTTTTCACGTTTAGCCCACGAAACCAAACGGGGAACTGTGTGCCAATTTTTTCCTGTTAATATTTTCAATGCTGGGTGGTAACCAGCCGCGATTCTATAGATTGCTGAGTTCAAATAAAAACCGGCCAGCCACTGTCCTTCATGAGGGATAAGTCCAGCATGTATGCCTTTGAGAATCGACTTTACATCAAACTGGTCAGTTGTGGAGACCGCGTCGTCTTGTGAGCTCCTGTAATAGCCAAGTTCAATTGAACGAGCGAGAGCGTAAGTAGCTCCGGTTAAAATCTCTTTCATCGCTAATTCAATTGGCGTGGTTCCAGAGAGATTTGCGCCTCTGAGTGCGATCTCCCTCAGCTGGGCTAAGATCTCTGCCACTGATACCCTGAGCGGTCCCGACCGCTTCCGCGAGCTTCAACCTACCCCATAAGAGATCCATCGAACATTTCCTTTTGGAACAGGCGGAAGGATACGTCAAAGCCCTAGAAAAATCGACTTCTTGGGTTTTGATTTAGGGAGAGAATATCTGATCTATCTACCAAGAAACCCTGGTCCCGGTTTTGGTCCCGGTTCAAGATTTACTTCAGTCGCAGTCAGTAGCAACAAAAACATCGACCCCCTGAATTTACTCTTCTGGCGTCGTAGTCTGTCGTCCTGTGTCGTCAGTGGTCGTCGAGTCGTCGGACGCACTGCAAACCTGCATTGCGGTCGTAAAACGGTCGTATTGCAGACCTACTTTCTGCTCTTTCTATCTCACTCAATACCACTCCTTCTCAGGTCATAAGATGTTGAATGTCTTGATAAAATTGCAAAACCCGCATCAACATTCAAAGTCCTGAATTACTCCCAAATCAAATCCCGCCTTCGGCACCAGCCGCAAGACCAGCAGTTCGGGAAAGGACTATGACTGAAACTGTGCGGCGAGTTCGCCCGGCTTGAAGACGCCCCGTTCGGTGATGATGCCTGCAATCAATTCCGCAGGCGTCACATCAAACGCTGGATTGTAGACTGCGACCCCTTTGGGTGCCACGGGATGGCTGCCGTGAATGGTAGTGACTTCTAAAGAATTCCGTTGCTCGATCGGAATGTCCGCTCCTGTTTTGGTCTTCAAGTCAATCGTGGAATAGGGTGCCGCCACATAGAACGGAATCCCATGGGCCTTCGCCAGCACCGCGACTGAGTAGGTCCCAATCTTGTTCGCCACGTCCCCGTTTGCGGCGATCCGATCAGCCCCCACGATACAGAGGTGAATTTTTCCCTGCCGCATGAGTGTGCCGGCCATATTGTCCGTGATGAGCGTCACAGGAATCTTGTCCTGCATCAATTCCCAGGCCGTGAGTCTCGCGCCTTGCAACACCGGCCTGGTTTCGTCCGCAATGACATGAATCTTCTTCCCCTGCTCCCAGGCGGCGCGAATGACGCCCAATGCCGTCCCATATCCAGCCGTCGCCAGCGCACCGGCATTGCAATGGGTCAGGACCGTTTGACCGCTTGCAATGAGTTCTGCTCCGTGTTGTCCCATCGCCTTACAGAGCGCGATATCTTCGTCGAGAATAACTTGCGACTCCTTCAGTAACGCGGCCTTGATGGACGCAAGCGGCTGCGTGCGTAACGAGGCGAGCAGGCGTTTCATCCGTTCGATGGCCCAAAACAGATTGACCGCCGTCGGCCTGGTCGCCGCGAGTTGATCGCAGATCACGAGCATCGCCTTGGCGAAGGCCTCGTAGTCGGATGCCACGACGGTCTGGGCACCAAGGGCGACCCCCATCGCCGCAGTCACACCGATCGCCGGGGCTCCTCTGACTTTGAGGCTGCGAATGGCGTCGGCAACGGTCTGATAGTCCCGGCAGTCCAGAAACTCGACATACTCAGGCAACCGGCTCTGATCGAGCAGCCGTACTGCGCCGTCTTTCCATTCAACGGTAGGGACCATGCAGAATCTTGTAGCGGGAACTGGGATGCAGTGCAAGGGGTCAGTATTTCTGGCGGCCGCTCCACTCTAGAATCGTGATCATGGCCACAATCAAGCAGGCTTGCAGAAGCAACAGCATTGCCTCAGCGGTTCCGGCATAACGGAGCGCTAACGCCGCTAACCCGAGGCAAATCGTCATGAGACAGATCATCGCGACACTCGCCTGGCGAGACCCTAGCGCACGCTCCAACCGATGATGGAGATGGTCCTTGCCCACGTAGTCGAGCCATTCCTTGACGGAGTGGACTTTTCCTGTCGCTACCCGTTCTATAGTGATGTGGATCATGTCATAGATGAGCACGCCGAAGATGAGGAGTGGATTGCTGAATGAGACGATCGGACTATGATCCGCCCAATTGCCTTCGACGGCGAGACAGGCGAGCGTGAACCCCAGGAAGGTTGCCCCACCGTCTCCAAGAAAAATCACCGCAGGCTTACGCCCGCGAAAATTGTAAGGAAGAAATCCCACCCCTGCCCCAATGATGGCGATGGCAAGCCATCCCAATCCCGGTTGGTTCGTTTCAAATGCTACCGCCCCCATGAATCCGGCTATGAGAATCGCAAGCCCCGTGGCCAGACCATCCATGCCGTCGAAAAAGTTGAAGGCGTTCGTGATCCCGACAATCCAGAACAATGTCAAAATGACGTTTGCGACATCGCCGATGGGACCGATCGGAAACAGCGTCAGGACCTTGCCTGTGGCAATGACGATCCCGGCAGCCACCAGTTGGGCGACCAGCTTCGAAGAAGCGGGCAGTTCCCAAATGTCATCGATGACACCGACGATCAACAACAGCGATCCGGCTGCCAGAGTGGCGATCATCCAGTCCGGCAGGATCGAATTCAACAACACCGAACCAAGGAATCCAAGATACACGGCCACACCACCGAGTCTGGGAGTTGGGTGCGCATGGATCTTGCGGTCCGATGGTTGATCGACCAATCCCCACTGATGAGCGAGATGCACCATCAGCGGCGTCAAGGCGCCGGCGCCGAGGAACGCAAAGAGGAGAATGTAGAGCCACCGAAGACCTTCGAACACAAAGAGTTGACGAACCGCGGGAACGATCAAGGCCACTACGCCCAGCAGGGCTCCCAGCGCAGCCGGTGTGAGCCAGCGCCAGTTGCTGCGAAACGCGAAGGGTGCCAACTCGACGTCAAGGGCTTTCACGAGAGGACCTCGGCCAACGATTGTTGAATCTGCCTGACTTCGTCGTCTCTGAGGTCGGGATAGAGTGGAATCGAAAGCGCCGTTCGGTCCGCTTCGTCACTATTGGGAAAACCAGACTGATCCAGATAGCGATGGAGCGGTCGAAAGACGGGCTTGCGACAATGAATCCCCTGTTGTTCTATCTTGTTGATCAGATCAACCAGACCGTCCGGATTCGTCCGGAGATGCGGCAACCTGAGCACAAATCGATAATATCCATGCATCCTGCCTGGGGGCACGCTCGGACATACAGCGGACTTGGAAGACAGGGCTTCCCGATAGGCTGCAGCAAGGAACCGGCGGCGTTCATGAAAGGCCGGGAACCGTCCCAGCTGAGATCGCCCAAGCGCTGCCTGCAAATCGGTCATCTTGAAATTGAAGGAAGAGGGGTCCAGTGTTGGTGTCCCATCGTATTCGCGTAACGATCTGACTCGTTCGAGTAACGCCCCCTCATTCGAAAGCACCATCCCGCCTTCTCCGGCGCACAACAACTTCGTCGCGTAGAAGGAACAGACGGTGAGTCGTCCGACCGTACCGACAGGCCGACCCTGTTCCGTCACCCCTAGGGTCTGTGCACAATCCTCAATCAGCGGAATCCCAAGCTGCTCAAGCGCCGTCAGATCAGCCGGCAGGCCGAACAGATGCGGGACGATGATCGCGCGAGTCTTATTGGTCACCGCCTGGCAGGCTGCGAGCGGATCGATGTTGAACGTATTCAGGTCGATGTCGACAAGCGTGGCCTGTGCCCCGACTCGCTGCGTCGCGAGCCATGGCGCCGGACAGACATAACTGGGCATGATGACTTCGTCACCGGCTCCAATATTGAGCGCCCGCAGCGCCAGTTCGAGCGCCGCAGTCCCCGAACCGACAGCCACCCCACCCTGCAAGCCAAAGAAGCCTGCCATTTCCCGCTCGAATCGCTCGACCCACGGTCCTTGGGCAATCTGCCCGGAACGAAGGACTTCGGCTGTCGCCAGCAAGTCCTCCTGGTCGATCGCAGGCCGTGAGTGGGGAATCATTGTCGCCACCATCGTCATATGCCGATATTAATAAACAATCGCAGCGGAACAAAGCCTTCTGCGTTTTTCACCCGACCCTGGATTCCGCGGAAATGCGCTCCAGCCCGAATCACGTCCACGATACTCAGACCTTCGATGTTGGTCTTCTTCACCTGCGACGCATGGGCCTCAATCGATTTGACCTTTTCCTCGACCACCTGGTCGATGTCGACAAAGACGGTCGGCGAGAAGTTCTGGGTGGTCGGTCCTTCGTAGAACAGGACGTTCTTGGTGTAACGGGTCGCGGTGATCGTACTCGTCGCCAGATTCCGATGGTCCTGATGCGTATCGTCGTGATAGTGCGTGAAAATGAAGTGCGGCTGGACCTCCTTCACCACCTGTTCGATCTCCTGAATCAATTCTCGGCCCATCGGAACCGCCGTGTCTTCATACCCGCCCCAGAAAATCCTCTCGACCCGTAACTGTTTCGCCGATTGTTCCTGCTCGTACTTGCGTATATCACTCGAGCCACCCTTATCCCCGGCCGTCAACACCATCAGAAAAATGCGATGCCCCTTTTGCGCATACTTGAGCAATGTTCCGCCGCACCCGGCCTCAATATCGTCCGGATGTGCGCCGATTGCCAGGATCCGCATCGGCTCTCTGCGATTAGTCGCCATCTCCTCCTCCTCGCTCGGTACTATGCCGCCGTGACCACGTTCTGTCCCGCCCGGGCATCGCGCAACCGCATCAGCGCCTCCGGACCGCAACAGAACAACAGATCGATTGCCGACATCGCCGGCATGAATGGTTCGTAGACTTGCTGATACATGGGATGTTGGAACCGTTGAATGTCCAACCTCAACCCGGACGATTCAAACCGCTGGATGTCCAGATAGTGGTCCCCGCCCGGACCGGAGAGATACTCCGATGTCCCCACGGCATGGCAGAGATCGATCAGCCGATCGGTGGGCTCTTCGCGCGTCTCCCACTCCGACGCACAACGAATGGGCGTCCTGATACCGAAGGCCCCGAGCAGCCAGCGAATCACCGCCAGATTCAGGTCGTGCAACCGCTCCCATGGCGCCTCATAGAGACTGCGCAACTCCGGCAGATACCGGTCGCGGAATGGAGCCCGCGCATAATGCATCTCGATGGCGCGCAGGTGCTGACTCCGCCAGTTCACGTCCTGATTGATCCGAACATCTTTCACCAGCTGGCCAAAACGATGGAGCACCGGCACCGTGATCCATTGGCACCCGTTCGCGGTTCTGATCCGATTGCGATTTTGCCACTCGTTTTTCTTGAACTGCACCGAATCCAAGGCGATGAACAGATCTGCTTGATCGATCTTGTCCAGAGTACCCAAGCCAGGGCAGAAACTGCGGTTGATGAATCGTGACACGCATGTGCAGCTGTCAGGCGTCCCTATCGGAATTGAAATTTTTCTCGAACCGAAAACTGAGGACGTTCGGTTTGGGAATCGGCATCACGAAGATCGGATTACTCAACAGCTCGGCGATGCCGGTGACTTCCACTCGATAGGTCATTCGTTCCTCCTGCGGCACAGTTGTGTCGGGCCAGTCGACTCGAAACGGTGTCTCGCCTGCCAACTGAGCCACCACCTGGCCGGAACGAATCACCCGCACCTTCACAGGATGACGCCCACTATCGCTGGCAGCGATGGAAAGCCGGACCATGAGATCGCGCGCGCCGACCGGATCCAGTTTGTCACCAACCGATGCCGACCTGGTTCCACCCTGGCACATAACTCGAAATTCCTCCAGCCGGAGCTGGACGTGATGATCGCCATCTCCCACCGCATAGGCATGACCAGACCGAAGCGCCTCCAGCACACCGGCAACAGTCCGTTCTTTTACCGACAGCACCGTCAGCAGGCGATTCAGATCCTTGCCCGCATCGCTTAATCCATGAAACGCCAACTCCCCGATGAGTACCGGGATCGGTCGTTGCTCATTGATAGGCAATTGCAGCAACCGATCCCACAGTTCACCCGGTTTGACGATTGTCCGCCCATCCTGATAGAGACCGCCGAACCCGGTATATCCGG
Source organism: Nitrospirota bacterium (assembly GCA_963729585.1). GTDB lineage: Bacteria > Nitrospirota > Nitrospiria > Nitrospirales > Nitrospiraceae > Palsa-1315. The sequence goes on from CAVSOJ010000011.1 coordinate 207,822, forward strand.
TCGTCATCACCATCGATTCAGGGTGGGGCTCTGTCTTGATGGTCACGGTTCCCAGTGGCCCAGCGACATATTCATGAAAATCCCGCGCTTCCGTCATCGACCAAAAGGCCAGCCCACCCTTGTCCATCACATCGTCGATGAGAGCCTGATAGGGACGATATCCCAACCGATCGTCATACGAACTGAACGCAGGCTGACTCAGGGGCCAGGCATGAGCCACCAGCGCCACAGCAAGGACGATCAGGATACAGGCGACCGTTCGCCGCGACGGTCGCTGTCCGGCACCGCTGCCGGCGTGGCCTCCAGAGCCAGACGGCGGGAACAACCAGCAGCATCGGCGCGATATTCACCGCTCCTCGCCAATCGAAGGTATAGGATCCAGGGTTCCCACTCACAGGAAGGGACCGATAGTCCTCCGGCTTGGTCAGGCCAAGCACCAGCAGATTGCGCTGGGCATTGTGCATCGTCAACGTGCGTCCCAATAACGAGCCGGTCCAATAATAATAGGGTGCGACCTCGACACCCGGCAGAATGATCAGCTTCGAGTGGCGGCTTTGCGCTGCCGCAATCTCGTCCAGATAGCGTTCGATCCCATACTCCAGCACGGACGGAAAGCTCACACGATGTTTCAAGAGACCAGGCAAGGGCCAGAGTCCATACTCATAGCGGAGAGAAAAGTTGTCGGTCAGGATTAGTACGTCCAGACCGAGCAGTTCTGCCCGCTCGGCCAATGCTTCAACGGTCAAGTCACCGGTACTGGCAGTGCTGTGGACATGCACCGTGGCCAACAACCGCTGCCGATCATCCGACGCCCGGGCGGGCCCGACAGTGCAGCACAGAAACAACACTATCGTCACGAATGCCGATATCCGTCGCAGCGGACCTCTCATCTGTCCATCTCGCTCACCCACGAACACTGAGCGCCTCGGCAAAGATTGATTCGATTGCGTGAACCATTGAAACCGACCCGTATCGGCTGTCCACGCTACGACTCGCTGCCACGCCTAACTGCGTGGCCCACTCCGGTCGATCAAGCAACCGACGCAACGCATCGGCCAATGCATCGGCATCACCAGGCGGCACCAGCAAACCAGTTCGCTCGTGACTGATGACGGCTGGAATACCACCAACGTGGGAGGCAATCACAGGAAGTCCAGCTGACATGGCCTCGATCAGTGCGCGCCCCATCCCTTCATTGAGCGAGGGCAACACGAACAGATCCATGCCGGCGAGACAGACCTCGATGTCGTCCCTGTGACCCAAGAGATGCACGGCGTCACGGAGACCGGCTGATTCCGCTTGCTGCAAGAGTGCGTTCTGCCTCTCTCCACTGCCAATGACCACAAGATGGAGGGCGGGAAAATCCCGCTTCAACTTGGCGATGGCCTCGATCAAATATTCATGGCCTTTAATATCGGTGAGCCACCCGACCGACCCGACGACCAGCGCATTCGGCGGACAGCCAAACCAATCCGGCTGTTGTTTCCCCTGAGCCCTGGCCCGCCCGAACTTCTCACGATCGATCCCGCTAGGCACCACGGCGAAATCGATCGGGTTTGCCGACAGCGCGGTCGAGATGGTCCTGTCGTTCCGATTCCGTCAGCGCGATCAATCGGTCCGTGATCGCACTCAGCGCCCGTTCGATCTGGAGAAACACCCAGGATCGGAAGGGACCGAAGTGGCCGTAAAACACATGCCCGTGCGGCGTATGGACGATAACCGGCACCCTCGCGAACCAGGCGGCCACTCGCCCCAACACCCCGGCCTTCGAAGTATGGGTATGGACCAATGCCGGCCGCTCTTGCCGAAACAGGCGAATCAATTGCCACAGTGCCTGCATATCTTTAAGTGGATGGACCTCTCTTGTCAGAGCGGGAAGCAACATCCAACGAACCGAAGCCTTTTCGAGTCGCCGACAATTCTCCTCGGTCGCTGCCTGCCCGCCTTGCGCATCCCAACAACCCGGATACCCGGCAACCACGAGCGCTTCGAACTGCGCAGGGTCATGGCCGAGGACGGTCAGCATCGTGTTCTGTGCCGACCCTCCATAGTCCAGGCGCGTAATCACATGGATCACCTTCCGCGCCCTGGCTGGTTGATATGGCACAACCAATCTATCCTTCGACAGCCTGGCAAACAGACGATCCAGGTCCGCCGCATGCGCCACCCAGTTGTAGCGCTGTTCGACGACCTCGCGACCTTTGTTTGAGAAGCGCTCTCGCTCACCCGGTTGATCATGAAACCGCTTCAAGAGCAATCGTAAAGTCTTTGCGAGAGATCGCCCGTCTGTTCCTTCCGTCACAAGCAGCGGATCGACCGTTCTCAACACTTCTGGAATCGCACCGACCGGGGTCCCCATCACCGGTGTGCCGCAAGCCAGCGCCTCGACCGTCACCAAGCCGAACCCTTCGAGTTGCAGCGTCGGCATCACGACCAAGTCGGAGGCCTGGTAGTATTTCGCCAGCTGATCCTCCGGGACGAATCCAAGCAACTGCACGGCGTTCTGTAATCCTTTGGTACGAATCAATTCTTGCAGTTGAGGGCGGAGTGGGCCCTCTCCACCGATCAGGAGCAGAAGATTCCGCTGCTCCTCGCCGAGCATCGTCATGGCCTCAAGGAGATTTTCCAACCCCATCCGGGGCACCAGATTGCGCACCGTCAACAACAAGGTGCGGTCTTCCGGCAACTTGAGTTCCCGCCTGATCTCCTTCCGGTCCTGCGGCGGATAGAACGTGGCTGGATCGGCTGCGCCGGGAACCACGGTGATATGCGTCTGCACGATTCCGTGCGCGACCATCACTTGTTGCTTCATGAATTCGCTCAACACGATCACATGATGGCAGCGGCGCAATACCATGCGTTCAATCCAACGACGGGCTCGAGCGCTGAGCCGACGCCTGACCCGTTCGAGCATTGTCGCTGCCCGTTCCGCCCTCGTAAGGTATTCTTCGTGCGCCAACGAGTGACAGACATATACCCAGAGACCGACCATCCGACGGCGGAACAAGATCGGGCCCAGTCCAGCCAATGATTGATGAATCAAGCCGACATCGACAGCGCCAGGCTGCTGTGTCACATCAAATGCCCCAAGGGAATTCTGCACCGAGGACCAGACAAAGGCCGGTTCGCTGGTTCGCGCCACTGGATATCGCCGTTCGGTCACGCTTCCAATCGACAGTTCGTTCTCTGCTGACTCGAAAGGAGCCCGTGCGATGACGCGTACGCGGTGACCCAGTCTGGCGAGTTCCAATGCCTGCTGCCGGAGAACTCGCTCGGCGCCGCCGATCACCCGTTCGAGCGTGACTTCTGAGAACAGGACGACGTTCATGCCGCCCCCACTCCCACCGTCGTGCAGGAAACTGGTTGAGCCACCTGCCGGTGCCAAAGTTCCAACACCATGAATGCATAGAGTTGATCAGTGAAATTCCGCCGGCCACTGTGGTGCTCTGCGAGGAGCCACTGCACATAGGCAGGATTGACATAGCCCCGCCGGCGGATCGCATCATCCGAGAGCAAATCCCGACTCATCTCGCGCAGATCCTCTCGCAGCCATCGTCCGAGTGGGAGCATGAAACCTCGCTTTGGTCCATTGACAATGCTTTTAGGTAGTAGACCTTGCAATGATGACCTCATGAATCCCTTCAACTTCCATCCTCGCAATCTTGTCGCTGCTGGCAATGAACAGGCGAAGGCCAGCAGATGGTGATCGCAGAACGGGACACGAAGTTCGAGTGAATGGACCATGCTCATCCGATCACCCATTCGCAACAGATCGTCCGGCAAATAGGTTTGGAGGTCGACGCCCATCGCACAATCGGCCGCTTCGTGCGAAGGCCACTGGCGAAAGAGATTTCGGACATTGCCACAAGCCGAGCTATCGGTCACAGCAGTACGGAGTCCATCGGCGAACAGCGGGCCGTCCCATCCAGCCGGCTGAAAGGTCGTCCATCGGAGATATTGCTCATCGATCGCGCAATGGCCATCCAGGAGAAACCGTTTGATCCGGCCACGAACATCCCGGCCTCCTGAACCATCCGGCAGGTAGGAGGCGGCACGAGACGCGATCCACGAGCGCATCGCCACAGGAAGTGCCGCATAGCGAGCCGCGACGCGTAACCCAAGATAGCGAGGATACCCGCCGAAAAGTTCGTCGCCGCCAATACCGGACAACGCAACCGTCACAGATTTTCTCGCCACCTCGGACACCAAATAGGTCGGAATGGCCGAGGAATCGGCGAATGGCTCCCCCATGCCGGCCACTATGCGAGGAAGCAATGAGACCGCATCGGGACGCAACAGGGCTTCGGTATGGTCTGTCCCGAAATGTGTCGCAAGGAGCCGGGCGGCCTTGAGCTCATTGTACGATTGGTCTTCCGGTGCATCGTACCCGATGGAAAATGTTTTGATCGATCCAGGAATTGCCTCGCGCATGCAGGCCAAGATCGACGCGGAGTCCAACCCGCCGGACAGAAACAACCCGAGCGGCACGTCACTGACCAGATGCGCCTGCACGGAATCGCGCAGCGTACTCAGAAACCGCTGGCATTGGTCGCTCTGCGCAGCCTCAACCCGGCAGAGGGCCTCTTCTTCCGGGCGATAGTAACGCCAAAACTCCAGCCGACCCCGTGCAATCTTGAGGGCTTCGCCGGGTCGGAGTTGGTAGACACTCTCGACAATCGTATCGGGGCCTGGCACATAGAGCAGCGACAGGAAATCTGCGATGGCCTGCGGACGGATCGTCCAATTCGGCAACCCTTCCAGCAGCGACGGCAGTTCCGACGAAAAGAGCACCCGATGGGAGGCGCCCGCTTTCCCCGGTTGGACGGAGTAGTAGAGAGGTTTGATTCCCAACCGATCTCGGACCAGGAGCACGAGGTCTCGGTCTCGATCCCAAATAGCATAGGCGAACATCCCCCGCAGCCGGTACACCGCCTTTGGTCCCTCCTCTTCGTAGAGGTGCACCAGGATTTCGGTATCGCAATCGGACCGAAAGCGATGGCCTTTATTGATCAACTCCGCGCGGAGTTCGCGATAGTTATAAATCTCACCATTCAAGACCGCCCAGACGGAGCCGGTTTCATTTCGAACCGGTTGATGGCCGCCAGTCGGGTCAATCACCCGCAATCGACGGACACCAAGGGCCACGCCTGCATCGTGATGCGTCCCTTCGTCGTCCGGCCCCCGATGGACAAGCCGATCGAGCATCCGGTCTAGCAGAACCGGCTCGTCATCACCCACAATGCCGCAAATACCACACATGAAATGGCGACTCCAAACTAATTGACGCCGCTACCGACTCTTCTCCGTCAGGAGCCGGTCTCGCCGCTCATACTCCTCCCGCTCCTTCTGATGAGTGGGCGAAACCTCTTGAGGCGGCACATCGACCGGCTCATACCGCATGTGTTTGGCGGATCCTACCGAAGTGAACAGCGATCGCACTCCGAGCGTGGCTACCGCGGCGAGCAGGCAGAGCGCAATGACCATACCTAAGAACTTGATCGAACGGCGCCATCGCCGGTGCCTGAACCAATGGGAAGTACTCATGACTATCCCTCCCTCCGCTGGGCGATAAGCTCGAACGAGGGAGCCAAGACCATGCGCCCTCCCGTCACCTTATAGAGCACCTCCGCACATGACCAGAACGCCGTCGCGCCAATCCGCCACTTGAGGCGGCTCATCCATGGATGTGCCGGGGTGAGAGGCTCTCGACTGGGAGTCGAATTATAGGTCGCGATGGTATGCAATCCGATCCCCTTCAGCAACGAACGGAGCGCATGAGGGGAGTACAAGAAAAGATGAAATGCCTGATCGTAGCGGGACCCGACCCACCGGGCCGGTGTTCGCATCGGGAGATGAAACGCGCCATTGGTCGCTCTGATCACGACGAGACCCGATGGCGTCAGTGCACCCGCAACCTGTCGTAGGAGAGTCCCTGGATTCGTCACCGTCTCCAATACGTTCACCAGCGTGATCACATCGAACGGTTCGTGCTCCCCAGTTCGTTCCAACCAATCTGGTGGAAGCACCGTCAGCTGACGACGAACCGCGCGCGCAACTGCTTGCTTCGATAACTCCAGCCCATAACAGGTCCATCCCGCCGACTGACAGAGTGACAAGAACGCGCCGTCTCCACAGCCTACATCGAGCAGCCGGCCGGGAGGCTGCCGGTACAGGCTAAGACGGCGCGCAACGCTCTCAAACACCGGGTCACGATCCGGCGATGCCTCAGCCTTACCGTAGGCCTCGTCATAGTCTTCGCGGTAAAACTCCTCGACCACGGTTCCCACCGGACGAGGATTGAGAAATACGAGTTCACAGCCTGGACAACGCACGTAGCGTCTGGTCGGTGTCCGAAACACATCAACCGGCAGCGCCTTACTGCCACAGGGGCAGAGGATCTGTTCTGTCTCTGGTCTGGCTACCGCGTTCATGCCAATACCCGCTTCTCGACGAACGTTCGCACACCCGCATCCTGCATGGCGGCATCAAAGATCGCTGTCGTATTCGCGACCATATGGTCCGCCGTAAACCGCTCATGCACCACGGCTCGCCCTTCTGCTCCCATCTTCGATGCAGCGGTCGGATCGCTCAACACTTCTCGAATTGCCGCCTCCAGCGCCCGGGGATCTCGCGCCGGCACGAGAAGTCCCGTCTTCCGGTTTTCAATCAACTCAGGAATACCGTTGACGCCCGACGCGACCACGGGACAACCCATCGCCAACGCCTCCAACAGCACGAAAGGAAATCCCTCTGACAGGGACGGCAAGACGACGGCATCCGCGGCAGCCAGGAAGTCGGCGATGTCCTCACGGATTCCGACAAACCGGCAAGACTGTTCGATACCGAGCTCTCTCGCCAGACGCAGCAGTTGGTCACGAAGCTCGCCATCTCCCACGAACACACAACAGAGCCTCGGCCACGTTTCAAGCAGGCATGGAAGCGCCTGCAACAGGTAGCGATGTCCCTTCGCTTCAGTCAAGCGGGCGACCGTGACCAACACTGGTCCTTCTGTAACTCCTAATTCCTGCCTGATTTTCAGGCGATTCGGCTGTGAGGGGAAGGCCGCTGGGTCCACGCCGTTGTAGACCGTCTGAATCAGTACCGCCGTAGCGGGGCACTCTTCAATCAAGTCGCGGCGATTGGAGTCCGAGACACAGATGATTCGATGAACGAATGGTAGCGTCAGGCGCAGCGCCGTCGCATAGAACCATCGTGTGAGAAAACAGATCTCGTAATCTTTCAGCGAATTATGGACGGTCGAGATAATGACCGGCACACCGGCCAACCGTCCTGCAATCTGTCCATAGAAGTTCGCTCTGGCCCCGTGCGTTTGTAGAACCGTCACTCGCTCTCGCGCAAGCAACCGCGTCAACCGCCAGAGGGCGATGGGGTTGAACAGTGGCGCCAAGTGGACGAGGTGCGTCTCCGCCCCACGCTCTTTCATGCGCCCCAGGAACGGACCAGGCTCCGGGCAGATCAATATCGTTCGATACCGACTTTGGTCAAGGCGGTCAAAGAGTAGTTCCAGGTACCGTTCACCGCCGCCATAGGCGGCAGACCCGGCGAGTTCTGCCAGGACAATCGGCGTCATGGCTTCCGCCCCACGATTAGAAGACTGCCGCGCAGATGGGGAAGCAGATAGAAGGGCCACTTAGCCCAGTCAATCCCATGTTGCCGGACAGACTGGCGACACTCCTGTGTATCCTCGCCCAAGAAGAACCGCGATTCGGCAATGTCGAAACCTGTTTGACGCAGCATGTCGGCCAACTCATGCATCGCATACTCGCGTGCGTGCGGCCGCCATTCATCATCCGGGTTATCGTATCCCGGGGGCGCAAGGCGATCGTTCGGCGTCCGGCCGATCAACAGTTTGAAGATATTCCCGATCCGCGTCACGTTGGGTGTGGTCAGGACTATGTGGCCGCCCGATGCCAAAATACGATGGGCCTCTGCCAGCAGATGAAACGGTGATGTCAGGTGCTCGATAATTTCTAGCGCAAACACAAGTTGTACGGAATGGTCTGGGAGTGGAACCTTTTCCGGATAGCCCTTGCTCCGAAAGTGACGCCCGACCGGGTCAAGATTGACGGTCAAGATCTCCGTCCGCACATCCCTCTGCATAAAACGGACAAACTCCTCGCTCGCCATCAGTCCTGCGCCGAAAAGACTGGCCGACTGCGTGAAAGCAAACCTGCGCAGAAGTCGCAACAGGCTTCCGGGAAAGGGACCAAAATCGACAATAGTCTGTTTGTCCGGCGACAAGGTCCAGAGACCGCTCCTCAGCGCCACATATAGCCGATCCCGGCACTTCATGGCATGATTCATCGGAGTGGTAAAGCGAGGGTTCGCGCTCCCGAATGTTTCATACCGGGATGGCTGATACGCTCGCATGACCCGATCGAATTCGCGTCTGGTCAGTTCGTAGGCCACGACCTCACGGTTTCCTTCCGACGCTCAGCAGAATGTCGCTGAGCACATTAAACGGAGCCGATTACATCGTTGCTGAATGTCCCGAGACCTTTTTTTCACCAAGCACATAGACGCCGTTTCCCCGGCGCGGGACCACCAACATTTCGCCTATCACGGACAGCACAACCGCAGGAAGCAGGAGTAGCCCTATGCCCTTAATCCCTCGCCGTTCACAGAGCGAAAAGATTTCCTTGAGCCAGGCGACGACCCCGCCAAACGTACTCTTCGCTTGGATCACCGTGAACGATCGTCGCTCCAGCGCATGCGTGAGCTGAGCGATGCTGAACCCCTCATGCACATGGTCATCGCCGGTCCGGTGCTCTCGAAAGGCGTTGTGCTCTTCAGACCGCGACGCTGTAAACCACACTCGTTCCTCCAGGCTCGGAGTATGAATGAACAGCAGCCCGCCGGGAATCACCGCTTTGGACAACCGATCGAGCATGTCCTCGCAATCTTCGATATGTTCGAGCACATCGACCGTATAGACCAGATCGTACCGCTCCTTTTCATTCAGCGAAGCGAGATCGGCTTCGAATACAGAGAGGTTCTCGGGATGTCGATCACGCCTCCTCCCCTCCGAACTGAGGTGCAAGTCCCACCCGGAAAATGTACAGGTCGGATACCGCCCTGCAAGCATGGCAACCAGTTGCGCTTCCGGCCCGCACCCGGCATCGAGGACTCGTTTGTGTCCCTGCCGCAGAAATGGCGCGATCATCCACTGCAAGTAGAGCCCTTTGATTACAAGGCCCGTGTGCAGACCTCCCAACCAACGATCCTGAAGCGGCTTTGTCATCGCGCGATAGAATTGATTGAGAATCGTCATCATCGGGGTCTCTCTATCATCCTCCCGCAGCATGGGTCATTGACGATCCGCTCGATCGTTCCATCTCGACGACTTTGAACGTGTTGTAGGCGGGTTGGCCCTGCTCTTCTGCCACAACTCGTAGCGAACCGAGCGACGCAAAGAGTTCATCAGAAACTACGGTCTTTCGATCGATCGGAAGACCGACCGTATCGTAGTAGAGATACCGGTCGTGCAGCACAATGTACGCCGACGGGATCTCGTCAAGTGACTTCAGCTGCGACAAATAGTGGAGCCGACCCTCCGAGAAGTTTGGCTGGAGCGCGTAGTAGTTCGTGCCCGTCTGATACCCCAGAAAATAGTTCAGGAAGAGGATCCAACGAAAATGCGAAACATAGATCTGACGATCGGGATGAGCTCTGATAGCCGAAGCAACCTGCTCAAAGGGGCGCGCATCGTTGCGAATATTCTCCAAGACGCGATAGCTGCCGTAGCAAGACGTCACGGCAAGTCCCGCTATGATCATCGCGACAGCAACCGGTTGCCAACGGGAGGCCATCGACAGACTGAGAGGCCCGCGATGCATTCGCGAAAGATTGAACAGGAGATGGAGGCCGTAGGCCCCTAACAACACGAGAGGAACGGAAATGGCGCTCATGTAGTGATAGCCTTTGGGGAGAGGGACATATCGCAAGAGCGACACACTGCCGAATTCCATGTACAGCAGCGGCGGGGCCATCCACAAGAGCAGTGGAACAATTGACTGCATCTTCGCGTTATACCAAGCAAGCCCCACGGCCCCCAGCGCCAGGTACACGAAAAACCCGAACCACGCGAATCCTCCCAGATCCCATCCCAGCATCGCGAGGGGATAGTATGCCCATGACGTCGGCCCACCGACGAAGTACGTCTGTGATCCCATCGCAACATCGGCGGCATAGAGATCGTTCAATTGTTGGATGATGGTCATGCGATACAGGGGATCGCCGGTTTTCGACCAATAGTATGTCATCTCTGACAGGAGAGGAGTCATCGTGCCGACCGCAATGAATGCGATCTTCCACGACCACGCGCGACGGACCAGGAGGAGCGCCGCGACCGAACCAAGAAGGGACAGATTGCTTTCACGCGCCTGAGCCGCAAGTCCGATGCACAATCCACTCACAAGGTAACACCAGCCCTGCCGCGGACTTTGTGTCTGCGGATCGCTGGCGACCCAGCAAGCCAGCAATGCGCTGCCCGAGAGCAGTGGGATGAAACTGCTCGGTCCGAGCAGCGTCGCGCTGGGGAGATCCAAAGGACAGAACACATAGAGACCTCCGGCGAGCCATCCCGTTCTCTGGTCGAAGAAGATCGTTCCCAATCGAACAACGAGAAGAAGCGTTCCCAACGAGGCGAGAAGGGGAAACAATGCTGAGGACCAATCGCTCACGCCGAACAGCGCATAGGCTAACGCCGTCGGAAGCAGAACCGTATAGCGAAATCCGTAGTAGGCGCTGTCGGCCTGCACATCGTATTGACCGGTCGCAATGTTGTACGCCTCGTACGCATAGGCATAGGCGTCTGATCCCCTCACGCCGCCGAAAAACAAGATGCTCCGAACCAGCAACGCACAGACAAGCAAGAGAGAGAGGATGGTGGTGGGACGGCTGAACATCATCGTCACTCGGCGACCTTTCGTTGGAGCAAGGGAATCGTCGATAGGAGAATGACTATGGGAATGAATTCATACCGGAACGGTGTCGGGACAGACACGGTTACCATCAATAATCCAAGCGTGAGACAAGCCACAAACGTCCGTTCATCGTAAATGGCTTGCACGGCCAGACCGTACACAGCAATGAGGCAGAGTCCACCAACCCACGAGAGTGCGGATCCATAGCCGGCAGGATACAGAAACACGCCAAGGCCAAAGGTGTTGGTCACCCACCAGGGTGTGGTCGTCCAGGCTTGTTCTCCCAATTGCCAATAGTAGGCAGGGGTCGCCACAAAGAGATGCCTCATCCCGCTCAGTCCAAACGGGAGAAGGATGGCAAGCACCGTGGCCGCTGCCGACAGACCCAGTCGCGTCCTGGCACTCTTGTCCAAGCATCGAAACAGGTAGAGCCCGATAAGCGGCAGTAACGGCAGCAGCGTATGCCGGCTCATCAGGCAAAGCCCCAGGCACACCCCGGCCCAGCTCCACCACCTCCGGCTCAAAGACCAGACGAAACCGATGAGATAGAGCCAATAGACTTGTGTGTGCCCAATCGCACCAAACCATACAGCTGCTGGGGCAAGCAGAAGGCCACCGGCAAGTCCAATCCGTACCCACGGATGAACCTGGTTCTCCGCTCGCATCGTTCCGTTTCCAGGAACGGTCCAGTCAGCAAGACCGAGAATGGCTGCAGAGGCAACAACGGCAGCAAGGCCGAGATACCGCGGATCAATACCGAGCCACACACTCGGAACATAGGGCAGCCAGAGAGCCGGCAGCCATTGCATCGGCGTGTCATGGGAGACAAGATGATAGACGGTGTAGGGATCCTGCCCGGCCAAAATCTTCTGACCAGCCTGGATAATGACGGGCAGCATGTCCGCAACGGCAGGATCCATCGGCGTTCTGATGATGGCCGAAATCCGATAGCCCAGCGCCACTACCGCGAGGCTCCCCCATGCCATCAAAAGGAATCGTGGCCCCATCCATCTGTCTCTCCGTGCAAGAAATGGCCGATCCTCGTTCCAGGGTCCACACGACCATGCAACACATATCGCCACATTAAGACTAAGAAACAGTCCTGTTCCTGCCTTGAACATACCGGTTGCATTACCGGTCCATTCGGCAAACGTGCCGAACCAAGACAACATGGCATAGTCAATCAGGACGAGAATGGCGACCGCGTGGGGCAGCATGGCTGTGTGTATGAACGCATTTCGTTCGATAGGCTTCGAGAGCGCATCCTGGCTCGGGCAGGCTGATGTCATGACGATCTCTGTCCCCACATCAGTCGTTCATGATGCGTAGTATATCGGCCGTTCTTGCGCGACATGATCCACCTGACGACAGCCGTGACGGCAAGGATCAGGACACAAGGCAGTATCGCCAATGCGTAACGACCAGATTCCATCGTAAACGGCACATAACCGAGCATGACACCGAGTGGGATCATGAAAAGTGGAAGAGACGCTTTCCACTGCTCTCGATTGCGCCACGCGCCCCAAAGAGCCAACACCATCAATGCCGGCACCAAGAATAGCCGCTTACTGAGGCTATACAAGCCGACGGCGAACCCTCGTTCACGGATGTCCTTTGACAAACCTTCTGACACCGTTGGTTCGGTATTCAGGAGGTAATAGCGGTTACCGATCCAAAAATCGAAGACACGTGTCATCGTCAAACGGAGGTAGACCCAGGGATGCTCTCGGATTCTTGCCCAGCCCAACTCCCTCAACCTCCGATCCGTTTGCGCCTCGTACACGATGTGCGGATATGCCAAGGGTGCGATCCCGGCGGTTTCCCATATCTGACGTTCGTCCGCCTCCTGCATCGGCCAGCTACCCCGCGTCAGAGGATCACTGCCCATCCAGAGCCCGGCACCGACCCCGGATGACACAGGGATAAATTCCTCGAATTGTCGATAGTTTCGGATCGTCCAGGGCGCTACGACCATCATGAGACACATCACAAAAACGAGCAAGCGAATGCCGCCATTCCGCCACGAGGAGGACCAGAGAAATACTGCGAAACAGAGGAGACCCGCCGCAGGCAGGACGACCGGTTTGCACAGTGCGGCCATCCCTGCCACAAGTCCCATCACCGCATACCGCCAAATGGCGGTGTCTTTGGCACATGCCACGGCGGCCCACACCCATGCAGCCAGCAGCATCGTCAGGAGAGATTCGTTCCTGATGCGGACGTCATAGGTCCAGTAGGCTGGATAGAGGAACGTCACCGCGGCCGCGATCGCGCCAATCGTATTCCCGAAGAGAAGGCTCGCCACGCGAAATACACAGAATGCAGCCATCACATCCATTCCCATGTTGAGATAGGGAACCCATGCAGTGTGGTGGCCGACGAGGCTGTAGAAGAGTGCCAAGATGGCCGGGTACAGCGGCCCGACATGAGAAGCCGGCGCGGTTCCATCCATACTGAAGAAACCATTCGTGACCAGATTCCATGCCAATGCATCAAATAACTCATCGACGGCATAGCTTTGAAACACTGTCTGTGACAAGACCCATCCCCGTGCGCCGAGCCCTAGGCAGAGGCCAACCAGAAGAACGAGGCCAGGAGTCATCGCCGACAAGGTCCCCTGCGCCTCCGACGGTCCGCTTACTGAGGGCGATTTGGTGCGTGGCAATGACATTTTCATAAACATCGTTCGTAGACCGCCATGGTCTTTTCCGCCACTCGATCCCAACTGAATTGCTTCACCCAACGAGATCCTTTTTCAACAAGCGCATCACGATACGACGCATTCGTCAGGACCTGCTCCATAGCTCGGGCCAGGTCTTCGTAACCAAACGGAGGATCGATCAGAATTGCCGCCTCTCCAACTACTTCCGGAATCGAAGAGGTTCGATAGGAAATGACTGGGACCCCCATTGCCATCGCTTCAAGAAGGGGCAGCCCAAATCCCTCAAACCATGAGGGATAGACGAAAAGGCTCGAGCCTGCGTACAGCTGCGTCAGCTCGGAATCGGGCACGTGGCCGATACAGAGCACTGAGTCCGCCAGATTGAAGGCCTGAATATGCTCATGGATCCGTGAGCGTCCCGGAATAATGTGACCGACGATGATAAGACGAACCTCTGGCACACGTGTCCGAAGGGCAGCAAAAGCCTGCATGAAAGTCAGCCAATCTTTCCTGCCGTCCACGCTACCGACATACAGCACATAGGGTGTGTCCCCGCCATGCCGATTGATACAGTCCTGCACGTCCTCTGTCGCCGGTCGACCCAGAAACAGTGGATCGACCGCTTCAGCGATCACGTGCACTCGATCGGGAGGGACCTTCGCGAGTTCCACGAGATCGCGCTTTGTATACTCAGATGGCGTGATCACCGCCGACGCCCGGCGGGCCGTCGAGGGAATCCATGTCCCCCAGTACCAGCGGGCCCGCCGGGTCGGCAACCATTCCGGATGCTTCGTGTACATCAAATCGTGCACGGTGAGCACGATCGGTTGACGGTGGATGATTGCCCCTGAAAAGGCAGGAACATGGATCACATCCGCCCTGCTCAACCGCGCACGCCAGGGAAAACGAACTTGATCCCACCACAGTTGATTCGGCAGCCGCCAGTTGGGACCGTGCGGACATGAGAACTCGACCACATCATGGGAGGGATATTGTAAACGGAGGGAGCGAATCAGATTCCAGACATAGGTGGCAAACCCATGGCGGTGCCCCACACCGAGCGATTGGCAGTCAAACGCGATTTTCACCTGACGATTCCGACGCGAGTCGGCTCCTATATTTTGACGGCACTGACCATCACTTCGTTGCCTGCCCACGGCCAGACCGGCAACAGGGCCTGCTCGACCATGGCACAGAGGTGTGCCAATGCGCTGACAGTGTTCGATCCGACATGATCCTTGGCATATCCGGTTCGGGCGATTCGGAGACTTTTCTCATAATCGAACCGCGCAAGCCGCGGCCGGGTTCGCTCCCGCTCGATCAGGAACCCCGCCAACTCAACGCATCGGCGGAGCGTGGCGGGTGTAAAAAGAGATAAGTGCCTCGGTGGATCGAGACTCACCCAATGTTCCCGAAACAGACGGCTCATCAAACCAGCCGCGTTTGGAGTGGTCAGCACTAACCGTCCCCCTGGACGCAAAATGCGATAACACTCTTTGAGAGTCACAAGCGGGTCCGGTACATGCTCAAGAGAATGCGACATCGTAACTACAGCAAAGCGTTCGTCATGAAATTTCGCCTCCTCCACAACCCCAACCTCCACATGGATCTGGTAAGCCGTTCGTGCAATCTCAGCCGCATGGGACGAGAGATCCAGTCCGACGACATCCCAGCCAAGATTTCGCATGTGCGCTAAATAGTGACCAGGCCCACACCCGATGTCGAGACAAGTGCCACCTGGGACAAATGGGGGACAGAGATCGTCATACCCAAAACGGGCTTTGGCCAGCCAGCGGAGGAATCTTCGCCAACAGTTTCCCGACCGGAGCAGCCCACCAGACGTTCTTGGCGAAATCGAGAATACCCGTAGGCCTCGCTGAGAATCAGGCCGCGAAGCAGATTCCGAAGATTGGAGGTCCTGCGATACATTGGCGGCACCGGCGGTTCATGCGCCTCATACGACAGGGGATAACACCCGACCAACTCCTCACGTTGTGGGCGTGGGCTAAGCCAAATAAACTCGCAAGCTGAACAGCGCTGGAACGCGTAGGAGCCGGCCACGTCGTACAAGCGGTCACTCAGATCGTGATAGAGCAGCCGTCCTCGTGTGCCGCAAAGACGGCATACTGAAACGATCTCGTTCCGTCCAACCTGTTGCGGCTGGGCAAGTTTCATGACCATTTCGGCACCACCGGAACAACGCTCGAAGGATATTGAAAGGTATCGAGTCCCCAAAACAAACGCCAATGCCGTCGCGCTTCATGGATGAGCCATCCACTCGACTTCTTCCTCAGCAGCACGTACCAGGCGCCTCCTATGAGAACAAGCGCAGAGTTCAGGACGATCACCAACCAACACAATCCTGATGCGATGGACCCGTCCTGTTTCCGGACGTAGCGAATCCAGGAAATGAGATAATCGATGATCGCCTGGTCCTTCATCGACCCGACTCCTCCACCAGAACCATGGTGCACAACTTCGGGCTCGGGAAGGAACCAAATGGTTTCGCCTTGATCCTTCAACTGGCGGCAGAGGTCGATGTCGTTAAAAAAGATGGGGAACCGCTCATCGAACAGACCTTCCTGTGGCAACCGGTCTCGCCGCAACATCAAGCAAGCTGCGGCAGGCTGTTCCACCGGACGGGCCAGATCGAATCGCTCATCGATCATGTAGAACTCGCGGGCCCACCGATTGTCGGGAAACAGCGTCCTAACAAACGTATGGGCTGCGACAATGTATCGCCACGTTGGAAGACGTTTGTAGTACCGCTGAAAGGACCCATCGAGATTGAGCAGCTTGCAGGTCGCGCCAATCACGTCGGGATGTGCATCGAGAAAATCAGCCATGTGCTCAATCGCCAACGAACGAACGAGGGTATCGGGATTCAACAAAAGAAAATACCTGCCCTGTGCGACCGCGAGCGCCTGGTTGTTTCCGTGGGCATAGCCGAGGTTCGCCGAGTTGGCAATAGCTTCGACGGACGGAAATTCTCTGGCGAGCATGGCTCCGCTACCGTCGGTCGACGAATTGTCCACCACAACAATCTTGGCGCGCAGCCGTCCCATCCCCCCTGCAACGGATTGGAGGCACGCTTTCAGCAGATCCCGTGTATTCCAATTGACGATCGCGACAGTCACATCAATGCGTTCAGCCAAGGTCACAGCCCTTTCAACAACGCCCGCAAGTGAGGCGCTTCTTGCCGACAGAGTCCGGCAAACGTCTCCCCTGTTCGAAGCAGCAAGATGCGTGTGTAATACAGATGGAGAATCAATCCGATGCAGTAGGCGAAACTGAGTGCCCAGGCCGAGCCGATTAGACCGGCGGCAGACGTGAATGGCACCAACACCACGGCATAAACGAGAAACTGCACGAGCCAGATCTTGGTCTGCACATCAGGCCGCCTGAGTCCGTAATGCAGGGAGCCCATCAAGGTCGAGAGGCCGCAGCAGAATGCATAGACCGAGAGAATCTTGAGCGGGCCAGCTGCAGCGGCCCATTTGGCGCCGCCGATTACCTCTATAACAGTCGGAGCCCACACAGCCATACCGAGCGACAAGGGTCCGAGAACGGAGGCCATGCCGACCATCTGGATCATAAATCCTCGAACCACCGCTGGACGATCTCGCTCGAGTAATACATAGGCCGGCAGACTGACCTGATTCATGAGCAAGGGAAACCGTGTGCTCAAGACGAGGGGAAGGACCATCGCAATCTGATAAAGTCCCAAAGCTTCCAGGCCTAACATACGTCCAATGACGAACTCTCCCCCGCTCGTTACACCGAAGATCAGCCATGTCGTTCGATTGACTTGGCGACCGTATTGGATGAGGTACGATCGTGACGGTTGGGCGAAGGAAAGGCGCGGCATGAACGGCGCAATGATATACGACAAGAGACTGCCGACGACAAAGCCTGCCAGCTGCCCTCCCACCAAAGCCCACGCATTGCGCCACCAAAGGGCGAGGCCGATTGTGACGCAGGTCTCAACCGCGCGCCGTACGAGATCAAACTGCACACAACGTTTGTGTTCCAGATTCCGCATGAGTCCGGCAAGCGCAGGGCTGTGAAGGCTCTGAATGAGGAGACTGATCGCGTAGACACGCAGCAACGGCTCCAACTCCGTCGTCTTGAACAGCGCAGCAAGCGGCGCGGCACACACCCACACGCCTAGCATGAGCAATGCGCCCCGGCATACCGCCAGGGTCCAGGCTACAGCCAGATCCTTCTGCGAGAACTCCTCTCTGGTCAGGAGCGCTTGTTCCAACCCGAGCTCGCTCAACGTCGAGAGTGTCACCATGACAACCGCGGCCGCCGCCATAAGCCCGAAATCCCCTGGCGTCAACAACCGTGCGACTACCATCAACTGACCCGCGGCCATTGCCTTGTCCAGGACAAATCCTGCTGTGACCCAAAGCCCGGCATTAAGGATCCTGTGCCGAAGTCGAATCGAAGTCCCAGTATCAGTCGAGCCGGTCATCTAACCACTCCTGCTTGAAATCACACTGTGAAACAGTCGCGAGCGTGCAACGAGTTGATTCGGCACAGCTGTTCAAGTTCCAACGCCCGAGCTCCCCATGTGTGGGCCTTCACGACGGCAGCTCGACCTTGTGTCCCCATGTTCTGTCGCACTTCCTGATGTTGTAGGAGATAGACCAACTGCTTTGCCAACTCCTCCGCTCGGTCCGAAGGCACGGCCAAGCCGCAGCCGATCGAATCGACGAGGTCTCCATATCCTGGCCCGGTGCTCGTCACGACCGCCCGAGCGCAGGCGAGGTATTCCCATAATTTCATGGAATCGCCCGGGTAGGATCTCGTAGGCTTGTGCAGCACCACGCAGACATCGCAGGCTGCAATCCAGCGAGGCACCGATTGAAACGTCACTCGTCCGACGAACCGCACGGCCGACTCGATTCCCATCGTTCGAGCCTTCTGCTCAAGATCTGTTCTGGTTTCACCGTCGCCAACCAAGAGGAACCGAGCATGGGGAACCGACCGCAACACACTGGGAATGGCATCGAGCAGCTGGCCAAGGTGATGCCAAGGGAAAAATCCCCCGACAAATCCGACATACGGACCGGAGATTTCCAATCCCAGTTGCCGTCTCGACTTCGCGCAATCGATCGGCTGGAACTCCTCGACGTCGACGCCGTTCCGTATGGTGAGGCTCTGTGCGCGAGGAATTCCCCACTCTTTCTGCATCCGATCCAGAATCTCCGGACAGATACTGACAACTGCGGACGCACGTCGGGCAGCGGTCTTCAAGACCGCTTGAAGCCAGGCGCGCAATGGCGGCCATTGCCAGAGTCCGAAGACCTCTTCATCGGGAAGACCGTTCACGAAGAGGACATAGGGGCAGCGAGTCAACGCGTGACACAGAAGCGGAGCCCATTGCCCTGGCGAATCGAACCAGACGATGACGTCCGGTTTCCATCTCACAATCTGAAACAGCAAAATACATCCGGATAGCGCGAGAAACGTCAGCGGCCGCAGCCCAAAATTTCTTTGGACCGGAACCCGCACAAGTTGGAGCTCACTGTACGTCGTCGTGCGATCGATCGGATTGCGGGGGGAAGGCGCAAC
This sequence comes from Nitrospirota bacterium, assembly GCA_963729585.1. Lineage (GTDB taxonomy): Bacteria > Nitrospirota > Nitrospiria > Nitrospirales > Nitrospiraceae > Palsa-1315. Next base: position 227,010 of record CAVSOJ010000011.1, read on the forward strand.
CACACGGATCTCATGTCCCAGACGTTGCAGTCCGAGAGCCAGTTCTGCCACTTGCCTGGCACCCCCTGCTGCCACGCTCAAGTCTTCATCACAGAACACGAGGATGCGCATGGTGTGTCGACGTCCGCCCGGTCTCGAGCCATTCTTTCAAGCGATTAGTGAGGTGCGTCCAGCTAAACCCTTGCTCAACAAAACGACGTCCCATCTCTGCCATGCGGGATTGCCGGCTTGGATCGTTCAGGAGTGAGAGCACCGCCTGAGCCAACGCGGCCGGATCGTCCGGGGGAACCAAGACGACGCCCACATCTCCGACAAATGTGGCAGAGACAGAGGGGATTGCGCTAACGATCACGGGCTTTCCGCAGGCAAGATAGTCAAAAACTTTAACCGGAGACGTTTCGCCCCGGTCCCCACGGAACGGAGCTACGCAGAGCGTCATGGCACCGATCCACAGAGGAACATCCTGATAGGGAACCCTGCCAGCCCAGGTAATGCACGAATTCAATGTCAGACGATCTGCCTGTTGTTTCAGTTCCGGAGCAGCTTCTCCGTCACCAACCAAGAGTAGATGCACGGATGGTACGGTGCGTCTGATGATCACCAACGCATTCAACAAACACTGCAATCCTTGATACCGATAGAAGCTCCCTACAAAACCGATGTAGTCCCGGTCTGGGGCTAGCCCGATTCGACGCCGGCATGAAGCTGCGTCCTGAGGGACAAATAAGCCGGTGTCCGTTCCACTCGGCAGCACAGCGACTCGCTCAGCGGCAACCCGATAACGCCGGACGACAAGATCGCGCAGTCCATCTGTCAGAACGACCACGCGATCGCAGCGGCTAAGCGCAAAGGAAGCGAGCTTGTGTTTAAGTCTCCTTTTGAGCCGGCGGTCAGTCTCTGACCAATCCGGGACCGGCTCCCCATTTACTTCGCAGACACACTGCGCTCCGACCAGTCTTGCGAACAACAACGGATGCGGACTGTCCATCCACCGGTAATAGACGACATCCGGTTTCGACCAACAGGCTCGCACGAGAGCCACGATGCAGGAGAGAACCGCATAGGTAACGGGCCGCAACACCGAACAAGGGAAGACCGGGATTGGCGCGGTTGTAAATCGACGTTGGAGCAACGAGGACCGATACCGTGGAGGAAAGACGGTCACAGAGTCGCCTCGTTCTACGAGCTGACGCGCCAAGGTCCATTGGCGAACAAGCCCCACGGGATCGGATGGCGCATCCGGCTCATACCAATAACAGAAGAGGAACCATCTCATACGAGTGCTCGCTGCGGGGCGGAGTCCCTCTCCTCCGCTGTCAGGCGTGGCAAGAGAATGACCAGCCCGGCGCATAGCCAAAACGGCTCCATGATGCGAATGAGGATGAAGGTATTCGCACCCACAGAGTGCGCCAACATGGCGACCATTCCCAAGAGGAAGCCTTGTGCTAGACCTTTGCAGAATGGATCGCGCTCCGACAAAAACGAGTCACGGGCCATCAGCCACAGACGAACGATGATGAAGAGGAACGTCACGAGCCCCACCAACCCCGTCTCTCCGATAATCTTCACGAACTGAGCGTCGGCCCAGGCATAGCCGGTCACACCATAGCCTAGCACCGGATGTGCCGTCCAATCCCGGAGCACGTAGGTCCAGGACCGGATCCTGTCGGTGGTCGACAAATCCAGAGCCACGCCACCGACCTTAATCTCCCCTCCGTACTGACGGCCGAAAAATGTTTCGCTCACTCGCTGCTTGACATTTACCGGAACGAGTAACGGCACCAACATCACAATGATCAACGTGACGACGACCACACGCGGATTGCGCCATTTTGCCGCGAACACACTGAGAGCCAAGACGGCCGCCGCCAGGTAGGACGATCGGGATAAGGTAGCCATGAGAGCCAGCGACATGAGTCCGACCATCCCGACCAACACCACACGCACCGCAACAGATTCGACGTAGAGGATCAGACCGATAGCGATGGCGGCGATGAACACGAGATAGCCCCCGAGCGTATTGGGCTCTCCACTTTCACCTTCAAACGGAGCTGTGGCCCGCGCTCCGCTCGGAATCTGATAAATGGCATAGAGGCTGATCAAGAGCGCCGTTACGAAGAGGGCTCCGACCAGTTGCATGACCTGACGCCGAGTCCTTACATGGTTGACGACCATGAAGAAGATGAAAAAATACTCAAAATATTTCAGGATATAGAACGTACCCGTGACCCAACGGACCCGGCCCGATAATACACCAAGCCCGGTCGCAACCACGCACGCCACCATGTAATAGATAATCGGCCTGTTCATCGGGGTTTCGCGAATGAGGGCCAGCTCCTTGTAGATAATCATCTTTACAAGCCAGCTAAACCCGATGATGATGAGCAGGATGTCATCGAAGCGAATCGACAGTTCACGTCCTCCTACTCCTCTGCCTTCCATTTTTCCGATCGCGAGCTCAGGGGACAGCAGCATCGCAAAAATGAGGAGATAGAGAGAGGCTGGGACTGAGAAAAACGCAACCAGCAGAACGATGAACCCGCAAACAATTTGGAGGCTGAGGGTCGGAGTCGAAAAGGTCAGGCCAAAGGCGATGGCCAACCCGAACGTTGCGAGAATCGCGGCATCATACGTCTTGAACGCTGATTCGTGCATGGGCGCTCCACTTCTAGCCGATCAGCGATATTCGTAGCGATAGACACCGTAGTCTGGCGTGACCTCGGATTTCATGTTCGTTAAGACGATGCCCATCACATTGGCCTGTGCATGGTCTAGAAGGAACTTGGCCCGCTTGAGGGCATTCCGACCGATCCGCCCGACTTGGTAGACCAGGATCGTCCCGTCGACGCGTGAGCTGAACGCTACCGCATCCGTGACCGGGAGAATGGGGGGAGTATCGAAGAGCACGAGGTCGTATTCCTCATTCATCTCACTCACGAGCGTTTTGATCTTGTTCATGTTGAGATATTCGTTCGGATTGCCCACCTCTGATCCGCTGGTCAAAATATGCAGGTTGTCCAACCCCGGCGTTTTCATCACCCGGTCTGCGCCCATCGGCCCGAGCATCAGATCCGTCGCGGACCGCACGTGACTGCGCCAGGAGATACTGCCCACGAGGGCGTCTGACAGGCCGGGAGCCCGCTCGAGACCCAACCGCTGATGCACAATCGGCTTCCGAAGATCCGCGTCGACGAGCAGCACGCGTTGCCCCTCCTGAGCGAGCGTGATTGCCAGATTAGTGACACAGGTACTCTTGCCTTCTCCAAGTCCCGCACTCGTGAAGAGAATAGATTTCACCTTCCCATCCATGCTGGCAAATTGGATATTCGTCCGCAGTGACCGCAAACTCTCGGACAGGACAGACTTCGGATCGACCAGGCAAATGAGTTTCGAGAAGTTCTCCACGGTTGACGCAGAGACATGGGCTGGGAGTGCCGCACGGGCGGCTTCTTCCATTTCCTTACCGTCGAACTGTGGAATGACGCCGAGAACGGGCACCTTGAGAAATTCCTCGATCCCTTCGATCGTACCGATCGACGTATCGAACGATTCGCGCGCAAAGGCTAAGACGAATCCGAGAAAGACCCCCATGAGAGAGCCGACCATAAGATTCAGCTCGGTGTTGGGAGCATTGATCGGTAGGCTAGGCATGATGGCCGGCGCTACGATCGTCACCTCTTCAATCCGTTCTGCGCTTTTGATCTGCAGTTCTTGATACTTTCCCTTGAGCGTCGCCAGCAAATCGGCGTTGACTTTCACCTCACGCTCGAGGCGGCTCATCTGAATCGCTGCTCGCGGGAACTGTAGATAACGGCTCCGATAGCGATCGCGCTGATCCATGAGGGCGGCTTCCCGATCTTGCATGGTCTTGAGCTTGGCTCGGAGTTCAAGAAGCATCTCAGCTCTGACGTTATCGATCTTCTGCTGTTGCTCTCGGACTTGCGGGTGTTCCGTCGTGTAGTTGATCAGGAGGGTGTTTCGTTCCTGGACGAGATCAAGGAGACGCTGATTCAGAACCGTGAGCAGAGCATTCCCCTCCTCTGTAAAGATCCGACCGGTTTGGGTCCCAAGCGCCGCATCCGATCGATTGAGCATCGAGATCTGTCGCTCTCCCTCCGCCCGCTTTCGCATCACGTCATTATGCTGTTCTTCCAGCCTAGTGAATGTTTCCAGTGCAGCGCGCGCCTCCTCGGTGAGAAAGACTTGGCCTTCTTTTTCCCTAAACGCCCTCAGTGCTTCCTCCGCGTCGTTCAACTGCTTTTCCAGCCCGGCCAGCTGCTCTTCGACAAACCGTCGCGACTCCATGACGAGACGGTTCCTGGTTAGGATATTCTCCAGCCGATACGCATTGGCCACTGAATTGGCCGTCTTCTCTGCCATCTCCGGTCGGTCCGAGGTGGCCGTAATGCGGATGATATTCGTATCGCCTTCCCGCTGCGTCTTGATTTCCTGACCGAGGTTATAGACCGCGTTGAGGTAGGCAGCCGATCGCTTCTCTTCCTGCGTCACGGTTGCCGGCACTCGTCCCAATTCCATCGCCACACGTTCCATCACGGGAAACCCACGGATAAACTCGGTCTGGGAGTTGAGGTCATTGGCATTTGAGAAGGACATGGTCTCAATCAATTGCTGGGCCACGGTGCTCGTCCGGTCGAACTTCACTCGCGCAGCCGCTTCATACACCGGGCTCGGCTTGAACATTTCAGAAAACAGGAACGTGAACAACACCACGAGTCCCGCCGCCAGCAGAATGAGGTACTTCCTCTTCTTGACGATCAGCCAGTAATCAATAACGTTGAGTTCGTATTGGGCCATAGGGTTAGCGTCCTTCTCTCGTCTCGATTACCACCATCATTTCAGCAGCGCGGGAATAATGAACGCCGGGTAGAGCGGTGTGATCGAAGTCTGAATGATCGGCATCATCTTCTTGGCAGCTTCGGCCGCATCGCCCAGATGTTCACGCGGCACAAATACGATATCATTTTCCTCCAGCGCGACGTTCCTCGTCAGATCGCCATAGGTGAACGCGCGCGCCAGGTCGGCGATCATAATGTGCGGCTTTGCGAGGTCGCCGCCTCGAATCACCCGAATTTCCTCCATTAATGCTGTTTCCTGGTACATATCGACAGCAGCAAGGGCTTGCAGCACAGTCATGTGTCGCATCATGGGAACCATCCCTGGTTTTTTCACATCCCCAAACACGAAGACACGCTTAACCTTCAAGACCTTTTTCTTCAGCAGGACCTGCACACGCGGCTCGCGCATATAAGGCACCGAGGCGTCCTGGACACGGCCTTCCGCCACAGCCGCGGTGACGCCCCCTACATCCACTTCCATAAACCCGACAGAAATCTTTCCGTTTTCCCGCACGACACTGGAAAACTTCTCCTCGCCGGCGCCCCGACGAATGACCACCTCAAGCGTGTCACCCGTTTCGATTGGCGTTTCCGATGTCGGGACGGTTTCATCGGCATAGACATCTCCCTTCGGCAACGGTGGGACCGCTGCCCCGGGAGGACCGATTGCCGAAGGCGGCAAAGACGAATTGGCCGGATTGTGGCACCCGACAAACGCCACAGCGATAATCGCACCAGCGCCCAGAAGACCGATAAGATGTCGAGGTATTAGCTTTCGCACGGCCTCATCTCCTATTGTCCTATCGCGGATCAACCGATGGGCACCACTTCCACAATGTGCACGGAGGTCTCGGCTCGCAAATCCACCGTCTTCGATACCGGCACCCGACCTAATGCATTCTGTTGCGAGACTTGCAAGATCGGACGCATCGGGTATTGCCTATTCAACTGAAACACAACTCCGGTTTCACCCGTGTTCAGACGAACCGTCGTACCTAACGGATAGATCGAGAGTTGATCGACCAAGGCCTTCAGCATACGATGAGGAAACATCGTCTTGCCGTTTACGAGCAGCGCGCGGATTGCCCGATGAGGCGAGACACCACTTCGATAGGGCCGAGAACTCATCAAGGCGTCACAGACGTCTGCCAGCCCGATGACGAGGGCCATCTCATCGATCTGGTCACCGATCAACTGATTGGGATAACCGCTGCCATCCCATCGCTCATGCTCTTGGAGGATTACTCTCTCCACCCATGGATAGGCTCCCCCGACAGCCCTAAACAGACTGGCTCCGTGCTGTGGATGCTTCCTAATCTGTTGGAGCTCTTCGACTGTCAACGGCCCGGTCTTGTACACCAGAGAATCCGGCAGGGCGAACATCCCGAGATCGTGAAGCAATCCCGCTAACGCGATCTGTTCGAGCTCCGCCGACTCGTATCGAAGCGCTTCCGCAATCTTTACACTCACGATTGCGACACTCAGGGCGTTTTTGACAAGATAGTCTCCCTCATCATGCTGCAAGACCGTCTGAAGCAACTTGTCATTAGTTACAATGGAAGCCGCGATACCAGAAGCGATCTGGGCTAATTCGTCGATCCTCCAAGGCTGCCTCGCCTGAACGGCACGCTTGATAGCTTGAAGTTCGATGCACGCACATTGATACCAATCGATTTCAGCAACGGTTGGCGAACTCATGGAAGAAGATGGAATTGGTGGGCAGGTCAGCTCCATAGAACGTGCGGAGCCGTTTGGATCGATTCCCACTGCTTCGCGATTCGCCTGTTCTCGAATAAGATCGGTTAACCGCCTCACATCCCCCTTGGCCTTTCCCTCATCATGCTCAGACGTGGCAAGAGCGGTTACCGGCTATTCACTCGCTTCCCAACTGGAAAGGGCGTAACAGGCTTCTGCTCCATTTTGGCAAACTCCCGTTCCAACATGGCTCTGATGAAACCACTGGTTGTGTATCCCTGCTGTTTCAGGTTATCGAGCTGGGTTTTGAGATTGAGGGGCAACTGAATTACAATTCGGACGAGTTTTGGCATACCCTAGCTCCCTTAAAAATGGACACACATGCTAAGCCAGCACGAGTGGATGCACTTGCTATGCCTTGCTAGCAAGTGATGAAAAATGAACAAAATTGAGGTCTTATGCTATGAAGCCTTCACTCGCGGTGAAAGGAGAGACGAATTTCGTCTCGCCAAGACATGAAATGTGCAATCTTCTGATTCCTTCTGACTCAACTGAAAATGAGCGGTAGTGATCCTGTGACGGAGTTTAAAACCATATGGCAAAAATAGTAGTGGTCAATGACGGTCACGCCACTGCTTCCAAATCCGAACCCAGTTCGCCTTTTCGCAAACCCAAAGACACGAGGTTCTGTTCGTCGGTTGCCATACCAACTCTCTCGCTCGGTGCACTTGGAGGGCCGCATCGGAGACTCCTCCGGTAAACCAAATCCCGCCGTCGCGATCGGTTCGCAACACCGTACTGCCTTCCGACCCATACGCATCGAGAACGGTCGCGGCCGGGTGCCTATATGGATTATGACGCCCTGCTGAAAATACTGCATACCGGGGATGAATCGACGCCAACCAGTCACGATTCAACGAACTGAGTGCGCCGTGATGAGGCACCTTGAGGACTTCCATGGAACTGTGTGGTGTCATGCGTGTCATCCGCGACAAGCCTTCCTGCTCGACGTCCGCAGCGAAGAGGATCGTATGGCTGCCACAGGTCAGACGTGTCACCACTGAGCGATTATTCAATACATGCCCATCGACATGGCCATTGTAAATCGGCAACTCAAGATGCTCGTCCACTGGCGGGTTGAGAATAACCATCCGGCAAGGGCCGGATGACACGATCTCCTGTCCCTCTCTAGCCACCCCTTCTTGCAGTCCTCGAAAAGCCAATGACTGTTGCAATCGTCGATAGAATACTTCTTCGCGGGTCTCCCCCGATCCCCAATAGTTCTTCACAGTGAAGTGGCGGACCACCCAGGCAAGACCTCCGACATGATCGAGTTGGGGATGTGTGCCAATGACCTGATCGATGGTATGGATTCCCCGGTTCCAGAGAAACGGAGCTACTACTCCACGGCCCATGTCGAACCGTTCATACGCTGCCCCTCCATCGATCAACACCACCTGTCCATCAGGTAACTCAACAACTGCGCTATCACCTTGTCCGACGTCGAGAAACGTGACTCGGAATTGATCCCTATCAAGAAAGAACATCCGTGGAGACCAAACCCACCACAGCAATATCAATAACACTCCGGCGACTGCTGTTACTCGAACCGCCGCGCTGCCCACTCGCTGCCATGTCAATCCAAGGCAGCCGTAGAACCACACCATCGTGAGAACCGAAGGGGCCGCAACATGCCACTCCCCTCCAGGTAGCATCGACACCTGGCGGATCGCAGCGACGAAGGGCTCGAGGAACCATTGATTGACCGAAGCCAAGGGCAGCATGGTTCCCCCTACGATGATCTGCCAGATTCCGGCACCAAGGCCGATCGGAACCAGCAGGATTCCCATCACGGGAACGGCTACCACATTGGTGAAAAGACCGAGCCAGGGCAATTGATTGAAATAGTACGCAACAAGAGGAAGGGTCACCAGGGTTACAACCCCGCTCATAAGCACCGCGTCTCTCCCCCATCGAACGCAGGTTTTCAGGAACGACGGTTTGTTCTGCAACTCCTCCAGTTCGGCAGTCGTCGCCCAGGAAAGCCACCCGGCAATAGCGATGACGGATAAAAATGAAAGCTGAAAGGAGATATCGAACAGCGCCTGAGGATCGTGCAGCAAGATCGCCAATGCGGCGGCAGAGAGCGCATGGAACAGACGACGCTCCTGGCCGAGCCAGATCGCACTCAGTCCAACTGTCACCATTAACAACGACCGGATTGTAGCCAGCTCTGCCCCGGCCAGGCAGGCATAGCCTGCGACAGGAAGGAGCGTACAGATAGCTGCCATACGAGTCGGCGTGATTCTCCGAGACAGTGCAAGAAGCCAATCGGAAGGCAACAGAATCATCACCCATCTGACGACCGCGAAGATGAGTAGCGCGACGAGGCCCAGATGGCTCCCGGAAATGGAAAGGAGATGGACCGTTCCTGTCACCATGAACTGATCACGCAGATCTTGATCCAGATATCCTTGATCACCGATGACAATGCCCACATATAATCCCAGTGCAGGCTGCGGTAGGGTTTGCAGCGCGGCGAGACGAATGCTGCCCCTCCACCGGTCGAATTGATTCCAGATTGCCCACCAGGCATGCGCACGCCCAGACTCAAGAAACTCTACCGCCTCGGATCCGGTTACAGTGGCAATCGCATTGATCCCTTGCCTCTCAAGATAGACCGGATAGTCGAATCCGCCAGGATTCAACGATCCGCTTGGCCGGCGTAGCACTGCCCGAAATCGGACTCGATCACCTTGAAAGAATAATCGCTCCGGCGTGCGCCAGGTCAGCCGAATGTGTCTCGACACCCCCGACGTAGCGCACCGGATTATCCGACCTGACGATCATGACCAGCCGATCTGACGCCTGTTGTACGGGTGCCACGATACGACCGCTCACCTCGGTCATGGCATCAGTCGAGTGATCGATCAGCGGATCCTGGGGAACAAGGCAGACAGCCACCGCCCAATAGACGACTCCTGCCAGGAGTGCTCCATAGAGCCACGTTGCCTGGCGGACGGTGAACCGATTGAATCGTTCGAGGATGAAGGCACCTAGCGCGGCGATGAAGAGCAGGAACGAGGCGGATAGGGGGAAATATGGGAGCTGTGATCCGACAAGGAGCCCAGCGATGAATGCCACGGCGAGGGATGGCAGCATGAGCCTCCCTCAGTGGGAGCGAGGATCCTAACCCAGATGAATCTTGACGACGTCGACCAGATGATTGGCCACTTCACGGATTGTGTCATCGCTCTCACCCTCGACCATCACCCGCAAGAGCGGTTCGGTCCCGGAGTAGCGCACCAGCACGCGTCCGCTGCCGTTGAGACGTTGTTCACTTTCACGAATCGCGCGCTGTAGTTCGGGGACCGTGTCGAGGTCCGGTTTCTTCGTCACATTCACGTTGAGCAATACTTGTGGCACCGCAGTCATGGATTTGGCCAGTTCGGACAGGGGCTTCTCCGTGCGCTTCATCAGCGACAAGACCTGCAACGCCGAAATCAATCCATCGCCAGTCGTATTATGGTCCAGGAAAATGAAATGACCCGACTGCTCTCCCCCGAAGTTATACCCCTCGGCCGACATCCGTTCGAGCAAATACCTGTCACCGACGGCAGTCCGTGCGAGGGCAATACCCGCTTTCATCATGGCGAGCTCCAATCCGAAGTTGCTCATGACGGTCCCCACCACTGTCTGCTTCGCCAATTGTCCCTGGCGATGTAGATCAAGCGCCAGCATGGCCATAATATGATCGCCGTCCACGACCCGTCCTTGTTCGCAGACGAATATGGCACGATCGGCGTCCCCGTCCAGCGCCACTCCGAGGTGAGCTCCTTGTTCGTGAACTGTCTTCTGCAACAGTTTGGGATGGACCGCGCCACAGCCGGCATTGATATTCATCCCGTCCGGTTTATTGCCGATCACTTCGACCTTCGCCCCGAGTTCACGCAACACCGTTGGCGCGACCTTATAGGCTGCGCCATTGGCACAATCAACCACGACATTGATTCCCTGGAAGTCCAGCTCTTTCGGGAGGGATCGCTTGACGAACTCTATATATCTCCCTTCGGCATCATCGATTCGATAGGCTTTCCCAATAGCATCAGCCGTCGGCCGTAGATGGGCAATCTCATTCGAGACGATGAGCCCTTCAATACGGGCTTCCATCTCATCGGGCAGCTTGAACCCGTCGTTGGAGAAAAACTTGATGCCATTATCCTGGTAGGGATTGTGCGAGGCAGAGATCATCACTCCGGCATCCGCACGGAGGCTCCTCGTTAAGAACGCGATCGCCGGGGTCGGCATCGGACCGACCAAGAGGACATCGACACCCATTGAACAAATCCCGGAGGTCAACGCCGATTCCAGCATGTAGCCGGAGATGCGGGTATCCTTGCCGATCACGATCTGATGGCGTCCCGCTCGACGCATAAACAAATGCGCCGCGGCTCGCCCCAGCTGCATCGCCATTTCGCTGGTCATCGGATCGAGGTTGGCGACCCCTCGGACCCCATCGGTCCCGAACAATTTACGCATGTTGTGCTTTCATGTGTACACTCGTTTGTCGACTGATCGCCGCGGTCACCTGAATCACATCCTTCATGGCTCCAACGTCGTGGACGCGGATGATTCCGGCTCCACGATCCACTGCCATCGCCACTGCCGCAGCCGTAGCCCATAGACGTTCCTGAACCGGACGGTTCACGATCTGCGCAAGGAACGCCTTCCGTGAGACACCGACCAACAATGGACACTCAAACTGCATGAAATGTTGCAACTGGGCCAACAGCGTAAGGTTATGTACCAGCAGCTTACCAAATCCGATACCCGGATCAAGAATGATTTGTCTTCGTACAATGCCCTGTGCCATCGCAAAACGAATTCGCTCCTCGAAAAACGAGGAGATCTCGCCGACCACATCCTCGTATCGGGGGGCCTGCTGCATCGTACGCGGCGTACCCTTCATATGCATCAGGACGATTCCAGATCCCGTTCGAGCGATCACATCGGCCATGGCGTGATCTCCTCGCAAAGCCGTGACATCGTTCACCAGAACCGCTCCCGCATCGAGGGCTGCCCGTGCAACAATAGCCTTTGAGGTATCAATCGAGATCGGAATGGTGACGGCTTTTGCGACTGCGGTCACAACGGGAATTGCCCGACGACGCTCTTCTGCCTCATTGACGACTTCAGCGCCTGGGCGCGTCGACTCTGCGCCGACATCCAACAGATCCGCCCCCTCCTCCACCAATCGAACGGCCTGAGCCACAGCAGCTTCCGGATCAAAATGGCGGCCACCGTCGAAGAACGAATCCGGCGTCACATTCACCACGCCCATAATCAACGGTCGGCCAGAGAATTCGATCAGCCGACCCTTTGTCTGTCGCGTCAATGTGGCAGTTAGCTCTCTCACCAAACGACAATGCCTTTCCTCAGGGGGTCCGCCACGCGCCCATGATCGCCACTTATTGTGGCTTGCATAGGGTGCACGTCACAACACACTACGAGCTAGAAGGATTCCCTTCTAGCCTGTCGTCTTTCAGATGTACTGCCCGGACTCCAATGCCCTGAATGGCGCCAGGGGTCAGTGCTGCAGAATTTAGGCAGGAACCGCTTGGGATGTGGACTGCATGATGATGTGATCAATCTCAGGCGCATCGAGCACTTCTTTCTCCAAGAGTGCCTCCGCCAAACCCTTCAGACTGGCCATGTTTTCCGTGAGCAGCCGCTTCGCCCGCTCATAGTTTTCCGTCACAAGCCGTTTGACCTCGAGGTCGATCTCCAATGCGACTTGTTCGCTGAAGTCGCGCCTGGTGGCAATCTCTCTCCCAAGAAAAATCTCTTCTTCTTTTCTGCCGAACGTCAGGGGACCCAACTTTTCGCTCATCCCCCATTCACAGACCATCTTCCTGGCGAGGTCCGTTGCCCGCTCGAGATCGTTCCCCGCTCCAGTCGTAATGTGTTTCAAGACCAACTCTTCCGCCACGCGCCCCCCCATAAGGATGGCGAGATTGTTGTACAAGAACTCCTTCGAATAGTTGTGCCGATCATCGGTGGGGAGCTGCATCGTCACGCCCAAGGCACGGCCCCGAGGGATAATCGTAACTTTGTGAACTGGATCCGTACCAGGAATCAGCCTGGCGATCAACGCATGCCCCGCTTCATGATAGGCGGTTGTCCGTTTCTCCTCGTCACTCAAAATCAGACTTTTCCGTTCAGCCCCCATCAGCACTTTGTCTTTGGCCATCTCGAAGTCGACGACTTCGACTTCCTTCTTGTTCTGTCTCGCGGCCCAGAGTGCCGCTTCGTTGACCAGATTTTCCAGGTCGGCCCCTGAAAATCCCGGCGTACCGCGCGCGATCTTCTCCAGTTCCACGTTCGTCGCGATCGGAACTTTCTTCGTATGTACCTTGAGAATTTCCGTACGGCCACGCAGGTCCGGTCGATTAACGACGACTTGCCGATCAAAACGCCCCGGTCTGAGCAAGGCAGGATCCAGAACATCCGGCCGGTTTGTCGCAGCGACCAGGATCACACCTTCTGTCGTATCAAATCCATCCATTTCGACGAGCAATTGGTTGAGCGTTTGCTCACGCTCGTCATGGCCTCCACCCAGCCCTGCTCCACGAAGTCGACCAACGGCATCGATTTCATCGATGAAAATAATGCAGGGAGCATGCTTTTTCCCCTGTTCGAAGAGATCGCGAACCCGGGACGCTCCAACGCCGACAAACATTTCGACAAAATCCGAACCGCTGATGCTGAAGAACGGCACACTGGCTTCACCGGCAATGGCCTTGGCCAGCAGCGTCTTCCCCGTACCGGGAGGACCGACGATCAAGACACCCTTAGGAATGCGGCCGCCGAGTTTTTGGAACCTGCGCGGATCCTTGAGGAACTCAATGATCTCAAGGACCTCCTCCTTGGCTTCATCGACCCCTGCCACATCTGAGAACATCACCTTCTTACGCTCTTCCGTCAGCAGACGAGCGCGGCTTTTCCCAAATGATAGAGCTTTATTGCCCCCCATCTGCATTTGACGCATCAAGAAGAACCACAATCCTAGGAACAGTACAAACGGCCCCCAGGTTACAAGGAAGGTAATGTACCAAGGGCTTTCATCCGGTGGCTTCGCTTCGATCTGCACACCCCGCTCCCGCAGGACCTTCACCAATTCGGGATATTCTACCGAGTAGGTTCGGATACGGGTCTTGTCTTTGAGCACGGCGCTGATGTGGCTGGCTTTGATGATCACCCGCTCGACCTCGCCCTTGTCGAGTTTGGCCATAAACTCACTAAAAATCACATCTTCTTCAGGCGCATGGGTTGGCACGCTGAACAAGTTGAACAGCAAAATCATAAAGAGGCCGACGACGACCCAGAACAGCAGATTCTTCGCCCTGGAATTCATCCAGATCTCCTTCTAGCGACACACGAAAGCAATGAGGAAAACTGCGAACTTCGGTGTTGTTATAACACAGGCTCGTTCATGCTGACAACCGTGAGAGGAATGCCTTACTCTTGATCTCCCGCCATATCCAAGACAGCCAGATAGGGAAGGTTCCGGTATTTCTGTTGGTAGTCGAGTCCATACCCGACCACGTACTTATTCGGAATCTTGAACCCAACATAATCGATGGCGACATCGATGGTCCGACGATCCGGCTTACTCAGCAAGGTGCAGATTTTAATCGACCGGGGCTTCTTTTTCGCCAAGGTCTTCAACAAATATTGGGCCGTCAGTCCTGAATCCACGATGTCTTCGACCAGCAAGACGTCTTTACCCTTGATGTCCTCGGTCAGCTCGGTCACGATTTTAACCCTACCGGACATTTTTGCCTGACCCCCGTAACTCGTCACCATAAGAAAGTCCACCCGCATGGGAATTCTGATCGCGCGAGCCAAGTCGGCATAGAAGGCATAGGCCCCCTTCAACACACCGACCAAGACGATATCCTTTCCCATATAATCGGCCGTGATCTGCTTGCCCAACTCCCGAATTCGGGCACGCATTTCTTCCTGTGTCACGATTGGCCGACCGAAGATCCGTTCCATGCTCCCTTACTCCTTCTCAGATGCCCGATTACTCACCGAAACAACCAAACAACGTGTCGTCCCGCTGCGAACGACGAAGCGATCATCCTGACGCATTCCCACCACCCAGAGAATCCCCTCTGGCGCGACCAATAATGGAATCTTCGCACGTTCGTGGCGAGGAACCTTTCGATCGGTAAAGAAATCCTGCAGCTTCTTGCTCTTCCCCTTCATTCCCTGGGGAAAGAATCGATCCCCGGCTTGCCAAGCCCGAATCAGCAAGGGCTCCGAAAACCGATCGGCATCGAACAATACCAGTCCTTGGGAAGGAGCGCTGCCCACTCCTGGGCAGCGCGACGAGTCATGAGTTGTACATGAATTTGCTGATTCGTTCTAGCCCAATAGACCGTGGAAGGCACTGGAAGCGCCAGGCTTTCCCTCTTCCCTTGTCCAGGATGAGTCTCCCACCCGTGACCCTTTTCTGTACCTGGGCTAAATTGCACCGACCCCTTATCCAGAGTCACGAGGGCCTGCTTCAACGACAGCCGGGCGCCGCTCCTTCCCTTAAGGAGAAGACGCCGAATTGATTCCACAACACGAACGCTGCTGGCGCGTCCCTCCGCGTCGTAGGTTCGCAGAACCGTCCGAATAAGACGACGCTGAAGCGCAATCGGCAACTCGAAGAAAGCCTGGCGATTGACACGCTGCACGCCTCTGGAATCATGGTTGACGAGTGTGCGCATCAGATTATTGGTAATTTGCTCCAGGCATTGTTCGTCCTCGCGTAATAGGTCTGCCTGCTGCTGCAACACGCGGACGGCAGCCGGCGCCAAGCGCGTGATGACAGGAAGGAGTTCCTTCCTGATCCGATTGCGTTGATAGAGAGACTTCTCATTGCTTGAATCACGACGATAGGTCAGTCCTTCATGATCCAGGTACGCCATCACTTCTTCGCGGGTGGCTGCGAGAAGAGGACGGATAATCTTGTCTTCACGGGCGTAAGGCATCCCGGTTAACCCGGTCATGCCCGCTCCCCGCAACATCCACATGAGCAGGGTTTCCGCCTGATCGTTCGCGGTATGACCGACTGCAATGTAGTCGGCCCCTACCTCATGAGCCAATTGCTTCATGAAGTCATAGCGCGCAACGCGGGCCATGGCCTGAAGCGATGAACACTGTCGTCGCTTGACCAGCGTGGGGCGATGAATGACAAGGGACAGATGTCGTTCCCGGCAGAAAGTGCTGACAAAAGATTCGTCGCCATCGGACTCCGCCCCGCGCAACCCATAGTTACAATGGACCGCTGTCAGGGTGAGCCGCCAGGACGGGGCTAAGCAATGGAGAAGGGACAACAACGCGACCGAGTCGGGCCCGCCCGATACAGCCACGAGCAGATGCTGGCCCGGAGCAAACAGCTGTTGCTGACGCACCGTCCGAACGAGATGGGTCAACAATGCCGATCGAGGAGCGGACCTGGATGACGGCCTCATCATCGGCGTCTCAACGGCCATGGTCACTGAACTCCCTGCGGGATACTCCGCAAGCTGAGCCGTGCCTGCTCCACATCGCGAACAATCTGCTTCGACAACTCATCGGCTGATGCAAACGTGTGGTCCCCGCGTACCCGCGCTACAAACTGTACGGTGATCTCCTGGCCGTAAAGATCGCAGGTTTGATCCAAAAGATTCACTTCGATAAGACGCTCACCTGCTCCAAAGGTCGGCCTGGTCCCAATGTAGGCGATCGCATCATAGGTCTGAGTACCGTGGATAGTCCGCGCCGCATAGACTCCATCGGGCGGCACGACGCGATCAGCCGGGAGACGCAGATTGGCAGTCGGCCAGCCCATTGCCTGCCCCTGTTGCATCCCTTGCACTACAGTACCCCGAATCCCATAGATGCGCCCGAGCAACATGGCAGCCCGCTCCACATTCCCTGCCTGAATAAGCTGGCGAATCCTGCTTGAACTCACCACGTCTCCCTCAATCATCACGGGAGACATGGGATGCACGCGGAAACCGTATTGCTCCCCAAGGCGCACGAGGTCATCGATACGTCCTGCCCGGCCCTTCCCAAACGCAAAATGATTGCCCACGAACAGTTCAGATAAGTTGAGGGATCGGTGCAGGATGTCCTGGGCAAATTGATCCGGGCTCATCGCCGCGAAGGCCGGACTAAAGTCCAGAAAGACCACTTCATCGATCCCTGCGGCTTCGAGATGTACGAGTTTTTCCTCCGGACTGGTGAGAAAGCGAAGATCGACATGGGGTGCGAGAATTTTTACCGGATGCGGCTCGAAGGTCAGCACGAGCGCAGTCCCCTGTGCCTTCCGGGCTGTCTCGACCACCGTCTGCAGCAGCGCTCGATGTCCCAGGTGGTGTCCGTCGAAATTGCCGATTGTGGCGACCGGATAGGCACGTGGACGCTTGTCGGACAGCCCACGCGTCACTTTCAGCATGGTCATCAGCGGAGGAGACGCGCCGCGTCTTTGGCAAAGTAGGTCAGAATGAGATCTGCGCCGGCTCGCTTGATTGAGAGCAACGATTCCATCATGGCCCGCGATTCGTCGAGCCAGCCAGCTCTGGCGGCTGCTTTGATCATGCTGTACTCCCCGCTGACTTGATAAGCCGCTACCGGCAACAACACCTGTGTTCTGGCCGCGGCAATGATATCGAGATATGGGAGTGCCGGTTTCACCATGACAATATCGGCCCCCTCTTCGACATCGAGAGCGATCTCCCGAAGCGCTTCCCGACGGTTGGCAGGATCCATCTGATATGACTGCCGATCCCCGAATTGAGGACTTGAGAATGCCGCATCCCGAAAGGGTGCATAAAAGCAAGAAGCGAATTTGGCCGCATAGGCCATGATCGGCAGCTCTGGGAAACCCGCCTGATCCAATTCCGCCCTGATCGCCGCCACACGCCCATCCATCATATCGGATGGTGCCACCATGTCGGCTCCGGCTTGCGCATGGGTTCTTGCCATGGCACGGAGACAATCCAACGTTTCATCGTTGAGCACACGTCCGTTCTCGACGATGCCGCAATGGCCGTGATCGGTGTATTCGTCTATGCAGACGTCCGTGACGACCATCAGCCCAGGGACCTGGTCCTTCACTGCTTTGACGGCCCGCTGTACGATGCCATTCGGATCGAACCCTGAACTGCCCCGATTATCTTTTCGATCAGGAATTCCAAAGAGAATGATGGCGGGAATCCCCAAAGCCGCAATCTCACTCGCCTCTTTCACCAAGAGATCGACCGAGAACCGGAACTGGCCCGGCATTGAGTCGATCTCCTCCCGCCGATCCCGCCCTTCGACGACGAAAAGCGGATAGATGAGGTCGGACGGGGAAAGGTTCGTCTCCCGTACCATGCGACGAAATGCTTCATGCTGCCGCAGCCGACGGAGCCGCTGAATTGGAAAGGCCATCGGACTACTTCCTTGGGAGATTCGTCAAGAACACCACGAGGTCGCGCACAGAAATCATGCCGACTAATTTGCCATCCCGAGTCACCCCCAGATGGCGAAGATGCGATTGCGCCATGAGATCGTTGGCATCCAGCAGTGTCTTACCTTCCTCGATCGTCATGATCGGGGCCGACATAATCTGTTCGACCGTTGTCTTGTGGGTGTCGGCTCCAGCTGCTACCACACGCCGGACCATATCGGTATCGGTAAGGATGCCCACGATCTCTTTCCCGTTCGTCACGAAAAGGCTGCCGATGCCACGGTCCCGCATGATACGTGCCGCCGTCTGGGCGTCCGTATCCCGCTCAACCGTAATAAACTTCTCTCTCGGAACCATGAACGACTTGACCGGAACCATGCAATTTCCCCCCTTGGCTAGTTTATTCCGCTACCCCGCCGTCTGCTTCCGCCTATCCGCCTGTAGAAACCGCCACCCGAGCCCCTTCCCTGAAATACCTCATAATCGCTTCTGCCAGCGCCGGCACGGTATTTTCAGCCGGCATGACCGTAGTCGTCAACCCATACTCCTTCGCCGTGCACGCCGTAATGGGTCCGATGCAGGCAATGACCACCTGGGCAAGGAGCGGTCTCACGGCGTCTCGCCCTCCGAAAAGTTCCACGAAATTGCGGACGGTAGAGGAACTCGTAAATGTCATCGCTGCTATCTGACCATCGTGAAGCTGTTGCGTCAAGGACGCGACGTCCACCGCCGGCGCTATCGTGCGATAGACAGGAATAACATCCACCATCGCTCCCATCTTGCGCAACTGCTCCGGCAACATTTCACGAGCGACTTCGGCGCGGGGGATCAATATGCGGGCCCCACGAATGCCCTCATGGGCCAACGCGGCGATCACTCCCTCCGCTTGAAACTCTGCTGGAACGACATCCGGAGTCACTCCATAGGTTTCCAGTTGCTGCGCAGTTCTTGGCCCGATCGCGCACAGGCGAAGGTGCGCCAAGGCTCGCGTGTCTTTCCCTGCCGCATGGAGCCGGTCCATGAAGGGTTTTACCCCGTTCACGCTGGTGAAGACCAGCCATTGATAAGTAGTGAGATGAGTCATCGCGTCATCGATTGCCTGCCAACTGGCCGGAGGGGCGATCTGGATTGTCGGAACTTCAACCGGTTCCGCACCGTAGGCCGCCAGTAGCTGTGAAAATTCTCTTGCCTGCTCCTGTGCGCGGGTCAGCACGATCCGTTTCCCAAAGAGCGGTTTGGTTTCAAACCAATTGAGCTGTTCTCGCAATCGCACAACCTCACCCACGACAATCACCGTTGGCGGTTCGAGATGCGCGGCATCAGCTTTCGCGACAATATCCCCCAATGTTCCCACGATCGTCTGTTGATCGGCTTTGGTCCCCCAACGGATCGCCGCGACCGGCGTGCCGGGTGGCCGTCCCTCCGAGAGTAATTGTCCGACAATTGAAGGAAGATTCTTCATGCCCATCATGAACACGAGCGTCCCTGTTGCACTGGCCAATTTCGGCCATTCCAACAGGGCAGCCGGTTTGGTGGGGTCTTCATGACCGGTCACAATCGTGACCGTGGAAGCCAACGTTCGATGGGTCACCGGAATGCCCGCATAGGCGGGAACCGCCACCGCTGCCGTCACTCCAGGCACAATTTCGATGTCGATCCCTGCAGCAGCCACCGCTTCTGCCTCTTCTCCCCCGCGCCCGAAGACAAATGGGTCGCCCCCTTTGAGCCGAACCACCACATTCCCTTCCTTGGCGCGTTCAATGAGCAGACGACTGATTTCGGCTTGGTCCTGATACTGCCCACGTCCCCGTCGGCCGACATAGATGCGCTGTGCCGTGGCCGGAGCATAATGCAGTAAGGCCGGATTGGCGAGATAATCGTACAGGACGACATCGGCCTCCTCAAGACATTCCTTCCCTTTCAGCGTCAAGAGTCCTGGATCGCCTGGTCCCGCTCCGACCAAATAGACCTTTCCCAGCCTTCTCGGTTTCGTCATGAGGTCCCGTAGATCGCTTGGAGAATTTTATCGCCACCGCGCGCGAGCAGTCGTTCCGCCAGTTGAACACCGATCGACTCCGGGTCCTCGATGGCTCCTTCAACGGTATCGCGAATGAGCTCTTTGCCGTCCACGCTGGATACCAGTCCTTCCAGGCTCACCTGTCTCCCGGTCAATGTCGCATGCGCCGCGATCGGAACCTGACAGCCTCCTTGAAGCCGATGGAGTAACGCACGTTCAGCGAGAACGGCTGTCTTGGTCGGAGCATGGTTCAGTTTAGCCAATAGTGCATGGATAAAGTCATCGTCTCGGCGTCCCTCAATGCCTAACGCCCCCTGACCGATAGCCGGCAAACTAATCTGAGGCGCAAGGTATTCCGTGATCTCATGCGCCCAGGCCAATCGCCGAAGGCCCGCCGCGGCAAGCACGATCGCGTCGAACTGTCCCTCACGTAACTTCTTGAGTCGGGTATCCAAATTTCCGCGCAACATGACAATCGTGAGATCAGGCCTGGCATGCAGGAGTTGCGATTGACGGCGAAGGCTGCTGGTCCCGATCCGTGCCCCCCGAGGAAGGTTCATGAACGACCGTCCGTCACGACTAATCAGAGCATCCCGCGGATCCTCACGTGGCGGCACACAGAGAATGGCCAATTTCTCGGGCAACTCTGTGGGCACATCTTTCATACTATGCACTGCCAGATCGATCTCCCCGCTCAACAGTGCTTCCTCGATCTCCTTAACAAATAGTCCCTTCCCGCCAATTTGTGCCAACGGGACATCAAGGATCCGGTCTCCCGATGTTTGAATTCTCCGCAAGGTCACCGTCACATGCGGAGCCAGCGCGTGCAATTGGGCCTGCACCCACTCGCTCTGCTGTACCGCCAGCTTACTCCCCCGTGTTCCAAGCACGACAGCCAATCGCTCATGGCCAACTTTCGACATGGATCCCTTTCACCGACTCACATCATGAAGCGGAGTATGAAACGTGTCGGACCGCTCACTGCCTGGGAGCTTCTCCACGCCGTCGCGGTCTGCGCGTGGAACCTCACTGGAGAAGGTTCCGCTGACGAAACTCCGATAGGAGGACGAGACCAGCAGGAAACTGAGCAAACCAAGGATCGACAGGAGATACACAAGCACGTCCCATCGAAATCCCTCCCGTTCTCGATAATCAAACCCACAGGATGGACAATCGGGCAAAGGATCATGTCCCAGGTACGTCTTTCGACACTTGGGACAGGTAAATAATCTCGGGCCTTTGCGGGTAATTCCCATAACAAACGGCACGGTCAATGATCCGGCGTCTTCGAGCCGGTTCTGGGAGTCATCTCTTCGACATCCCGGATGTCTTCTTGTGACGACTGGCAGGTCTCCGATGCAGATGACGCGCTCCCATTGATGTTGGAGACGGCAGGGTCCGCGAGACCGAAAAACCGTCTCGCCGCTTCGACGAAGGCGGCCCCTTCCGAGGAATTCACCTCAGTCTTGAGCGTCACCATCGTATTGTGTATGAGTTTATTCACAATTGAAGACGCCATCGCCTCGACCAATTCACGCTCTGGCGGCGACAGATTCGCCAATCGTCCCAAGGCCTTGTCGAGTTCAACCCGTTTGATATCATCAACCCGGGTGCGGAGAGCCACGATGGTCGGGGTGACCTCGAGCGACTGGAGCCATTGCCGTACGATTCCCACTTCATCGACGACCATCCGCTCGGCTTTCTCGGCCTCGTTTAAACGCTCCCCCCGATTTTTTTCGACCCGCGTCTTCAAATCATCGATGTCGAAGAGGAAGGCATTATCCACATGCCGCACCGCCGGATCGATATTGCGCGGAACGGAAATGTCGATCAAGAACATCGGACGATTCATCCGTTGCTTGACTGAACGCTGCACGTCGTCCTCGCTCACGAGGTAGTGTGAGGCGCCGGTTGACACCAAGACAATGTCCGCGGAAGCCATGTCCTCCCGAAACTGTTCAAACGCGACCGCGGTGCCGCCAAAACGGTTTGCCAATTCCAGCGCATGTTGCGGACTTCTGGTCGTCACCCGCACATGCCGGACACCATTGGCAATGAAATGTCTTGCCGCCAACTTGGCCATCTCTCCCGCTCCCACCAACAACACCGTCTTCTCGCTTAAATCCGAGAAGATCTTTTTGGCCAATTCGACCGCGGCATAGCTGACCGACACCGCCATCTCGGCAATTTTCGTCTCCGTCCGCACGCGCTTGGCAACGGAAATCGCTTTCTTCACTACCTTGTTCAGAATGATGCCCGTCGTTTTGTGCGTAAGCGCAACCTCGAAGGCCTCTTTGATCTGGCTAAGAATCTGCGACTCGCCGACAATCATGGAGTCGAGGCTGGCTGCCACGCGGAACAAATGACTGATTGCCCGGTCCCCCTGGTGCCAGTAGAGGTGGGGAGTCAATTGCTCCGAGGACAGCGAGAGGTGGGCATCAGCCAGGAACTCTTGGATACGCCCATACCCTGCCTCGATCTCATCGACGACGGCATAGACCTCGACACGATTGCACGTCGAAAGTAGTATCCCTTCCCGCACCCCCTGGTACGAACAGAGACGTGTAAGGGCTTCGCCTATCCGGCTTTCAGGAACCGCGAGCTTTTCGCGGATTTCCACTGGGGCGGTCTTATGGCTCAAACCGACAACGACAATGTGCATGTCAAGACACCGGTCCGTGCCCCTTAAGGACAACGCCAATAAGGGTCAGAATGACTCCCGCAAATCCGATAATCGTCAAATATGCCGCTCGTTTCGCTCTCCAACCCACCGTGAGCCGTCCCATCAGCACCACGAAGTAGAACACCCACGTCACCAATGCCCAAATCTGCTCGGGGTTCCAGTTCAGATATGCCCCGCGAGAGAACTCGGCGGAAAGTGCACCCGTAATGATGCCGAGCGTGAGGAGCGGAAACCCCGTTACGATCGACTGTTGATTCAGATGGTCCAGAAAATCCAAGGCGGGCAACTTTGAATAGAGCACATTAAACCGTTTGGACTTGAGAAGTCCGTCTTGAATCAGATACATGACACCTGCCACAAAGGCAATGGCAAAGCCAACCGTACCGAGCATGCTCAGGGTGACATGGACCCACAACGTTCGAAATACCGGAGTGAGCGTGGGAGCGGTTTCTGGCAAGGCCGCTGCAGAGACCAGCGACACCAACGCCAGGGGGACGATGAACGAGCCCAGTACGTGCAAACGATGGCGAAATTCCACAGCGAGAAAGACCAGAATCAGCGTCCAGGAAAAAAAAGACAAGGCTTCATGGAACCCTGGCGGCGAGATGTCTGTCGACCCGAACATCCGCAGGACCAACGCAACCGTGTGTGAAGCAAACCCGATCGCCGTCATGCCCAGTGAAACCTTCGACAGGGCCTCCGAAGGCCAGAGCAAGTAGGCAAGAAAGGAAATGGTGGCCGCAAAATACAGGACCATCGTCACCACGAAAAACATGGCGGCCATCGAGGTCTATCCTCTCAACTTTTCAAGACAAACCGACTGTTGTTAAACAGGGAATTATATCGATGGCGCGAGATGGGAGTCAACCAAACGATCGCGAAGTGAGAGGCCGGACGAGTATGTCTTGCCCTCCCGGCACCCTCTATGTCGTCAGTATACCGATCGGCCACCCCGATGACATCACCCTTCGGGCCCTTGCCACGCTACGCCTCGTCGCGGTAATCGCGTCAGAAGACCCTCGAGCGACCCAGATGCTCCTGTCTCATCATGGCATCACCGCAACGATCACGAGCTATGGTCCACAGAATCGCCACGAGAAAATACTACTCTTACTCCATCGGCTCATGCAGGGACAGGACGTCGCCCTTGTCTCGGACAACGGAACCCCTGTCATCTACGACCCCGGCAGTCTGTTTGTGGCTGCGGCCCACCAGCAAGGAATTCCGGTCAAGGCCATCCCTGGCCCCTCTATCGTGACGGCAGCGACTGCGCTCTCCGGGTTTTCTGGGGACGCAATTGTGTTTGAAGGATGCCTTCCCTCAACTAGTCGTCACCTCACACAATACCTATTGCGACTCCGGAAAGAACGAAGAACCGTCGTGTGCTGTGTCACGCCGCTTGCCCTTGCAAAATTACTGAAACTCTTGACGCAAATCCTCCCTACCAGACAGATTGCGGTTGCCATGAACCTTACGACAGATAAGGAACGCCTCTCTCGCGGGAGACCCGGTGAGTTGCTCGATCAGATTGGACGAGTGCCGGAGGACTCAGCGGTGACGATCGTGATTGAAGGGTTACCGGCAGGGTCGTACGCAACAAAACTGAGAAAACGAATGCCACGCACTATTCGTCCTCGCGGCGGCGGATGAGAACCCGATAGGACCCCTCGACGCGATCTTGTGAAAGGATAGTGTGCCCTTCATTACTGACGCTGCGCGGGACATTCCGAATTGGGTCACCATCATCCAACAGCACTGAAAGAACTTGTCCCTGTTCCATCGTTTCCAGCTTCAGCTTCGTCTTGACGAAATTATACGGGCAAATCACTCCCCGTAAATCCAACTCGGCATCCGGTTGACCGATCACTGTCGTATTCGCCTCTCCAATTACGGCCACGTTTCTCTCCTCTACAGCAATCTTGATTGTGCGCTGCTGGTTACTGGACACAAATCCTAACAAGGACCCGGCAGCCTCGCAAGCACCTCACCGAAGGTAACCGGCATGCCGGACAAAAAAAAGGGGCAGCGTCTTGCTGCCCCTTCTCAGACCCGCTACGAATGTGTCTCGACTTACTGGAGTCCCTTGGCCAAGCTTGGCTTGGCGACGTCCGTCCCATAGTCTGACTTGTTGCCGACTGAATTGAAGATTCCTGGCTGTGGTTCGCACTGCCAGCAGGGAGCGGCACCGGTATATTCACCGACGGAGCTGGTAATACCGGAATCGATTTTTCCGGGAAGCACTGAACCACTTATGCCACCAGTGGTGGAGCTACTGGTCGTGACAATCCCGCGCTCGGTCGCGGGGTTCGGGCGCTGTCCAAGCCCACCGAAACCGGCAAGCTTCTCATTGCCACGCATAACGGTAACCTCACGGACAAGCTTACGTCCCGTCCCATAGGGGTTTTTATCATTCGTTTCCTCGATTCCCATAATCATCACATCGTCACCAGGCTCAAGAATACGAAGCTGATCGTAATTGGTCTTGTCATCAAAATACACCGTGCGATAGTTCATCGCGCCACCGCCTGCACGGCCCTCATCGTGGGAGCTTCCGCCCATCTCGAGATACATTTTCTTGGCCGCAATATCAAATCCGATCACACGGCCGTACATGGTCTCAGGCTGCGACAATCGCTCGAGTAAGCTGCTTCGATCGTAGGTGGTCACGCGGGTGCTCGATCCCGATACATCACCAACTCCCTCGCCCACGCCCAATCCGGATTGGTTCGTTTGCAGACGTTCTTGAGCCCCTGCCACACTCACGGAGCCGACAAGAAGAACTGCCGCTCCTAGTGCCAACACTTTACGCATGTGCTGCCTCCTTGGTGAGATTAGAGAATGAAGTTAGATGACGGACAACAAAATTAGGACCAACATCATGAATTTGAAGCTTATTCATCCTTCTGATTCGCGGACTATAGGCTACCCATTCAGACATGTCAAGAGGGTATGATTATGGTGAATTTGTTCTTGATTCACTCACGAATTGATCGACTTACCGAACCGCAAAAAACCCACACGACCCTACTTTTCGATGCCGCCTAAAGTAACCGATGGTGCCCAGAGGGAGGGTCGAACTCCCACTCTCTTACGAGAACCGGATTTTGAGTCCGGCGCGTCTGCCAGTTCCGCCATCCGGGCATGTCAATAGGCGAATCTTCTTATCACGTAGCCATCCATGGGTCAATCCGCTCCCCTCTTTTCTTAGCACGACCGCAGTGTTAGAATCACATTTCGTCACCACCTAAATTATGCGGGAGGATCCTCATACCATGGCAGAAGTTCAGTGCGTCACCTGTGGACAAACGGGAGAAACTATTACGGATGCCCTCTTCATGGGAAGGCTCGAATCCGAGATCAAAGCCAAAGTCTGCAAACCCTGCTGGAAAAAGTGGGAAGGCATGCGCGTCATGGTCATCAACGAGTACCAGGTCAATCTAGGCGAAGAGAGCGGCAGAGAACTCGTGAAGAAGCAGATGAAAGCCTTTCTCAAACTTGGCGAGCAAACTGATACCGGAAAACTGGATCAGAACTATCGACCGCCAGCCTAAGCCAGACGGCTCTGCGCCAGAGGGCATGGTCCCTAGCTCGGCCGTTGCCCGCCAGAGCCTTCCGTCATTTTCTTCAGCGATCTCACAGGCTTCGTTGACAGGCCGAATTTAGAAATGCTACATTACCTCGTTCTTGATCCGTCCGCCCGGGGTGATCAACATCTCTCACGATCATGACATTTTTTAAGATCGAATAGAGGACCAGGTTTGCCGTGATTACGCAGATGCAAGTAAAAGGCTTGATGTTCGACCCCTATAATAACGCGTACATCGTGGTGCTCCGCGACGAAGAGCATTCCGACATGCTCCCCATTTGGGTCGGAAAGTCGGAAGCAGGTGCGATCAGTATGTCGCTGGAAAACGTGACGCCACCCCGGCCGATGACTCACGACTTCATGAAGTCGCTCCTTGATGCCTACAACGCGAAAGTCATTAGCGTGGTCATTACGGACTTGTCGGAGCACACGTACTTTGCGAAAATCCATTTGATGTATGAGGATTCGGAATACACCGTCGATGCCAGGCCCAGCGATGCGATTACACTTGCGCTTCGGTGCAACGCTCCGGTGTTTGCCAACGAATCGGTCATCACCAAACAGAGCTCCGAAGAGCTCGAGCAATGGCTCGAAAATCTCAAGCCGGAAGATTTCGGCAAGCTGGACTCCTGATTCCGCGAGACGTAATTATGAGTGCCGTCGACCAACCCAAAGAACAAGACCTGGTTGAATACCGGGTGGACCGCATCCTCGAGGAAGCCAACACCGACACGAGAATTGTCGTCCTGGCACGACAGGACGGTACCCCCGATACGTTTCCGATTTGGGTGGGATCCGCAGAGGGTAATGCTATTAAACTAGCGCTCGACACCACGGTCACGCCGCGGCCGATGAGCCACG
The DNA here is from genome assembly GCA_963729585.1 of Nitrospirota bacterium. Classification (GTDB taxonomy): domain Bacteria; phylum Nitrospirota; class Nitrospiria; order Nitrospirales; family Nitrospiraceae; genus Palsa-1315. The sequence goes on from CAVSOJ010000011.1 coordinate 254,199, forward strand.
ATTTGATCAAGAGCTTCGCCGAACATTTGAACATCACGATCCAACGCGTCGTCATTGCGGACGTCAAAAGCAGCACCTATTACGCCACGGTGCACGTTGCCAACAAAGGAGTGGAGCGGACGATCGACGCCAGACCCAGCGATGCCATCTCGTTGGCCCTCCGGGCTCATTGCCCGATCTACATTACCCAGGATGTGCTGGCGCGGCGGAGCACAACGAATCTCGACGCCTGGCTGGCAAAACTAGAATCGAAGGATATCGGCACCCCGGAAGCACAGGAAACCTGATTCACTCGATAGCGAAGGAGCGCGGAAGAACGATGTTGACCTACATGCAAAAGCCTTTGGACGTGCAGGAAAAGTGGTACCTCGTGGATGCCGAGGGGAAAACGCTGGGCCGATTGGCAGCCCGCGTCGCCGGAATATTACGCGGCAAACACCGGCCGACCTTTACCCCCCACGTCGACATGGGCGACCATATTGTGATCGTGAATGCGGAGAAGGTTCGTCTGACCGGCAACAAGATGGCCACGAAACTCTATCGCCGTCATAGCGGCTTTCCGGGCGGGCTGAAGACCGCGACAGCGGAGCATGTCTTCCGAAAAGATCCCACGGTACTCTTGACCAAAGCGATCGAGGGCATGCTTCCCAAGACCCCATTGGGGAATCATATGGCAAAGAAACTCCGCGTCTACGTCGGGCCCACTCATCCACACCAGGCTCAAGGGCCGGAACCGATTACCCTGTAATCATCATCACCGCGAGCGAAGAAGGAGACGTTGTAGCATGGCAGTAGTAACTCAATATGCAACCGGACGACGAAAGTGCGCGATTGCCAGAGCCTGGGTCACTGGGACGGCAGGCGACATTACGATCAATGATCAACCGCTAGAGAAGGCCTTTCCACGACTGACCTTGCGGCAGATTATCCAACTTCCTCTTGAACTTGGCGGTGTCGCCGGAAAGTATTCGATCAAGGCCACCGTACATGGCGGCGGGCCGACCGGACAAGCCGGCGCCCTGCGTCATGCGATCGCACGTGCCTTGGTGGTACTCAATCAGCCCCTCCGTACGCCCTTGAAGAAGGAAGGCTTGCTGACACGAGACTCGCGCGTCAAAGAGCGGAAAAAGTACGGACAGAAGGGTGCGAGAAAGCGGTTCCAGTACTCAAAACGATAAACATCGGAGCCACAGTCAGAAAAGGGAAGGCTCCAGGCCTTCCCTTTTTTTTGTGCGTGGGATGCAAATCGGGTGGTGCAGATGAAGAACATACGCGTCGCAATCGCAGGAGCCAGTGGATATGCCGGAGCGGAACTCCTCCGTCTGGTTGCCCTCCACCCGCATTTCGAACTTCATGCCGTCACATCGGAAAAATCCGCGGGAACTCCCGTGGCAGCGGTCTTCCCCAGCCTGGCCGGCCTCGTACCTCTTTCGTTTCAAGCCCTCTCACCTGAAGCTTTAGCGGAACAGGCAGATGTGGTCTTTTTGGCCCTTCCCCATACCAAATCATTGGCGCCGGTTTCCGCCTGCATCCAAACCGGCAAATTGGTGGTAGACCTCAGCGCCGACTATCGGCTCAAGGATCCAGCGGTGTATGAACAGTGGTATCAGACCTCACATACCTATCCAGGCTTGCTGAAGGACGCGGTCTACGGACTTCCTGAACTGCATCGCGCCGCTATCGCCAAGGCAAAGTTGGTTGCGTCGCCTGGCTGTTATCCGACCGCAGCCATTCTGCAGTTGGCCCCGCTGTTCGTCCAGGACCTCGTGCAACCAAATACCGTGGTCATCGATGCGAAGTCCGGAATTTCCGGCGCAGGGCGAAGCCCGGCTCTCCCCTATCATTTTCCGGAAGCCCATGAATCCTTAGAGCCATACAAGATCGGGCAGCACCGCCATATCCCCGAGATCGAACAAGAACTCGGCGGTCTACTCCGACAAGCATCTCAGGCATCGGGAACGCTTGCCGCGCCGCCGATCGTCACATTCACTCCGCACCTCGTCCCGATGAACCGCGGCATCTTGAGTACGGCCTATTGCCGATTGAAGAATCCGATCGCGCTGTCAGACCTCCGCACGTTGTACCGAACCTTCTATAAAGGTGAACGATTCGTCAGAGTCCAGGAAGACATCATGCCGAATCCGCGCTACATCAAGGGTTCCAATTATTGCGACATCGGAGTCTATCTGGACTCCCGTGCAGGATCAGTCATTACAGTGGCTGCACTGGATAATCTTGTGAAAGGCGCCGCAGGCCAGGCCATTCAGGCCATGAACCTCATGCTAGGCTTCCCTGAGGAGACGGGCTTGACGGCTCCCGCTGCCTATCCGTAATCCACATACAGTAGGACATCTCTCTCCCAATCATGACCAAGAAAACGCCAACCACATCTCCACGCCGCGGGATCACCGCACCGCAGGGATTCCGCGCAGCCGGCATCCATTGCGGCATCAAGAAACCAGGCCTGCTCGACCTCGCGCTCGTCGTCTCAGAACAAAGCGGTCCCATCGCCGGGGTCTTCACGCAAAATCAGGTGGTCGCCGCACCGGTCATCGTCGATCGCCTGCATCTGCGCCGGGGAATCGGACGGGCCATTCTCGTCAACAGCGGCAACGCGAACGCCTGTACCGGCGCCAAAGGATTGGCTGCTGCAAAACATACTGCGACGTTGGTCGCACGACATATGGGTATCCCCTCGCACCATGTCTTCATCGGGTCCACCGGCGTTATCGGTCGTGTGTTGCCGGTCAATCGAATCATCAGAGGCATACCACGACTGCTCACTCAGCTCAGCGATCGTGGAGGCCTGGATGCCGCTCGGGCCATCATGACAACCGACCTGCGCTCCGAAATCCATCGCCCTTCAGGACACCATCGGCGGGCGCTTGATTACCATCGGCGGGATGGCCAAGGGCTCTGGAATGATCCATCCCAATATGGCCACGATGCTGGCCTACTTCACCACTGATGCGTCGATCACGAGGAGCGCCCTCCAAAAGGCGCTCAGTCTGGCGGTCAATGAGTCATTTAACTGCATCTCGGTTGATGGAGACACGAGCACCAACGATACCGTCCTATGTTTGGCGAACGGCTTGGCTGAGAACCGCGCGATCAACGAGGGTACCGTGGCCTACCGTCGGTTCCTGCTGCTCCTGACAGAAGCCTGCCAGGCACTCGCGCTGGCAGTTTGTCGCGATGGCGAGGGCGTCACCAAGGTGGTGAATATTGAGGTGACCGGAACCGCCACCGTGGCGCAGGCACGACAGGTTGCCCAAACTATTGCGACCTCGAACTTGGTTAAGACTGCTCTGTTCGGCGAGGATGCCAATTGGGGTCGTGTCATGGCCGCGATCGGACGAGCCGGGGTCCCGATCAACCCTTCGAAGATCAACGTGTGGTTTGGTGGGGTCCCGATGGTCCGGAATGGAATGGGCCTCGGACTCGTGGCCGAACGCCGAATCGCGAAGGTCTTTCGCCAGAAAGAATTTACGATCGCCATCGAGCTGGGGCAGGGCCGTCACCGGGCTCATATCTGGACGACCGATTTGTCGTTTGATTATGTCCGCATTAACGCAAGCTATCGATCCTAGGGCATAATTCCATCACAGCGTCTTGCAAACTTTCCCTTACTATGCTAGCGTGCCAAGGCTTTGGTGCTCACGGGCCAAGTTCCTTCTCGCATAATCTCGTGCGTGAAGGGATAGTATCAAATTCATAACGACGTCACGGACGTCGCTCGACTTGAGAATAAGGGGGCCAGTCCCCCTCGCCCGCGTCAGCAGGTGCTCTGCAAGTCTTGAGGGGAGGTGAAGGCATGGGAGTGGTTTCGATTAAGGAACTGTTAGAAGCCGGCGTCCATTTCGGACACCAGACAAACCGATGGAACCCGAAGATGAAGAAATTCCTCTTTGGAGAACGCAACGGCATCTACATCATCGATCTTCAGCAAACACTGACTCGGATGGAGCAGGCCTATGCCTTCGTCCGCGACATTGTCGCCGCCGGACAATCGGTCCTGTTTGTCGGGACTAAGCGGCAAGCCGCTGATATCCTCCAAGAAGAAGCCCTGCGCGCCAATATGTTCTTCGTCAACCAACGCTGGCTCGGCGGGATGCTGACGAACTTCCAGACCATCCGGAAAAGCATCGATAAGATGAAAAAGCTGGAGGCCAAGCTGGCAGATCCCAGCCAATTCGGACTGAAGAAAAAAGAAATCATGAAGATGCAGAAGGAGATCGTCAAGCTCCAGAAGTATCTGAGCGGCATCAAGGATATGCGCGGCGTTCCAGGGGCCGTTTTCGTGCTCGACACGCGTATCGAGCACATCGCCGTACAGGAAGCCACCAGGTTGGAGATTCCCGTGATCGCGATCCTGGACTCGAACTGTGACCCCGACCATATCACCCATCCGATCCCAGGAAACGACGACGCCATTCGCTCCATCAAGCTCATCACGTCTCGCATTGCCGATGCCTGCATTGAAGGCGCCCATTTGCGGACGCAGCGCGAAGAAGCGGATTTCAAACCCGTTGTTGCGGGAGGAGACAAGGCCGCGGCTGTAAGTTTCGCGAGCGCACCGGCTTCCTAACGCCCGGCGTCGCCTGCGTCAACGACCACATTCACTGCTTACCCAGAAGGACCGTCACGTATGGCTGGATCAAGTCAGCTTGTCAAAGAACTAAGAGAAAAAACGGGAGCCGGCATCCTCGATTGCCAAAAAGCGCTCACGGAGAATGGCAGCGACATCGAAAAAGCCATCGATTACCTGCGCCAAAAAGGCTTGGCCGCCGCACTGAAAAAGTCCGGACGCGAAACCAACCAAGGCCTCGTACACGCCTACATCCATATGGGTGGAAAAATCGGTGTGCTGATCGAAGTCAACTGTGAAACCGACTTCGTCGCCCGGAACGAAGAGTTTAAGTCGTTCGTCAACGACCTGGCTCTCCAAGTTGCTGCCGGAAAGCCATCCTTTGTCAAACGGGAGGATATTCCCGCTTCGCTCATCGAGAAGGAACGCGCGATTTATGAAGGACAGGCGAAGGAAATGGGCAAACCGCCTGCCGCATGGCCGAAGATCGTCGAAGGCAAACTGGAAAAATTCTTCCAGGAGAGCTGTCTGATCGAGCAGGCCTTCGTCAAAGACCCCGCAGTCACGATTAAGGACCTCCTTGCGCTGAAGATTGCCAAAATCGGCGAGAATATGAATATCCGCCGCTTCACCCGGTACCAATTGGGCGAAGCATGAACTCTGCCAATTATCGGCGCATCCTCCTCAAAGTAAGTGGAGAGATGTTGGCCGGTGAGCAGGGTTACGGTATCCAACCTTCCATCCTTGAAGGCCTCGCCTCGGAAATCGCCTCCGTCGTGGCTCTCGACATCGAAGTCGCAGTGGTCATCGGCGGCGGCAATATCTTCCGTGGGATTGCCGCCAGTGCGTCAGGTATGGAACGAGCTTCCGCCGACTATATGGGGATGCTCGCAACCGTCCTCAATGCTTTGGCCCTGCAAAACGCACTCGAGCGCACCGGCATTATGACGCGGGTCCAATCCGCAATCGAAATGCGTCAGCTGGCAGAAGGGTACATCCGCCGACGAGCCATTCGCCATCTTGAGAAAAAACGCGTGGTCATCTTCGCCGGCGGCACGGGGAATCCCTATTTCTCTACCGACACCGCGGCGGCACTCAGAGCGATGGAGATCGGGGCTCAGGTCATCATGAAAGGGACCAAGGTCGACGGCATTTACGACGCCGATCCCGTGAAAAACCCCTCTGCAAAGAAGTATCAGACGATCTCCTTTCTTTCGATTTTGAATCAGAATTTGAAAGTGATGGATGCCACGGCCATCAGCCTCTGCATGGATAACAATCTTCCACTCATCGTGTTCAACCTGAAGGAACAAGGCAACTTCAAACGCGTCGCCACTGGCGAGACGATTGGAACCATTGTCACGCCTGATCGCCGCTAACGTTCCGGGGAGTCTCTCATGCCTAATCCTGCCGCCATACACCAAAAAGTCATGGAGAAAATGGAGTCAGCGCTGGAGCATCTCAAGCGCGATTTGGCCGGCCTACGGACAGGGCGAGCGTCAGTCGCCCTCTTGGACGGCGTGCGGGTCGATTACTATGGCACGATGACCCCGCTCAAGCAGGTCGCCAATATTTCGATTCCGGAGGCGCGTCTCATCACGATCCAGCCCTGGGAACAGAACCTGATCAAGGAAATCGAAAAAGCCCTGGCAGGATCGGGCCTCGGCATTACACCGTCCAATGATGGGAAGATCATTCGCGTTCCCCTTCCGCCGCTCACCGAAGAGCGGCGCAAAGAACTCAGCAAGGTCTGCAAAAAGCACGGCGAAGACACAAAAGTCGTTGTGCGCGGGTTTCGTCGGGATGCGAACGAAGAGTTGAAGAAGTTGCAAAAGGATGCCAAATTAACGGAAGACGAGCTGCGAAAAGCCGAAGCCGACACCCAGAAACTGACTGATCAGCATATCCAAAAGATCGACGACGTCGTGAAGAAAAAAGAACAAGAAATCATGGAAGTGTGATCTCGGTTTCCACCTTGTTACCCACCTACGCCACTGTCAATCTCGCGGCGCTTGCCCATAATCTCTCTCGCATCAAGCGATACCTGTCACCTGGCTGTGACGTCATGGCGATCGTCAAAGCCAACGCGTACGGGCATGGAGCCGTGGACAGCGCTCATGCGCTTGCCCGCCAAGGCGTCACGCGATTTGCGGTGGCCTCGCTCGACGAAGGTATCGCACTCCGCCAAGCCGCTCCCTCAGCCTCTATCGTGGTCCTGGGAGCGCTCTTCGAAGAGCAAGTGCCCGACCTGGTTGCTCACAGGTTGACCCCGGTCGTGAGTGACAGGCATATCCTCCCCGCCTTGGCTAAGGCCGTTCGCTCACAACCAACCCCCTATCCGATTCACCTCAAGTTCGACACCGGGATGGGGCGGTTGGGATTTTCTCCTGAAGAACTCCTCTCACTCCTCGACAACCCTATCTTGCGGAATCCCATCCAGGTCGAGGGCATCATGACTCACCTTGCCGACGCAGACGGGATAGACAGCGGATTCACGGAACGTCAGCTTGGCCTATTTCGTGCCATGCTGGAACAGATCAGACAACGTGGTCTCACTCTCCCACTGATGCATGCGGCGAACAGTGCCGCCATCGTCAGGTTTCCCGACGCGCACTTTTCACTTGTGCGCCCAGGCATCATGCTCTATGGGTACCACACCCTGCCGCCTTCAGTTCCCGTTTCCGATCTCCAACCCGTCCTCTCACTTCGAACGACGATCGTCCAACTGCGGACCATGCCGCGAGGGGGAACAGTCAGCTACAATGCGACATTTGTCGCGAAACGACCGACGCGGATCGCGGTGCTGCCCATAGGCTATGCCGACGGTTATAGTCGGCGGCTCTCCAATCGCGGATGGGTCTTGATTCAGGGACGCCGCGCCCCGATCGTCGGTCTGGTCTGTATGGATATGATCATGGTGGATGTCACCGACTTCGCACAATTACAAGTAGGTGAGACCGTCACCCTGATCGGTCGACAGGGAGAGGAATCGATCTGGGCTGATGAAGTGGCCGACTGGATCGGCACGATCCCCTATGAAGTCCTCTGCGGAATCGGCTCCCGTGTTCCACGTCTTTACGAATCCGCCTGACGTGCAACAATTGTATCGCTTATAGCCACTTGAGATGGGCGGAAGAAGGCAATCCGGTCAGTAGATCACCCGAATCGAGAGGCCACCATCATACAAGGTGGTTTTGTAGGTTCCGTTGACGGTCGGGTTACGATTGCCGGTAACCGTACGGTCCTCGTAGAGCGCCGCTTGAAACGAGAGATCGACTCCGATCGCCTTGGGCTTGAGCGACCCCACCCCAAGGTCTCCACATCGCATCAGACCTAAAAGCAACCCCTGCTCCTTGCACAGCAATCCAAGCCCTCCTCCGACGACGTTGAGGTCCGCAGAGGGAATCCCGGGATCAAAGGTCAAATCAGGCATTTGATTTTGCTGATTGGTATAGCCGGCCCGCAGTGCCACCTCCCAGTCCGGAAGCGATTCAAGCTTCAGCCACTTGTATTCGGTTCCAATCATGACCGCATACGTACTGTGCCAATTCTGCGGCTGCGCGATTGTCGTACCGTTCCCCAACGTGACGTCGAGATTTCGGACGGATTTCCAGCCCACATAGTCGACGTCCATTTCCAATTTCCATTCCCGCTCATGAGTTCGAACCGGCCAAAGGGCGACCGCCCCGGTTATGACCTGTGGCAGCACCAGCGTCGCATTGGCGTCCGAAACCTTTGTGCCGTTCGCCAGCAAGGCGCCGCTCAAATGGAGCGTGGCCTGACTGCGGTAGACAATGCCCACGTTGGCGACCGGCTTCCCATCCGTATTGCGCAACGCCGTGTACAGCAGGCTGGCATTGAATCCGGCTGCGGTATCTTTCCCGTAGAGTTCAGTTTTCACCCCAGCGGCAGGAATCGACTGTTTCTCGACATGACCTTCGCCTACGAGTCCCGTAAACGTATAGATGTCGGCGCCGAGCCCCAGCGAGAGATTCTCCGTTACCTTATAGGCGAGTGTGGGTTTGATATCCAGGAGCGGCAACGCGCTGAAGGTTTCGGCCGATCGGAACGGCCCATTGTCCGGCCATCGGGTGAGCGAGCCGAACGGCACAGTCAGGCCAATTCCGGCCGAAAGGTTACCCAGAGCCGTCAATCCGAGATCCTTCAAATTCGCCGTAATATACGTATACACGGGAGGAGGCCACGCCGCACTACCGTTTCGATCGCCCGTTGCTGTCGCCCCAGTCGGACTGGTGAAGTTCGTTGTTCCCCCGACAAATAGCGCCCCGGCCATGAATTGAAGTCCCTGCAACTGCGTCATCCCTGCCGCATTGTAATGCAGGGCCGATGGGTCGTCGGCTTGGGCTGAAAATGCGTTGCCCATCCCCGATGCGGCAGATCCTTGCCCTTGAATACGGGGCATCTGCGCCCAAGCATTCCCTGGCAAGCAAGCCAAGCAAAGCCCGATGAGAAATACCCAGGGGATCAAGCTCCGAAGGGACCATCCAGTCCTGGTCAAGCTCTCCCGGCAAGTCCTGGTTACACTCCTCCCCCTCTCACTCATCCGAGCCTGCTCGACTCACCGCTGACTCAGATGACGGTCGCTCCAAAGGCCGAAACCAATATTCGACGATACGTTGCAGTTCGTCGACATCGAACGGTTTCAGCAAATAGGCCTGTGCACCCATGCTGATCGAGCGAACCGCTAACTCCTTGGAGCCAGACGCCGTGACCATCACAATCGGGATCTGTTGATCCCATTTCCGAATTTGCCGCAGCACATCCATCCCATCCATAGAAGGGAGGCCGATGTCCAGAATCATCCCCTCGAATGTTTCAGCACGCACAGCTTCCAGCGCTTGGACTCCGTCAGCTGCCGACTGGGCACGATACCCCTTGGCCCGCAAACGATCCTGAAGCAGTTGACGAATATCCGGATCGTCGTCGACAACCAGGATGCGCGGCGCATCAGGCGATGCCGTCCCGAGCGGCATTGCGATCGTGGGAAGCAACGGAACCGTGAAGGACAGCTCTGCGCCCTGCCCCGGTTCGCTCCGTGCAACGATCGTCCCGCCTTGTAACTCCACCAACGTCCGGACGATCGACAAGCCCAACCCCAGCCCTTTGGTTCCGCTGCGGGCCTGCTTGACCCGAAAGAACGGATCGAAAATCTGATCAAGGAACCCCTGCGGAATACCCGGGCCGGTATCGCATACGGAGACTCCGGCGAGTGCCTGGTTCTCCTGTCTCACCGTCACCACGATGCTGCCGCCCGCCGGCGTAAATTTCACTGCGTTCTGGACCAAATTCGTAACGATCTGGATCAGGCGATCATGATCCGCCCAGACCATCAGCGGAATAGGAGGAACGATCACCTCCAATGTCTGCCCTTTGGCCTGGGCTAACAGACGCAATTGCTCGACGACATCCGCCACACAGTGCCCGAGGTCGATCTCGCCGGGAAGGAGATCCAACCTCCCGGATTGAATTCTCGTGCGATCCAACAGGTCTTCGATCATGCGAATCAGCCGGTCCGAATTATCCAGCATCCGCGACAGATAGCGCTGCTGCTTCTCGTTGAGCGGCCCCGTCAACCCATCGAGCAGGTTCTGCAGGAATCCCTTGATCGAGGTCAATGGCGTCTTGAGCTCGTGCGAGACATGAGAAAGAAATTGAGACCGTACGCGATCCGCCTGCTCCAGCTCAGCCGTCCGCTCACGCACTTTGGCTTCGAGTCCCACGTTCAGGTCTTCAATTTGTTCATACGCGGAGGCGTTATCCAGTGCGATCGCGACTTGATGGGCGACCGTCATCAACAACTCAAGATCATCCTGAGTCAGACTGTGCTCCCGTATCCGATCAACCGTCAGACTTCCAAGAATTCGATCCTTGGTTTTCAACGGAACGGCGATCATCGCCTTCGTCTGCATCATCGAGGCGAGCTGTTGGTTCAACGGATGCAGACGATCCCAGACCGCCTGGACATCCCCAAGCAACAACGGCTGGCCCTGCAACAGCACGATCCCTTCCGGGCTCGCTGGATCGGTGACGGGAATCTCGCGGGCGCGCGCAAACGCCTGGATCTCAGGCGAGAGGCCGAGTAGCCGCGCATCCTTGACGACCTGGCGGACCGGATCGTAGAACGAAACCATCGCTCGATCGTATTGCAGGTCACTGGTCAGGGCCTCCAAGACTTTCTGCATCAGAGCCTCTCGATCCAGCGTCGAGCTGAACAACAATCCGGCTCGATGGAGGGCCGTCAACTGGGCCACTTTCCGGCGCAGTTCGACTCGCGTCTGCTCCTGCTCCAAATAGGCTTCTCGCAATTCCTCATGGCGTGATTCGACGAACGTAATCTGTTCCTGAATCAATGCCTCGCGTCGTTGGCTCTCCATGCGCAGGTGGCGGTTGATCAGCATTCCGGCGACCAGCACGGGTGCCAGTCCGAGGAGAATGACTTCGCCCAGGCTGACCGAAGAATTCATCACCCGGAGACCGACAGCGAGGGCCAGACCGGCTAGCGCGCCCCAGAAAAACCACGTCACATGTCGCGGCGTGCGTGTCGTGTGAGCCGCAGCGTGGACTGGCGCCAATTCCACCCCTCGGTCCCGAACAATCCCTTTGGAGGGAACGGCCTCAGCCGATTCGTCCGAACTTGATACGTTCTGTCGTGCCACCCTTTGCCAAACCCTTTGGCCCCATGTTCCCTGGCCGGTGACCTGCCATCGGATGGCCCATTGGCACCATTCATCGTCATTCGCAATGCAGGAGAGTTCAGTCAGGGTGGCTGGGGGCAGACCATGGACGCGAGCCGGTACGGCCGCCATAATGCCCTGAGCAGCCTGGCACATCAGCTGCGCGCACCGTCTCCGGTAGGGACCAAACTGGCGAAGGGTGCGGTCGGAAAACTTCATCGCGAGAGTTGCGGAGACCGGCGTGACCTCGATCACGCGACAGACGATCGAACCGGACGCGAACTTATTGCCGAAGTATGGGAACATGCCGTAAATCTGCGACAGTGAAAACGGCCGGGCGAGCACCTGCATGATCGGAGACGCCTTTTCCATCCCACCCCGAAACACAAATCGGGGATCGCCGGAAATACGTTCGCAAAACTCATACAGATAGGCCGTGAACTCATAGGAGTAGCTGTTCCACGCATTCTTTAGAAACTCCGGAGTCACATGATAGACCGGGTCTCTGATGCGCTCATTCAACAGGCGGCACAACTCCTGGACCGCCTGTTTCCCAGCCATGGCGCCTCGCTCACGAGACAGGGACGTCTCAAGGTAGACAATGACCGGCCTGATGCTCATCCCGCTCAAATCTCTGATCGTATGTCCCCGCTCGTCCAATCCAAACGGACGGAACTCCATTACCTCACGCTCAAGAATCGTACGGTCCATCGGCAGCAGCGAAAGACTGGATGGCGCCTTCAGTTCGACCTCATCCGTCACACCGCTGCTCATGTGTCACCCTTTGTGGTCATGATTCTGCGGATGGCGATTCTTCCCACTCTCCTGAACACGAGCACCAATCTGTTGGGGCGCATAGTATATAGGAAGACTATTTATTTCAACCCAGTGTCCCTATCCATTTACGAAATACTGGGAATTCGACCCCTCACCTGGAAACAGGCGGCCTCGTCGGTTCAGACTCATTACAGTCAGATATGGACGCTCGACCGAACGTGTGGGGCGGGCTTAGTAGGAATGTTGTGAGATAGGCGGAAGAACGAACGAGAACTGTCTTGGAGATGACCCTATACTTTGGATCGTCATCTCAAGCCGGTGCAGCGCTCCCGCGGGATTCTTAACAACGCGAGAACGTCGCTTGGTGAAAGGTGCGTCTTGGCGCACCAGGGTTGGGCGGGTGAGAACAGAGAATTTTTCAGCATCCTGCTAGTGCTTGATCGATCGCTTGAGTTGTTTCTCGATACTCGCCACCTTGCTCTGCAAACGCCCCGCATGGGCTTTTCGATAGTCGACTTTGATGGTGCAGGATATCCGACCGCAATCCTTCTTCATCCGCTCGTAGCACTTTTTCACAACGCCAAATACTTCCTCCCACTCCCCTTCGAGCACGGTCCCCATCGGATTCAACCGGTAGTCCACTCCGCTTTTATCGATAATATCGAGCGAGCGCGCCACATATTTCCCAACGCTCTCGCCCTTGCCTAACGGCGACATACTAAATTCAAGCAAGACCATCTCGACTCCTTTTTCTATCGCCTACCCCCTCACCCCTTACGTCTCACGTCTTACCTTTTACGCCTCGCCCTTCGCCACTGGCGTCACAGTCAGCTTTGCCCGTTCATCCAACCAGACCTTCGGATACTGGACCTTGCCTAACAGGCGAAACCCATCCAACGCCTCACGCAACATGGTCCGGCGTTTTTCGAAATCCGGCTCATTGGCCTTGGCTTGCTCGCGGAGTTGGCCGAGCCAATCCACAAACGGGGGAAACTCTTCGCCCAAGATCCTCTCCAAATCCTCCTTCATGAATCCCGACAAGGCCGGGGCGACCCCGCTCGTGCTGATGGCCACACGCAAATGGCCGGAAGCCACCACCGCCGGCATGATGACCGTCGAGGCTTCCGGATAATCAACCGACCACACCAAAACCTTCTTCTCGCGCGCCTTGGTGAACAGCGACCGTGAAAATTCGCGGTCCCCACGAATCATGTTCAGCACCAGAATCGCATTATCTAAATCAGCATCGCGAAAATTGCGCCCACGGTGTACCACTTTCGCCGACGCAGCCAACTCTTTGAGAATGTCGTGTAACGACGGCGCGACGACGATCACCTTCGCCCCCGCCTCCAACAACCGCTGGGTCTTTTCTGCAGCCTCCTCGTCTCCCCCGAGCACGAGCACCAGGTACCCCTTCACATCCAGAGACAAAGGAAAGCCGGAATTTGCAGCCATGATGGTTCCTCCCAATTCAATAATGGGACGTATCATACAACACCCTGTTTTGCAGCGTAAACCGTGCCTTCCCCTTTTCTATCTCAGGCCGGTATAATGCGCCGGTTTGCGCCCCTTCACCTTCGCAAAGGAACCGGACAATGGCCGCATACAACCTGCGCACACTTGGATTGGCCGGGAGCATTATCGGCCTCGCCGCCGTGGCAGCCTGGCTAGGCCTTGCCCACAGTTGCGACCCGGAGACCGGCGAAGCGGTGATTGCCGGCCGCGTCATGATCGCTCCGGCTCTGGCCGACCAGGTGCGCCCAACCGATGTCCTGTTTGTGATCGTCCGGAGGCCGGGCGGTGCACGTCCCGTCGCGGCAAGGCGGATCGATCATCCGCAGTTCCCCGTTTCATTTGAACTCACCAACGCCGATGTGATGGTGCAGGGATCTGAATTGCGCGGAATGCTGGATGTGGTTGCCCGGTTGGATCGTGATGGGCAGGCAGGCCCGGCGCAGCCAGGCGACATTGAAGGCCGCTATGCGAAAAACCCGACGTTGCCGGGCGGGCGGGATTTCGAAATTACATTAGATACAGTGCACTGAAAGGACGAAGAAGGAAACGGGATGTTCAACCAGGTCATCAGCAAGGCCGCAGCAAGCGAGGAACCGAGGCGTACTCTTCTCGTACGTTGAAGATGTGAGCGTCGCGAGAACGAAGCCGAGAGCTTGTTTCAACATCTCGCTAGGGTTCGGCGGGGTCGGCATCCAATTCCATATTCCAGTAGAGATAATCACGCCAGCTGTCCGGTGTGTTTCGAATCCCGATGGTGATGGTCACAACCGGACTCCAGCGCGGCTTGAGCGGCTTCTTCATGAGCCGCATGCCGGCTTCTTCGGGCGTGCGACCGCTTTTTTTGTTGTTACAACGCCAACAGGCCGTGACGATATTTTCCCAGGTCTTTCGACCGCCCTTCGCAATGGGGACGACATGATCGAACGTCAGTTCCTCGGTCCGGAATTTGTGCCGACAGTACTGGCAGGCATACCCATCTCGAGTAAAGATATTGATGCGGGAAAACTTAACCGCCCGGTGGCTATCCTTGAGCCGGACCAATTTGAGGAGCCGCATGACGGAGGGAAGCTTGATGGAGATCGATACCGCGTGGACCTCTCGGTCGTAGACCTCGAGGACTTCAACCTTGCCTTGCCAGAGGAGCGCAATCGCCTTTTGCCAATGAACGACCCGCAGGGGTTCGTACGTCGCGTTGAGCAGGAGGGTCATTTCCATGCAGCAACCTCATTCCCAACCAAGGCTCCTTCTGTGGGAAGGCCTGGGTTTAGTCTTAAGACGCGTACATTGTCTATGCCATAAGACCCGGTCGAAATCAAGTCACTGACGGATCTGCGGATGTGTCTGTTCCGTCGGCCAATCGGCCAAGAAGAAGGATTCGCGCCATGCCAGAATTTGTCACCGTCGCGACGGTTGAGGACATTCCTCCGGGGACCGGACGGACCGTCGAAGTCCAAGGAGTCTGGATTGCCCTGTTCAATGTCGCGGGATCCTTCTACGCCGTCGACAATACCTGCCCGCATGCGGGAGGACCGCTCGGAGAAGGTCATCTGGAAGGCCCCGTCGTCGAATGTCCGTGGCACGGATGGCAATTCAACGTTCAAACCGGAGAACGGCCGGAAAATCCGAACATCACCGTCGCCTGCTGTCTAGTGCGGATCGAAGGGAATCATGTTCAGGTGGCGCTGCCGGAGAACTTCACGTAGGGCCAAATGGCAATGGGACCGACTGAGAACCGGACGGCGCAGCCCCCGGGTCTATCGGTGTAATGCCATCGGCAGCGAGCGACGCGGCATTGACCTTCTTCAGCGAGAGGTCGGCATGCCAAATGAACTCCCGCTCGAACCATTGGCCCGACACCCCTTGATCTCGCAACTGAATCCGCACCTCGTACAGGTCCCCCTCCACCTGCTGCACCCGCCACTTACCCAGTCGAGCGACCCGATTGCGTTCGCTCATGGAACGCACGTGCTCAGTCATGGCCTGAAGGATCGTGGGATAGCCCAGAGCTCGATGGGTTTGCACCAACGCGAGTGCCTCGGCAGCCCTTGAATCGGCCATGGGATTGAGCGACGGAGGCTTTATCCAGAGGTAGTAGAGCGCACCCAGCAGGAGGATTGCCACCACCGCGTAGTGAATCACCTTCACCATGGACGAGGAATGGGCAGAACTGGCGGATGAATGATTCTGTGGCATGGAGATCCTGTGAACAGAGTTCGAGAAGAAGAGATGACGCCGCGCATGATCGCATTGCATCTTAGGAAGAGCACCGGCGCGATGTCAATCTGGCCACAACCAGTCCCATGTACCGCCCAAGGCGCGGCTTGTGCGTGTGAAAGTGGTTATGTTACAAATACCGGTCGAGTCGGCACATTTGTCTCATGAGGCGATGAATCACCAATGAAATTCTTTTTATACGGAGACCATCTCAATCCCACACAGCTGAAACGCCGCGCGCCGGAACATCAGTTCCTGATGCTGGCCACACTTCCCGAGCACACGATCAAATTCTGCCGATGGTCGTCGCAATGGCGATGCGGTCTCGCCAGCGTGGCCCCGTCGCCGGGAGAGCAGGTCTGGGGAGCGGTCTTCGAGGTGACCGACGAAGATCTCAAGACTGATGGATCACTTCGAAGAGGATGTGCCGCCAAGCGCCTTTCGCCAAGTCCAAGTCACCGTGCTGACGGAAGCCGGGGAGAAAATGCTCGTCACCACCTATGCCGCCACCCCCATCGGCAAATTCAAACCCAAAGCGCACTATCTCGATTGGGTGATGAAGGGCCTCAAACATTGGAAGCTGCCGGAAGAGGCCATCGACATGTGGAAGTCGTTCGTACCAGCACCATCAAAATAGAAGCGTAGCAGTCCGTACCGTCCAAAGGAGAATCCATGCCGAAACCCAAGTATCATATCGTCGTCTGCACCAATTCCCGTCCCCCCGGACACCCCAAACCCTCCTGCGGCAGCGCCGGATCTGCGTCCCTCCTCATGGCCTTCAATATGGGCCTCATGCAGAAGGGTGTACCGCCGGGCGAGGTCCTCGTCAGCGGCTCCTCCTGCCTCGGCCCCTGCGAGCAGGGACCAACCGTCGTCGTCTATCCGGACGCCACCTGGTACTCCAAAGTGACGGAAGCGGACGTCGCGACCATCCTCGATGAACACATCAAGGGCGGAAAGCCGGCAGCAAAACTGAACCCGGACTCAGTCTGGAAATAATAGCATTCAGCCGTCAGCTATCAGCGGTTAGCCAAGAGCTGAGAGCTTTTCTCTCTAGCCTGAATCATGAGCGCCAGCGCCACATACCACGAACACAAATCCCATGCACCCAAAACGATCGGGTGCATGGTGATTACCTGTAGCGACACGCGGACCCCCGAAACCGATACGAGCGGCCAACTCATCCACAGACTCCTTAAGGAGCAAGGGCATGAAGTCGCCGCCTACCATCTGGTGAAGGATGAACCGGCTCAGATCAAAAGCCGGATCGCCGAAGGCCTGGCGAACGAAGCAGTCCAAGCCATCATCATCAATGGCGGCACCGGCATCTCGAAACGGGATTCAACCTTTGAAGCAGTCGACGCGATGCTGGAGAAACGGCTGGTGGGATTCGGCGAGATCTTTCGCTACCTGACCTACCAGGACATCGGCTCACCGGCGATCATGAGCCGCGCCACCGCAGGCATCATCAAGGGCCGTATCCTGTTCTCCACCCCGGGCTCGGAGAATGCCGTCCGCCTGGCGATGGAAAAACTGATCCTGCCGGAACTCGGCCACCTCGTCAAAGAACTCACGAAGTAGGATAAGCGATCAGCTTTCAGCCATCAGCCTTGGGACAGTCTGAAGATTTCTATTTGCCCGATCATTCAGCTGAGAGCTGAGAGGCTGACAGCTGACCAGCTTTCCCCTTCCTAGTCTTGCATGATCTTCGGTTCCGAATACCCCGCATCCGGCGGAATCTTCGATTGCGCATACCGCTTATAAAACAACAGCAGATCCCGCACTGAAACCACCCCCACAATCTCCCCGCCTTTGGTCACCGCGAGATGGCGCACTCCTAAGTCACCCATCATATCCTGAGCATCATCGACCGACTGACTCCCCTCGATCGTGCAAATGGGGCTCGTCATAATTTTTTCGACCGTCAACTTGCCGAGATTTTTATTGGTCGAGACAGCCCGTCGGACAATATCCGTATCGGTCACGATCCCGACCAGCTTCTTTCCCTTCTTCACAAGCAGAGACCCGACCCGCTCCGTCCGCATTTTCTTGGCCGCGCTCACGATCGACACCGCCAGGCCCGACGGACTTGGGCTGCTTGTTCATGATCTTCGCCACTGTCGACATACTTCCCCTCCCCTTTCATCAATGATTTCGACTGGAAAAACATGGGTTGTACTACGGATGCTCAAAACGGTCGAGAGCCTCAAACGTGACAGGCCGCAGGGAGCATGGTAACTGAGGCGTACCCTCTGGGGTACGTCGCAGGGAAACATGCGACTGAGAACGAAGTTGGGAACCGTTTTCAGCATCCGTCACACCGTCAGCACAATCTTACCGAAAAACTTGCGACTAAGCATCAGCTCCTGCGCCGCGCGAGCCTCTTGAAGCGGATAGGTGCGATCGATCACCGAGATCAAGCCGTCCCTGGCCCATCAGCTCCGCCACTTTCACAAGTTCCGCGCGGGTCCCCATGTACGAACCTTTGATCGTGTACTGCCGGGAATAGAGGTACCGGAGGTCCAGCTTGACCTCTGCTCCGGTCGTCGCACCACAGGTAATCAAGACGCCCGCCTTTCGCCAGCGAAGCCAGGCAACTGTCCCAGACCTCAGGCCCGATATGCTCGATCACCACATCGACGCCGCGTCCTTCGGTCAACAGCTTCACGCGCTCCGAGACCTTCTCCCGCGCATGATTGATCACCGCGTCGGCGCCAAGAATCACCGCCTTGGGAATCTTGTCATCCGATCCGACCGTGGTGATGACCCGCGCGCCGGCGAGCTTGGCCATTTGAATCGCCATGCGTCCCGACTCCGCTCCCTGCTCCCATGATCAACACCGTTTCGCCATGTTGCAGTCCGGCCAGGGCAAACAACATGTGCGACGCGGTCACCGACACCAGCGGAAACGCCGCCGCCTGTTCAAACGACAGGTTCTCGGGAATCGGCAGCACGTTGCGGAACGGCACCTTCACATACTCGGCATACCCGCCATGCATCATGGCCCCGATGCAATCCATAGGAGCGGCAGAAGTTGTCCCGTCCTGCCAGACAGTGCATCGCATCGCCAGCAGCTGACCCCCGGCGAGATAAACACCCGCTGCCCGACAGTGACCCCATCGGCGTGAGCGACCGACTTGCTCCACGATCCCGGCCACATCCGACCCAGATACATGCGGAAGCGGCATGGGATACGCCGGATTCCCTTGCCTGACCCAAATGTCGAGATGATTCAGCGCGCAGGCCTTGACCCGAACCAGCACCTCATCCGGACCGATCGTCGGCGTCGGCAGATCCTCATACGACAGTTTGACCGGTCCGCCATGCTCGCGAAACAGTACAGCTTTCATAAATGGTGATCCTCCTTCCACACTTTCCGTGATCCACGTTGAAGTCTGCCCCATCTTGCGCTCTTGACTTCCTCCCTCAAATAAAAAGTTTTAAAAAGGCGGGTGGCAGCGAGGTGGGTGCCCAACCGCCCGCAGCGGGGTCCCTACACCGGGCGGGGTGCGAGGACGGTTGGGCTCCTCGCTGACAGGATCAGCCTGCTTAAAACGATCAACGTCCCCTCCACCACCATCACCACCTGCCCGCCCACTTTGACGGTCTGAATCGCATCGTCCTCCGAATCCACCTGGATCAGAATGCGCGACGGACGCTCGATCTCATAGCCCTGCTCGAGGATGATTTCCGTCATCGGCCCCACCTCCACCAGCCCATGGTGCACGAGATAGGCGCCCATGGCGCCGCTCGCGCTGCCCGGTGGCAGGATCTTCCAGGATGCCGATCGCGGGCGCGAACATTCTCGTATGCACCGTCGCATGGTCTTCCACCGTAATGGTCGTAAAGACCATAATGCCGTTGGCGCCGAACCGCTCGCAGACCTCGGTAATGGCGGCAGCATCCGGCATGATCGACCGCACCGCCGTGAGGGTCCGCACCGGCACAATCACCACCGGCAATCCGGTCGACACCACCTCACCGGTTATTCTGGTCTCGACAATCTGGTTTTTCGAGAGCCCCAGAGACTTCGCGATGTCGAACAGATCCTCCGTCTCCTCCACCGAACCGAGAAACTCGCGGTTTCGGCTGCGTCATGACCACACGGGTCGACCTGCCCCTCTCGTGCATGGAGCTCGACGGGAAAGAGGCCGATATTGCATTCCTGCATCACGCGGGTGACGCCGCCGGTGACGGCAATCAAGCCGAGCTGGGCCAGCACGATAAAAGGTGCCGATCACCGGATGGCCGGCAAACGGAATTTCCTGCGTCGGGGTAAAAATCCTGCAGGCGGACCACCGCCGCCTGATCGGTCGGAGGCAACACGAACACGGTCTCGGAGAGGTTCATCTCCCGGGCGATCTGCTGCAGTTGATAGTCGGTGAGACCTTGCGCATCGGGAAACACCGCAACCGGATTGCCGCCGAACGGCTCGACCGGTAAACACATCGGCTTGATAGAATTGAGGGTCCGCCGGCGCATCAGGCCTCTAGCATGCTGAGGCACTCTCTAGTCAGGATTTTCGCAAGTGGCACAGCCACACTTAGTGCGCAGAATCTTCAACGGTCAACGTACGCACCGAACCGTGCACAGGCGCGCCATGTCCCAATCAGGCCTCATCCGCAGGATGCTCAAAACGATCGTCCCGCTAGGCCGCAGGCGAGCGAAGACCGTGAGGCATACGCTCTCGGGTACGTTGAGCCTCTGAGCGAAGCGAGAACGATGCTGGCGGACGTTTTCAACATCCTGCTAAGCGGGACGCGGGAGCGCTTCATAGTCCTGCGTCAAAGGATTTCTCAGATAACTCTCCACATAGTTCTGGAGCGAGCCGTTGCGATAGAGCTGCTCATTGGCAAACCGCGTATCGATCTTGTGCAGCACTTTCACCGTCACGCCGGTCTTCTTCGCGAACTGCTCCAGCGTCACCCCGGTGATATCGCTGTAGGGACCCCGGCCGGACTGCATGATGCACTTGGGGACATGCACCACCTTTTCCTTGGTCAACCGGCGCGCGATGTCGTCAAACGTCAATAACACCGTGCAGTCTGAATCGCCGCTCAGCATCGCATTGGGCACATAGAGGAACTTGCGCGCGGTTCTTCCGGTACATGTTCAGGACCTTGTAGACACTCGCCGCCATGACGACCGTATCCTTCTTCTCCAACTCCAGCGAATCGAAGAGGCTCACGATCCGCTTCCTGTTGAGAAACGCGGTCGATGTAGGCCTCGGTGTGGATCGTCTGGAGATTGGGCAAGCCCGCGTCATAGACCCGCTGCGCTTCCTCCGGCAGATGCTTCCGACCCTGCCGCATCAGCGCGGCCGTCTCCTCTTTGAGCCCCCGCACCGGCGTGAGCGTCCCCATCCAGAGCACGCACTTCTGATTGATCGGACGAGATCGCGGCCGCATCCTTCGACATCGTGTGCGCATCGAAGGCATAGAAATTCGCCGAGGACACGGCCGGCCCGTCCAGCACCTTCATGAGATGCTTGACCGACGGGGCATGCGGCATCAGCCGCTGGCGATAGTCGCTCAGCGTGATGACCGACAGCTCGAAGTTGATCCGGCCGGGATACTGCGCGACCAGTTGATGGATCTTCGGCACATGGACGAACCCGACGGTAAAGAACGTGGATGTTCTTGTCCGTCGAGGTCAGAAAATCCTCGACCCACTCCATCGCCTTGGGATGGAGGAACAGATCGGTCCATTCCATGATATTCATTGCCGCCCAGACACCAGAACTGTTTCGGGTCCGTCGGCTTCTTGCTGATGTAGTCGAGGATGAACTTCCAATCCTCGTCGCTCGTCTTCGGCGGATCGAGCGTTTCGCGGTAGGAATGGTCCAGTTCGTAGCAGAACTCGCACTTCACCGGGCAATCGCGCCCAGGCTGAGCGGAATCTTGCCCGCGTCCATTTCCTTGCGGAGGACATCACGATAGTCTTTGTTCGTGAAGATCGGAGTCGGCTGAAGAATCGGGAGGACAGTTGGCATTGATTGACAGGCTTACATTGCCGCTTTGTCACAGTATGCCACGATGAATAATGTGACCCAAGAAGACGTGAACCACGCACTGGAGGTGCTGGGACTCACCCTTCCCCTCACCCTCGAAAACCTCGATCGGGCCAGACGAGCGCTGCTCTACACCTGGAACCCCGCCCGCTACTCGAACCTGACCAACAACCCCAAGAAATACATGCAGGCCTACAAGAAGGCCGAAGAGATGACCAAACTCATCGAAGCCGCCTATGCACTACTCTCTGCCGTGCTCGTTCCGGATGATGAAAACGCCACCTAACTGCGTTCTCAGTCGTACGTCTCCCTGCGACGTAGCCCCGAGGCTACGCCTCAGTCGCCGTGCTCCCTGCGGCCTTGTTACATGGCGTTTTGATCATCCTTCTAACCCACACCGTGGCTCGTGACCCGCGCCATACCTTCATCTCCCTCGCTCATCGCCACCGGCCAGGTGACCAGACCTGACACGCCTTCGGGCGATCCGACTGCCTGCGTCTGCTGCGCGTAGATCTGCGGCAACTTGTTCGTCCCGAACTTCGAGATATAGAGGAAGACATGTTCGCGCGCATTCACGCGCACGGCCCAGGGATGAAAATCGTTCTTGTAGAATTCTTCGCAGAGCTGCATCGCGTCCAGGCAGGAGAGGGTGCTCGGCTCGTTCAGCGTGTAGTAATAGTCCAGCGGCAGATCGTAGTCCTCTTGCTTGTGGATCGTAATGCCGAACTTATCCGGATTGCGCACCATCGGCGTATGGCGGTAGGCCACGAAGTAGAACAGCTCCACCGAGTGAATCACCGGCTGGTTGTCGATGACGAACTGGCGCGTCTCCAGCGCTTCGTCGCGCGTCTCGCCGGGGAAGCCGTAGAACGCCATCACGTGGTTCCAGATCCCCGCCTTCGCCGCCTGATGGAGATTGTTCTGGATCACGCTCTTCTTGGCATGCTTGTCCATGAGGTTCAGCACCCGCTCGTTCGCCGACTCCATCCCATAATAGAGCGTGCAGCAGCCGGCCTTCGCCGCCAGGTCCCAGATCTCCTGATCTTGCAGGGTTTCTTCAAACCGGATCAGCGTCGTCCACTTGATCCCGACGTTCTGATCCACCAGCAACTGCGACACCTTCTTGAACAGCGCCGGCGGATAGGATTCATCGGAGAAGAGGAAATGGCGGCAGTGGTACTTGTCCCGCAGCGCCTTGATCTGCTCGACCACTTGATGCGCCGGCATCCCGCGATACTGGTCGAAGTAGCCCTGGCCATGGTCGCAGAACGTGCAGCGGCCCCAATAGCAGCCGCGCGTCGCGAGATAGGGAATGATCAGCTCCGGCACGAAGTAGTGATCCAGCGGCAAGCCCGTCGAAATCCGGCAGCGGCAGCGCCGTCGTCTTCTCCGTATAGACTTCTTGATTCTGCTGCACGCCTGAGGCATCGCGATACATCAAGATTGGGCACGGAGGCGATCGCCCGCTGGCCGTTCAAGGCCTCGATGAGCCAGAGCAGCGCATGCTCCCCTTCATACAGGATCGCCGAGTCGAAGACCTCGGTGAAGAATCGTTCCTGATGCGGCAGCTCTTCCTGCAGCCGCGTGATGACATTGCCGCCCGACCACCACATGGATGTGCGGGAACGTCTCCTTGATCATCTTGCAGAACGTGAGGCCCGCCAGCAGCTGCATCTGCGTGCCGATCGAGAGCCCGATCACGTCCGGCTTCTCTTTGCCACCGCCGGCATGACACAAGCTGATTGCAGATATCCCGGTAGACGTTCACCTGTTCATCGTCCAGGCAGGCGAAGACTTCTTTCGAGACACCGGGCCGATAGCCCAGGTTGCTTTCCATCGGATAGAACACGAGCGAGGCAGGATAGTAGGCGGCGGAGATGTAGTGCATCACCTCGCGGAAGCGTATTCAGCGCCCGCTTCCAGCTTCTCCGCCTCGTAGAATCGCTCGCCCCGCACGACGAGCTTCGCATCTTCCGCCCGCTCCGCCAGATCGAACACGTCGACGGCATAGGCCTGCTCCAGCACCGCCTTCTGACCCGTCTTCCTGTCCGTCAGCGTCCCGCGCCTTCTCCTTCGTCCTGCAAGCGGCTTCAGCTGCATGCCCAGGCGGGCCTTCACCCAGATCAGGAACTCCATCGTGAAGAAGTGGTCGTACATCTCGATGTTGATGTCGCGCTGCACGACCGTGATGTCCCGCCTCGCGCAGGACGGCAGTCAACGAGGGCAAGGCCAGATAGGGCGCCGTCGGCACCCACTCAGGCGGAAACAGCAACATGACCTTCGACTGTCTTCCGATCCTCTTTCTTGATCGGAGCCAAGGCGTCGATTTGTACGAGACCGCTTGACGCTCATGACATTATCCTCCGATCGTCTTACGTACGACGTACCCTTGAGCAGATTGCGCAGAACGCCGCTGGAGGCCTTTTTCAACATCCTGCGCATTACATTTTCCCCGCCAGCGTGGGCGTATGCCCCGCAATTTTCGCGGCCTGATACTGAAGATCCGGCAATTTCTGCAACCCGAACTTCGCAATGTAGAGAAAAATGTATTCCCGGATATAGAGCCGCAGATCCCAGCCCGCATAGTGGTTCCGTTCGAATTCCTGGAACACCCGCTCCGCCTCTTCGATGCTCATCCCGTTCTTCACCGTGTAGTAGTAGTCGAGCGCCAAATCCCATTCGGGATTCTTATAGGCGGTCACGCCCCACTTCTCCGGATGCTTCGCCACAGGGTTATGCCGGCCCAGGTCGAACGTGCCGAACCCCAGCGAATGCACATAGTCCTTGTTCTGCTCCAGAAATTCCACCGACGACCAGGCTTCCTCCCTCGTCTCGCCGGGAAAGCCGAAGAAGCCCATGCAGTGGTTCCAGATGCCGGCCTCCGCCGTGTACTTGCAGATGCTTCGTCATGATCTCCGTCGTCGTCGCCTTGTCCATCAGCTTCAGCACCCGCTCGTTCCCCGACTCGTAGCCGAAGTGGAGATACTTGCAGCCGGAGTCCTTCGCATCCTGCCAGACCTGCATCTTCCAGCAGGCTCTTCTCGAACCGCATGTGCGTCGTCCAGGTGATGCCCATCTTGGCTGTCGATCAAGCCACGCGCCAGCTTGCGGAACAGCGCCGGCGGGTACGACTCGTCGGTGAAGTGGAAATGCTTGCGCCCCGTACTTGTCGCGCAGATAGTGTGATCTCCGCCAGAATGTCCTGGATCTTCTTCGTCCGATAGCCCGCCGTATAGCCCTCGCCATGGTCGCAGAACTCGCAGCGGCCCCAGTAGCAGCCGCGCGTCGCCAGATAGGGCAGGATCTTCGTCGGCACGAAATACTTCTCCAGCGGCAGGCCGTCGAAATCCGGCGGCGGCAGCGCGGCCATGTCTTCCGCATAGCTCGTCGCCGACGTATGGACGCCGGTCTCGTCCTTATAGATGGTGTTGGGCACGTCGGCCAGGCTCCGCTTCGCCCCCACCGCCGACACCAGCTGCACGAAGGCCGTCTCCCCTTCATAGACCACGGCGCTGTCGAAGTATTGAAACAGCGGCGACTGCGGCAGCACATCGCGCAGGCGCGTCACCGTATTGCCGCCGATCGTCACATGGATATGGGGGAACTGCTGCTTGATCAGGGCGCAGAAGGTCATGGTGGAGAAGATCTGCTGCTGCAAGCACGATCGAGATGCCGATCACGTCCGGCTGCTCCTGCTCGATCGCCGGCTTCACCAGATGCTCGAACACGTCGCGGTAGATATTCACCTGGGTAGTCGTTCACCGCATCCATCACTTCGGACGAGACGAAGACCTTATAGGACAGATCCGTCTCCATCGGCGGCATGCAGATCCGCGCCGGGGCATAGACCATCGAGATCACCGACGTGACTTCGCGGAAGACTTGAATCGCCCACTCTAACTGGTCGATTTCGTAGAAGACTTCTCCGCGGATGATCGCCTTCGCCTTCTCCGCTTTCTTGATCAGTTCATCGATCCGCTGCCTGGTCACATCGCAGAGCGCCAGCTGCAGATCCATCTCGTTGGCATCCAGATCGCGCTTCTTGGAGAGCTTGCGGAGCCGGTCGAGCTGCTGCGGCACCCGGCGCAGGACTTTCTTCAAAAAGTCCTCGCTGAAGTACCAGTCCCACATCTCGAGGTTGATGTCTTTTTGGATGACCGTATGGCCGGCCTGACGGAGGACGGCGGTGAGGGAGGGAAGGCTGAGATAGGGTTCGGAGGGGAACCAATCGGGCGGGAAGATCAGCATGACCTTCATCTTCCGGCCGCTGGTGGCTTCGGAGGTCTGTCGATGCAGGAGGATGAGTTCTTTGGAGGCCCGTTCGCCCTTCGAATACTCAATGCGCATAGAGATCTGGTCCCTCTTTCGCCCGGCCGCGAAGCGACCCGAATCATTCAAAAAGCCAAGGGGTTAGCTTGGAGAATAGGCATTGTACGGGGGGCAGAGAAGGAGATGCAAGAGCGGGAGGAGGTGGACAGGCCCGCTGCTTTCGCTTAGGCCAGCGCCTTGTTGGCCGCCGTAAGCCTCACCGCCGCTTGGCAGCGCAACTTGGTCCATTCCAAGCGAGGCTTGAATGGACCTGCGAACAGCGCCGCCACCTGCCAAAGGCAGGCCGCTCCCGTTCGGCAACGGGCGGACTCAACAAGGCCCTGATGCCCGCTCAGGCAGGCAGGCTGCCCCCGCTATTATTTGAGGGGGAGAAAAAAGAGAGAGAAAGAGGAGAGAAATGCATGGGGCAACCAGGCACTTTCCTCTGCTCGCTGACCGCGGGAGGTAGGAAGCTGGCTGGGCCTAGCGAATCAATTTGTCATACTCTGCATGGGTTCCGATCCAGAACCAGACGATGCCGTCCGGTGCTTCTACCCCTACAGCTCGGTACTGGAGCCCAACTCGCGCAGACCAAAACCGGCCTACTTGCTTAAAGTGCAACGACGGATGCCTAGGGTTGGCTTTCAGTAGTTCAAATGCATGGTCAGCTTGTTCGCGGATCGAAGCAGGTAGGGCGTTGTAGCAGGTCCAAAAGTCTGGTGATGCGTGATGAATCAAAGCGGCTTCGACTGGCCGGAGGTGTGAGCACGAAGAGCTTTTTCAGCAGAGGCATCCAGCTTACCGGCCTTCACATCAGCCTCGAACTGACGATCCCATGTCTCCGCGTCAAATGCCGCATACCATCGGCGAAAAGCCGCAAGTTCATCGGCAGACAAATTCTCAATTTGTTCTTCAATCGCTTCGACCTTGCTCATATACCGCCCCCTCTCTACTACGCGCCTGACAGGACTTTGCTATTTGGTAGGTCCCGACAAAGATCCCAAAGGGTTGACTTGCAGGTCTTCGAACGACTCCCCTTGCGTCCAATACTCAGGATAGTCCTGGAGGTAGCCGAGCCACTGCCCCCCATCCTGCCAATAAATATACCTGGTCGATTCCATGGCAACTACTATAGCCGGACTCTACAGATCTGGAAAGTGGAGCGCGTGAACGGAGAGCTCAAAATCGGCGGATCTGCTTCAGGAGGTCAGGCGGGACGGATACCCTCGGTTTCGCTCGCGGTACCTCTCGGAGCGATCCTTCCGGGTTTTACTGGGCGGAAACCTTCTGGAATTCCCGCAGCCACGGTCTTGAGACCGTGGTGCTTTGGTCAGTTCCAGCTTTCCTTCCCAGTAACGCCTCGGTGGATACCTCGCTCCTCCGGTAACGCTCTCTCAATCCGAGGGCATCCTTGGTGAGATGTGAGAGCCGCCACCTGCCGATGGCAGGCCGCTCCCGTTCGGCAACGGCGGATTCAACAAGGCCCTAATGCCCGCTGAAGCAGGCAGGCTGCCCCCCTACAATACGGAGGGGGGAAAAGAGAAAGAAGAAAGGAACGACTAGACAGCCTTCTTGCTCGCGGAACGCGAACGATAGCGCGGTGCTGGTTCAACGCGCGCAGTCAAGGACCATCGGGCCACCACTTCTAAGGGGAAGGAGGAGATAGACGGGGGGCCTGATGCTCAATCAAGCAGCCGGTCAGTCCTCTCATGATATAGAAGGTGGGGAGACAGAAGAGATGAACGTAATTCATGGTGTGGTGCTTAAATCCCCCCTCTGTAGTCTTGCTTTCCCTAGCCGCTCGGCGTAGGAATTATTACCAATCATCAGGTAGGCGAAATGGCTCTCAACACTTTTTCTCCTGCTGACTAGAAATCAATGGAGGTCCGCATGACTCAACAGGCACAGCAAGCACAGGGTAAGACAACCCACTTCGATGCAGCGAAGATCATTGTTGAGACACTGCAAGGGCTGGACAAGACATCGCAGGCGCTCGCGATGCGCTTCGCCGCCGAAACTCTGGGGTTGCAATCGGCATCCGTTACGCAATCCCATCTAACACCTGTTACACCTACCTCAACACCACTGTCACCGCCAAGCAGTGGCGGAGCACCGCATTTAATGGACATCAAACAGTTCACTGCTGCGAAAGCACCAAAAGTGATCAGCAGTTTGCGGCGGTCGTCGCGTACTTTTACCGCTTCGAAGCACCAGAGGCCCAACGAAGGGACACAGTAGACGCTGACTCGCTTCTGGAGGCAGCACGGCTCGCCGGACGAAAGCGACCGGGGAATCCTCTATTTACTCTCAATAACGCGAAAAATTCAGGCTATCTTGATGCGGCTACCACAGGAAAGTATCGAATCAACTCTGTGGGCGAAAACCTCGTTGCGATGGCGATGCCTGGAAGCGGTTCAGAAAGCCCGCCCGCGCGAAGCGCCGAAAAAGAAAACTGCGAAGAAGAAGACCGCGAGGAAGCCTGCGAAGGCTTCGAAAACTCATGGGTGACGCTGTGCCCCCTCCATTGAACGGTGTGCATACATATGCCCACGGCTTCTGACGCATAGACGCGGCCATCCGAGAGGTTTCGAGCGCCCGATCGTTGGTCTCGAAGATCAAGGGCCGAACAGATTAGAGGAGTGGACGCCATCGCGTCGCTAAAAGGCACCGCTCTAGCGTGGTTCAATACCCATCGACCGGAGAGTCACGCCGGCGCATCAACGTGGACCTCGCCACTGCCGACCGGCACTACACAACTATCTAAAACTCCACGCATACGCAGCACGACAGACATACCTCGCCGCACTAAAGGACGCCAAGACAGCCCTCATCGCCATACGCAGCGGCAGTGCTGACCTCGCCCGCGACTCCTGCAGGTGGAGCAACACCGACGATCTTGGCCCCCGACTTCTCGCCGTTGGCTGGGAACCAAGAGATGCGCGACATCTTGACGCGCAGGTGGCATGAGTGCTGCAAATGCGTCAAGGCGGATGCGCGAGCTGGCAGCGATCGTCATGATGGGCGGCCTCTCGAAAGCGCTCTTCGTGGCACGGGCCAACAAGATGCCAGTGAAGGAATCGCTCGTCAACGCTACCTCGGCTCCCGAAGGACAAACCACGGGCAAAGACCTTGAATTATCAAGAATGGATGCTGGACTCATACATCAAGGTTGCCCACGAATTGACATGGATTACAGAATCAGCAAAGGAGGTCGCGGACGTCCTGAAGGAATATCGCAACTACATCCATCCGAGAAAGAGCGGCGACACGGCGTAGTACTGGCGCTCAATGATTCGTCGATGTTCTGGCCGGTGACCAAAAGCTCTTGTGCGGCAACTCCTGATAAGCACAGCAAAGCCATGACTCGGAAGAGAAAGAAAAGATGTGGGGAGTCTTTTCTTGTCAGAATTGAAGAATAGGAAAAGCTGTTACTGAACCATTTCGCGGCGCGTGGCGGGTCCGTTTCCAAGACTGTTCACCAATCTACTCACACACCTTAAGGTGTAAGAATGACCACACTTAGAGCCTCCATGCGACACGTTGATCTCGATTTTCCGGGAGACAATACTCTATTAACAGGAGCCTGGGAAAAGTAGCTTTAGCGCATGGCCAACTTGAGCTTATGCTTCGCATGACAATTAAAACCCTTGCTGGATTGAGTGTCCAAGACGCCTTAGATAAGACAGCAAAAAGAAGAATTGGGAGTTGCGGCGAGATATCGAGATAAATTTTTGTCAGAAAACAACTGATATGACTCTGCGCCAGAAGCTCAAAGATTTGCTAGGCCGATGCGAGAAACTTTCCTATCGAAGGAACAAGTTATTGCATAATGCCTGGGGAATACCCCAGATGGATCAATAGTGACGAAGGGTGATAAACATGCCTGGGGTAAATCTTCTATGGCCAATGACCTCAATAATCCCCGCATCTCAAATCAGAGAATGCGTCGCATTACCGAATGAAGTCAGGCTACGTGGATTCATTAAAGAATGTCGCATGTCCAGCACCCTAGAAATCCCAATAAATTGAAAAGACGGTCAGGAAGCACTTCCCGGCGCGTGGCGGGGCCTGGTTCATCTGGTTTTTCGGTCGGTCCCGCGCGCGTGGTTCGACGAACGAGCGAGACCGGCCAGCCCCGCGCACCAGATAGACCGCCTCCGAATCGCCCTCCCCTCACACAACGCTCCCTGCTCGTCATCGGAGTGATGGATACGTCTGCGACTTTGCAGTAGACTCGTCCCAACACATTGCTGCATCTGCCTAGCTCTGTACTGAATCAGGCCGCAGAAGACTTAAAGGAGAACTGCAATGCTCAACACTCCGGAACGTGTACGTCTCTGGAACACTTTCTACTACCTGGCGTGGCAAAAAACCAAGAACCTGTTTGAAATCCGGAACCATTGCGCGAGTTCGAAAATTTTTAAACCGAAGGGAGGAATGCTGGATGAGGAGTGACGCGTGACTCTCTCGACTGTCGTATTTTGTACTCTTGCGATCGAGGCCCGAGCCAACCATGTTATTCAGAAACTGCGCGAAGCTAACAGAATCACAAAGCAGGAAGCGAGGCCGCCCAGCGTCTATCTCCAGAAGCGAAGTGGTTTCTTCTTCCCAAGCTCGCCGGTCGCCGTCAGGCGCTGCGTGCCAATTCCGGGCCGCATCAGGCAGTGAGCGAGATCTGCGCCCTCCGGAATGACCTCGTTCACGTGAAATTCGACAAGCTTTCCAAGAAGCTGCCAACTACAGACACAATGCTTAGCCGGTTCGGAGACTCGTCAAGCATTTGAGAATATGAATGTCGTCCTGGAAGACACGCGACACCACCGTCGCAGGGTCCAGCAGATGGCCGGTTACGAAAGATTAAGGCTCACGAAATCCAACATTTCAGTCCGGCGCCTTCCTCGCCATCCCACCCTTCACCGCTCACCTGGCACACCTAAGCCATAGCAGTTCAAGAGCCAAAAAAGTAGAAGCCCGGAAACGAGTTGTTTCACGGCTTGGCACCAGGAACGGCTTTGAGATCAAATGACAATGATAGCCACATTTCGGGAAACAAGAAAATAGGACAGGCTGAGCTGGCCGACATACTCCTCGATAACGTAACTCCGATGCCGTACAAGCCTAGTTCTGCACACTTCAGCAATACGCCCCACTTCTTCGCCGCCTTGTTAGGCTGACCGAGGACACGGTGGAATCCCTTCGCGAGCTTCGGAAGCCCCTCGTGCCAGACTCGTATCCTTCTCGTGTTCCTCGGCAAAGCGGCTGATTCGCTGAGAGGAGTGCTCGTGCTCCAGAGGCAGGGCCTCTGTCATGAGGCGCAATCTCTCGCGAGAGGTCTGTTTGAGTTGACGCTTAAGTTTCGAATCTTTTGTTGAGCAACTCCAAGTCGATACGGGCGCGGCCTGCCGCCGGGTGCTTGATACCGTCATGCTTGAGAAGATCAAGCAGGCTCGTGGGCGGGCATCGGAGTCAAGGGGCACGACCTCATCGCTGGTGCTCCAACGCCAGAAGAGTTCCTCATATATTTGAAAGGAGATCCCGCACTGCGGTACTCACCACGAAGAGCTCCAGAAGCTGAAAAAGCATGGCTTCACTGGACTAAATGCGGAACACCGTGCCAAGCGCTCTGGACTCTCGGACGAGTACAACATCGTCTATCGCAATTTCTCTCGAAACGTTCATTCCACAGACTTCACGGAACTCCTACTGCAAGAGGATCCAGGGCTCATCTCAACCAACCGCGATGCGCACCTTGAAAAACGCAACGCCGTTTGCTGCGAAGTCGCCTTCACTTCAGTCGCGGCCATCTCGGCTAAGATGAACGACCTTGCTCAATTAAGCCTTGATCGAAGATTTCGGGCACTAATGATGGCGCGCCAAAGAATGATCAGACCAACATCGACTAAGTAAAAGGAAGTCGGAAAATTGGGCCAAAGGCAGAATGAGGGTCAGGTCTTGCAATCCAACATTTCGCGGCGCATGGCGGGGAGCTGGTTCATCTGGTTTCTTCGGTCTGTCTCCGGTGTGTGGTTCGACGAACGAGAGAGACCAGCCAGCCCCGCGCACCAGATAGACCGCCTCTGAATCGCCCTCCCCTCACACCTCGCACAACGATGGACTAGGCCGACGATAACAAGTAGAATGGCCCCGGTTCTTCTCCTATCCCGCCGCACGAAATCGTCATCAGTCTGTAGGTTTCACCTCGGCTAGCGGGGATCGGTCATTGCCCCAGGGAGCACGCATGCAAAAGACCCGCATCATCTGCACGATCGGCCCCGCCACGGAATCCTACGAGATGCTGCAGAAGCTGTACGAGGCCGGCATGAGTATCGCGCGACTGAACATGTCCCACGGCGACCACGAGTCCCACGCCAAGGTCATCCAGCACATCAAGACACTCAACCGGAAGGTGAAGTTTCCCATCCCCATCCTCCTGGACACGCAAGGCCCGGAGATCCGCACCGGGGACCTCTCCAACGAGCTTGATCTGCGGCAGGGCGACATCGTGTCCGTCACCACGCGCGGACCGATGGACGTTGAAGAGAGCTCCATCCAGATCAACTATGCGGACTTGCTTGAGGCGGTCAACGTCGGGGACAGGATCACCGTGGACAACGGGCTGATCAATTTCGAGGTGCTGGAGAAGCACGAACGCCACATGCGGTGCCGTGTCTTGGACGGTGGGCTCTTGAAGAGCAAGCGCCACGTGAATCTCCCGGGCGTCCGTGTCAATCTCCCGGCGATCACGCAAAAGGACACCAAGGATATCCTGTTCGGCCTGGAACGGGATGTGGACTTCATCGCCCTCTCGTTCGTGCGCGAGGCCGGGGATATCCAGCAACTCAAGGCACTCATGGGCGACAAGGTCGGGAGGGTGAAGATCGTCGCGAAGATCGAGGACCAGGAAGGGGTCCGGAACCTGGAAGCGATCATCAAGGAATCGGACGGCATTATGGTCGCGCGTGGAGATCTGGGGGTGGAGATCAACCTGGAAGATCTGCCGAATGTCCAGCGCACGATCGTGCGACTGTGCGCCGAGTACGGAAAACGCGTGATCGTGGCGACCCATCTCCTCGAATCCATGATCCACAATCCGCATCCCACCCGCGCCGAGGTCACCGACGTCGCCAACGCGATCTATGAAGAAGCCGATGCCGTCATGCTGTCCGGGGAAACCACGGTTGGGAAGTATCCGGTGAAGTGTGTCGAATTCCTCCGCAGGATTGCGCTGAAATCCGAAACGATACCCGGATTGCAGTTTGCGAAACACTTGCGCAACGCGGGAAATAAGCAGCAACTGGCGGCGGCGGCCGTTCAGCTCGCCGAGGGGGTCAAGGCCAAGGGCATCGTCGTGATCACCAGACGGGGACTCATGGCCGATCTCGTCGCAAACTGCCGTCCTTTCTCTACCAACATCTACGCCTTTACCAACATGAGCCAACCGCGACGGACCATGATGCTCAATCGCGGCGTCTTTCCTTTCAAGATCGATTTCAGTTCGGACCCTGAAAAAACTCTGCAAACGGCGTTCCGGATCCTGAAGGACCGTGAACAGTTTCAGGTTGGGGACAAGGTCGTGATCATCTCGGACGTCCTGGCCCAGCAACGGGTCGACTCGATTCAGATTCGTGACGTCCCCTCGGACGACATCCCGCCCGAAGCATCCTGCGGGACAGGATGAGCGAGCCTCACTTTCGAGGACGTTCGCAATGGGGGCACAAGAGTCCCTCGCTCTCGAACATGAAAAGTGTCAGGACCCATTTCGCGGCGCGTGGTGGTCTGGCGCACCAACGACACCTACCTTGTGACTGGTGGACTTGGTGACATATAATTTGGTTAAGGAGTGTCGCGATGTCGCACTGGTCGCTCCTTTCTATCGTTCGTTGTGCAGGCCTTGCCTTTCTCGCCTTCATTCCCTGCAGTCTCACAGTGGCGGCCGAGGGCCAACCTCCGAACCCAAAGCCTCCAGCTGCTTCGGATGAAATAAAACCACTGACCGACCTTGATAACACTCCACGAGGCGGAATGCTCCCAGGCGGCACACTGCCGGGAGGCACCCTACCTGGTGGACCTCTTCCGGGCGGAACCCTTCCCGGAGGTACTCCGCCAGGCGGCACGTTGCCAGGCGGAACTCTGCCCGGTGGCACTCTTCCAGGAAAGACTCCGCCTGGTGGAACCCTCCCCGGTGGCACACCACCCGGAGGCACGCTCCCTGGCGGGCCTTTGTAAATGATCTGATGCGCCGATGAAATCTTCACGACCTGAGCGTGCTTCAGGCGAATCGATGGCGTCTGGTTGGTGGTGCACGACCACGTGTCAGTCCCAGCAGACCTCGAGCATGGCCGGGCTGTTCTGAATCTCACACCTTGAGCTCCTTGAGCCCTTCTGAGGCGCAGGAAACGGTGCCCCGGACCCATTTCCCGGCGCGTGGTGGGCCGGTGTTTCTCTCTTTGAAAAGACTCATAGTCCCATAGTGAGAGAGGCGCTCTAAGGCAAAACTATGACGAACGCAATTCGTGTCGTATAGTATTAAAGACATGGAGACAGCATGCTGCATAAGTGAAGGGCAGGAGAAGAGCAGTGTGTCTCATCTAACTGCCGTTGTGCTTGCCGTTCATCTGCTGTTTCTTTGGACCAGTCCCGTCTCAGCCTACGTCTGGCGTTGTCATAGTCCCCATGGAGACTTCTGGACCACCGCACCGAAGGAGTCCGACGATTGCACTGAGTATGACAGCATCTATAACCCCGATGCGGCGCCGCCGATGGCCAAGCAACGCACATCAATGGAATTCACCACGCCGGAGCGAGGGACCAAAGACAAGGTGCTGTTCACGCAGCAAGAACTCGATCAGATGCTGGCGCCGATTGCCTTGTATCCCGACTCTCTGCTCTCACACATTTTGATGGCCTCGACCTATCCACTGGAAATTGTCGAGGCAGCCCGCTGGGTGAAAGCGCACCCGACGCTTCAGGGCGACCAGGCGGTGAAAGCGACCGACCAAAACAATTGGGAACCCAGCGTGAAGTCGCTCGTGGCATTCCCGAACGTTCTGGCGATGATGGATGAGAAACTGGACTGGACGGAGCGGCTCGGCGATGCATTCCTCTCGCAGCAGCCCGAAGTCATGGACACCGTTCAGAACTTGCGTCAGCGCGCGTCAGCCAACGGCACCCTCCAGTCGACCGACCAGGTTCGTATCGACCAGGAGGGGCAGAACATTTCGATCACATCGCCGGACCCGCAGGTGGTATATGTCCCCTACTACGATCCCACGGTCATTTATGGTCCCTGGTGGTGGCCGGCCTATCCGCCGGTGTTCTGGCGTCCCTGGCCCGGCTACTTCGTGGGTCCCCGGCTGGGTATCGGGTATGTGTGGGGACCCGGCATCACGGTGGGAACCGGTTTCTTCTTCGGCGCTTTCAATTGGCCGCATCGACAGGTCAATGTGGTGACCGTCAACAACTTCTACTATCACAATACTGCCACCAGAGCCTGGACACACGACCCTGTCCACCGCCGAGGCGTCCCCTACCGGGAGGCCTCGTTGCGCCAGCAGTATGGGCGCGCGCCCGCCGCGTCGCTGGTCCGACAGGATTTCCGCGGACACTATCCCTCCGGGAGTCGCGAGAGTTTCGGAAATCGTGCCAACGCCCGCAGCGGCTTTGCAGGCGGCCGTCCGCCGATGTCCGCTCCCTCCGGGTTTCGCGGCGGCGACGTGCGACCGCATGCCTTCGAAGGCGTCGGGCACGGAGCATCTGCGTCCAACTTCGGAGCACGCGGCAATGCCAGTTTTCACCGTGGCGGGGGCGGTGGCGGCGGGGGATTCCGTCAGGGAGGCGGTGGCGGACATCACGGCGGTGGCGGAGGCCATCACGGCAGGTGATATGCGACTTTCCGTTCATTTCGAAATATTTTCGATCGCGATTCTGACTGTCCTGTTGCTGGCGATGCCGTCCGCGGCCTCGAATGAATTCTTCGTGCAGACGACGTTTTCCTCCGCTCAGGAGGGGATGCAGGCTTTCGTGGACACCATCAAGTTGAACGATCCATCTGTATTGCAAACGCTCTTAGGCGCCGACGGTCTGGAGTTGTTCGACTCGGGCGATGCGGCGGCAGATGCACAATGGCGCAAGCAGTTTCTCAAAGCCTATGCGGATGCCAACAAAGTGGTGCTCCAAGAGAACAACACGCGCGCGATCTTAACCGTCGGCCGCAACGAGTGGCCGATGCCGATCCCGTTGGTCAAATCGGAGAAAGGATGGCGTTTCGATACGCACCATGCCGCAGAAGAGATCCTGACCCGGCACATCGGCCGCAACGAGCTCGCCGCCATCCAGGTGTGTCTTGCGATCGTCGATGCGGAGCGTGAGTATGCGACGCAAGATGCGGATGGCGACGGTGTTCCGGGATTCGCCTCGAAATTCGTCAGCTCGCCCGGCAAGCGGGACGGCCTGTATTGGGAGACCCGCGAAGACGAGCCTTTGAGTCCAGTCGGGCCCTTGCTCGCAGCCGCAGCAAACGAAGGGCCCGTCACATCCGACTCGACCGTTTCGACACCCTTTCATGGCTATCTGTATCGAATGCTCACTAAGCAAGGTAAGAATGCGCCGGGGGAGCATACGACTATCGGGCCAACGGCAAACTGCTCGGGGGGGTTTGCAGTCATCGCGTTTCCGGCTCGCTACGGCATGTCCGGTGTGGTGAGCTTCATGGTCAACCAGGACGGAGTGGTCTACCAGAACGATCTCGGTCAAAATACAGCGGCGCTCGTTGCGGAAATGACCGAGTTCGATCCCGACCCGAGTTGGAGACGCACTCCGTAGAGAAATACAGCCCCACTTCACTTACTTCGTAGACAGTAAACCGATGGCTTTCGAGGCCTCGTGACTTCACACCCCCTTCCATATCTGCTCTGAGTGATGAATACGTCTCTAACTTTACAGTAAACTTACCGGCACAGATTGCGAATACCGTATCGTGCGATCGATGAGTATTCAATCCAAGGAGGCCACTATGCCTTCGAAGCTGATGCCTGTTGCCAGCATTGCCTTTGCTTTGCTAATGGCAGAGTTTTCCCCTTCCGTCATGTCGTCCAATGGGCCTTGTTCGCTCCTCACGGTGGAACAAGTAAGCTCCGCCCTGGGTGTCTCGATGGCGGCGGGCACATCGCTCACTTCCAAGGGTTGCATCTGGGATGAGTCAGGTAAAAAGACAGGCAAGCGTGTTTTCTTAAACATTCTCACAATACAGGCATTCGCTTCCGGGAAAACGCCCGTCCCGGGAACCGAAAAGCCGGAAGTGATGGGTGTCGGTGATGAAGCGTATTACAAGTATTTTGCGCAGCCCAGATACGACAAGATAAAAGTGGTAGATCTCGACGTTAAAAAGGGCGATACGGTCCTTGGAATCCAGTTGTGGGGCCTCCCGATCGAAGAGGCCAAGGCGAAGGCAAAGATTCTCGCTCTTGACGCTCTTAGTAAATTGTGAGGGGCAGAGAAAACGATGTTAGGAACCATTTCGCGGCGTGGGGCGGGCCTGCGCCTTTCTTCCCCTACCCCTCACTTCACCTCACACAGCGATAGACCAGGCCGACCTGAAAAAGTAGAATGTCCCGGTTTCTTCATCCGTCACCACCATGGTGGAATTCTTCTCCTGAGAGAATGCGTTTAATGGACATGAGCGAGCAGAGGCGACCCTTAACAGGGGGAAGGCGAGATGACTGACCGCCCCGCTCTGACGCAAGATCCGCACTTGCCCGCCGAGCCGATTGATCGCGTCGTGGACCCGATCGCTCGCTTCTTCCATGTCGAGTCTGCCAGCGGTGTTGTACTCCTTCTGGCCACTGTGGCCGCCTTGGTTCTTGCCAACTCTCCAGCATCCGAAGACTTTCTTTCGTGGTGGCAGACGCCACTAGGAATTTCGGTCGGCGCGTTTGAGATACGTCACTCGTTGAAGCATTGGATCAACGATGGCTTGATGGTGATCTTCTTCTTCGTCGTGAGCTTGGAAGTCAAACGCGAACTGATACTCGGTGAACTGCGAGAACTTCGCGTCGCGGCGCTTCCGATCGCCGGCGCCCTTGGTGGGATGGTGGCACCGGCGGCCCTGTATCTGGCCTTTCAGTGGGGTGAGGCCGCCCAACGTGGTTGGGGCATCCCGATGGCGACTGACATCGCATTCGTGGTTGGATGCATGGCCATATTGGGACCCCGTGTCCCCAGCAGCCTCCGGATTCTGTTGCTGTCGCTTGCAATCGCCGATGACGTCGGGGCAATTCTAGTAATCGCCATCGGCTACTCAGCTGAACTCAATTTTTCTGCTCTTGCGTGGGCCGTCCTCGGCATCGGACTCCTGATGCTCCTACAGCGAATTGGTGTCCGCAATTTAGGGATTTACGTCCCCCTTGGGATAGGAATCTGGTTCGGGTTTCATGAATCCGGAGTGCATGCCACTATCGCTGGCGTGGTCCTCGGCTTGCTCACAGGTGTCAGGCCGTGGGTAAGCCAGAGGTTGCTCATACAGTTCGTCCACCAACTCGGGGGCTTTCTCCAAGGAAATTCGTGGCACGATACGCACCAACGTCAGGCCCTACTGCAATCGGTGGAGACGGCGGTGCGAAAAAGTGTCTCGCCCATGGAGCGGTTGGAAGCCGCTTTGCACCCTTGGGTCAGTTTTGTGATTATGCCGCTGTTCGCCTTCGCGAATGCGGGCGTGTCGATCGCGGCCGGGGCTTTTACAGATTCTGTGGCTATAGCCGTCGTGGCCGGACTGTGCGTTGGGAAGCCCCTTGGCATC
Source organism: Nitrospirota bacterium (assembly GCA_963729585.1). Taxonomy (GTDB): domain Bacteria; phylum Nitrospirota; class Nitrospiria; order Nitrospirales; family Nitrospiraceae; genus Palsa-1315. The sequence goes on from CAVSOJ010000011.1 coordinate 293,099, forward strand.
GTTCTGTTCAGTTGGTTCGCTGTGCGCACGGGTCTGGCCAAGCTCCCTGACGGGGTCTCTTGGGGCATCCTGGCCGCGGGTGGAGTCCTGGCGGGTATTGGCTTTACCATGTCGCTCTTCATTGCAGGGCTGGCCCTGAGTGAGCGCTTGTTGATTGCGGCGAAGATCGGCATCTTGACTGGGTCGGTGTTGTCCGCCGTGCTTGGGTTGGCGCTCCTTCTCTGGCTCCTGCCGAGGCCCGCACAGGCGGGCTCAGCCGCCGCCTGACCAGACGCGGAACGAAAACGGCTAACATTCCACATTTCGGAAAACACTAAGGTGCCTGGTCCCATTTCGCGGCACAGGGCAGCCGACGCATTCCCCAGCGGTCTCGCGTCTCACGCTGCTTATCCATCACTCACCATAGACCTGTCCGCACCAGAAACGTAAAATGGGTCTGCTCCTCATTCGACCGCGCGAGGCGTTACCTAATGCCCATTGTTGTTGGCGTTCTCCTTGCTATTGCGATCGCAGCGCTTGCCAAGTTCACACGCTTCGATGAAGAACGCAGCTTCTATTCCACTGTTCTCGTCATCATCGCGTCATATTATGTGCTGTTCGCAGTGTTAGGCGGTTCCAGTCACGCGTTGGTCTGGGAACTGGTAATCGCCGTCGTGTTTTCAACAGTAGCGATAATTGGGGCTCTCTTTCTTCCCACGCTAGTGGGGACTGGGATTATTGCACATGGACTCTTTGATCTTGTGCATGACATTCTCATTGAGAACTCTGGCGTCCCGACCTGGTGGCCAACCTTTTGTGGGAGCCTTGATGTATTGTTGGGGCTGTGGGTGATTGCCCTTACCCGTTCCCGACCGAATGGTATGTTCAGACTACGTTCTTGACGGAGAGTGAACATGACCCGGCGGTCTGGCGGGAAACTGATACCGGAGGGTCGCCACACCACACCGCAATCAGCGATTACGAGATGGTGGACAAACCAGGTTCTCATACGTTACGGGCACAGGTCGCGATAGAGACGCAATCCTCGGGTGATCTCACATGTTCAATGCGCTAGAACTGAAAGTGCCCCCAGTTGCGCTCGTGTTCCTGTTCGGCGCTCTGATGTGGCTCGCCTCTGCCTATTCTGCGTTCACGCTCGCACTGCCATGGCACTCAATGTTCGCCCTTATGTTTTGCAGCTTGGGGTTCGGGATTGTTTTGGCCGGCGTCTTTGCGTTTCGCCAGGCGAAGACCACTGTCAATCCGCTTAAACCGGAAACGACCACGGCCATGGTCACCTCGGGCATTTACCGATTCACGCGTAACCCGATGTACCTCGGCTTCCTCTTAGTTCTTGCGGGGTGGGCGATATATCTCTCCAATTTGCTGGCGGTCGCACTCCTTCCCCTGTTCGTGTTGTACATGAATCGATTTCAAATCGTACCTGAGGAAAGAGCCTTGTGCGCCAAGTTCCCGCAGGTATTTACGGCGTACAAGTGTTCTGTTCGTCGATGGTTATGATCGCAGCGCGTGGCGGCCCCGTACTCCCTCCTCTACCCATCCTCACGATGGGCCGGGACAGCGCGAAGGAGTGGAACTCGTCTCAGCGAAGCTGTTGGGTCGAAGCATTAAGATGGGTCAGTGGTTGGCCCTTTCGGCCAATCGCGGTGGCCTCCAATGCATTACCATAAGGAGTTGACGTACCGTGTCCTTCGACTTCCACGTCCATATTCTGTTGTAACGACGCCTGAAAGTGCTCGCCCACATCAGGAGGTAAGCGTACCTGTGTACCATCGGACAAGACTACACCATTCACGACACCTTTCAAGGGGTCATAGAGCAAGACTTGAATTGTTCCGGTGGCTTTCATCTCGTTGACCGGCGGTCGTTTTTCCCTGGGAGGCGTGGGAAGATCAAGCCGATAGGGTACCGTGAATGACGTGCGGTCTGTCACATTGATTATCACGTCAGGTTTCACGAGAGGTGAGTCAGAGACACGCCGTCCATGCACCCGCACATGATCACCCGGCTGAACGGTCTTAATGAGTGCTTGAGCGGCCCGGAGTGTGACATGCACTTGTGACCCATCGCGCAACAGCAGTCCATTCACATCTCCGCGGGGGTTCAACAAATAACGATCCACAATCCCGTCAGCAACCGGGGGTTGGTCCAGAGATGGCGGATCGTCGAGGACCTGAAAGGAAAGTCTGTGATGAGAGGCCTGATCGTGGCCCGGCAACATGACAGGAAATGCGACAGCGTTCTCCACGAATATCACTAGTACCTCTGCAAAGAGTAATGCTAGGAGTCGTGCAGATAGCATGATGGTATTCTCAAGGAAATCTTGGAAGGCATCAAGCCAAAACACCCGGCATATTCTAAATTTTTAACACTACAATGGACGCTGAAACCAATTTCGCGGCGCGTGGCTGTCCGGCGCGTTCCTTGCCTGCCCTCTTCGCATAGCTAAACCTCAATCTGGACAGGATCCGGTGGAATGGCTAGACTGTCCATCTCCTCACACATTCAAAAAATGGAGTGATCATGAGACTTCTTCATGAGCTCCTCAACAGCAGAGATCCACAATTTACTGAGGCCCCAGGTACCGGCTGGTCTAACCCACACAACCCAGGAGGTAGCCATGAGTACCACTGAAGTCCGTAGTAGCAACGCGACCAGCAACGCGATCGCCGCGAGAATGGACATGAAGTTAGAGATCGTCGTCATCCCCGTCTCGAATGTCGACCGCGCCAAAGAGTTCTACGGCGGGAAGCTCGGGTGGCGCCTCGACGCCGACTACGACAACGGTAAAGACTTCCGCGTGATCCAGTTTACGCCGCCCGGCTCCGGATGCTCGGTCATTTTCGGCAAGAATGTCACTGCGGCGGCACCCGGCTCCGCCCAGGGCCTGTACTTGATCGTCTCCGACATTGAGGCCGCCCGCAAAGAGCTGCTTGGTCGCGGCATCCAGATCAGCCAGGTGTTCCACGACGCCGGCGGTGTGTACGCTGGTACGGACGAGCCGTACCTGTTTGGGCGTGTCCGGGTCAGCGGTCCGGATCCCGAGCGTCGCAGCTACCGCTCGTTCGCCTCGTTCCATGATCCGGATGGCAATGGGTGGCTGTTCCAGGAGCTCACAACGCGGCTGGCCGGTCGCATCGACTCCACGACGACGACATTTGCATCGACGAACGATCTTGCGAGCGCGTTTCGGCGTGCAGAAGCTGCCCACGGACAGCACGAAAAACGCATGGGGGGGCAGCGCGACGAGAACTGGCCCGACTGGTACGCCGCGTACATGGTGGCGGAACAGGCTGGGACGGAGCTGCCGACGTAAGCGACTACGACATGATCGTCATCGGCTGCGGCGAGCACTGCGCCGGCGCGCCCGCCGAAGGTGGCCTGCGATCTTCCTCAAAGGAGGTGCCTCGTGTCGCGACAATTCGATGCCATCATCATCGGGACCGGCCAGGCAGGCCCGTTTTTGGCTGCGCGGTTTGCGGCCGCGGGCATGACAGTCGCCATTATTGAACGCCACAAGTTTGGTGGCACCTGTGTAAATACGGGATGTATCCCGACGAAGACGCTCGTTGCCAGCGCGTACGCGGCCCATGTTGCCCGCCGAGGCGCCGAATATGGTTTTGCTGTCAATGGCGATGTGCGCGTCGACATGAAACGTGTGAAAGCACGCAAGGATGAAATTTCCGGACGGTCGAACAGGGGTGTGGAGGAATGGCTGCGAGGACTGAAAAACTGTACGGTCATCCAAGGCCATGCCCGCTTTCAGTCGTCCCACACTGTCGTGGTCAACGATGAAGTCCTGCAAGCCGACAAAATGTTCATCAACGTTGGCGGACGCGCCTCTGTTCCCGCGATGCCGGGGATTCAGGATGTCCCATTTCTCACCAACTCATCGATGATGGATGTCGACTTCTTGCCGGAGCATCTCGTCATCGTCGGCGGAAGTTATATCGGATTGGAATTCGGTCAGATGTATCGCCGCTTCGGAAGCGACGTCACGATCGTCGAGATGGGACCACGCCTGATTGGGCGGGAAGACGAAGATATTTCCGAAGCCGTGCGCCAAATTTTGGGGGCAGAGGGGATACAGATTCGGTTGAATGCGAAATGTATATCATTGGCGAAGCGCGACAGCCGTATCGCCGTCGGCATCGCATGCGACGAAGGTCCGCCGGAAGTAGTAGGCACGCATGTTCTTCTCGCGGTGGGACGTACTCCCAACACGCACGACCTGGGTCTCGACCGGGCCGGGGTTGCGACAGACGAACGCGGCTACATCGTCGTTGACGATCAACTGCAAACGAACGTGCCCGGCGTCTGGGCCCTGGGTGACTGCAACGGCCGCGGCGCATTTACGCATACTTCTTACAACGATTACGAGATCGTTGCGGACAATCTCCTGAACGGAGACCACCGCCGCGTGTCAGACCGAATCCAGACGTACGCGTTGTTTACAGATCCGCCGCTAGGCCGATGCGGCATGACGGACGCTGAAATACGGAAGTCCGGGCGCGCTGCACTCGCTACGAAACATCCGATGAACCGAGTGAGCCGGGCCGTTGAGAAAGGTGAGACACAAGGTTTCATCAAAATCTCTGTTGATGCGGAAACACAACACATTCTGGGTGCTGCGATTCTTGGGACCACAGGCGATGAAGTCGTTCACGTTTTGCTGGACGTCATGTATGCGAAGGCGCCGTTTACGGTAATACAGCGCGCCATGCATATTCATCCGACGGTTGCGGAATTTCTCCCCACCGTCTTGTCCAAACTGGAACCCTTTGCCTAGAGGGAAGAAAAATGTGTCGGGAGTCTTTTCTGATTGCGGAACGGCGTCAGGCCCTAGGAATGGATCCATGCTGGCTCCACGAATTCTCCTGTTCATTCTTCTCTGCTCGTTGACCGGCTGTCAGTCAAAGCCTGTCGCGACTCGGTCAATTGCGGAACCGTCGCCTAAGTCCGACACGTTCAAGGTTGTCACCTACAACACCCTGCACGGTTTGGAAGTCAGCAAGCTCTGGGTTCGCAAGGTCGAATCCGACGATGAGCGTCTCGCTCGATTCACGGTTCGTATCCAACAGTTGGCCGAAACACAGCCCGACGTAATTCTTCTGCAGGAGGTCAATCCACTTCCCGACATGGCCCAGCAGTACGTGCGCGCGCTCAAAGAGCGCGGGTTGGACTATGCCCAGGTCCACCAAGTCGACGCGTGCGGTCTGCGGATCGCGCCCGGGTTCGCCATTGTCCCGGGATTGAACAACGGTCTGGCGATTTTGGCCAAAGCTCCACTTCGACTGCGCATGGTCGGAAGTATCAAGCTCAGCGGCCCGTTCGGCGCATGTGGAGATTACGTCGGCTTTCAATTGGGGGAATTCCGGTATGCCCTCCTGGCGGAGATCATCGCGCCGGGAACGGAGCTGCCTTACCTCGTGGCAACCATGCATTTGCATTCGGGAATCGAGCGCGATGCCCGAATGCTGCACGACCTGATGGAGGCGCACAAAGCGGGTCTACTCCACCACTACGATCATCTCAGGGGGGCCCTCACCACGGATCAACAGCGTCGCAAGATGGAACTCCATGCGTTGCTGAATACCATCCACGAGCAACAACTGCATCAGCGTTATGCTGGCATCATTTTCGGCGGCGATCTGAATTTCGAAGCTGGGTCGCCGGAATATCAAGAGCTGGAGGAGGCCGGCTTCACCGATTCGGCTCGCCTGGCCGTCGGGATGCCAATGTGGAATACCTACGACCCGTCAAAGAACGTCCTCGCCGCCCACCAGGAAGAGCTGCCGCCGCCCGAACTGGTCGACGCCATTGCGGAAGAGACGGCAGCGGACCGGGATGAGGTCCTGAAGCTCTATCGCCGGGCCATCGCCATGGCGCGCCGGATCGACTTTCTGTTCAGCACGTCATTCATGCCGACCGCCTGCCTCACCCAACAGATCATCGGTGTGCCGACCTCGATGCGAAGCGCCTTTGGATCCGATCACTACGGTCTGCTCAACATCTACTCCTACCGGCGCACCGCGTGCTAATCGCGAGGCAATGAGCGATGGCAACACGCCAACACGGCGTCTTTCAATCGTTGGATGATTCGCTCATACTCCTCCGCATGGCAGATCAAGAAATCGATGCCATCCGTGCACTCCTGCTGGCCCAACCCCGACCGGATGCGCTCAGCGAACGGCGCAAGCGCCTCGATGACTTGGGAGCCCTGTATAAGATCGCCACTGACGTGCGTATCGAGTCTGTCGACGCGAACGCCGTTCGCGCAGAATGGTCCTCGACCCCAGATGCGGACCCTGCACGCGTGATCCTATTCCTGCATGGTGGTGGTTACGTGTCCGGTTCGCTCGATAGTCACCGGCCATTGGCGACGGAAATCGGTCGAGTGTGCGGAGCCCGCACGCTCGCCCTGGGATACCGGCTGGCACCCGAGTATCCCTTCCCTGCGGCGATCGAGGACACACTAGCTGGCTATCGCTTCCTGCTGTCGTGCGGCATCGAGCCATGCCACATCGCGGTGGCGGGCGATAGTGCCGGCGGCGGCCTGACCGTGGCTCTGATGGTCTCCGCCCGCGATGCTGGCCTGCCACAGCCAGCCTGCGGTTGGTGTATCTCGCCCTGGGTGGATTTAGAATGCCTTGGCGCAAGCATGACCAGCAAGGCCGAGGTCGACCCACTGATCCAGAAATCTTATCTAAAGGAGCTGGCTGCAGCGTATCTTGATGGCGCTGATCCTCGCTCGGCGCTGGCTGCGCCAATGTATGCGAGTCTCAAGGGCTTGGCGCCACTCCTCATTCAAGTGGGCTCGGCGGAGACACTGCTCGACGATGCAGTTCGTCTCGCCAATATCGCCGGGGCGGCTGACGTGGCGGTGACATTGGAAGTATGGCCAGACATGATCCACGCATGGCCGCTGTTTCATCAGCAGCTCACGGCAGGCCGGCATGCGATCACGCGCGCCGGAGCGTTCATCCGCTCCAAGATGTCATGTCATTCTGGCTAAGCAGTCTCTTTTCGCAGCGCGTGGCGCGGCTCCTTCCCCTACATCTTCATTCCCTCTGACCCTGCATAGACCAAACCCATCAGAAAAAGTAGAATCGGTTGTCTTTTCCCATCTAAACCATGTCATTCAAGGAGGGAGCCATGGCTACGTATCTAATGCTCCTCAACTGGACGGATCAGGGAATCAAAAATATAAAGGAGTCGCCGAAGCGGCTGGATGCTGCGAAGAAGCTTGCAAAAGACCTCGGTGGGGAGATCAAGACCGTCTATATGATGCAAGGGAGTTTCGATCTTGCCTTGGTCGCTGAGATGCCCAATGATGAGAAAGTGGCCGGTTTCGTGTTGAAGCTTGGATCATTGGGAAATGTGCGGACCACGACGCTCAAAGCTTATTCTGAAGACGACTATCGGAAGATTATTGGCAGTCTGAACTAAACGTCTAAAAGCAACAAAGCTGTCAGGACCCATTTCGCGGCGCGTGGAAGGCCGTTAGCGATAAATCATGCGATTGGTGATGCCGTAGGCGATGGCGTACCAGACGAAGATTCCCTGCACCGTCGGCGATGTCTGACCAGAGTACGGTCGTTCAATTGCTTCTTGTGAGGTGATTATAAGGATCGCTTGTCTTCAGACAATCAGTCTGCTCAAAAGGTCCCGGGACCTGCGTCTCGGAAAGACGGAGTTTCTCGTTCTCGAGAAAACGTTCAATCTGCGCTTGGGTCGCAACGTTAGCACTGGAAAATCATCTATCGGGGTGAGAAGGAGGATAGATGGAACTCGATTTGTTCTCAACGAGCGACCGTCAATCCCACAGGGCCGAGAGAAGGGCGTGCCGTGAATCGACCTCTTTAGAGAGACTCCTTATCGCCAAGTGACTGTTCCCATGAAAAATGGATAACCAACTCCCTTTTGTTGCCGGAAGTGCTGTTTGAAGACTCCGAAGGGATGGAGTTCATTTCAATCGAATTCCGGTCAGGCTCACAGATCAATGACGACGTCGCGAATCGGTTGCGAGCAGCATACGAGAAGATTGCCGTCGGCAGGCCTCTCGAGTGGCTCCGGTCCATAGACGACGGCCCCCGAAACCAAACCACTTTCACAGTTGTGGCAAACACCGGTCCGGCACGACCAACGGACTGGGACGTCGCACGCCTCGGCTAGCTCCAAAACGCTCTGGTAGGCCGACGCGTTCCAGTGAGCGGCGATGCCGCTGCGCGCGAACGACACCAGCGGACCGGTGTTGGCGTCGTGCTCGGGCAGATGGGGAGCAGCTCGCGTCGCTGGGCCGACGACGCCAGGGGTCATCGATTCGCTGCCGTTGAAGAGTTCGACGTGAATCCGCTCCGGCACCACGCCTAACGTTGCGAGGGCCTCCTTCATCTCTGCCATGAACCACGTCGGCCCGCAGAGGTAGACATCAGCTTCTCGTGAGACGCCGACCTTGTCGAAAACTGATCGCGACAGGTGACCGGTGGCGTCGAAATCTTCGGCCATCTCGTCGCGCGAACCCGGCCTGCTATAACAGACATAGCTGCGGCCGTGTGTGAGCGCGAGCATCAGGCGGCGGACCTCGGCGGCGAATGGATGATGTTGCCGATCGCGAGCCCCGTACAGCCAGAAGACCTGCCGTGTCGAGCGGGCCGCCGCTAACGCGTGCAGCATTGTCAGAACAGGCGTCGCCCCGATCCCTGCGCTGAGCAGCACGACTGGCCGCTCTCCGGACTGCAGAATAAAGCTTCCGCGCGGCGAGCTGACGTCGAGAATATCGCCCAGCCGGACATGCTCACGCAGGTAGGTTCCAGCCGCCCCATTTGGCTCGATCTTCACGCTGATTCGATAGCGCTCCGTCGAGAGGGGACCTGAGAGCGAGTAGCTGCGAAAAAGTGGCGGGCTGCCGGTGGTCCGTTGAAGACGCAGCACCACGTACTGGCCTGGCAGAGCCGTACGCAGCGGCTGACCGTCCTGGCTCTGCATTATCCACGAGAGAACGTCCGCGCACTCCTGATCGATCGCCGTGACCACGAGCGACCGAAATCCTGGTGCGACCGGATGGGCAGCTGCTGCCGGCGCGAGCCCCGCGTTACCACTCGGCGCGCCACTCGTTTGGCTCTGCAGCAACGCCTCAAACGACGAGCGCCATCCGGGTGACAGTGCTCCGATCCGCAATGCGCGCTCCAGTCCATCGCGCGCATGATTGGGTGAATAGAGGAGCGCGTTGATCTCTGCGACGGCCATCCGCTCTTTCGCCTCTCCCACCTTCACAATTTCGTCGCCGGCACCCACCTCGCCTTCATGCAAGACGCGGAGGTAGAACCCCGGCCGTCCGCTGGATGTCAGCAATGCCGGCATGCGGGGCTCGTTCATCCGGATGCCGACGCGATAGCAGGTAACACGAGGTTGAGTAACCTCGAAGAGCGCGCTGCCGATCTGATAACGGTCACCGATGAAGACGGAATCGTCGGGCAATCCTTCGATCGTGAAGTTCTCGCCGAACTGTCCGTGGACGAAGTCGGTCCTCTTCAGCTGCTCCTGCCAATAGCAATACGATTCGATTTGGTAGACGAAGACGGCGCGCTGCTCACCCCCGTGCCCGGCCAGGTCGCCTTGACCGTCTCCGTCTAGATTGAACCGGCCGACCCGACAGCGGCCACGGACCGGATGCTTCCAGATCCCGGTGTGCACAGTGCGACCCTTCCACTCGAGGTCGCGCGGAAGTCCAACGTTCACCGATAGTAATCGAGCCATGTCGTTCCGCTTCGGTGGGGACCGAAAGCCCTCCCGTCTTGATTCTCTTTATCTGGCCTGCACACGCCACCAGGCACAAGCCGACGTGCAACTCCCGCTTGCTGAGGTTCGCGACACATCGAAGCACCGGGTCTCCTTCCGCGTGACATCCTATAATGGTTTGCTACCGGGTACTCGCTCATGGCCGTTTTGTAGGGGGGAATGCCTCGCCGACGGTAAGGTCACGATCGGCGCCGTGCGGAATCACCGTCTGACCCGGCTCAAGACGGAGCTCGGTGCCATCGAGCTGTACCGAGACCATGTCCGGCTCGAACGACACCAGGTCGGAGATGCGTCCGACCTCGCGATAGGCTTCACGATAGGACCATGCCGCCAGACTTGCGTCACCGATGTCGTAGTAGCTGCACAGCCCTTTGTACGGGCAGAAGGTCTGGTGTTCCACAGGGGTCAGCGCGGACTCATCGACATCGGCGCGCGCAACGTACCAGCGTGGCGCGAAGCCGGACTCGTAGAGGACTAACGGCCGCTTGGTATCGGCGATAATGCGGTCACGATGGCGGACCACTAGTTTACGCGAGGCCTGGCGGATGTCGATGCGGTGGTAGCTGTCGGCGGCATGGCCTACGATCCGTTCGTCTTCTTCGTAGAAGGCATCCATGGCCGGCCAGGCAAATGCGACTCGCCCCTGCAACTCGCTCGCGTAGGCGGGCAGGTCGATGTGCTGCCACGCCCCTCGCGGCGCACTCTTCTCGCTCGACCGAACCGTGTACCAGGACGTGAGCCCGAGGTCGGGGTGCCGGGTTGTGTGCTCGGCGCGTTGTAGCGTGTCTGGAGAGACGTCGGTCTCCGGGAAGTAGGCCACCGGATAGCGGCTGGGTTCGAAGAGCAGCACAACGTGTTCGCTATCGGCGATCCAGGTTCCGCCGAACCGCACGCGCATCCGCCGACGCAACGGTTCCGCGTACAAGAGTCTGTTGGGTAGCGGTTCGGGCATGAGGAACCGGCCAATTGCTCCCAGTGAGAGCGGACCTTGTTGCCAAGACAGTCCCATTCCTCTCTCCTCTGATAGGACTGATCAGCCGTGTTCGTCAGCGATCAACTTATCGGATAGCTTCGTCTACCGCCTCCCAACTAAATTCTACGCTGCGGAAAAAATGGCCGTCAAGGCGACCGGAAGTCGACTTCTGAGTTTGAGACTTCGCAGACTTAGGATAGGAAGCAGGCAATTAAAATTTCAACCCAGGAGGGCCAATGCGACGTTCACTGAGGGTTATCGTCGCTTTTACCATTGTTCTAGGGAGGTGCAGTTCATCAGGCACGCTAGGCATTGTGACGCAGTTAAATAATGACTAAATCCCCCCTTTGCAACAACAGGCCTTTACCAGCCATCTCTAGTTACAGACAGTCTTACCGAACATTCCTCTAGTGGACTATGAAGCCAGCAACTTCGTGGATCACCTTTTTTGAGATAAATCCCACGAACAAGTATCATTGACTGAATCGTCTGGTTTCTTCGGTCTGCCTCCGGTGTGTGGTTCGACGAACGAGAGCACACGAATAAGGCAGCTTGACCAGCGGTCTTTTCGCACGTAGCATGGACCCAAGGCGTTTCAGCTACGCCGACTGTCTCATCCCTCGCGCTTCCCGGTCCTTCCTAACGCGATCGATTCTCCAGTCTCCGCCGTTCCAACACCGATATCGCTCTGCGCACTCTTCACGAAACGCGCACAACGAGACAAGGAGTAATCCAGATGGTACTGCTGAAACCCATTACCAACCGCATCCTCGAATCGCTCCAAGACTCCCTGGAATGCGAGTTCGAGGCCCTAGTGGCTCGCTCTCCGGAATTCACCTGGAATGAACTCTTTCAAGAAGTGGCTCGATTGAACCGGGCGGGGTTGGTGATCATTACAAGGAACGTGGGTGTTTTTACCATTAGACACGCTCCGGTGATGAAATAAGCACCGACAATGGCACATGGTCTGAACCATTTCTCCCCGCGTGGCGGGAAGCTGACAGACCCGCGCACCAGATAGACTGACTCTGAATCGCCCTCCCCCACACAGCGATGGACCAGACTGTTTCAGCAAAGTAGAATGTCCCCGTTTCTTGGCCATTACTCATGATGGCTTCCCCTAATCGCCCATGGGGAAAAAAGGAGAGGTTATGAAGGTTCTTGCCGTCCATCCGAGCGCATTAATGTATACAAAAATATATCTCCGTTTGGAGCCGCTTGGGTTAGAGCTTGTGGCCCAGGCCATCCGCCAAGCCGGACATGAGATCTGTCTCATTGATTTACAGGTCGAAACCCATCGTGATTATGCCGTGCTGCTTCAGACCTGGCGCCCCGATGTCATAGCCTTTTCTTGCAATTATCTGGCGAACGTCCCGGAAATCGTTGATCTGGCCAAGCTCACGAAAGACACGTTGCCAGGGAGTTTTGTGTTTGTCGGCGGCCATAGCGCCTCATTTATTGCGGAGCAGTTCCTTGAGCATGGCGCCGGCGCGATCGATTGCATTCTTAAAGGGGAAGGCGAGGCGGTCGTGCCGGAGCTTCTGCAGGCCATCGAGCATGATCGCACAGCGATCGCACAGGTTCCCGGCGTGGTGTCGCTTTTCGGCTCAGGGGCTCCTCCTCGATTTGCAGAACACCTTGATGCCATTAGTCCGGCACGGGACCTGCTGCGCCATCGTCGGAAATATTTCATCGGCGTGCTGGACCCCTGCGCCTCCATTGAATTCGCGCGAGGCTGCCCATGGGATTGTTCTTTTTGCAGCGCCTGGACGTTCTATGGCCGCAGCTATCGCATGATCAGCCCGGACAAGATTGTGGAAGATTTGGCGCGGGTGCAAGAGCCGGGAGTTTTCATCGTCGACGATGTGGCCTTTATCCAGGGTAAGCACGGTATGGCGATCGGAGAGGCGATTGCCAAGAAGGGGATCAAGAAGAAATATTACCTGGAAACCCGCGGCGACGTGTTACTGCGAAACAAGGACGTGTTCAAGTTCTGGAAGTCCCTCGGCCTGGAATATATGTTCATCGGAGTCGAGGCCATCGATGAGGAAGGGCTGCTGAAACATCGCAAGCGCATCTCGCTGGGTAAGAATTTTGAGGCGTTGGAATTTGCCCGGTCACTCGGCATCACCGTCGCCATTAATTTAATTGCCGATCCCGACTGGGACAAGCAGCGATTCGAGGTCATCCGCCAGTGGTGCCTCGAAGTTCCTGAAATCGTGAACATCAGCGTCAACACCCCCTATCCTGGGACAGAAACGTGGTTGACGGAACCGCGTCAAATTCAAAGCCGTGATTATCGCCTCTTCGATATTCAACATGCCGTGCTGCCTACAAAGCTCCCCTTGCCGGAGTTCTACGCAGAGTTAGTGAAGACCCAGCAGGTCTTGAACATGAAGCATTTGGGTTGGAAAGCATTACGGTCAACAGCCAAAATCGTCGCGGGACATCTGTTGCATGGGCAGACGAATTTTCTGAAGATGCTATGGAAATTCAACAGCGTCTACAATCCCGAGTTACAACTTGCCGACCACCGGCGAGCGGTGAAATATGAAATGGCCCTCCCGCCCCCCTCTCAACAACGCGTCGGCCAGGGCTTGCTCTATATTCACCAAGCCAACGGTCGCCAAGCGCGCCACATCGACGACTCGACGGAGCAGTTCGTGGAGACGACGAGGATGGGGACATCCAAGTAAATATGTATCGCCACCTCTCCCTCCTCCGAAGATACAAGGTCTTGCAAACCCACATTTCGCGTCGAGTGGCGGGATCTGGTCCATCTGGTTGCTTTGGGCTGTCTCGTTTGTGTGGTTCGACAAACGAGAGCGACCAGACAGGCTCGCGCACCAAATGAACCGCCTGTGAATCGCCCGCCCCGCCTCTCCCCCATCGCCTCCGGAGTAATGGATACGTCTACAATTGTGGCGTAGACTTGCCGCGCTAGAGTTTTTCATTCGGGTTAAGGAACTCGCCATGGTGACGTCGCGGGTCAGATGCTATCAGTTTCTCCTCGCACTTGTGGTCATCGTGAATGCGGGGATGGTCTGGGACCAGTCGAATACCACACTGACTACCGACGGGCCAGTGCCTGATGGAATGATCGCATGCATCACAGACACATCTAGATGGTGCAGCACCTTCGCGAGGCCCGAGTATCGGTATAGCGAGAACGTCAATGAGCCACATCTGACGATCAATGGCGTGATAGTGGCCGAAGACATGAGGTGCCGGCAGTGCCGGGGGAAGTGCGCGGCGGACAATCTGAGGTGCCGGAGTCAGTGCGCAGGCGATAGTGCCTGTTTGGTCCATTGTGAAGAGCGGTCGAGCAAATGCGAGGAGATGTGCAAGCAGATCTTTCAGTGCGAGTGACCCGAGTGATGAATACCTCTACGACTTTGCAGTAGACTTGCCGCAGCAGATCGCCGAGGGCACCTTGCTATGCTGCTCGGTCAGACCCCGGGAGATTTAGCAGTGAGGCGGTAGTGGGCCGCTAGATTTACGATTGGCCACGTTATGGCGAAAGGAGAAGCACCATGCTCGAGACCATTGCAGTCATCTTGATTGTCCTCTGGCTTCTGGGTTTTGTCAGCTCGTACACCATGGGCGGATTCATTCATGTCCTCTTGGTCCTCGCGATCGTGGTGATTCTGGTTCGCGTCATTCAAGGTCGACGCGTGTAAGCACCCTAGGAAATGAAACCTGTGGCAAGCCAGTCTTGAGAGTTCGTCATTCGTCTTTAAGACCGAACGGACGCTATGCCACATACTGAAAAACAAAAACCCACCGCATCGAATGGCTCCGTGCGGCTGTTCTGGGCGCGAATGACGGCATTGTTTCCACTGGAAGCCTTGTCTTGGGCGTGGCAGCAGCAGGCGCGAGTTCACGGAGTATTGTGATCGGAACCCAAAAAAAATGGGTCAGGTCTGTAGTCGCGTTGCTATTCTGCGCAAGTACTCTGCGGCAGACTGAATAGTCAGGCGTCACTCGGCACAGGTTAAGACAGAATGGACGGTACGCCATACCCTGAAAAACACAGAACGCACCGCACCGGATGGCTCCGTGCGGCTGTTCTTGGAGCAAATGACGGTATCGTTTCCACTGCGAGCCTCGTCTTAGGCGTGGCGGCAGCGGGGGCGAGTTCAAAGAGTATTTTGATCGCAGGCGTTGCCGGTCTTGTGGCGGGTGCGATGTCGATGGCTGCCGGCGAGTATGTTTCGGTGAGTTCGCAAGCCGACACGGAGCGCGCCGATCTGGATCGAGAGCGTAAGGAGTTAGCTGCTCACCCCAAGCAAGAGCACAAGGAAATGACCGCTATCTATGTTGGTCGTGGGCTTGATGCAGGGCTCGCCTCCAATGTCGCGACCCAGTTGATGGCGCATGATGCCCTCAGCGCACATGCGCGTGACGAGCTGGGTATATCCGTTACGTCGACCCCACGACCGGTTCAAGCCGCATTGGCATCGGCGATTACTTTTTCAGTCGGCGCTGCCCTGCCTCTCTTGATTGTCCTTGTGGTGCCTGTCTCTGCGCTCATGTGGGTTGTTTCTGGAAGCTCGCTCTTGTTTCTCGCACTATTAGGCTCCTTGGCTGCGCACGCCGGCGGCGCTTCGGTGATGACCGCTGCCGCGCGGGTGACCTTTTGGGGGGCCTTGGCAATGGCCTTGACAGCTGGGGTTGGGGCGTTGTTTGGAGTAACTGCTTGAGATCCCTGCCGCTCCTCATCTCTCGCCTTTCACGCTCTTCCCGCACGTCTCGCAGTTTCCGCTCATACCCTCCCCTCACACAAGGCTCCCACACCATTATAGAGTGATGGATACATCTCCCACTCTGCAGTAGACTTGTCGCAGCAGACTCATTTAGTTAGGCGGCTCCCAATCGCAGCCCTCGAAGGGAGGCCCCACAATGTTCGTCGGTCACTACGGGGTGAGTTTCGCTGCCAAGAGGGTTGATCGCACCATCCCGCTCTGGGTGCTCTTTCTCGCCGTCCAGTTTCTGGATGTTCTCTGGGCACCATGCATTCTCTTGGGGCTCGAGAAGGTCCGCATCGTCCCAGGCATCACCGCGTCCAATCCTCTCGATCTGTACTACATGCCCTACACGCACAGTCTGGTGGCGGCCCTGCTTTGGTCTTGCGTGGGCGGGTTCGTCTACCATTTCGCCTGGCGGCCTGCACGCCGCCAGGCGAGTGCCGTGGTGGGGATCGCCGTGTTCTCGCACTGGATTCTTGACTTCGTAGTCCACCGCCCCGACCTTCCTCTGTACGACGATTCCGCGAAGGTCGGCTTGGGGCTTTGGAACGCCCCCGTGCTGGCCCTAGGTCTGGAAGCCGCGTTGCTCTTCGGAGGGCTCTGGTTCTGTCTCAGACGACGTCTCGCGCATTCGCCCGGGACGCTGATATTCGGAATCCTGATGCTCGCAATCCAAGCCTATATCTTCTTCGGGCCGCCCCCTACCTCTGACCGTGCAGCAGCGTTAACGGCGCTCATCGCATATGCCGTATTTGCCACCGTGATCTGGTGGTTGCAGGATCGTCACGAAAACCAGGGGACATTCTAGATTTCATGAAATGAAACTGCGCCTGAACCC
Organism: Nitrospirota bacterium; assembly: GCA_963729585.1. Taxonomy (GTDB): domain Bacteria; phylum Nitrospirota; class Nitrospiria; order Nitrospirales; family Nitrospiraceae; genus Palsa-1315. The sequence goes on from CAVSOJ010000011.1 coordinate 309,459, forward strand.
ATTTCCCGGCGCGTGGCGGGCCATGAGCCGATTTAGGAAGGGCACGCTACCGCCATCTCGGGCACATCTCCCTCAGCCGTCATATTCATCGTGACGGCGCACCCAAGACGGTCCTTGGTCACCCTCATCCCGTCCCTTCGGCACAAGGTCCAGGTAGTGATAGGCGGTGTTCACCATATCGATGCCGCGCGCATAGGTTGAATAGGTGTGGAAGACATTTCCCTTGGGATCTTTGTAAAAGACGCTGGCTCCTTCCCGATCTGAACTGTCCGGGTCTTGCATTTTGTAGTTGAAGAACGCCTTCTTCTTGGCTTCTTCTTCCGGGGTGAATGAGGCATGGTAGTCGAAATTGAAATCGGTGTTGCCTGATGAGACCCACTTGAAATTCCAGTCCATCCGTTTCTTGTACGCCGTCAGCTTCTCATATGGCGCCCGCGAGATGGCGACCATGGTCACATCGCGGTGGTTCAGATGCACAATGATCGGATTGAAATTGTCCGCCCAGAAAGAGCAGTGCTTGCATCCCGCATCCCAGTCGGGGGCGAACATGAAGTGATAGATGATCAGCTGATTTTTGCCGTCGAACAGATCCGACAACGTTTCTTTTCCATTCGGGCCGTCAAAGACATAATTTTTGTCCACTTTCACCCAAGGAAGCTGCCGCCGTTGGTGACTCAATTGATCGCGCAGTTTGGTGAACTTCTTTTCTTTCGCCAGCAACGCCTTGCGTGCCGCTAACCATTGTTTCCTCGATACGACTTTGTGTCGAGTCATGATTCTCCTCCTCTCTTACTTAGAAGACGCTTCTACACCCTAATCCTATTCCATTTTCTCCTATATTGGAGGACAAGAAAATGGGGACATTCTGAATTTCCCGGCGCGGGGCGGGCCAGCTCAGCCTGTCCCCTTTAAATCAGTCCGATCGGGGATTGCCATGCTTAATCGGGTCCCATATTATATATGGTGTACGGCCCAAGTTGGGTGGGTACTGACGAACACGTACCGTCTACCAAGGGCGGGGTCGTGGTGTCGAGGAACTGAAATTCCTTTCTTCTCGGAGATCACAGATGCGCCCGATCGCATTCACAGTTGCACTCATTGGCAGCATTCTGCTGTCCTACACCGCCCGGTCTTTTGCGGCTGGCGAAGCCTGCACGCTGATCACGCAGACGCAAGTCAGCGCGGCGTTGGAGGTGCCGGTCGACGCCGGGACACCTATCGGCAGTCCATCGACATGTCAATGGACGGGGAAGGGCAGGTTTGCAACGCTGACCATTACTCAGCCTCTCGCTGGCAAGAGCGCCGTCGATCGCTTCAACGCCGGCAAGACGGCGACACTGCCTGGCATCATAAAGGAACCGGTCAGCGGCGTCGGCGACGAGGCGTTCTACATATACTTCGGCAACACGACGCGGGCCATGGGCCTGGTCGTCAAGAAAGGCAGTTCCGCGTTCGAGATCCGCGTATACGGATTCGACGTCGACAAGGCGAAGTCGGTCGCGAAGACGCTCTCTCAGACCGTCGCTGGGACATTCTGAGCTATGTAGTGTCCGGCTTTTAGCCGGACTGCAGGACAAGAATAAGGGGATAGGCAACTACTTTTCTCGTGCCTTCGAGGATCGCCCTCGCCTCCTTGCTGTCGATTCCAACCCAAGTGCCGCAGCGGTGGTCGCTTACTCCCCTGTTTCATGTAGAAAAACGGGGACATTCTGAATTTCAGGAAATGACGCGGCGCCAAGAACCATTTCGCGGCGCATGGCGGGGAGCTGGTTCAGCACGGGCGATGCGGCAAGACTAGCAGGACGAGCGAGACGGGCGTGACAAGGTAGAAATCCACGCTCCTCATCTCTCGCCTTTCGCGCTCTTCCCGCACGTCTCGCAGTTTCGGCTCATACCCTCCCATCACACGCACGTCCCCCATCGACTCCGGAATGATGAATTCGTTCACGACTTTGCAGTAGACTGGCGGTAGCAGGCTTACTAGTTGGCTAGCTGGGAATTTCTCAAGCTTGAATTCAGGAGGCACACCGATGCGCAAACGGATCATCGCTCAAGTTCGGAAAGAAACCGCATCTCCTGACCAGGATTGGTTGAATATGGAGGGGGTCGCGGAGGTGGAAATCACGTCAGAGGACGCTGCTCATCCAATTGAGTCCGCGTTGCTGCCCGGTCGGACTTCGGGTTGGCGTGCAGCAGGGCCCGGACAGCAGACGATCCGGCTTCTCTTCAACCATCCACAACGGCTGCGGAGGATCTGGATGAATTTCTTGGAGCCCGGAACTGAACGCACGCAAGAGTACATCTTGCGTTGGTCGCCGGATAGCGGGCAGTCCTTCCGGGAAATCGTGCGGCAGCAGTGGAACTTCAGTCCCCAAGGCGCAACGAGCGAGACGGAAGATTATCATGTCGAACTGCCGGCAGTCACGGTGCTCGAATTGAGCATCATTCCGGACATAAGTGGGGGAAATGCGTTCGCTTCATTGGCGCAGTTGCGGCTTGCCTAATTCTGCCCTCAACTAGACTGTCCCAACCGCATTTGGTGTTGGGAGCCCTCCGTGCTCCGCGCCTCTGTGAAGAGGAGTGGACAGATGAAAAGATGCCCGAACCCATTTCGCGGCGCCGACATGCAGAAGTACTGTGGTTTCGTCGCGGAAACCCTATCGCAGTAAGCTGAAAATCATCCAACACGATCTGCGCGCCGCGTCTGAGGAAGCCTAGAAGAAACCATCTCATCTTGCTTCAGAAACAAACTGGTTTGCAGTAACTGAGAAAGCTTCTTTGTATTGAATTAGCGAAAAGCGTTTTGAAGAGTCTCACGTGGTCCGCAGCACATAACTCACACCAAGGGCACATACATACAGCCCGACTCCGAATACGATATGTGTCACAAGGCTTTTCAGTCTGGCCTGCGTTGGGTTGGGCGTTCTTGATGCCGCAATGCCGAGGCCGAACGACGGCTGCATGATGAGGAACGGAAACGCTACGGTGCCAATGCCGTAGAGCAGGGCAGGCAGCAAAGTTGGTCGCGCAAGCCAGTCACCCGATGTAAGCACGACGAACACAAGCGCCAACACGACACCAATAGTGTAGTGTGCAATCCAGCCAACCGTGCACTCAAAGGGCTTCGGTGGCGCGGCAGTGATACTCGCATGCCTAAATGTGCCCCCCTGCATGTGGCGAAGCCAGCGTCCGAGGAAACAGTAGCTGAGCGAGGGAATGCTGAACGTACGCTTCAGGAACAGATTCCAAAGGTCCATGACCAGAGTTGCGCCAATACCAATGGCAATTGCACCAAGGACGTAGTTTCCTTCAATGCTCATGATCTACCTCGATATGGATGATGACCGCCTCTGAATCTCCCCTCCCCTCACACACTACTCCCCCATCGCTCCGGAGTCATGAATAACTCCAAGAACAACCCCCGACCCTTCCCCCCTCTTTTGTTTTTGCCGGATCTATGAACCTAAGATCGTGTTCATCACGACCGTGGCCGTGGGGGTTAATTATCGGCTCTGAGTCCAGGTGGCTGCCCCCTGGACTCCCATTGATCCAGTAGCGCCGCCGGGGGCTGCATCCAGGTCCATGACTTTCCGATTGTTGTTGTGCTAGATATTGTCAGACTGAACTGGAGTAGCCTCATGAGCAAAACGCCCCTTAGCTTACCGATTCTGCAGCATGTATTTCATCCTTCCGACTTTAGCGCAGCCAGCGAAACCGCCTTCGCCCATGCACTGAAGGCCGCGCTGATCGCCCAGGCCACGCTCACCGTTTTCCACGTGTCCCCCGACCGTGAGGAGAATTGGACTGAGTTTCCCGGCGTGAGGCAGACACTCGAGCGGTGGGGAATCCTGCCAGAAAACAGCCCCAAGTCTGCCGTGCCGGACCTGGGCATTAAGATCAAGAAAATCATGGCTCAGGACAAGGATCCGGTGGAATCGGTGCTGAAATTTCTTGAGCGTCATCCGACCGACCTCATTGTCCTTGCTACGCAACAGGACAAAGGGCGCGTCCTGTGGCTGGAGAAATCCGTCGCTAAACCTGTGGCCAGGAAATCGAATCAGATGACGCTCTTCATTCCCACAGGCGTGAAGGGGTTTGTTTCGTTGCAGGACGGCTCTGTGTCGCTCAAGAAAATCTTGATCCCGGTCGCACCGGTTCCGAAGGCACAGCCCGCGATCCAGGCTGCTGTCCGCCTCGCGCAGCGGCTCAGCTGTCCCAGCGGTCAGTTTACCCTCCTGTATGTGGGTGACGAAAGCGAGATGCCCGAGGTCAGTTGTCCGGAGTTGCCAGGATGGGACTGGACGAAGATGTCACAGAAGGGCGATATCACGGAGGTGATTCTGCAGACCGCTCGCGGGATGGAGGCCGATCTCATCGTCATGTCTACCGAGGGCCGACAGGGCTTTCTCGACGCGCTGCGTGGCAGCAACAGCGAACAAGTGCTCCGACGGTGTACCTGTCCGTTACTGGCGATTCCGATCAAAAGCTGGGCCTCGTCTGTGCTGTAGATACGATCCGACCAGGCCGAGTGAGAAGGGTATCACAGGATAGACAAGACAGACCCGCGCACCAAATAGATCGCCGGTGAATCGCCCTCACTTCACACAAGGACCCCATACCATTATATAGAGTGATGGATACGCCTCTGCCTTTGCAGTAAACTCGCCCGTGAGATGAAACACAAACTTTCGGCACAGGATCTCGTCCTGGCAGGTATTGTGGCTGCAAGTTTACTGTCCGGTCTGATCGTCCGATCCCTTTTACCGAATCGAATCTGGGTGAACCTCCCGCTCCATTCCACCGTTGAAGCGTTGGGAGGGTTGGCGGCTGTGCTGATGGGCCTGGTGTTACTCGCACGGAAACCGGAGTGGGAAGATGCGAGGCTCCAGGGGGTGGCGAGCGGTTTACTGGGGATGGGGATACTCGAAGGGTTTCACGCGGTCTCCTCTCCCGATCAGGGCTTCGTGCTGTTGCGCAGTGCAGCCAGTCTCCTCGGGGGCGTGGCCTTTTCGTTTGTGTGGCATCCGCCGGAGATGATCGGGAAGCGGACCAGAGATCTGATTCCCTACTTCGTCATAGGCGGGACGGTCGCCTTCGGGATTCTCGCCATCGCCTTTCCGCACCAACTGCCCCGATTCACGGTGCATGATCAATTCGCGCCGATTGCCTTCGCGGTGAACGGTCTCGCCGCCGTCTTGTTCCTTGCCGGCGCGGCGGGGTTTTGGCTCGAGTCCGGACGCACCGGCAGGCCGGAACATCAACTCTTGGCGACGTTGGCGATCCTGTTCGGATTGGCCGAAACGATGTTTCTGTTTTCTGCCCCGTGGGAGAGCGAATGGTGGACCTGGCACTTCGTGCGATTCGCCGCATACGTGCTCGCACTGACGTATGTGAGCCGCGGCTACGTGCGGATGGTCAGCGACATACGAAAAGCACTGGCAGAGACCAATCGATCAGGACGGCGTCTGGCCGCGCAATACGCCGTGACTCGAGTATTGGCCGAGTCGGCTACCTTGAAAGACGCGGGTCAGGCTATCCTCCGAGCCCTTGGTGAGAGCCTCAACTTGCAATTAGGTATGTTTTGGAGCATGGATGAACGGGGGCAGGTATTCCGCCTTGTTGACCTGTGGCATGCGTCGGACGTTGAGGCCGCCGAGTTCGTCGACGACAGCCGGGGGCGGACATTTCAACGCGGTGAGGGACTTATCGGTCGTGTCTGGGCCACTGGCAATCCCATTTGGATCCCGGACGTTCGCTCGGACCCCAGTTTCCGGCGGGCTTCGATGGCGACGAAAGTCGGCCTCCGCGCAGGGTTTGCGTTTCCTGTGCGCAAGGGCGAGCACGTGTATGGCGTTTTTGACTTTTTCAGCCGGGAGAGCCGCGAGCCGGATCAGGAGGTTCTCGATATGGTCGCTGACATCGGGACCAAGGTCGGTCTGTTCGTTGATCGCAAGCGGACGGAAGACGAACTTCGCCGCACCGAGGCTCGACTTGTGGAAGAGGAGAGGCTCGCCGAAGTGGCGAGGGTCTTGGGCGACATCGGGCATGATCTGAAAAATATGCTGATGCCCATTCTGAGCGGGGCTGCGCTCCTGGAACAAGAACTGAGCGAATGCTTCGGAAAGTTGCCCCAGCCCGAGATGAGCGCCATCAAACCCAGTCGAGATCTGACGCAAGAACTCATTGAGATGATCAGGCGAGGAGCCGGGCGCATCCACGATCGGGTCAAAGAGATCGCCGATTCCGTCAAGGGCCTGACGCGGGCCCCTCAGTTTGCTCCCTGTCGCATTGCCACCGTCGTAGCAAGCGTGTATACGACGCTCCGCATCCTCGCCGATGAACGCGGGGTCGCTCTCCGTGCAGAGGGGATCGATTCCCTGCCTGAAATTCGAGCCGATGAGAGCCGACTCTTCAATGCCTTCTATAACCTGGTGAACAATGCGATCGCCGAAGTGCCGTCTGGTGGATCTGTGACCATTCAGGGCCGCACGGACAAACCGGGAACGAATATCATCCTGTCTGTGATTGACACTGGGAAGGGGATGTCACCTGAAGTCCGGGACAGTCTCTTCACGTACCAGGCAATCAGCCGCAAGGTGGGCGGAACAGGACTCGGGACGAAGATTGTGAAAGACGTGGTCGATGCCCATGGAGGCACTATTGCAGTTGAAAGCGAACAAGGTGTGGGAACTTCGTTCCATATCACGTTGCCCGTAAAAGGTCCCTCCCCTGGTTCTCCCGCGTCGGTCTCTCCTGACCGCTTCAGCACGCGGAAGGAGTAGCCCTAAGTGTAGGCTCCGGGGGTTGCGGACACCGCCACATCATCCGGTTCTCGTTATTTTTTCAGGATAAAAATACTTCTCGTACGCCTCTCTCGCTTTCCTGTAGTCGTTGTCTGTTCCATACTTCAGCCGGTAATTGAATCGACACTTGTGGTCTTTCTCGTATTGATACACGTCTTGAACGAACGACACAATTTGGTCGAGATCCGATGTCTGATCCCCCTTCAGCAAACCCACTTCCAAATCGGAAGGAATCTCTCCAATGACTTGAACGGTTTCGACACCATTTTGAATACTTGCTTCGATCAACGTATTATTATCCTTCTGACACAGGGCATAACCGCGTTTTAAGCTTTCAATCGCCTCTTGAAACGCTTCTCTCGATGGAACCCTCGCGCCGACCATGAGTTTCAATTCATCAACAAGCAGGGTCATATCGCCAAGCTGTTTTTCTAAGCGATTGTTCTTTTGCGCTTCCGCATCTAGCCGAGCCTGAAGACCTGCGTCTTGAGTTCTTGGTTCCTCAACGACTTGGTGCGACTCTTGTCCCCCGCCCTCCACACTGTCCGTCACGTAGATGATCATCACCGCAAAGCCGAGCAAGAGCATGACTTGAACAAGTGACAAGCCAAATACCCAATCTGAACGTGCTTCACCTTCTATCACTGGAATGCCCCTCGGTCGCTCTCTCCCTCATGAAGAAGAGAACGTCTCGCATCGTCGATTCGATGGCTTTGCTTGCTTCAAGGCTCGAGTGTATGGCCTTCTGCACGTTCAGAAGGCCGTTCTTGAGTTCGGTCGACATCGAAGTGGACGAGAGGTCCCTCAGTTCTCTTTCAAATGTCGACAATTGTGTGGAGACCACCGACACGGCTGATCGAAGCGACTGTAAGCCAGTGAATTGACTATCCAGCTCTGTGCGACTTTTCTCCAACGCCGTTGTCATTTCAAAAAATTGTTCGCTTCTTTCTTTGATCTTGCGGGACAACTCATTGACGGAGTCTTCAACTTGCTTCGCGCCTTCTGATCCATACAACGACTCGCCGAACGACGTCACGGTTTCGGCTGTCTGCATCAGACTCTTCTCCAGTCGTTCCATTGCCTTTTCAAAGTCTTCTCCCCGCTTCCCTAATGTGTCAACGAATCTCGCCACCTCTGTCGTGAGAATTTCCTGGGGTATTTGTATTGCCGCGAGCCGGCCAAGAATTTCTTTGAGAGATGATTCAAAACCTGCACTCATCGTCTTGGTCATCGACTGGTGCTGCTCGGTGATCTTTTGACGGACATCCGTCAATGACTGCACAAGATCCTGGAGCGTGCCACCTAAATCACTGGCCGCGCGATCTCGAAAGGAAGTGATTTCCCTCGTCGCTTCGTGGATCTGTTGTATGAGATTCGCCACGCGGCGATCGATCGTTTCTTGTGCATGAACAAGCCTGTCGGGAACTGTGTCTTGAAATTGCACCACTAATATTCGAAGAAGCATTCCACAAAACGTCGTGACCAGGGCATAACCAAAAATAGTCAGCACTGCGTCAGCCGTCAGTTTGGGTGCCGGCCAGACCACGAATGCCGCGATCAGAGCAGAGAGTGCCCAGAGAAAGCCCATATAATAGAGCGAGTCCGCAAATTGAATGATGTTCTTCCTTCTAAGAAACCAGCCAAAGCCTGCGTAGGCCACGAGGAGCCCGATCAGAGTCAAGACGGTATAGGTGCGTGAAAATTGCGACATCTCGGAGTATGCGAGAGCGAGAACACCCGCCAGTGTCGTGCACAACCACGCTGTTCCAAGTTTTATGTGGTCCTGCAGCCCAGAATCATCGTCTGATAGCATGCCTTCTTCCAGATCATCAGCATCGGGCATTGGCCTTTCGAGGGGTAGAGTGGGAAGTCGAGGCATAATTCCCTCCTCAGCGTCTTGCTGAACGTTCTGACTTTAGCCCATATATCTTCTGGTCTAGCCCCATTCTCTAATACTGGGGATTCCCCTAGTTTCCGAAGCGATGTTTTTTGCGGCACGTGGCGGACTGGGCCAGCTTGTCTAATCGGTATCTCCGGTTCGTTCGGTCTATCTCGTTCAGAGAACAGGATAGACAGGACAGACTCGCGCACCGGATAGACCGCCTCTGCATCGCCCTCCCCCTCCCCTCACACAAGGCTGCTACGAGATAGCGGTCGCCATTCAAACGCGAACACGATATGGACCAGGCCGAGTTGGAAAAGTAGAATGTCCAGGATTTTTCCTGCGTTGTATCGTCAGGTCGTACGAGGACCTCGTGAAGGATCTGAGCAAATGAAGGTTGACTCACAGGTGGAGCACTCCCTCCGTCACATTCCCTCGGGGATCTGGGTGTTAGGTTTTGTCAGCTTGCTCATGGACATCTCGTCGGAAATGATTCATAGCCTGCTGCCCTTGTTTATGGTCACGATCCTGGGGACCAGCACGATAACCGTAGGCCTTGTTGAAGGGCTCGCCGAGTCGCTGGCGCTTGTCGTGAAGGTCTTTTCAGGGACGCTGAGCGACTACTTGGGCAAGCGGAAGGGGCTGGCCTTGTTCGGCTATGCCTTAGGCGCAATCACCAAGCCTCTCTTTGCCGTAGCCTCTGGCGTCGGCCTCGTATTGACCGCTCGCCTTCTGGACAGAGTCGGGAAAGGGGTGCGTGGCGCGCCAAGGGACGCCATGGTCGCGGACATCGCCCCACCGCAGCTCCGCGGAGCCGCTTTCGGCTTGCGGCAATCTCTCGATACCGTCGGGGCGGTCCTCGGCCCCCTGCTCGCGGTCGGGTTAATGTTGCTCTGGGCCAACGATTTCCGGGCCGTCTTTTGGGTGGCCGTCTTACCGGGATTGATGGCGGTGGTGCTCTTATTGTTCGGTATTCATGAGCCTGAGCATCGACAGACATCCCCGCGCAGGAATCCCATTCGATGGGACAATCTTACTCGGCTGAGATCAGCCTATTGGTGGGTGGTGAGCATTGGGGCAATCTTTACGCTCGCCCGGTTCAGCGAGGCCTTTTTAGTCCTCCGCGCTCAGCATGGAGGGACTCCCGTCGCCCTCGTCCCCCTCGTAATCGTCGCGATGAATCTCATCTACGCCATATCCGCATTTCCTTTCGGCAAGCTCTCAGATCGGATGAGTCACATGAGCCTCCTCACACTTGGTCTTCTCGTTCTGCTTGCGGCCGATTTGGTCTTGGCTACGAATGATCACTGGGGCGTTGTCCTATTGGGAGTCGGGTTGTGGGGCCTTCATATGGGCATCACGCAAGGCTTGCTCGCCACCATGGTAGCCGACACAGCACCTGCCGATCTTCGTGGAACAGCGTATGGCTTCTTCAACCTCGCAAGCGGTCTGGCTATGCTGATAGCCAGCGTGCTCGCAGGAGTCTTGTGGGATCATCTTGGCCCATCATTCACATTCTATGCAGGAGGCGTGTTTTGCGGGGTCGCTCTTATGGGACTAACCCTTTACCAGCTGAAGAATAAGAAGTAAGGGTCGGATCTTGCACTCCAACATGTAGCGCCACGTGGCGGGAGGCTGCTTCATCTAGTTGCCACTTAACGACAAGTCCCTTCATCTCGCATAGCACGCTCGCATTATCAATGGCTTAGGAGCTAATTATCGAGTGCTAGAGTTCATATTGATCTGGACCACTCCAGTCATATGAACGATGCACACATTCTTGAAATTGCCCCTGGTGCTATTACTGTTTCTGACTAATGCTTCCGCCTGGGGAAGCGATGGATCGGTTTCAGACTACGCCACTCAGCGCTGGTCAGGATTATTCTCCGATCTGCTTCCACAAACCGATTCGAAACGGGTCGCCCCTGCCCTCTTCTCGACTAGCCTCACACCAACCTACTTTGCTCCACCCCTGGCCTCACCCCGCCTACGCGACCTCGTCCCAGAGACCGATCAACCCCGCACGCAAGGCCTCCTGTCTTCGACCACATGGCTGAATGGAACCTTCGTCACTGAAACGGAAGTGGCCCGGAGTCTGGGAGGAGCCGGCTGGCTTCAAAGCAGGGTTCCCGGCGATACAGGTAGTGACGCAACCCAACGCATGATTCGACTCGGCCTTACGGGCACAGCAGGATCGATCCGTTACGGGATGCTGTCCCGCTCAGCAGGGCAGGCGTTCTTGAATGGGCCGGACCAGGCGCTGCGTGAAGTGTGGGGAGAATGGAAGTCTGGTTGGACCACGTTGCGGAGCGCGATCGGAGAACAGTGGAACAATGTTGGCGGAGACCCCACTCGCTCTCGGCTGGAACAGACTTATGGACGAGTCGGGCTCGTATGGAACCGTCCAATCTGGCCTGAGATCAGCCTGACCTACGCGCACAATTCCCTGAACAGCGCGCTTGAACCACTCGGCATCGCACCCCAGCGGAGCCATAACCATACCCTGGAAAGCGCGCTCGCCTATAACGGCATGAGTTGGAATGCCCGTCTCGCATCAAGTTATATCCTCGGGAACGATCTCATTCATGGCGGATCGCAGACCACGGTGAGGATGCAGATGCTCACGGCGGTTTTTCGCCCTTTGAACACCCTGGCTATTTCTCCGACGTTGGGATATCGAGAGGAGGTACAGGATTGGTTAGGCGTTCAAATCAATTCGCCCTTGGCCTCTGTCGCCCTGCAGTACAGGCAAAGTCAGCAGTTACTAATCAGTGCCATGGGCAACTATGCCGGCACACGCTCGAGCGATCGCCTGATTGATACGGAACTCGTGGGCGGGAAGGGATTACTCGCGTGGGATCTTCAGCGATCACAGGCATGGACGACGTTGATCTCCCTCGAAGCCGGCTATAACCGGACGACAAACCATGTGGTGCCCTCCGCCAATACAGAAGATATCTCCGGACTGATACGCTTCATTCTTGCCGCCCTCTAACGAGCCACAATCTGCGCTCTACCTCGTCGGGCATTGTCGTACTGAATCGAAAAGGTGCACGGAAGCATCTCGCGGCGCGTGGCGGGGACCTGGTTCATCTGGTCTATCTTGTTTTTCTGGTTTGTTTGGTCTGTCTCGTTTAGAGAACAGGATAGACAAGACAGACCTGCGCACCAGATAGACTGCCTCTGAGTCGCCCTCCCCGCTTTTCCCCCATCGCCTCCGGAGTGATGGATACGCCCCTGCCTTTGCAGTACACTCGCTGAAACTAAATAGATGAGACTGCCAAAATGGAACTGAGCAACGAGGGCAAGATGCCATGGTGAAGAAGCTCATGAATGGGTTCGTGGTGCTGGGCGTACTGGCGGGCGTGGGCTGCGTCGCCGATCATCCCCGATTCGAAGCCCTTACCTTGGAGCACTCGCGGCTCATCGATCTCACTCATGTTTTCGGGGTGCAGACGATTGTGTGGCCGACTGAACATGACTTCCGACTCGTCGTCCAGCAGGAGGGGGAGACGCCAGGCGGATACTACTACGCGTCAAACCGCCTGGAGATGGCCGAACATGGTGGGACCCATATCGATGCCCCCATTCATTTTTCCAGAGGTGGGCAGACGCTGGATCAGATTCCAATCGAACGCCTGTTGGGAGCCGGCATCCGGATCGACGTAGCGGCTCAATGCGCCCGCGATCGGGATTACCGCATCACGATCCAGGATTTTGAGCAATGGGAGGCCACGCACGAGCGGATTCCAAACCAGGTGATCGTCTTGATAGACACCGGGTTCGCCCGATTCTGGCCGTCACGGCAAGACTATCTGGGCACAGAGCTAAGAGGACCGGAGGGTGTACGTGCGCTCCATTTCCCGGGAGTGCATCCTGAAGCCGCAGCGTGGCTGGTGCGCGAGCGACAGATCAAGGCCATCGGCATCGATACCGCCTCGATCGATTATGGTCAGTCCACCAAATTTGAGACGCATGTCGCGTTCCTTTCCCAGAACGTTCCGGTATTCGAAAATCTTGGCGACCTCCGCAATCTTCCGGCTCAGGGATTCGAGGTGATCGCCCTGCCGATGAAGATTGCCGGAGGTACCGGCGGCCCCCTACGCGTGATCGCAATACTCCCTCTCGCGCATTGAACATCAGATCTTGCGATCCAACATGTCGCACCCGTGGCGAGCCGGCTGCCAATAACGAGAGCGAAAGGCTTTCTCCACATCCCGACGCCCGGGGCAAAAGCGCCAGACCCTCTACCTTGGTAGGGTAGACCCTAGACACCGAACCGATTAGCATCAAATGATTCGGGCCAGGCAAGACTACTGAGTTGATCGTTCCCAAGGGGAAGCAACAGGAGATCCAACCATGTCAGGACCAACGCGAGTAGCATGCATCACGCTCGATGCGGCCGAACAAACCCTTCTTCGTCAATGGGGAAGCCAGGGTCTGCTGCCGCACTTTGGAAAGCTCCTTAAGGAGTCCGTCTCCTCTACGACGCGAAACCCAGAAATCATCTATAGCGGAACTCTGTGGCCCAGTTTCAACACCGGTGTATGGCCTGGTCGACACGATAACTATTTCTATCTGCAACCCGACTCTCATGGGTACGGCTTGCGCCTTTTTCTGCCGGAACATCTCTCGGTCGATTCTGTCTGGAACACCATCGCGCAACAGGGGCACCGTGTCGCCCTGATCGACGTGCCCAAGGCACTACTCGCACGCACCCCACGAACACTTCAAGTGTCGTTCTGGGGGGAACACGAAGTGAGGCACTCGCTCACTTGTTGGCCCCCCTCACTGGAACAGGAGGTTCAGCAGGTTGCCGGCAACGATCCTGTCGGTGCCTGCGATCTTGTTCGTCAGCGTCCGCATGAGCTTCGCCGACTCAGAGACGGCTTGATCGAGCGGGCAACCAGGCGCGCAGACCTTGCGCTTGCGATGCTCGCACGAGGCCCCTGGGATCTGTTCATGCTCAATTTCAGCGAAGCCCATTGCGCAGGGCATCACCTCTGGGCCACCCGCGACCCGGCACATCCGCAGTACCGGGCTGAATTCCGCGCGCTTCTTGGGGAAGACCCTTTGCTTGACGTGTATCAGGCCATCGACCGCGGCTTGGGCCGACTCGTCGACGCGCTGGGTCCAGACGCGTTTCTTCTGGTCCTGGCGACTCATGGCATGGGACCGCGCTATGACGCTCGTTCAGCCCTTGATTCCGTGTTACGCCGTCTTGATGGAATCGATGTCCCCAAAGTATCAGGGCCGATTGAGACGGTCCGAAAAATGTGGCTCCAATTGCCTGGTGTAGTCCGAGGACCACTTCGCCGCATGGCGGACCTACTCTACGATGCCCCTCGTCAGCGTGAACGTGCCACGCGGAGATTTTTTGCCATCCCTACCACCGACAACTGCGGCGGAATCCGCCTCAACCTCCGAGGACGTGAGCCGAAGGGGCATGTGGACCCCGGCCGGCCCTACCAGGAATTATGTGAGTGGCTCGAACGAGAACTCCTCTCACTCGTAAACACGGCGACCGGCGCGCCAGTGGTGACGCGGGTTCTCCGCGGCGATCGTCTTTTTCCAGGACCGTTTCGGAATCAGTTTCCGGATCTCATGGTCGAGTGGAACCACGACGCTCCTATTCCGGCGGTTCGCTCGCAACGCGTTGGTGAGATTCGAGTAGAGTCCCTCAACCCCCGCACGGGGGATCACCGGCCGAAGGGTCTCGTCCTAGCGAGGAGCACTGATCTGACGCCCCAGGCACTCGAAGGTGACATGGCATTGGTCGATCTCGCTCCGACGTTGGCCGCACGCTTGGGGGTTGCGCTTTCCGGAATCGATGGGAAGCCGATTATCGATTTTCTCCCGCAACATCATTACGTCTGATTGTCGTCATGCATCCGCCCGCTATCGCGGTTGTAAAATAGACTGTCTTTGAATCGCCTTCCCTTCCCCTCACAACGATAGACCCAGCCAGCTTGAAAAAGTAGAATGTCTCTGTGTGTCAGTCTTTGAGGGTTTTTTCAGCCAATGATCTACCTCTGTAGAAGGAGACCTGACTATGTTGATTCGTCTGGCTACGACCCTCACGTTGTCACTGGCCGTCATGGTTTCTACCGGCTGCACGAATGTCTATCCGGTCTCCACAGGCTCCCATGCCAAAATCGAACCAGTCAATCCCGATACACCTGCGAGAGCCGTCGTGTGGGGAAATCATCCCGTGGTTGTGGATACGGCAACCCAGGCGATGCAGGACATGAAGGTGCAAGTAGTTGAACGCACCCGTCTCAAGGACATCTTGAATGAGCAAAAGATTCGTCTGACCAACACCTCCGACGATCAAGCGGACTTGCTCAAGGTAGGGCAGCTGCTCGGAGCCGACCAAATCGTTCTCGCCGACGCAACGGTACACTCGAAAGAAGTCCAGAGAACAGTGGATAGTTATGGCGGAAATACCAAAGCAGAGACGGTCTATCAGCTTAGCGTCTCAGTCAGGAATGTCAGTGTCGAAACTGGCGAGGTCCGATGGAATGGTACGGCCACCTATCCCACACCAGTCACAAATCCAGATGAGGGACTTACTGAGCTGACTCGTCATGCCATCTCACATGCGATCTGTCCTCTTGAGAATGGCTACACCTGGGACGAGCAAGCGGGCTGTCGAAAGCCCAAGTGACGCTACTACACGCTAGCGCACATCTGGACGCGGGTCCAAAATAAACCCGTTCCGATTCGGCATTTCTACTTTCGGTAACGTCTGCGCATCGATCGTCACGTCTTCTGCGATGATCTTATTCTGGAAGAGAAGCCACGCAATGACCGAGTAAGTCTCATCCGGGGTGAGAGACTGCGGCGCGATAAACGGCATGGCTCGGTGTATGTAGTCGTAGAGCGTGGTCGCATAAGGCCAGTAACTGCCGATCGTCCTGATCGGCTTCGTGGCCGTCAACGTATTCTGACCGCCGACGAGTCTGTCCTTCGGACCTTCCGTGCCTGTCGGCCCATGGCACATGGCGCATTTGGCCGCAAATACTTGCGCGCCCTGTTTCACCGTCCCTCGTCCCGGTGGTAGTCCTTCCCCGGTCGAATTCACGTCCATGTTCCAGGCGCGAATCTCTTCATCGGTGGCCGGCCTGCCCACACCATAGCCATCTTCTTCCGCTGCCCATCCTGTCCACACACCGCTCAGAGCGATCGCAAGCGCGCCGATGACCACCATGACTGGCTTATGCATAGATGTTCCGTACTTGTCCATCGCGTTCCACCCTCCAGCTCTGAATGCCGTTATAGTGATAGACCGAACTGGTTCCCCGGACCTTCACGAGATCCTGACGCGTCGGTTGGACATAGCCTGTCTCGTCGATGCAACGGGATTGCAAGACCGCTTCTTGCCCGTTCCATCTCCACGGCAATCTGAAACGCGTATGGCATCTCGGTAGGATGGGTTCCTGCAGTTGGGCCGGCTGCCAGGAGCGCCCGCCGTCCACGCTGACCTCGGCTTTCGTCACGCGCCCGCGGCCGCTCCACGCCAGCCCGCGTATCTCGTGAAAGCCGGGGTGAATCTGCTGTCGGCCTGAGGGAGACGTAATCACGGATTTGGCCTCCATCACGAGACTGAATTGATAGGCCTTGCCGTCCGGCATGAGATCCGTATATTTGGCCGTCTCCCAGCGCGTCATAAACGGAGCAGTGCCAACCTTCAGCCGCCGAAGCCACTTCACATTGATGTTGCCTTCATACCCGGGAATCAAGAGCCTCAACGGATAGCCTTGTTCCGGTCTCAGCGCTTCCCCGTTCTGTCCGTAACAGATCATCGCCTCGTTCAAGACTTCGTCGGTCAACGGCACACTTCGGTCCAAACCCGCAGCGTCGCTTCCCTCCGCCAACATCCAGCTCGCACCACGTTGCACGCCGACCGTCTCCAGCAAGGTCGACAGTTTGACTCCTGTCCATTCGCTTGTGCTGGTCAACCCATGGAGTTCTTGGACGGAAAAGTCGGCGGCCTTGTCGAACCAGCAATCCCATGAGTTCCCGGAGCATTCGAGAAACGCGAGCCGTGAGACGGCGGGAACGCGTTCCAGGTCGCCCAGAGTGAAGACCATCGGCCGGTCGACGAGACCATGAATCAGCAAACGATGGCGGGCCGGATCAATGGCGGGAACGCCGTTATGGTGTCGTTCGAAGTGCAGCGAGGATGGCGTGACAATCCCATGCAGGTTCTGAAGCGGCGTGGTGGAGTTGATGTTATTCGGGGCGTTCGCACCCCAGCCATGGGGCGATCCGGGACCTCCGGCGCCCAATCGCTGCTGTGTTTCAAACGGGGACCGATCTCCATACGGACGAGGCAGCGCACCCGGCACGCGCATCGGGTCCACCGCCGACTCAGACCCCTCCGCATGGACAGGAGGCACGGCAAGCGCGGCGGCTCCCACCGCCATGAACGACATACTTTGCCGCAAAAATGTTCGTCTGTTCATATTCTGTGCCTCTTCGTTCATCACAACCTCCCTTCGCAGGACAGCATGACTCGATTATGGCAATCGCACGACCTCCCCCATCACATTCATATTTTGTGTCCTTCAGCTTGCGAGTTCAGATGTTCGCAAAAAACTGCCTCATAGCGGAGGCGATTTTCTCGAGGTGCGTTTCCAACGCGAAGTGCCCCGTATCGAGCAATTGGACCGTCGCGTTCGGGTTGTCGCGCCGAAACGCCTCCGCGCCTGCGGGCATGAAATAGGGATCGTGCTTTCCCCAGATGGCCAGTAGCGGTGGTTTCCACTTCCTGAAATATTGCACTTGCGCACGTCCCAGAGGCTATCGAAAGAATCCACTTCTGCGATTTTGAACTTGCAACAATTATGGCCATAAGAATTAAATGAGAACAAGAGGTGTAGTGACTGAGCCATTCAACTGGATAGAAACAGATGGATATTGTTTCCCACGGTCTCTGGGGCGCGATTGCGTTCGGTCGAAAGAGTCGATCGAGTTTTTGGCTTGCATTCGTGTTCGGCATGGCTCCGGATCTCTTCTCGTTTGGGATTCTGTGGGCGGCAGCCGTGCTCGGGTTTTCAGAGACACCCGATTTCAGTCATGGAACGCCCCCGGAATCCTCGATTCCGCACTATGTGCCTCATCTGTACAATGTCACGCATAGTCTCATTGTATTTCTCATCGTGTTTCTCTTGATTTGGTTCCTCCTGAAACGGCCGCTCTGGGAATTCTCGGCCTGGGGCCTACACGTCCTGGTTGACGTGCCCACGCATTCGTATAAGTTCTTCCCGACTCCGATCTTCTGGCCTTTTTTCGATTGGAAGTTCGACGGCTGGCAATGGTCGACCCCAACCATTCTCATTCCCAACTTTGTGCTTCTGTCGCTGCTGTATGCTTGGTACTTATCGCAGCCTTATAGGATGAAGAAGCAGAAAAGTTTCAGGCCAGCATCGTGACGCGCGATGGAGATCTGATTCCTCTGGCCCATTTGGTCTGTCTAGTTCGTTTGGTCTATTCCATTCAGAGGGCAGGATAATTTCATATCTTTGGAGGCACCATGGTTGGCGGATTGAAAGTACTGACGGTCATGCAAGGACGTGAACGTGAGTTCGAGGTGTTGTTCGCTGAACTCCGCAACGAGATGCGCCTGCACGAGCCTGACTGCCTTCTGTACTCGCTGTTGAAGTCTCGCGAGTCTCCTCGCGCCTATATCGTGCATGAACAGTATGCCGACCAAGCCGCGCTCGACTTGCATCACACATCCGCTCATAGCGCTCGCTATTTCCCCCGGATTCGCGCTCTCCTCGAACACATTGACGTAGAGTACTTCGACGGCATCGTTAGCTGAAAGACATGTGGATGGTCCAGGAATCATTTCGCGACACGTGACAGGCCGATTCACAATTGAAACAGCACAGATAGCCCTGCCATAACACCTGGTTAGCACCAGTCCCTCCAACACTTGATCGCGGCACTTGAATTCCCTCGGGTTATTCGTTAATCATAGATGTCACCCACAGAGGAGAACGGGGTTCTCTTATGAGACGATTGAATCGACTCCCCCCCGCCCTTCCTTTACTCGCCCTTGCGGTTGCCGTCTTCTCATACCTGCCGGCCCAGGCTCAGACTAAAGAAATGAACTCGTATCCTAATGGCCGTTTATCACAGGTAGAACCTCTCACCCGGAGTTACAGTGGGACAACTGCCCACGAGGTCCAAGACTTCCTCAATCAAAAGGCAGAGGAAGAAGAACAGGAGCGAGCCGCGCGAGAGAAGCAGCTTCGAGCCTTCGGCAACTACGGAAACCTTCCTGAAAAGGTTGAGGAATCCTATTTCGGGCGGCTGTACCCGAAATCGCCGTATTACCAGTACGAACGATAGATAGTGACAGCTGGACTGACGAAGTACTGAAACGCTTTTCAAATAGGGTTGGTCTTCCCTAGAATGCTCGTCACTTGATCTCTCCCGGTTCGTGACTATTCTTGATAGTACCCTGTAAAGGGCAAAGGATTCCCACCATGAGACCATTCAATCGAGTCCTTACATCCCTTCTCTCATTGGCCTTTGCGCTCGTCGCCTTTTCGGCGCAGGCCCAACATATGAATACAAATCCCAATGATCCCAATGGGACTTCACAGCAAGCCCTTAGGAATTCGACTGGATTCACAGGTTACCGGAGCGCTGAAGAGTATCTCAAGGAAAGTAACGAGCAGGAAGATAAGGAACGAGCAGAACGGGAAAAGCGTAATAGGGCCCTAGAAAGCTATGGAGACCCTCTGGCACCGACTAACCAATCCTTTGGGCAATCGTACACCAAGCCGCCCTACAACGGACGGTAAATAGCACCTATGCTCTATTTGGTCTATCTACTGTGTCTGGCTCAATGAACGGGATGGACAAGGTAGACCCGCGCAACAAATAGACTGTCTCTGAGCCGCCCTCACCTCTCACAACACTCCCCATCGCTTCCGAAGTGGTAGACTTGCCTCAGCACACCTTCAAGATTGGCCCGCGCCTGCGTAGTCTAACGGCGCGGGAGATATGACGAGGGATTGCCCATGAAGAAGGATTATTGGTTTTACGGGTTGGCCGTCGTGACTGGAATCGTAGTGTGGGTGGTCATATCCATGGTCTCCGGCAGGAGAGAGGCATGGGATTCTCAGTGGTATTTTCTCATTGGAACTCCGGTCGTCTGCGTCATGTCCGCCGCACTTGGCTATGTTGAGGCGAACCGGCCGTGGCGATGGGGAGTCGCTCCTCTTGTCGGCCAGTTTTCCTGGATGCTGTTCACCCAAGGTCCGGGTAACCTCTTGCCGCTTGGCTTGGTGGTGTTCGGGGTGCTCTCCGTACCATCCATCATGACGGCCCGGATCGGCGCATTCTTTGGAAGCAAGCGTGCGCAATAACATGCAGCCGATTGCAGTGTTTTGGCTGGCCGCCGCCTTCGTGGCCGGCTTCTTTGCCGTGGGTATTCCCTATTGGCAGGTTCCCTACGCGAAAGTGGCGCTACCGAACACATTATATGGGACGGGTCTGCTGGTAGTTGGGCTTTTGGCCGCCGCCACGCGCGCATTCGGTAAAGCCCGCCTCCTGGCAGTGATTCTTGTCGTAGGGGCTGCCGTGCCTGGTCCGATACTCGCACGAATCGCTGTTGACACGACCAAAGACCCCACCTCGCACAATCTGTGGCCATTTGAGTTCATCATTGCCGCGCTGCTCGGAGCACTCTGTTCGTCGGCAGGGGCGCTGGTTGGAAGCCTGCCCGCATGGTTCTCACGCCATAAAGATCCCTCCTGACCCTCACTGGAGCCGACTACAAGCATAGTGCCGAGAAAAAAGAGATTGGGCAAATCCCTCTCACAAATTCACTTTCGCTCAGGCGCTCCTCCCTATCGTTTTCGGAACAATAGATAGGTCTGCAACTTTGCAGTAGACTTGCTGCGACAGTAGCACCGCATGCTGCACGGTAGGCTACAGCAGACCTTATAATTCGATTGCATGAGAGTGACACATGGTCAGTCTCGGCACATACCAGTGACTTCGACTCGATCGCCGTCCTCAATGTCGAGGCGTATCGGGAGTTCGCCGACCATATGAGTCCTGACAACTGGCGCAGCATGGAGGCAAGTCTGCGCGCCGTTGACACCCGTGCACGATCGGCACGGTTCCTTGTGATGCGAGATCGAGGGGCCGTCGTGGGTTCGGTCGGATATTGCCCGGCTGGCAAAGGGTAATCCCGAGATATTCCCGCTGGACTGGGCGGCCATTCTTCTTCTTGCAGTTGCTCCAACTCATCGCGGCCGTGGTCTCGCTCGGACACTCGTATCCGCATGCATTCAGTGTGCGCGGAACGATTCTGCCAAGGTGATCGGTCTCTTCACGAGCGAGCTGATGACCGCCGCGCAACAACTCTACGAGTCGCTGGGGTTTCGTCGCGAAAGTGAACTTCCTTCGAGACTCGGCCTCCGCTATTGGCGCTATAAGTTGCAGCTCACAGAGCCTATGATCTCAGTCCGCAGTGAGCCGAACAAGGCGGGATAGCCGACAAAGATTGAAAGTGAGTCTCGCAATCCCCGGTCTTGCGGCGGGTAACTCGCCAGAAGGAATCTCATGATCGCGGGATTCGAGTGGGCGGATATATTGCGACGTTCGTGCATGGCCGGATTTCACTCTGCAGTGAACCGTATCGTCCTCCAGAACACTTCGGCAACTGATTTTGTATGCTGACTGTTGATCTGCATACGGATGGCGACAGCGCGTTCAGGTATTTCCCCAAAGAGCGTCCGAAAATCTTCGACGACATTGCGCTTTTCGGTTAACCAGTGGCCGATCTGACCGTCTCCTGATTCGACCACAATGGCCTTCACATTCAGGTAAATCGGACCAGCGGCGGCCGCGATCGTCCCTTTTGCCGCAGTCGGGTCCCAGATGTAGCTGATGACTTTCCGACGCTCAAAGAACGTCTTGGGAAAGACGACGAGCAACTGAGCGGCCTGGTCATCTGTGTCGGGGGAAGAAAAATCTCCTCCGGTCGGCGGGACAGTCACTTTCCACTCCCATTCGAGATATGGCGTCTGTCTCAAATCCACAGTGATGGTTTTCTCCAAGGCAAACGAAGACGATTCGGTCCGTAACTTGATGGCCTGATGTTCTGCATCATCCACAACTTTCCAATTGCCCTTCCCAAAGTGGACCGGCTTGTCCCATTCCGCAAGAGTCTGTGTCTTACCTTTGCCCAGGATGATGACTTCTTCTCCGGCATACAGAGATCCGACGCCCACCGCCCCTATCAGGAGAGCAAGATAAATGGGTATCCTCGCGACTGTCTTTGGGGCATATCGTCTCGCCATGAGGCTTTGAATATCGCGCCATTTACATGAGATCCACAGCGCCGTGAACATGAGCCACTCCTTTGTATCGCTGCCCCACTAACCCTCGGCAGTGCCGACAAATAAAAACGAACTGGCGTATTTTTGTCAAGGCGGTCTCTCATCCAAGTGTACGTCGCATCACGGTCCGTGGGAACATGCAAAATATATCCCTTGACCTCGCCCATCTGCGGGCACAGTATGAAGGCACGACGTTCTGCTTCGCTGACTGTCTTATCCCTCGCGCTTCCCGGTCCGTTCTAACGCGACTGATTCCCCGGTCTCCGCCGCTCTAACGCCGGCGTCCGCGATGATACTCGCAAGGAGGAATCTTGATGTCACAGCAGAAGCCCATTACCGACCGACTCCTCGAATTCTTCCAATGCTCCCCTGAATGTGAGTTCGAGACCTTGGTGGCTCGCTACCCGGAATTCACCTGGAACGAGCTCTATCTCGAAGTGGCTCGCTTGAACCGGACAGGGCAAGTGAAAGTTACGAGGGGTGTGGGGACATTTACCATCAAACAAACTGTGGTCATGAGCTAGTGCCGGAAATGAAAATGTGCCGGGAACCATTCGTGAATTAAGAGAGGATTTTTCCGAGAAGTAGTTGTAGCCGTCAATGCGACGGGTCCTGCCCTTAATCCGAGACAACTCATGTCTTGGCAGAAATGTCATGTTCCCCTCCCATGTCCTCTTACCATTGCGGTCAACGTCCGGGCATTCTCGACCGCATGGCCTTCAGCATCGTTGTTGAAATACGACATACACATCCTGTCCCTCCTTTAGGAAGCCGTCTCATCTTCTTCGCTTCTTCTGCCAGTTCCGCTTTCGAATAGTCAGATGCGAAGAGCCGAGTGCGTCCGTGAAAACGAAAATACACAAAGTCGGCTGTGGTGACCGCCCTGCGCGGATACTGGGGCGAGTCGGCGATGCACAAGGCAGCGCCATAATTGCTCAAGAGCTTATAGACCTCATCCGAGAACCAGGACTCATGGCGGAACTCGAACACCAACCGAAGGCGGTCGGCGTCCGAAGCGACCGTTCGCGCCATCTTCAGGAATTCGGCCAGGCGGGTAAGATCGCGACGAAAGGACGCAGGGAACTGGAAAAGAATTGGACCAAGATGTGTCCCAAGCGATTGCGCATTCTGCAGAAATACACGCCAAGCCTCTTCGACACCCGTCAGCCGCTTGGTATGCGTGATGAGTCGGCTAGCCTTGACTGCGAACATGAAACCTTCCGACGCCTGTGCTGCCCATTTTTCATAGGTCGCTGGTCTAGGGAGATGATAGAAGGAATAGTTGACTTCGGTGGTGGGAAACCGCTTCGTGTAAAACTCCAACAATCGAGCGCTCGGCAACTTCTCTGGATAGAAGGTGCCTTTCCAGTTCGAATAGGCCCAGCCTGATGTTCCGATGAGAATCTGCGCCATGTCTCGTTCCAGTATATGTGCAAAATCCTGGACCCTATTCTACTAGAAGTCGTAGTGGCTCTTGGGCAGATGACAGGGAAAACGGACATTCCAAATATATAGGAGAGGACACGGCGCGATTGCAACCGCCACGGCCGGGTAGGAAAACGCGATGACGGCTGCCCAGGAAAAGCAGGTGGCCGAAACTGCGATGGAGCCCGCCTGCCTGTTGATGCACCCCTACTGCTCATAGTTCTCGACAACCTGCGGCGGGCGAACTTCCGCTTTGTTCGGATCGAGCCCGAAGTCGCGAAGAGCACGTCGCTGGCGCAAGAGGTCCCAGCATTGATCCAACTCAATCTTCACTTTCTCGAGCCGAGTAAGGTCGGCTTGGGGAAGTTCTCCTTGCAGGTACAATCGGTGTTCTTCTTCAACAAGGTGTTGAATGTGATTGAGAACCGGCTGATCCTCGACTTGATTCTCCATGAGAACCTCCTTCAGCAGGGACGTGATCGGAACGGTAAAAATTTATGTTACCCCCACTCGATACCGTGGTCAATCGAAGCTCTGGCCAACATGATCGGCCCGGCCTAGACTAGGCCCGCTCCGAAAAACATAGAATATTCTCGGTTTTTTTCATAGTCACACAAGAAACGGTCGAAGGAGCACGTGGCCGACAATCTAGAATGTCTCGGTCCCTCCGCAATAGCTGCGCCTCTACGTAGTTCCTACAGCTTTACATCTGAACGACCAGCTTCTATTATCCGGCGAAATTTTCCTGCCATTGCGATCGGAGGCCAGTCATGTTGAAGTCTCGCACCTGGTTGCTGGGTACCCTCCTGTTTGGTGTCGTGACTGCAGTGGCGGCCGAGAACGGCACTCCTACATTTCTCCCGAATCTCTTTCCGTTTCCCAACCTTCATGGAATCCTCGAGACCTTCAGCTCGAGCGGAAGGCTCAATCTCACCGGTCCATTTTTCCAGAGTCTCGGTACCAACGGGCGTAGCTGTGCCACCTGCCACCAGCCAAGTGACGCGTGGTCCGTCTCGGCCACGCATGTCGCCGAACGGTTTCAGGAGACGCGGGGCCTGGACCCGATCTTTCGTACCAATGATGGCTCCAATTGTGATCACAACATCGACACTTCGACATTGGAAGGCCGCCGCCATGCCTATAGCCTGCTGATCAGCCGCGGCCTGATCCGCATCGCCCTGGCTCTTCCTGACGGAGCCGAGTTTGAAGTGGCCAGCGTCAGCAACCCCTACGGTTGCAATGAAACCTCAACTCTGTCCATGTATCGACGCCCGCTCCCTTCAACCAATCTCCGGTTTCTCAGCACAGTCATGTGGGATGGGCGCGAATCCTCTGCGCAGACCGGCACGAAACCGATTGCCTTCGCGACGAACCCGAGCGATTTGTTGTTCGACCTGGCACATCAATCAGTCGACGCCACCCTGGGACACGCGCAAGCCACGACACCACCTACGGTACAGCAGCAGCAACAGATCGTGGCGTTTGAAATGGGGCTTTCGACCGCGCAGGCCATCGATTTTGGTGTGGGACGACTCGACACCCACGGCGCGACCGGAGGGCCGGTCCCACTCTTCACCCAGCCATTCTTTGTAGGGGTCAATGATCCGCTGGGCCAGAACCCCTTCAAGACGCCGTTCAACCCGGTTATCTTTACGTTGTTCACTCCCTCATGGGCCGACCACGCACAATCCGATGATGATCGTAATGGCGGCCGCGCCGCCCGTCGCGCCAGTATTCTGCGCGGGCAGACGCTGTTCAACTCACGCCCTATCAACATCACCGGCGTCGGCGGACTCAACGATGCCACTGGCCAACCGGTTATTCAGGGGACGTGCGGCACATGCCACGACACGCCCAATGTCGGCAACCACTCCGTCTCAGCGCCGCTGAACATCGGCGTCGCTGATCCTACGAGTCCTTTGAAAGTAGACTACTTGCCTGTCATTACGCTGCGTCAGAAAGCAGATCCGACCAAGGAAATCTCCACCACCGATCCCGGACGGGCGTTAGTAACGGGAAAATGGGTGGATATCGGGAAATTTAAAGGAGCGGTCCTGCGGGGACTCTCCGCGCGGGCGCCATACTTTCACAACGCCTCGGCGGCGGAGTTGACGGACGTCATCGAGTTCTATGACGTCCGTTTTGACATGGGGCTCACTGAGCGGGAAAAGGCTGACCTGGCGGCGTTCCTCAGCGCCTTGTAACAACAGGCGAACGTGCATTATGAGGCCTGCAGCATACCCGGGCTGTGCGCCGTCCCGTTTTCTCAGCCTCATTCGAGAATGCCCCTCAGGTTCCCTTCATGGCATGTGTGCCGTGGGTGATCGCCCCACCCGCGCGCAACGCCGCAGCGACGAGAACGGCTTCGGCGATCTCCGGATCCGACGCTTCAAACGTGAGTTCGGCAGCCCGCCAGCCCGATTCCGCAGCCAATCGAAATCAGCCCGCAGCAAATCTGTCCGCCACAAAACCCCGCGAAGGGTCATGGCTTGACGTTGCACCTCAGATTGGATCGGTGGGAGCACACAACCGCCTCAGAATCGCCATCCCCTTCCCTCACACAACGATAGACCGGGTCGATTTGAAAAAGTAGAATGGCTCTGATTCACCCTCTCCAAAGGAGTCCCTCGATGCTGACATTGTGGCCCATTTTTGTAACTGTGTTTTTCGCTGAACTGGGAGACAAGACACAGCTCGCCACGCTC
The DNA here is from genome assembly GCA_963729585.1 of Nitrospirota bacterium. GTDB lineage: Bacteria > Nitrospirota > Nitrospiria > Nitrospirales > Nitrospiraceae > Palsa-1315. Next base: position 335,644 of record CAVSOJ010000011.1, read on the forward strand.
TTATTCGCGGCTGATCAGCATGTCAGCAAGTTCGGCGTGTTTGCCGCATCTTCCGCGGCGCTTGTGCTTTCCAGCCTGCTGGCCGTTCTGGTCGGTGGACAACTCTCTCTCTACGTCTCGCCGCGGGTCCTGAAACTCGTTGCGGGGGCTGGCTTTATCGCTATTGGTATTTGGGTCTTGCTTGATGCCCGTGCTAGCTAGCACGGCGAGGGCAGCTTATCCTCTGGCGACCGAGGTGAACGCTCCGCTCACTTCTTTTTGGCCGGGGGATAGTCTTCGAAGGCCTTGGCGATTCCCGCCTTGGCAATTTCAACATTTTTCTCCGAGCTGTCGGCCAACGTTCCCACAATCGTGGCCCGCCACACCAACTCCTTTTTTGAGGATTCAGCCAGATCCACGATTAAGGTGCCTTCTTGATACTGGAAGGTGGTGACGGTCCCACCATAATAGCCGGTACGCCACCCATAGCCACCGCCATAGCCCCCTCCCCTGACGCCAGTACTTTCAACTTGTTGCTTATCCTTCACCCCGACCCAAAAGTGTACCAGCAGATCGGAATGGTCTTCCAAGCCGACTTGCCGGAGGCCCTTGGCGGTCAGTTGTTGGCCGACCATCTCTTCGATCCGCTTCCGCAAGAGGGAATTGTCCAACACGCCACCCTGGTCTCTGTCCGTCACCCCCGTGAAAGCAAACGTGTGAAACGCAGAGAACTCGGCTGACGGATCGAAATCTGTCTGCACCTTCGGCCCCACACAGCCTCCGGAGGCGAACAGCCCCAGCGCCAACCAGGCGATCAAGCATCTGATGTTCATCTTGTCTCTCCCTCTCACCATGAAGACCCGCGCAGAATCAGCAGGGTTAAAACATATACCGAATACCAACTTCTGTAAACTAGCCAACGCCACGCGAATACGCGGACCGAACGAAATCACCACCGTGGCACGTTGCTAATCGTTCCTTTCGCGATCGGAACTTTCATGATCTCAAACGTCTGTGGACGAGAAGACAACAAAACCGCCTTGCAAGCCGGAGGCGCTCGTTGATATGTTGACGCCCGGTCCGCCGGGAACTGAACCAGGGCCTGAACGATGATGAATCTAGACACCCTTACGGCCTACGACCTGCCGACCGCTGTGCTGGCGTTGGCCGGAATCGTCTTACTCACCCTGGTATTCAGGACAGGGAAAATATTCTTCAAACTTGCCGTCTTTCTGCTGGCCATCGGAGCATTGGCCGGTGCATTCTGGTGGCACTTGCATCGATAGTGAGTGACCCAGCCAAACCCTGAGCTGATAGAATTCCCGCAGGACGGTTCAAACTTTGAGCATGGACCAACCCTAAGGACGAGAATAATCATGACGCGAGTGTGGACGCTAGCCTGTCTCACGGTTCTAGTAATCGGCTGTGCTTACTATAGAGACCAATATCTGGATGAAGTCAGGGGACGAGCGACTCAAGAGGAGATTATGCAGAAGTGGGGACCACCCATGGAGAAGCGGCCGCTGGACACAGATGAATCAATGTGGCTCTACCGGTTTAAGCGATATAGTACACAGCAACGTACCACCATATGCGATGTATTCGAACTTCGATTTGACCGTCAAAGAGTCCTTCAGCATTGGGATGGCGGTGAAGTAGACTGCTTTCTCGAAAACATGTGACCGCATCACAAATGGTCGGTCCCCGAAATCATTTCGCGGTGCGCGACGAGCCGCTCCTTCCTCACCCACCTCCATCTTCACACAGCGATAGACTCTGCCGACTTGATGATGGCCTGGTTTGCCATGACACTGTTGGGAACGACGATTTCGTGGTTCTCCGGGGTCTTGATAACGGTATACCCAAGGGTGAGGTCTTCTATCCTGCCGGTTTGAACGCCAGCCGGAACTGTCAGTTGAACCCAGTCCCCGATTTGGAACGGTCGATACAACAATAAAGACAACCCCGCAATCAGATTGCCGAGCGTACTCTGGGCCGCTAAGCCAATAAGAATCGAAGCCACGCTCACACCCGTGAGCAACGCAGTCCCAAGTGAGCGGAGTTCAGGAATCAGGTGCGCATACAGAATCAGGGCAATCGCCCAAATGAGCGCGTTTCCCATGCGATGCAAAAACTTCGACGTCGTGTGGTCCAGAAAATGACCTTCCGTCCGCTCCAATGTGAGACGCAGCGAGCGGACGCTCAACCACACCAGCCCCAGGAACAGCAGCGCATAAAAGACTACTCCGAACAGTGTGTCAGGATTGACAAATTCCCCGCTGAGAATCCGTTCCAAGACTGTCATGTTTGCCTCCAGAGTAGATTTTCACCGTAGCGTTTATTCTCATTGAACCCCAGCAGAAAGAATACGCCGAAGGACTGGGTAAATCGAGATGCGACGTGAGGGACTTGAACGCGATTTTGAAGGCGAGCGAAATGAAACAACGGACCAGGCTGGACACAATCTTGCGAAACCAGATCCAGCCTCTTGTTCGATATGTCTCCCATCCGCAGCGACGTTCTCCGATGCGTGACGAAAGCATGGACCGGACCGACCTGAAACAGTAGAATATCCCCTGGTTTCTCTTCAGGGGTAGAGGTACCCGCCGTGCCGTAGGAAAGGATTCTCGTGAAACTCTTCTCATGCCTTCATGCTCCCCTCAGGCGAGAGGGAGATCGGATTCGGGCTGAGATGCTCGGAATTCAGGGATTGTTGCCGTTGCTGATGAAGCAACGCAATGGCAACAAATGGACGCCCGACGAGCGGGCTCAGCTTCGTTGCCATCTGCGCAGCCTGACTTCCCTCAGTCCCTACCTCCTCGTCTTTCTGGCTCCAGGCTCCTTTGTTCTGTTTTCCCTCCTGGCCTGGTGGCTGGACCGGCGCCGACAGAAACGGAACAGTTCTGGCAATACGGCACATGAGGTTGTCCCGGCTACTATAAAGGCTGAAAGGTCTTCGCCTCCAAGTCTTTGAGGGATGGAATGGACGCACACTTCTTGATGGAAATGATTTTGCACAAGGCTGCCCCGATCGGTTGCCGGGTTATCTTGCTCTGTTGCGGAACTGATCCGCGACGGACTCATTAGTTAGGACTCATCCATGCCAGCCTGGTTCATCCCCGTACTGAAGGCCGTTCTCCCGCATATCGGAAATATTATCTCCGCGGCGACGCCGGTTTTTACCAAGAAAAGCACTGATGCGGTCGCCAATCAGGCAATCTTGCTACAACAACAGGTCACGGAGCTTCAGACAGCGGCATTCGAGAACGATGCGCACATCAAGGAGTTGGCGGCGCAGATTCAAAAAGCCGTAACGGCTTTGGAGGAGGGCGCTTCAATCGCGGAAAGAAGGCATCAACGAATCCTGTTCCTCTGCATCACAGCAACGGTCTTGTCCATCATGTCCCTCTGCACAGCATTGTTCATTCTTCTGGCGCGATGAGTCCTACCTTTCGTGCTCTGGACAGGCCGCCGACACCGCGTTTCCCCAACAACCAATGCATCTGATCCAGAAAGCCGATCGGAACGAGGCAATGCCGCCTATTTGATGTTTCCTGGATTCTGTCGGCAAGCCTTCCGCAGCGCACGATACATCGACTGATGAACCGTGAGGAGATTCCACTCTCCTGGGTTCGCGTCAATTTCCGCCAGGAGCATGGCGCGGACTTGATCCGAGGACATGCCTGTCACGCAGGGATTGATCCAGGCAAGGTTCTTCCCCTGTTTCCCATAGGCAAAGGCAAGATCGAGCCCGTCAACGACCCCGACGGCATAGGCCTGTTGCTCTCCTTTGCCTAATCCTCGCCAATCTTTTCCACTCAAGAAACTGTGCGGTGCCAATGCAGAATCCACCTCCACCTGCGTCCCACCTTGGGCGATGCCCAAGAGAATTCCCATCATCACACACCCAATCCCAACGACAATCCTAACCATGCGGTAGCCCTCCTTTCACATCCTTTTACGCACTGTGCGAGGGGTCCATAAGAATATTCCGGCAACATTCGGGAAAGAACAGTTGCGTCACTGCCATACATTCAAGCCCAAACGGGAGATAGCCGGCGTAACCGAGGAGCGGCATCTCGAAAATCTTGAACTGGTGGACGAAGGGTACGGCATATTCCCAATGCGACAGGCTCTTGTAGTTCCACATCTCCCAAAAGAACCCACAGACCAGTGCCGCCAGGGCCGACAGCCACAGGGGTCTCCAGTCTCCTCGCGCGATGCATGAGAACATCGTCTCCTCACCTGCGACCGCCTGCAGTGACGCGATCAGCAACAGCGGCGCCACCCAGACGAGAGGAAACAGATAGCTCGGCCAGATTCCGATACTAGTCAGTCCGGCACTGGCAAGCAAGAGGACTCCCCACCCAACAGTCTTCACGTTCGTTCTCCGAATCGGGTGGAACTGTTTCAATCCTGCGCTTATCAGGGGATACGACGCCAACAGCTCGGTTGTGCCAAGCACAGCTGGAAGCACAGTGGAGAACGGTACCGTTGCGTGCAGGACATATTCCAACGGAGTGAACTCTTGAACTCCCACGTAATACCAGTTCTGCACGAAGCGGTTCAGATATTCGAAGAACCACCAGAACGCGGAGCTAAGAGGAAACAACCAGAAGAATTCGCCAGGCCGGTCTACGCATCATGCAGCGTCCCGTACGGCTGAAGGTCCAGCCGTTGATGACCAGGATGTACCCCAGCCACAGAGGAGTGAACGTAAATGGCTGAAGCGGCTCGAACCATGTAAAACGATTCCAAGCCAGCACCCAGGACAGGGCAATCAGAGCGGCACCAATCCATCCCCACCATGGGAACCCATGAGACGTCAGGCGTCTTTCTTGAAATTTGGAGCCCTTCTCTATGAGCTGATGGCGAAGGGGATCGCTAGAGGAATTACGGGAAGCGCCAGGGGTGAGACATGACGTCACCAAGCGAACGACAAAAGGGACGATCGAGGCCACAATACAGAGCGCGAGGGCGGCAAACACCGTCCAGGAGAATGGCGCATGTTGGACGTAGCGGGTACGCGGTGGGAACTCCAGATAGCGATCAAGCGGTTGCCCGGCGATGACAATGCCCAGCATCGGCAATCCCACCAGCAACAGGACCAACAGGATGACCTTCGCCATGACTCGCATCACTCCCCTCGACGCCTTCGCACCAGCGCGGCCAATGTCCAGCCCTTCGCCACCGCATAGACTTCGGCATCGTGGCTGAAATAGGTATACACATCTTATCCCTTAAATAGTTCCCATCTCATCTTCTTCAATTCCTCCTTGGAAAAACCTGGGTTGACACGTAACTTTTCCCCGAAGTAGCCTGCCATCATATCCACTGACGAACTCCACATAGGCCGCTCTGAAGGAGTGTGGAAGAAAGGAACATCCGATGACCGGATTGGGATGGAGGTCTTGTGTCATCGCGGGGATCGTGCTGTTTCTGGCGGGATGCTTTCCGACTTTGGAACAACGCTGGGAAAAGATCGATGAGCAGATGCAGCAGCAGATCGGTGTGAAGACCAAGGACTATTATCTCAGCGAGTGGGGAAACCCGGCGAAACGAACGACAACCGCGAACGGCGAATCAACCTGGACCTGGGAATTCCGCGGATATGGCGGCAGACAGGGATGGAATAAGATCCTGACTTTCACGCCTGATGGGGTGCTGAAGGAATTTCGTCGGGATTACTGGCCCAAGGAATAGCGCTGACTGGGAAAGGCAACCGGCATCCGTTTTCAGAGAGGACAGCCCGACTATGAATGCTTCGGGAACGAGGAGAATGTTCATGCTGAAAACGTTTCCCAACAATCTTCTGCGATGGACTGGGATCTTGATGTTGGGGCTCATACAGGTGACAGCCCTTTCTCTTCCTGGAGACACGGAAACTCTCGCCGCGAATGGACAACCGAATGGGTCATGCAAAGCCGTCAACACCCCCTATCAGTTGAAAGTCCCGTTTGGCCTGGAGGATGAAATCACGCAATACGTCCCGGAGGACAACCCGCTCACGGTCGAGAAGGTGGAACTTGGAAAGCTGTTGTTCTTCGATCCACGCCTGTCCCGCGATAACACGATTTCCTGCGCGAGCTGCCACAAACCGGAGCTGGCCTGGACCGATGGAACAAAGCTCTCAATGGGGATTGGCAATCAGCTCTCCTCCCGCAACAGCATGACCGTCGTGAACCGGCTCTACGGCCACGCCCAACTCTGGCACGGCAAGATGCCCACACTGGAAGCACAGGCGAAAAACCCCCTCACCAAAGCCGTGCGAATGGGTATGCCTTCCGAAGATGTTGAAGTGGCCAAGCTGAACGCCATAAAAGGATATCGAGACCGGTTTCAGCAGGTGTTCTGCACGGATACGACGATGGATGGGGTTGCCAAGGCAATTGCGTCGTTTGAGAGGACGATCCTGTCCGGTAACAGCGCGGCTGACAGGTTTGACATGGGCGGCGAGGAGGACGCCATTTCCGAATCGGCCAAGCGAGGCCTGACACTCTTCCAGGGAAAGGGTCGATGTACGCGCTGCCACTCCGGATTCAATTTTTCTGACGAGGAATTCCATAACCTTGGCATCGATTGGGACAAAAACAGCGCCGACCTCGGGAGATATAGCGTCGAGAAACATCCCGGCACTGTCGGCGGGTTCAAGACCCCGACTCTGCGAGAGATTGCCAGAACAGCACCCTACATGCACGACGGTCGCTTCGCGACCCTCGAAGAGGTCGTCGACTTCTACGATCAAGGGGGCATCACGAACCCTCATCTGTCGAACCTCATCATTCCATTGGGATTGACCGCGCAGGAGAAGAAGGACCTCGTGGAATATATGCGGACACTCAACGGGGAAGGATGGCAGGTGAGGACTCCAACGGAGTTCCCAAAATGACACGGCATTCCAGGGGGCATGGGCCTATTCACACCGGTGACATCCCTCGCACTCTCGCCTCCGCCCTGAAAGGCGACCTATTGGCTGGTGCGGTGAAAGTCCTTGTGCTCCTAATGAGTCTACTCGAAGGCTGCGCCTTGATGCAGAAGGCCCAGAGTCCCGCTGCCTCTCCAACTCCGACCTATGAACGTCGCTGTAGCCCCGTCAGCCCGATGGAACCTCTTGATGCGGACCCCCACGTAGTTCCTGACGATCGAGTGGCTGTGCTGAGAACAGAGTTCTCCCCGGCAGCCTTTGAGATGGCCAGTGCGCTCGGCGTGCTCTCGTCGCTGGATCGGCTCTTGCGGTTTGAAGCGCAGATTGGTCCGAGCGGGGAAGGCCCCGCACTCCAATACGTCCGAGAGCGGCGGCACATCACAGACCGCATTACGTTAGGGATGCTTGAGGTCTCGAGTGCCGCAGTTGAGTCGGACTGCGAGGAAGGCCGCGCGACGCTCTTAGCGGAGCATTTGCAGAAGGCACGAGACGAGCGAACGGGTGTGTATACGGTAATAGCATTGATCGGAAGCGGCGCAGCCACGGTCATCAGCGGCGGCATCGCACTGGCAGCGGCGAGCGTCTCTACCGCAGCCAACATCGCCACGGTGGTTGGAGGTTCCTTCGAGTTAACATTTGGCTTGCTGGCAGAAGGCGGAACTGACCCAGGGGAATTTCATCATCAACACAATCTGCTGAAAGATATCTGGACCGGTAAGAACACGACCTTTCCTACTCCGGTGTGGAACTTTATGAATACGCATGCCATGGACGACCCCGCTCAGCAGACATTGCGTGAACTCTTGATCTTCCGATGGCGAGAGGAGGGCCGCCTTGGCGAAGCGGGATCGGAAATGGAGCAGCGTCGGATAGAGCTATTCTTTGGGGACGGAGGGACTTATTCCGTCGACGAGCTACGAGCGCGAGCCGCCATGCTTGACCTACTGAAGACAGATATCAGCTTGATGCACCAAGGGTTAAGTCAGCTGATTCGAGAGCTGTTGGTGCGAGACAAGCTCTAGGTCACCTGATTCCAGGTCACTCTCATTGAGAGGAGCACATTTATTTTCCGCGTTTTTTGCAAGTCCGTGGCGATGTCTACGCCTTGTGCTGTCCGGAGATCCGGAACCAGTCTAGCCATTAGCGGTGTGAGCCTCTGTATCGGCCTTCTTTCTGGATGTTCTGCCGTCGAGCGGATCGGAATTCAGTTTCTGTACAAACAGGCAGACCTTCCGGAGAGCCAAATCGTTCGCGACAAGCCCTATCGCGAGGGAGATTCTCCTAAACAGCGTCTCAATCTCTTCGTTCCGGTTGGCTCCGATTGGCCTGTCCTCGTTTTTGTGCACGGGGGCGGTTGGAACAGCGGCGATAAGGACCTGACGGTCGGAGGCGCCGATATCTATGGCAACATCGGAAGATTCTTCGCCTCTCACGGGATCGGCGTTGCCGTCATCAACTATCGACTGTTGCCACAAATCTCTTGGCCTGAACAAATCGAAGATGTGGCGGACGCCACAGCCTGGGTCGCCTCCCATATTACCGACTATGGCGGCTCTCCGAGCCGCCTCTTCCTATTCGGGCATTCCGCCGGCGCCCAACTGGCAACCCGCGTCGCACTCGATCCCGCGCCTCTTGAGAGGCGCGGTCTTTCCCCTCACATTCTCTGCGGTGTCATCGCTGTGAGCGGTGCCGGTCTCGATCTTCAGGATACCGGAACCTACGAGCTCGGCGAAGACATCCGTTACTATGAAAAACGGTTTCGCGACGGTGATGCCGGTGAAACATGGAAGCAGGCAGCTTCACCCATCTCTTTTGTGAATGCTTCGGCGCCGCCGTTTCTGATCGTCTACGCGGAAGGCGAGAGCAAGGGGCTCCAGCGACAATCCAGACTTTTGCACGAGGCATTGGTACGCGCTGGCACACAGAGCCAGATCGCCGTCGTTCCTGGACAAAGCCATACACGAATTCTCCTCACGTTAAGCCGGCCCGACAGAGTTGCCGGCCCCGCGATTCTGGAATTTCTACAACGCGTTCCCTGTGAGCGATAGGCCGGTAGCGACGGAATTGACCAGGCCGACTGTCATGCTGGAGGCCCTTTGCCACCTTGACTCAATCATCCTAGCCGCATAACGTACGCTGACCATTTCATAGATACGGGAATCATTGGTCTTACGTGAAAGACAACCCTAACACCTAAAAGGAGGTAAGAGTTATGCGGTTCATCAAAGTGAAAGATGAAGAACGTACGGGTGAAGCCGCGATCAATCTCGACCTGGTCCGAGAAGCTCACTATGGAGGTGGTTTGCTGCACCTCTATTTCGAGCGCAGCGCCACCACGCAGGATGATGTGACATTTACAGGTGAGAACGCACAGAAAATCTGGGCAGCCTTGGGATAGCGTGAATCAACAAAGAACTGGGTGGAGACCTCTCTCAGGAAAAGAAGCACCCCTTACTCAGTTGGCAGGGACAGGAATGACACATCAGCGCATGGGGAATAAGAACGATGGACAGGTCTGTGCACCCCAGCACTTTCACGGCGCGTGGCGGATCGGCTTCCTTGACTCGGGATAGGTAGCCCGCTACGATTGGGCAAATCGACCATACGAGAACTCTGAATGGAACAGCACTCCACGAAAAAGCCCTATACCACTCCCCAACTCTTCCGCGTCGAACTGAGCCAAGAACAGGCGATTCTCAGCGCCTGTAGTCTCACGGCCAATACTGGGCAGGCCGGTGGCGGAGCAAATTGTCGTCCCCAAAACAAATGCAAAAGAGCGGGCGCCAAGGGGGACGACAGCGCACGCGCATCATAGTCGCGCCAGTCCTCAGAACGCCGCGGATTTGCCGTTTTCCGATTTGTCATTGGTGACGCGGCGTTAGCCTCGCATTAGTTCTGGCATGCTTCAGGTTCTTACCGTACATGTCACAGCCTTGGCTCTTTTTATACATATCCTCCTCATAACGAGTCCAAACCATCCCCCGATAAAAATGGAGCACGCAGTGGCGCTGCCGGGAGAGACCTGCGCAGGGTGACGAAAAGGGGAAGTGACCACAACAGGTGTCCGGTTACCGATTCAGCTCGCCTTCTTATTCAGACGTAAGAACGGAATCTGTCTGCCCCCCTCACTCTGTGAGTGCTTCCGCTCAAGTTGTACAGTTCGGAAATGCCCGGGATGCTGTATGAAGAGATCGTAAATCTCCAAGCGGAATTATTTGAATCTGCTTGCTGGGTGATGTCCATTGATGATCGTCGTATAACGCTGGAAACTCCGACAATCGGTCTACGACTTGCATTCCCCTCTCGATCTGTTGATGAGGAGAATCTATGCAAAGCGACGTTGAACATTTCAATCCCGAAAGCTTTTCATTTCGTGAAAACCCAGTTCTGGTGATTGAAAAATTTTGGACGCATGAGGAAAGGCAATATTTCCAACACGCCATGCAGCGAGCTGCTTGGAAATCCCTGCGCGAGATACGGCACCTGCATGAGACGTTTCCGGATTGTGGCAATTGGCTGAAGGCCGACATTGCGCAGGCGGAAGCGACAGTCTTTCTCAATCGGCTATCTCTTCCCTGCATCAGGAGTTATGTAGAATCCTTTCCAAACATCGCGCGGCGGCACATGAATTTTAACTATTATTCATACGGGGCGGGCGATTGTCTGCTGACCCATGACGATACCGCGCAAGCTGAAAACTTGATGGTGCGCGATGAACGCTCCCCTCCCTTACGACGCCTTGCATTGGTGACCTATCTCCATGAGGAATGGCACCCTGACTGGGGCGGTGAATTGATTATCTATCGTTCATTGCCCGGTCAACGCACTCGACCTGACCTCGCGATCACCCATTGTATTGCCCCCAGGCCGGGATCCCTCGTGCTGTTCACCGTGCCTCGGCTCCATCGAGTCTGTCGGGTCGATTCTGTCAGTGGACGTCACAAACGTCTCTCCATTGGAGGATGGTTTATGACCGAACATGATGCTCCCTCTACACTGCCACAAAGAGAGCCCCTCTCTCAGAGCGTACAACGACGTGGAGATGACCGGACTATGGGACGGATTGGGGATTAGACATGAGCACTGAGAGGAGCCAGGAACTATTTCACTGCACGTGACGAGCCTACGTCTTAATTGGTCTCATTGTTCGCGAGCAGTGATTCACCTGCCTGCGAGGTACGTTCTTTCCTTCTCGCCATCGGTCATACTCCATCACTCTCTTCTTCACCCTCTCTTCACTTAAGACTCCCACAAGACAGCAATCGTCATCCGGTAGGCACACATAGGATGGAGCTTTCAGACGGTGAAAACACAGAATGGGCTCGTTTCCCCTCCCTGGTCGGTCTTTGCTCCTCTAATAGGCCCAAAATGGCCCGGTACCGAGCACGGATGGTTTCCCACCGAGGCCGACATAGACCGTCCTGCCAAAAAAGAATGGCAGTCCCCAGTCGAATAGCCCTGCAGAAAATGCAGGTCCGGCTATCGTGCTGATGGCGGCATTTCCTGAAGACAGTAGGGCCGAGGGGTTGGCGATTTGAAAACCGACCACGCTTGATGGAGATCCCGACAGCTCTGTGTTGGTCGCCGAGAAGGTTTCTGGAGAAGCAGGACAGTACAGAAAAGACAAGTTTCCTGGGCAAAGGGGAATAGACAAAGAGGAATCACTAAAAAAGAGGGCGCTGGATCCAGTATCGAATACTCCCATTTCTTGCGTGCTGATGCCCTGGCTCGGGTGAAATTGCGTCACGACTAGGCCCGATGAGTCGGTCGGCAACACGGTGACCCCGGAAGGGTGGTTGTTCGACTCTGTGCCGATCCCCAAGATGAGTGAACCGGTAATGGAGGGCGATCCACCGGCAGACACGGACGGCAGAGAAACTATGACCCCGTTGTTGTCAACCGGTAGAAGTCCTACCGGGTTCTGGACCCGCTGGGAAGCCGAGACTGCTACAGCAACACAAGGGAGAGGCGCACAGTTGTAATATGACCCGCCGTCGAAAGGAAATAACCCAATGCCCAAGATGCCATTGAATCCGGCCTGTGAAGGACTGGAGTCGACTACGGCCACACCGCAGATGTTCGACGCCGGTTGCCCCGCGGACGTGTATTGCCCTGCGAAGGTCGGATCGATCACCTGGATAGGAACGGACACAACCGGTTCCTTGCCCAAAATGACGTCCCCTATTTGAACGCGCCCCCAATCGGTGCCTCCTCCGAAAAACATGCATTCACCGCTGTTGCTGGATGGCAGTGCGACCGTTAAGGCAGAGGCGAAAATCCTGAGCCCCGACGACCCGGTATCCACGAGAACATCCGTTATGGTTTGACAGTTCGACGTACCGGGCTGGCAAATGGTGACTTGGGTGCAGGGCTCATTGGCGAATGTGCAGACGGCAGCGGACGATGGATTTATTGTGATCGGGAGGACATTGGCTTCCGAAGTACCAGAAGAGCTCGAACCTCCTGAATTTCCGCAGCCCAACAGCATCCCTATGGCCACACCGAAGAGAACCGATAGGTACCTCTTCAGAATCATTGGATCATTTCTTTTGTTACGCCTGGGGGAAGGAGAGATGGGATATAAGCCCGTCCGCGTACATCACCCGGATGACCTCCCGTTTCTACCACGACATGGGCTCCTTGGATATGGCTCATCCCGCGCCTCATGGGCCCGTTCGATGCGGCAGCAGCAGTTGCATCCTGGTATTCCTGAAAATATGAACCCAAGAGGGAAACTAAATTCGGAGGTCTTTTTCCTCTCCAGGCCACGGCAAAGACTGTATTTCCCGACTCATATTCACTCAGCACGAACTCCAATGTGGTGATTTCCTGGATGGTATAATGCTGTGCCGGGATCATCCTCAATTGCCCAGAGAGAGCAATACGGTCACTTTCAATAGAACCCACTGTTTCCCCCAAGACTGCCCAGGCTCTTGAGGGATCGATGATCATGACCAGACAGAATGCTGCCGCCAGCCCAAGAACAAACCGATATTTCATCGCATGCCTCTGAAAGTTGTATCCTGGCACTCGCAGAAACATACACCGAAGGACTTGATAAATCGAGATGCACGGCGAAGGATTTGAACCGCAATTTTAACGAGGTGAGGCAAAACTTTTCCGAGATACTTGGATCGCCTATTACCGCCGCTTCAATACAGGGGTTTGCCGGTTGCTGGATCAAGGCTCGTGCCGGTTTCGTGCGAAATGCACCCGCCGGACCCGTCACTAGCGCCCTTGTTACAGAATGTCATGCCGCACGTATCGGCATTAGCGGATGTGAGGCCCATGTTGGTGATGATGCATGCCAGGCCGACGCAGATGCACCAGGATAACCCTGATTGGATCTTCACCAAATGCCGGTCCTTTCGATCACGCCGATAGGTTGGCGCTAGGCTGGAAGCAATGTGACTCGCAATATAGTCAATGCATGGCAGGTATCGCACATGTTTCGCGGAATGAAGGCGGCTGAGAATTTCCCTGTTTGTCGCGACGATCAGACCGAACAGCTGGAAGGCCGGAGTACGCACAACAATCTCCTTGAACAGGATTGTCATCGAGAGGGGGATGGCTCGTTGTCGGTCGGCAACAGTTGAAGGTCCCTCTTCACTCGCTTGAATATAGAAGGCCTACAGAACCGATACAATCCCCCAAATTATGAGGATGACCGTGTAGGAGTGGACATTATCCGCAACAAGGCGGATCCAACGGGGCGAATGCGAGAAGTTCAAGTGAATGTGTTTCTGGTGGGTGAAATCCGAATGTAAAGAAATCAACGACCCCTTCAACCAGTAGCGACACATGGCGGCAAGCTGGTTCATCAGGTTTCAGACGTGCCTCTTGTTCCCGGAACGAAGGAAACAGGAAACTAGCCAAGACGCCCGAGGGCTGAATTCGATCCCGGCTCTCGGGCATCTTCGCTATCGCTTGGCGTGCTCTCGATCAGGTTGGGGGATCTCGTAAAACTCGTAGATGACGACCTGTTGAAGATTCAGATCCGGCCAGTTCGTCTTGTCAAAACCTGGCGCGTCCTTCAGATCTTTTTTGTGTATATCCAGTGAGAGCTTTTTGTTCGTTTTATCCAGCTGCAATGCTTCCCAGGGTACGGCAAAGTATTTATCTCCAATCCCGGCGAATCCTCCGAAATCGAGCACGGCATATTGGACACCGCCATCCTCTGGATCGATGACCAAGTCTTTAATGTCCCCCAGCTTTTTGCCGTCAGTGCCTTGCACGTTCATACCGATCACCTCGCTAGCTTTCAAGACGCCACTCTTGTCTCGTGCTTGAACCGGATGACTGAATCCAGTCACCAGCACGACGAGGAGGGCTCCGAACGCCAACAGATGTAAAACTTTCCTGCCGCAGTCTCGCATCTCCATGATGTGGCCTCCCATCAATCGAACGGTTATCGTCTGCCTCAGTCAGCAATTTATTTTATTTGGCAGGTGCCATTGCCCCTTTGCGCCTGGCCTCAGAGAGTCCGATAGCAACAGCCTGCTTTCTGCTTCTGACTCGCTTACCACTCTTTCCGCTCTCTAAATTTTACCTGCCTTCAGTTTGTGCATCGCTCGCTTGACCGATCGTTGTGCACTCCTCCCATACTTGGCCATCATGTCCTCCTTCAGAATCAATATACTGAGGTGCTTAGTGGCGGCAAACTAGAGGTTTCCCTAGACGTAGGATTGTTACATTGGGCCATGGTCAAGCACAGTGCCCTCTTCTGGCAAAGTTTTCAATGCATCCCAGACACAGTCACACAGTGCCTCTGGAATTGGAAAGTTGTACTGAACCATCATGGGGCGTGGCGGGGTGCAAGACTGTTTTTGCGGATCTTCAGCGGCGAGGCGCTCGCCAACCTTGGCTGCAACTAATTGAGGTGAGCGGGCTCGAAAAGAGACCTGACGCCGACAAGATAGACCTTGCCGACGGTGCCGAACGTCAGTTCGCGCGTCCAGCAGACTTCCACAAGCTTGACCGTTCTCCCCTCCTGCACGGACATAGGGGTGTGCACTTCAAAGACTTGCCTGCTCTCCGGCGATTGAGGCATTAAGAACAGGGATCCTTCCAGGCTGGCATTGAGAGACAGTGCATGCCCATCGGAGAATTCGACGATCTCGTAACCAGCGACTTGCGCAAGCTGGAACACACATGGTTGTATCTTCTGAACACGCTTGCTCCCCCTGCGGTCAGGACTGTCCGACACTGTCACTTTTTGCTGGATCTTTGAAGAAATCACATGTGACCTTGCTGTGACACCAGGAATCCCCGTTTGTTCACGTCCGCGCGTGTCTCGCTCTGTATACGGCACGCCGGCGCTCTCCCAACGCCTCTATGAATTCGCAGAGGACCAGACGCCCCTTGCCTGCATCTCGGGTGCTGTCAGCAGCGCATGCATCTCTTGAGTCCTGTCCTTCTCCTCCGACTCAATCTCTTCCAGCACAATGATAATTCGAGAATCGCGGCTCACAGCTCCATTGGGATGTCCGAATCCACGGAGCAGGAGTCTTCGCCCACCTTCTGACATGATTCGGCTCATTTCAAATGGTTCACAAATATTTGCCTCGAGTCGGTCGTCGATGCTTTCTTGGATTTGATCACGAAGTTCAAGTAGTGGTGCGGACAGCACGATCAAGCCTGATTCTGTCATCGCCTGGCCGATGCTCCGTATCAAATCGAGGGCCCGGCGATTCACATACTGCAGCTGGAGCGAGCGCGAGAACACAAGGACTCCCAAGTGCAACTTCCCCGGGCCCATATTCTCGCTATGGCCAGAACACACGAATGCAGTGCCCACCTCTGTCATGATATTCATGACACCCTCCTCCTCAGAACACCTCTGTGGCAATCCCAAGATATGGTCGGACACCTTCTAAGAACGTGTATCTAGACGAAATGGAAATATCAATTTGCCGGAAGAATGGCAATCCCTCGAAAGTGTCATAGGTGTCCAACGATTCTAAAATGCCGACGGCAAGTAGAAAGAGGCGATGATTCAAATCATTCGATTATGCTCAATCTATCATGAGCTTGCCGTCACCAAATTGGTCCAGTCGACAGGAACAGTGAGAAGAACATGTGTCAGAAATAAGTCGACTGTTCGCCATTCGAGAGTTGTCGGTCGTGCGTCTCCAGAAACGTTTCAGGAAACTGTGCGCTCAACCTGACATTCCTTTCTCAAAGAACAACCCCCGATTGATGTCGCCAATACTGACCATCCCCACAAGCGAGCCATTGTCGACAACGGGCATTCGGCGGAAGTTTTTGAGCCCCATGTAGGAGGCTGCTTCGAGAACCGGGTCGTGGGGTGCCACCGTCAAGGGATTCCGGCTCATGACCTCTTCCACTTTCCCGCCAAGCACCTCAGGGTACCCCCCTTCCATTTCGACAAAATCACGGCTGTGCACGTTGTCGTGAATATAGTCGCCGTAATTGGGGTATAGCGGCAGCAAGACGTCACGCAGTGTCATCATCCCAATGAGCCGAGCGTCGCCCTCAACAACGGGTATGGCGCCACAGTGGCGATTCATCATTTTTACCACGGCCGACCGAACCGTATCCGTCTTGTTCGCCGTCACGAGACCGGTTGACATGACTTCATGGACAAGCATATCGACCTCCTCTCTCAATGTCATAAAGAAGTCTCGCCTTATCACCTCCGCGTGCCAAGGCCTTCCACTGTTTGACGACCGCTTCCGAAGATCATTCGGCTCGTGGAAAAGAAACAGCACGGGCGACCCCGCACCAAGTAGGAGGTCGCCCGTGGATGGCGCTTAGGACGCCGGAGATCTCATATTGAAGATTGGATTGAAGACCCGTGCGAGATGCAAGGTCAAAGGCGATTCGTCAGAGGAGACGCGACTCTCTGCAAGCCGCTTGTGTCCATCAGGCTATCCTGTATGCTCCACGGTGGTCGATCCGTATATATGCTGCCTTACGCGGCAAGACGGCAGTCGGTGGAGAAGCAGCGAGCTGACTGACGAGACGCCCGCCCATGACTCGACGGGCCGTTGTGGCCCGGTGGACTAAGGTCTGTCATTTCCACCTCCTCCTTGGTTCGGAGTAATCGTATGGATTGTGCCGACAGATGTACGCTTGGTCATCCCCTTCACCGAGCACTTAATCCTATAATTAAATTCTTACTCCTCCTCATACCATGTGTCAATAAGCATATGCGCAGGTTTCTATAGTCGTCGCCTGAGGTTGGGCGGGTGAGAATGAGGCACGTCGATGGAATGGACCAGGCCGGCCCAAAAAAGTAGAATGTCATGGATTCATCATTCGCATTGATTACGGTCAGCCACTGATGGACGACAGAAGCCGAAGTACCCAGCGTCTCAGATACCAAGTCATTCTCGTCGTAGCCTTGGGAATGGCAATCGCCTTGCTAAGCCTCACACAAATCCCCGACCACAAACCGGAGGCAATGATTCCAGTTCCGCAGACCGAATCCTGGTGGACAGCCCAGCATGAGCATACACTCGCGCGTATCCACCAGGGCGAAGTTGACCTGCTGCTGATCGGAGACTCCATTACCCAGGGATGGGCCGATGAGGGTCGCCGCATTTGGGATGCATACTATGGACGCCGCCGCGCTGTGAATTTGGGATTCAATAAAGATCGCACGGAGCACGTGTTGTGGCGACTGGACCATGGAGAGATTGAGGGAATTACCCCCAAACTGGTGGTCCTGATGATAGGAACCAACAACACGGGTACGCGCCATGATCCTCCGGAGGAGACGGCCGCAGGCATCCAGGCAATTCTCACTACTTTGCGCACAGGTCTTCCCGGCACCAAGATTCTTTTGCTCGGCGTGTTTCCTCGTGGTCCCTCGGCGGATGACCCGCTCCGTCGGTTGAACGCGGCTCTCAATGACCGAATTCGTGCCTACGCCGACAACCAGCATGTTATCTTCCTAGACCTCAGCCAGCATTTCCTCGACAACCGGGGAGACCTCTCCCAAGACCTCATACCGGATTACCTGCATCTAAGTGAGCGTGGATACCAAGTGTGGGCCGACGGAATGGAGGATATGATCAGGAAGCTCCTGAGCGAGTGAATGTGGACCAGCCCCCCAAACCTCCAGGAGCTAGCCAAGAGGCTCGAATTGAGGTGGCTTCGGGTTTCTAAATTTCATACTCGGATCTGAGCGCCCGCTCTTTTTTATGCGACAGGTTCAACGCCTCTCACTCACCCAATTCTTTTCAGACTTTCAGGTGTGCAACGACAGAATGGACTTGGTTACAATCCGGACGTCTTGCTTATAGATGGAGGACTCACGATGTCAATATCCTGCTTCGCTTGAGCTGCTCGCTCCCTGTAGCTCCGCTCGGTATCTCCAGTGTAGGTGTCGAGGACTCGCTGGTATGCGGCACGGGCTTGGTCGTATTTCTTCGTGAGCGTAAGATGTTGTCCGAGAGCCAGCCAGTTTTTCACCGCTGCTTCGATGGCGATCTTTAACAACTTCAACTCGTGATCTACTTTATCACTGCCTAGGGGCTGGTCGCGTTTCCTAATCGACTCCGCCACCTGGCTGGCGATAGCTTCGATTTCTTCATTTTCGAGAATGGCTGCTTCCACACGCTCCGCCTTCATGTTCGCCTGAAATGCTGCAACATGTCCTTTAATCATGTCGGCCCGTTGCTGATAGAAGTCATGCGCGCAACCAACGAGCAAGAGACAACTGATTACGATTGAACTCGGTCGGTAATGACCAGCCACCGATGGTGGCTGGTCATCTCAGGTAGGCAGGCCGGGCTCGGGTTGACCAAACTGCTGACTGATAATCTCATCGGTTTTGTCGATGGAGGCTATACCATCATCGGGAAACCCGAGGGAGTCGACCTGCGGAACCAGTGGTCGTATGACGTCGGACTCGGTTACTACTTTCTTCCAACGGTCCTGGGTAGTGTGTATTATGAAGAAGCACGGGCGCTGCTGTCGGGGTTTCAAAATCCCCGTGATGTCTTCTTCGGTGCGAGTTGGAAACTCACACAAGACTTTCGTCTCAACGCGGGGGTGACAAAAGGATTGTCAAATGGCGCGCCGGACTTTGGCGCCAACGTGGGTGCCAGTATGCGATTTTAGAGCTTGCCCTCTTCCCATGCCTCCATCATTCCCTTGGCACCCGGCCAACCTGCATCGCGATTCGCATGAAGGGATATTTATGAGGGTGAAGTGTGAAATTGCCGGGTTGCCCTATTATATGGGTCAAGCATCGCATGCACCGAACCTTTAGGATTAACTCAGCAATGCAGCCGCCAGCCGGAATCCACATAAGAACCGACCGGGTCTTCCAGCTATCCAAGTGAGGTGCACTCGCAATCATAAGGGAAGCAACGTCACATGCACCTCCCGTTCGCGTGGTCCATCCAATTCGACCAGCATGACGGATTGCCAAGTACCAAGAACCAGTTTGCCGGCCGACACTGGGATGGTAAGGGAGGGGCCCAGGATCGACGAGACCATGTGAGACCAGGCATGAGAGGGATCATGGGCATGCCGGAACTGGATGTGCGGGATCATCTGTTCTACGACTTGGAGGAAGTCATGTTCTGTGCCCTCCCCGATTTCCCCTGTCGTCAATGCGGCAGTTGTGTGAGTGACGAATAATGAGCAGAGTCCACTTTGCATCTCCGACTGTCGAATCACCGCTTCAATTTTCGCGGACAGATCTACGACCTCTTTCAGTTTGGCGGTGCCGACATGCAGGATTTCCGTCATGACTTGTTGCCACTGCGGACTTTCAAAGGATGACCTTTCCAACCCACACTCTTACCTCCCCAAAGACGGCCTAGCCTTGGCTCCTACCTAAGCCGTTCGGCCCTGAGCTGGTCGCTTGCCACGTCTTGCCCTGACCCGTGGCCCCTGCTACGCTCACCGGCAAAAGAGGCATGCAATGAGTCTGAAAGATGAGATTGATAAACTGATTCGCGCTGAGCGTGAACACCTTGAACAGCGAGATGCCAAAGAGTATGAGTTTGACGAGCTACAGAAAGCACGTTTCCTTCCCCTTCGAGCCTTCCTAGAGCAGGTGATCAAGGCCGTCGATCCTGCCTATCTTCGACTTGAGTTCAAGGATCACCAAGCCACCATAGAAGTAGGGAAGCACTGGGATAATGGCTTTGAAGTTGACATACGGTGGTGCATTGAACCCATGTCTACGGCTCGGGCAGAAGCAGAAGCCGGAGAAGCCCTGTTTGAGGCACAGCCTGGTTTCTCTACCGAAGAAGTGGAAACGTTCCGGCTCCCAGAGTTCAAGCAATTTGAACACACTTATACTTTCGAGACCGAGGAAGAGGTTGTTCAGCATATCCTAAAAAGGATGGCTGAATACATCGCGCACTATCAGTACATCGAGGAAACCACAGGTAACCCCAACAGCAATGACCCTGTAAGCTAGCTCAGTCTGTCTCCCTTCTCAATGCCTCTCTCCTGAGTTGCCACATCCTCCGCTGACCTCTTGCGCCTCCCTCGCCTCCCTCTTAAAATACGCCACCCTGTGCTGTGAGGCTTCCCTCATGCCCTTCTCGATTCGCCCCTACCGTCGCTTCCCTGTCTGTTGGCCTGTGACCTACCACGCGGGTCTGTCTGAGGGCCAAGGTATTGTCTGGAATCTTTCGGTGAATGGCTGGCATCTCTCTGGCGATGTGCCGCTGCGAGTCGAGCAGACGTGTCCCTTGACCGTCAAATTGCCGAACCAACCAAGCCTCTTTGTGGCTGTTGCGATCGTGCGGTGGGTCCGAGGCCAGGAGTACGGCCTGGAAACCTTGGTGGCCGACATGCAGACGCATAGTCTGGTGGAGCAGGTAATCAAACGACTAGAACAGGATTCCTTTGAGCGCATCGAATGAGCGAGCAACGCCCCAAACACGACACCATGTCTATCGAGATAGGCCACGATCTCCAGGGTACCTGGCTATTGTAACGCTCGATCCACTCCGTCTGGTGGTGCGCCAATTTAGGTCGCTACCTTTTATGATTTTACATGTTGCCATTCCTTGAACTCTGGGCAGTTTTCCCCTTTAGGGAGAAGGTTTGCGGGTACCGTGCCTTTTTCAGCCAAGCCAAACTGTATTGAAATACTCTGTCCTTTGGTCACACTAAGCCCCGGTGCCAAATCTACGACACCAACAGGAACAGTAACAGTTCCACTGGAATCGACGTCTGTCTGGATCTCTATGGTGACCGATTGAAATGTGAGAGGGTATCCGGCTTGTTTGGAGCAATAGTAAGCCCAGTACACTTCCTGCTGAAGTCGAAATACATGTTCCGCAAAGTGCTGCTGCCTTTCTGCCGCGCATCCACTTAGACTAGCAGTTACTATTATTGTCGTGCACATTCGGCATAGAAGCTGCGACCATACATTTGGAGATGACTGATGCAATCTGGTTTTCACGGCATCCTCCTTTCTGTAACCTAGCGTTGATTTCCATCCTTTATCGCGCATCTGCACAATGAGTGGCACAACGAACGCACCAAGCAGAGGGGGGCCATCAAGTTGCACGGGGGGCTCCGCAAAGGGAATCGCTACTCCGCCGGACTCAACGGATGCGCACTAGCTGACCAGCGGTAAACGAACTGCGCACAGCACAGATGGTTCAGAGTTCACGAAGGATACGCGGATACCCGCAGAAAATCGAGTTGGCGCCAAAGGATTTATTCTAAGGTTTTGGCCGGTCTCCTTTGGGTTCGACTGTGGCCAAACTGCGGCAGAACTATCGTGTCCGATCAGGTTGGAACTATTCTCCCCCAGCCTCTTTAAAGCCATCACCTAACACACGGGTCCCGTGCCGGGTACCCTCTCTGCGAAGGGGATTGCCCAGGCCATCAAAGACTTGAGCAACCCCCTGAGGGGGTGACAGTAGAACTGGCTACATACCATACGAAAGAGTGTTTGAAAATAACCCGGACCTGGGAGCAGAATTCCGCCCTAACGGGTCTGGTGTTAACGCCTAAGACAATCCCTCGAACTGAACATGCCAACTCAACAGGAACGAAGGGGTGGCAAGCGCGTACGCTGCATGCGAGCGTACCCCTACGCGCTGACGAAGCCTGAGGGCTATCCTGCGAAGTTGTCGGAGGGGTACGGACATGCGATCAATAGGAGCGTTGGGGGCTTGCTGCTCTTGCTTCCTGAGGAAGTGCACCAACGACAGGTGGTTGAGATTCAGGTGCCATCCAAGGCAAAGAAAAAGCAGAGCACCAAACTAGGGGAGGTGTGTTGGACCCGCCCCATTCAGGTGGATGCCCGCGTCAGAATGTACCTGGTGGGCCTTCGTTTCCTGTTTGAGCATGATGCTCTTGGTCAGTCACCACAGACTCCCTAAACCCCGCTTTCGCCCCCTTCGCTCCATACAGAACTGTATCACCTGTGTCTGTATGGGTAGGCGTCTCGTTCTCTACACACGCCCCCGCGATTTGCGTGTTGAATTGGTCCGCCCGAAGGTGTGCCTGTGCCACTTCAACCCAGTCACGCCGTAAGCAACTCAACGCAACGTGGACCAGTATTCACTTTCCGCTCTCATCACGGGAATCAAGCTGCTGTGGCGGTGTTTCGCCTTCTAAGGTGTTGTGGTGATCTGGTCTTTGTAAACCGCAGGTTGGAGGTTCAATTCCTCTCGCCAGCTCCAACACTTAGCAGTATCTCCCTTACCAGTTCTACTTGCTACCACTCGCAGCCGCATGGAGTTCATCGAGCCGATCCACCGCCCCTTTATTCCCCATCGGTAGCCATTTGCCATAGGTATCGACGGTGAGTTGAATGCTCGCATGTCCGAGCTGGCGCTGCACGTAAGCCGGGGACTCCCCTTGCTGCAGCATCAGGCTCGCATAGGTATGCCGGAGACAGTGCGGGGTGAAGTGCAGCGGAAGCCCTGCTTTCTTCAAAACACGCGCCATGATCTTACGGACATTACTCTCGTCGAGCAGGGTACCCGCGTCTGAGTAAAACAACGAGGGCCTCTCGGGCCATCCCCTCCGGAGCTTGTCAGCCTTGCGTGCGACATCCCACTGGGCCAACACCTCGACCAAACTTATAGAAATATCGACGGTTCGGCCATGCCCGGACTTCGGCGTTTCCAATGTTCCACCAGACAGCGCCCGTGCGACCCGAATTTCCTGCCCACGCACGTCCACATCCTCTGGCTGCAGCGCCAACGCCTCACCAAGCGCATGCCAGTTCCTGCCAGGGTAAAGAACAACGGGTACGCGCGGGGTAGCATCTTCGCCGCCGTGACACTGGAATCAGTAGAAAACCGTGCAATTGAAAGAGTTCCGAAACGAGACGGCATTCTGATCACCCAGTGCATTGATTCAGGCATCGAAGACTTCTTTTCCCTTGAGGCCATATGCCATACTTTACTCTCTCGCATGCTCATCTTTCCCGACTTCGTACTGCCCGGAGGCATGACACTTTAAGCAGTCTGCCATCCGCCCCAGGTGGTGTTCGCCGTGGCCTTTCTCAAGCAGGCGGTGGAGCGTATCGTTGTCGAGCAAGGTGGGGCGGGCTCCGAACGTCGTGCCGAACTGGTGACAGGCGCTGCATGAGCTGGTTCCCGTTGCGCGGAAAATAAACTCGCCGTGGGGATTGAACATTGCGCTGGCCGTAATCTGTGCGAGGGCGCCACGATGTTCGGTATGACAAGCCAAACAGGTCTTCTGTTGCTTGATGACTTCCCGGTGAAAGGTGCCCACTGCCGGTTTCGAACGCTCTGCGAACTTCGTCTCCGAATGACAGCCGATGCACTTGACGCTGGAGGGCCCACGAAACGGCTCGTGACAGCTCGCGCACTGGGCCACGTCCGCATGAAATCGGCTCAGGTCCCCGGGAGCCCACAATGTCTCTGGATCGCGAAACGACCCCCAGCCCAGCAAGGCGACGAGGACAAGTGTCGCCATTGCGACGACCGGAACGACGGTTCTGGGGAGCGGCAGATAGGGCATCGTTCACAATCCGCCAAAGTAGAGGGCTCCGATCACATGCATCGCCGTGAACACGAGAAACATCAGCGTCATCGGGGCATGAATCGATTGCCACATTCGGAACGCTTCCTCCTGCGCGGCCATCCGATGCAGACGAAGATCGATCTCCTCGGATCCCAGTCCCTCTTCGTGGAGTTGCCGTCGTCGGTCGTTGAGCGTCCTGAGCGCGAGATAATGGACGCCCTGCCCCACGATTCCACTGACGACGACCACAACCATCGCCGCCAGTGCGAGCAGCGGCACCATCGCATGCACGTGCGCGCCAGAATGGAGAAAGATCAGGAGCGGACCGACCACTCCCGCCACCATGTGGACCTGAAACCAGCCGCGAGGCCACCGATGGTTTTGACTCATCCGCTTCCTGATTGGATATACGAAGACCAACAGGATGACCCCCAGCCCTATCCAGCCCATGAAGTATCCCTGCCGAGTATGGGCAAAAGGTGACGGAGATCCAATGCTGAGAAATGATTCGAACAAGAAGGCTCCGGCGACTGCGGCCACAATGAGAACAATGATCGTTGTGAGGCGACGCGTCGATGGTGTCATACCTAGTACTTCTCGACTCCCTTGCTTCCTCCAGCATGGCAACGCAGACAGTGCGCAAAGCGTCCCGGTCCATGGATCCCCTTCGCTTTCTCGCGAAGGGTTCGGACGAGGTCATTATTGATCGTCTGGGAGCTCAGGCTTCCGCTTTTTCCGATTCGATGCGTTCCCGGATGAACTCTTTCTGGATGCTCCCTCATCATCCTATGGCCCCAGACATGCTGATCCATCATCTTCCGAATCCCCTGCTTGATGGCCGGACGTCAGAGGACCTTTCGGCCCATCTACTCTTCTACTTCTTGCGAGAGGACAAAATTCCAGCATAGCGTGGTCTGGTTTATTGGAGGAAGGTCAATTCCGCCGAGGTGGGATGGAAAGAGATGTACGGATCGAGATTTGACGAAACTCTAATAGTGCATCCTGATTTCCAGGTGTAATAAAGAGATCAGACCCCTTCAATGATTCCAGGTCCTCGCCCCCGCACCCCCAAGTTGGCTCCGATGAGGAGCATCACGATTGAGACCTAGACCATGTTCCGCCGAAGTCACTTATCCTCTTTGTCACCGACCGTTCCTCGAATTCTGAGCATCGAAGCCATCACACAGCCTCTCCTGTTTCCGCACGAAGGGCAAGCGATAAGGGCTGCGTCTCGTTTCATTGCTCCCATCACCAATTACCGACCGCACTGTTCACCTTCACAACCACCCACACCACCCCTTGGTCCACGATGCTCCATGCCGCCCATCCCGCCGCCTGGTCCCATCATAGGCCCCATGCCTTCTCCATGACCCATCATGCCAGGGCCATGTTCGCCGGCGAAGCTGCGCTCATACTGAATGATGGCCCAGATGTCTTCGTCCGTCAGTTGCCCTTCAAATCCAATCATGCTGGTGCCGACCGATCCGTTCTTGATCACCCAGAAGATTTCGCCTTCTGTGCGATGGCGCCAGAATCCATGGCGCTGGAAATTGCGAGGTGATGGATCCAGCTGGGCGGCCACCGGCCCATTTCCGCCCCCGTCTTTCCCATGACAGTTGAAGCAGGTGCCCTTGCCGTTGTAGAGCGCCTTGCCCTGCGCGACGATCTCAGGGGAACTCGGCAACGGGCTCGTGAGCGCGCGCACTTCGGCCAACTTGTCAGCTGGCACCAGCGTCTGCATTATCTGTCGCTCCGCAGCCCCAGCAGGGATGACAAGAAATACCACTGCGATTATCAACGGGAACGTCCTCGTGAGCTGGCAAAATCTCGTCGAATATGGGCCAGAGAACGTCTTCATACCGGCTTCTCCAGCTTCAATATGCCCAACGCTTTTAGAATGACTTTCTCGTAATACGGCTCACTGACACCGCGTTTCATCTTATGGAGGAAGTATTTCTCCAGCGCGATCTTCGCCAGGTGGACCCACTTCCCCTTCTTCGCCCAGGTTACATTTCTCGGCGCCATCTGCGGCAATGCCACGAACGCAACGCCCGTGTCACCCATGTCGGCCAAGCAGATCGCGTTCCACGTCGCGGTCTCCCGCTTGGGATCGTTCTCGATGTCGGCCTTGATGTTGTGGACCGCGGCGGAGACCATCGATTCGATCATGTAGCCGGTCTTGGGTGCGCCGGTCGGGACGGGGGTCACTTCGACCGGTGGAATCGCCACGCAGACACCGACTGAATAAATATTCTTGTACTTGGGATTGGCCTGATAGGCATCGATGTTCACGAATCCTTTGGGATTGCAGAGCCCCGGAGTACTGGCCACCGCATCCACCCCGGCGAACGGCGGAATGAACATGGAATATCGGAAGGGGATTTCCTGCCCGTCTTCCAGCAGTACCTTGCCCGGCTGAATCTCTTTGATCGCACTATTCGGGATCGGTTTGATGGAATGCTCGGCGAACTCGTCCTCCATGAGGCGGCGCGAAGCCCCCACTCCGGCCAATCCCATATGACCGACATAGGGCTCCGGCGTGACGAAATAGATCGGCACTTTCTTACGCAGCTTCTTTTTCCGGAGGTCGGTGTCCAGGATGAATGCCATCTCATAGGCCGGTCCAAAACAGGAGGCGCCTTGAGCCGCCCCGACGACGATGGGACCGGGATTTTTGAGGAACGCCTGATACGAGCCCCACGCCTGCTCGGCATGGTCCACATTGCAGATGGATTGGGTATAGCCGCTGGGGCCAAGTCCCGGGACAGCGCCAAAATTCAGCTTGGGTCCTGTCGCGATAATCAGATAGTCGTACGGCACCTCGCCTTTCGCGGTGACGACTCGATTCTGCTCCGGCTCGATCCGGTCCGCCGTGGCGTGGACAAACTCGACCCCTTTCTTTTCCAAAACAGGCCCGAGTTGAAAACTGATGTCTTTCCTTGTCCGCCACCCGACGGCGACCCAGGGATTCGACGGTACGAAATGAAAGGACTCGACATTGGAGATGACCGTGACCTTGTGTTTCTTCGCGAGAAGCCCCCGCGCCTCATAGGCCGCTGGCAATCCACCGATCGACGCACCGATAATCACTACTCGTGCCATGTTCCGCTCCTTTGGCTTGGATGGGCCACCGGCTATCAGCCTTCAGTAGTCAACCGGAACACAAAGACCACCGTCAGGCAGTTTCGGAAGTGGATGGCTACTGGCTGACAGCCTTCTTTATCCCTTCTGCGTCGGACAGGTATTGATTCCCAACAAGGTCCAGACCGGGCAGAACCCAATCGCCCCCGTGACCAACGCGATCGTCCCGACAACCAGCGCGATGCCGGTCCCTACGGGGGGCAACCCGGCAAAGGCTCCGATCCCGAGCAACGCAATCCCCACGACGATCCGGATCGGCCGTTCCACTCCCCCTACATTACATGTCATGGCTACACCTCAATGATTGGACTGTGTGAAGTGAAACGAGAAACGTAACAGGATTTGGTCTCGATTCATGCTTACTGCCCCTTCCTTCTCATCTGCTCGAACTTCTTGCGAGAGAGATGCCAGACAGAAGTGGAAATGTGCGAGGCTAAACCTCCGCACAAACAATGCCTTAAGAGAATGGGCCAGAAGGCGACGCCGAGAGATCGCCGCAAGTGGCGAGAAAGACCCCGCCGAGAATCTGGTCACTGGCGCAAGACGCCACAGAGAAGAGAGACTACCGGATATCGGTTCCAAGCTCACTCTCGCCTTCATGGAGTTGGAAATCAGACAGTTCGCCTCGGCTTTTTCGATCAGTTCCTTGGCTTTGGTCGCATCGGCGCTCGTCGCGAGCGTAATGGTCGGCTTCAACGTGATGGCAGTGATCTGAAACTTCCCATCGACCAATTCGAGCCGTCCTTCGGCCACACTCTCATATGAAGTAAATGCCAGACCTGCTCGCTCCGCCACCGCCAGAAACGTCGTCATCACACAGACATTGGCCGATGCAACGAATAGATCCTCCGGCGACCAGATGCTTTCGTGCCCCTTGAACTCTGGCGGCGTCGCAACCTGGATATCCGGCTTGCCGGCACAGGAAATGACTCCCTTGCGTTGTTCCGTCCATTTGACTTCCGTGTGATACAGGTACACTTTGCTGCGGACTTCCATCTTCGTCTCCTTTCCGTTCCCCTCACGCCCTACGTTTCACGCCTCACGGCTTTATATACGCCCATCCCTGCTCCTGCAATTCCATCAGGCGGACCATGGCTGGCATCGTACGATCCACCTGATCGATCAAATCGGCCCGCGTGAGACCTTGAGCCTTCATCGTGTTCGAACAAGCTGTGTAAGAAACCCCATAGGAGGTCTTCAGCCTCGCCAGCTCTGCGGCCAACTTCGTATCCTGTTTGGTGAACAGCGATAATCCGGCTCCATGCGCAACGAGTTCAACGTTCACTCGTTCAGCTCCCATGGCTTCATAGAGATTCTTGATGTTGTTCAGCGTTCCCTTCTGCACCTTCTCCTCTCCGGAATTCAGGTGCATGACCACGCGATGGAACTTGCTGCCGACATCCGGTCCTTCTGCGCTCTGCACCTGTCCCACACTAAAGACGGGCAGGCGAATGTCACCATTCCAACGAGACCCATTGCAGTGGCAAATCGAGACATGATCGTCGCTCCTTGAACCTCAGTTGACTCCCAGCGGCTCGCCCGTCGCTTCCAGAACCGTCTGCTTCTCGCTATCCCCCTCTGTTGGGCCGTGAGGACGCGACCGTTTCATTAGACTGACATACAGAACTGGGATTACGACCAATGTGAGCAGGGTCGACGCCCCGACTCCGAACAGCAGCGACACCGCGAGCCCCTGGAAGATCGGGTCGAGAATGATGACGAAGGCTCCGACCATCAGCGCCGCCGCCGTTAAAAGAATCGGGCGTGTGCGGATGGCCCCGGCTCGGATTACCGCTCCTGCAATGGCCACCCCTCGCGTCGTTGCAGCTCGATGAAATCCACGAGCAGAATGGAATTGCGCACGATGATGCCAGCCAAGGCAATGAACCCGATCATCGACGTGGCGGTAAAATACGAGCCTGTGAGCCAATGCCCGGCACAATTCCGATCAACGTCAGCGGAATGGGCGCCATGATGATAGCGGTGTGAGAAACGACTGAAACTCGCCGACGATCAAGAGATAGATCAACAACATAGCAATGGCAAAGGCAATCCCCATATCCCGGAAGGTCTCATAGGTGATGTGCCATTCTCCGTCCCACTTCATCGCCACACGGCTCTCGGACCAGGGCGCCTTCGCATAGTACTGTTCGATCTCATAGCCTTCCGGCGGTCGATACGCCTTCAGCCGGTCACCGATACCGAGGACCCCGTACACTGGGCTCTCCGCATTCTCCGCACCGGGCCCACCGACATCGCCGACGACATAGACCCCCACGGGCTTTCTGGTTCTTGTGGTAAAAATGGCTTTTTTCTAGCAATACGTCATTTTTTTTTCCTTTTCCTGTGGCCGCCATGGCCGTCTATGTCGTCGGCGATGTCGGTGGGCCCGGTGCGGAGAATGCGGAGAGCCCAGTGTACGGGGTCCTCGGTATCGGTGACCGGCTGAAGGCGTATCGACCGCCGGAAGGCTATGAGATCGAACAGTACTATGCGAAGGCGCCCTGGTCCGAGAGCCGTGTGGCGATGAAGTGGGACGGAGAATGGCACATCACCTATGAGACCTTCCGGGATATGGGGATTGCCTTTGCCATTGCTATGTTGTTGATCTATCTCTTGATCGTCGGCGAGTTTCAGTCGTTTGTCACACCGCTCATCATCATGGCGCCCATTCCGCTGACGTTGATCGGAATTGTGCCGGGCCATTGGCTCACAGGCTCGTATTTTACCGCCACGTCGATGATCGGGTTCATTGCCTTGGCTGGCATCATCGTGCGCAATTCCATTCTGCTGGTGGATTTCATCGAGCTGCAACGACGCGAGGGGTGGCCATTGCAGGATGCGGTAATCCGAGCCGGGGCCATCCGCACACGCCCGATTCTTTTAACGGCGGCGGCGCTGATGGTCTGAGTTTGCTACCTGATTCTTGACCCGACTTCCAGGGGCTCGCGGTGTCGCTGCTGTTCGGAGTCGGGGCGTCGACCCTGCTCACATTGGTCGTAATCCCAGTTCTGTATGTCAGTCTAATGAAACGGTCGCGTCCCCACGGCCCAACAGAGGGGGATAGCGAGAAGCAGACGGTTCTGGAAGCGACGGGCGAGCCGCTGGGAGTCAACTGAGGTTCAAGGAGCGACGATCATGTCTCGATTTGCCACTGCAATGGGTCTCGTTGGAATGGTGACATTCGCCTGCCCCGTCTTTAGTGTGGGACAGGGTGCAGAGCGCAGAAGGACCGGATGTCGGCAGCAAGTTCCATCGCGTGGTCATGCACCTGAATTCCGGGAAGAGGAGAAGGTGCAGAAGGGAACGCTGAACAACATCAAGAATCTCTATGAAGCCATGGGAGCTGAACGAGTGAACGTTGAACTCGTTGCGCATGGAGCCGGATTATCGCTGTTCACCAAACAGGATACGAAGTTGGCCGCAGAGCTGGCGAGGCTGAAGACCTCCTATGGGGTTTCTTACACAGCTTGTTCGAACACGATGAAGGCTCAAGGTCTGACGTGGGCCGATTTGATCGATCAGGTGGATCGTACGATGCCAGCCATGGTCCGCCTGATGGAATTGCAGGAGCAGGGATGGGCGTATATAAAGCCGTGAGGCGTGAAACGTAGGGCGTGAGGGGAACGGAAAGGAGACGAAGATGGAAGTCCGCAGCAAAGTGTACCTGTATCACACGGGAGTCAAATGGACGGAACAACGCAAGGGAGTCATTTCCTGTGCCGGCAAGCCGGATATCCAGGTTGCGACGCCGCCAGAGTTCAAGGGGCACGAAAGCATCTGGTCGCCGGAGGATCTATTCGTTGCATCGGCCAATGTCTGTGTGATGACGACGTTTCTGGCGGTGGCGGAGCGAGCAGGTCTGGCATTTGAACTCCATATGAGAGTGTGGCCGAAGGACGGCTCGAATTGGTCGATGGGAAGTTTCAGATCACTGCCATCACGTTGAAGCCGACCATTACGCTCGCGACGAGCGCCGATGCGACCAAAGCCAAGGAACTGATCGAAAAAGCCGAGGCGAACTGTCTGATTTCCAACTCCATGAAGGCGAGAGTGAGCTTGGAACCGAGTATCCGGTAGTCTCTCTTCTCTGTGGCATCTTGCGCCAGTGACCGTCATTCTCGGCGGGGTCTTTCTCGCCACTTGCGGCGATCTCTCTCGGCGTCGCCTTCTGGCCCATTCTCTTAAGGCATTGTTTGTGCGGAGGTTTAGCCTCGCACATTTCCACTTCTGTCTGGCATCTCTCTCGCAAGAAGTTCGAGCAGATGAGAAGGAAGGGGCAGTAAAGATGAATCGAGACGCAATCCTGTTACGTTTCTCGTTTCACTTCACACAGTCCAATCATTGAGGTGTAGCCATGACATGTAATGTAGGGGGAGTGGAACGGCCGATCCGGATCGTCGTGGGGATTGCGTTGCTCGGGATCGGAGCCTTTGCCGGGTTGCCCCACGTAGGGACCGGCATCGCGCTGGTTGTCGGGACGATCGCGTTGGTCACGGGAGCGATTGGGTTCCGCCCGGTGTGGACCTTGTTGGGAATCAATACCTGTCCGACGCAGAAGGGATAAAGAAGGCTGTCAGCCAGTAGCCATCCACTTCCGAAACTGCCTGACGGTGGTCTTTGTGTTCCGGTTGACTACTGAAGGCTGATAGCCGGTGGCCCATCCAAGCCAAAGGAGCGGAACATGGCACGAGTAGTGATTATCGGTGCGTCGATCGGTGGATTGCCAGCGGCCTATGAGGCGCGGGGGCTTCTCGCGAAGAAACACAAGGTCACGGTCATCTCCAATGTCGAGTCCTTTCATTTCGTACCGTCGAATCCCTGGGTCGCCGTCGGGTGGCGGACAAGGAAAGACATCAGTTTTCAACTCGGGGCCTGTTTTGGAAAAGAAAGGGGGTCGAGTTTGTCCACGCCACGGCGGACCGGATCGAGCCGGAGAACAATCCAGTCGTCACCGCGAAAGGCGAGGTGCCGTACGACTATCTGATTATCGCGACGGGACCCAAGCTGAATTTTGGCGCTGTCCCCGGACTTGGCCCCAGCGGCTATACCCAATCCATCTGCAATGTGGACCATGCCGAGCAGGCGTGGGGCTCGTATCAGGCGTTCCTCCCCAAATTCTGTTTTTATCGTCGTCGGGTCGGCTCAAGGCGCCTCCTGTTTTGGACCGGCCTATGAGATGGCATTCATCCTGGACACCGACCTCCGCGGGAAAGAAGCTGCGTAAGAAAGTGCCGATCTATTTCGTCACGCCGGAGCCCTATGTCGGTCATATGGGAGTTGGCCGGAGTGGGGGCTTCGCGCCGCCTCATGGAGGACGAGTTCGCCGAGCATTCCATCAAACCGATCCCGAATAGTGCGATCAAAGAGATTCAGCCGGGCAAGGTACTGCTGGAAGACGGGCAGGAAATCCCCTTCCGATATTCCAGATGTTCATTCCGCCGTTCGCCGGGGTGGATGCGGTGGCCAGGTACTCCGGGGCTCTGCAATCCCAAAGGATTCGTGAACATCGATGCCTATCAGGCCAATCCCAAGTACAAGAATATTTATTCAGTCGGTGTCTGCGTGGCGATTCCACCGGTCGAAGTGACCCCCGTCCCGACCGTCTTGAACAAGACCGGCTACATGATCGAATCGATGGTCTCCGCCGCGGTCCACAACATCAAGGCCGACATCGAGAACGATCCCAAGCGGGACACCGTGACGTGGAACGCGATCTGCCTTGGCCGACATGGGTGACACGGGCGTTGCGTTCGTGGCATTGCCGCAGATGGCGCCGAGAAATGTAACCTGGGCGAAGAAGGGGGAAGTGGGTCCATCTGGCGAAGATCGCGCTGGAGAAATACTTCCTCCATAAGATGAAACGCGGTGTCAGTGAGCCGTATTACGAGAAAGTCATTCTAAAAGCGTTGGGCATATTGAAGCTGGAGAAGCCGGTATGAAGATGTTCTCTGGCCCATATTCGACGAGATTTTGCCAGCTCACGAGGACGTTCCCGTTGATAATCGCAGTGGTATTTCTTGTCATCCCTGCTGGGGCTGCGGAGCGACAGATAATGCAGACGCTGGTGCCAGCTGACAAGTTGGCCGAAGTGCGCGCGCTCACGAGCCCGTTGCCGAGTTCCCCTGAGATCGTCGCGCAGGGCAAGGCGCTCTACAACGGCAAGGGCACCTGCTTCAACTGTCATGGGAAAGACGGGGCGGAAATGGGCCGGTGGCCGCCCAGCTGGATCCATCACCTCGCAATTTCCAGCGCCATGGATTCTGGCGCCATCGCACAGAAGGCGAAATCTTCTGGGTGATCAAGAACGGATCGGTCGGCACCAGCATGATTGGATTTGAAGGGCAACTGACGGACGAAGACATCTGGGCCATCATTCAGAATGAGCGCAGCTTCGCCGGCGAACATGGCCCTGGCATGATGGGTCATGGAGAAGGTATGGGGCCTATGATGGGACCAGGCGGCGGGATGGGCGGCATGGAGCATCGTGGACCAAGGGGTGGTGTGGGTGGTTGTGAAGGTGAACAGTGCGGTCGGTAATTGGTGATGGGAGCAATGAAACGAGACGCAGCCCTTATCGCTTGCCCTTCGTGCGGAAACAGGAGAGGCTGTGTGATGGCTTCGATGCTCAGAATTCGAGGAACGGTCGGTGACAAAGAGGATAAGTGACTTCGGCGGAACATGGTCTAGGTCTCAATCGTGATGCTCCTCATCGGAGCCAACTTGGGGGTGCGGGGGCGAGGACCTGGAATCATTGAAGGGGTCTGATCTCTTTATTACACCTGGAAATCAGGATGCACTATTAGAGTTTCGTCAAATCTCGATCCGTACATCTCTTTCCATCCCACCTCGGCGGAATTGACCTTCCTCCAATAAACCAGACCACGCTATGCTGGAATTTTGTCCTCTCGCAAGAAGTAAAAGAGTAGATGGGCCCGAAAGGTCCTCTGACGTCCGGCCATCAAGCAGGGGATTCGGAAGATGATGGATCAGCATGTCTGGGGCCATAGGATGATGAGGGAGCATCCAGAAAGAGTTCATCCGGGAACGCATCGAATCGGAAAAAGCGGAAGCCTGAGCTCCCAGACGATCAATAATGACCTCGTCCGAACCCTTCGCGAGAAAGCGAAGGGGATCCATGGACCGGGACGCTTTGCGCACTGCCTGCGTTGCCATGCTGGAGGAAGCAAGGGAGTCGAGAAGTACTAGGTATGACACCATCGACGCGTCGCCTCACAACGATCATTGTTCTCATTGTGGCCGCAGTCGCCGGAGCCTTCTTGTTCGAATCATTTCTAAGTATCGGATCTCCGTCACCTTTTGCCCATACTCGGCAGGGATACTTCATGGGCTGGATAGGGCTGGGGGTCATCCTGTTGGTATTCGTATACCCAATCAGGAAGCGGATCGGGCGGAACCGTCGGTGGCCTCGCGGCTGGTTTCAGGTCCACATGGTGGCGGGAGTGGTCGGTCCGCTCCTGATCTTTCTCCATTCTGGCGCGCACGTGCATGCGATGGTGCCGCTGCTCGCACTGGCGGCGATGGTTGTGGTCGTCGTCAGTGGAATCGTGGGGCAGGGCGTCCATTATCTCGCGCTCAGGACGCTCAACGACCGACGACGGCAACTCCACGAAGAGGGACTGGGCTCCGAGGAGATCGATCTTCGTCTGCATCGGATGGCCGCGCAGGAGGAAGCGTTCCGAATGTGGCAATCGATTCATGCCCCGATGACGCTGATGTTTCTCGTGTTCACGGCGATGCATGTGATCGGGGCCCTCTACTTTGGCGGATTGTGAACGATGCCCTATCTGCCGCTCCCCAGAACCGCCGTCCCAGTCGTCGCGATGGCGACACTTGTCCTCGTCGCCTTGCTGGGCTGGGGATCGTTTCGCGATCCAGAGACCTTGTGGGCTCCCGGAGACCTGAGCCGATATCACGCGGACGTGGCCCGGTGCGCGAGCTGTCACGAGCCGTTTCGCGGGCCCTCCAGCGTCAAGTGCGTCGGTTGCCATTCGGAAACGAAGTTCGCAGAGCGTTCGAAACCGGCAGTGGGCACCTTTCACCGGGAAGTCATCACGCAACAGAAGACCTGTTTGGCCTGTCATACCGAACATCGGGGCGCCCTCGCACAGATTACGGCCAGCGCAATGTTCAATCCTCACGGCGAGTTTATTTTCCGCGCAACAGGAACTAGCTCATGCAGCGCCTGTCACCAGTTCGGCACGACGTTCGGTGCCCGCCCCACCTTGCTCGACAACGATACGATCCACCGCCTGCTTGAGAAAGGCCACGGCGAACACCACCTGGGGCGGATGGCAGACTGCTTAAAGTGTCATGCCGCCGGGCAGTACGAAGTCGGGAAAGATGAGCATGCGAGAGAGTAAAGTATGGCATATGGCCTCAAGGGAAAAGAAGTCTTCGATGCCTGAATCAATGCACTGGGTGATCAGAATGCCGTCTCTTGTCGGAACTCTTTCAATTGCACGGTTTTCTACTGATTCCAGTGTCACGGCGGCGAAGATGCTACTCCGCGCGTACCCGTTGTTCTTTACCCTGGCAGGAACTGGCACGCGCTTGGTGAGGCGTTGGCGCTGCAGCCAGAGGATGTGGACGTGGGTGGCAGGAAATTCGGGTTGCACGGGCGCTGTCTGGTGGAACATTGGAAACGCCGAAGTCCGGGCATGGCCGAACCGTCGATATTTCTATAAGTTTGGTCGAGGTGTTGGCCCAGTGGGATGTCGCACGCAAGGCTGACAAGCTGCAGAGGGGATGGCCCGAGAGGCCCTCGTTGTTTTACTCAGACGCGGGTACCCTGCTCGACGAGAGTAATGTCCGTAAGATCATGGCGCGTGTTTTGAAGAAAGCAGGGCTTCCGCTGCACTTCACCCCGCACTGTCTCCGGCATACCTATGCGAGCCTGATGCTGCAGCAAGGGGAGTCCCCGGCTTACGTCCAGCGCCAGCTCGGACATGCGAGCATTCAACTCACCGTCGATACCTATGGCAAATGGCTACCGATGGGGAATAAAGGGGCGGTGGATCGGCTCGATGAACTCCATGCGGCTGCGAGTGTAGCAAAATGGTAGCAACTGGTAAGGGAGATACTGCTAAGTGATGGAGCTGGCGAGAGGAATTGAACCTCCAACCTGCGGTTTACAAAGACCAGATCACCACAACACCTTAGAAGGCGAAACACCGCCACAGCAGCTTGATTCCCGTGATGAGAGCGGAAAGTGAATACTGGTCCACGTTGCGTTGAGTTGCTTACGGCGTGACTGGGTTGAAGTGGCACAGGCACACCTTCGGGCGGACCAATTCAACACGCAAATCGCGGGGGCGTGTGTAGAGAACGAGACGCCTACCCATACAGACACAGGTGATACAGTTCTGTATGGAGCGAAGGGGGCGAAAGCGGGGTTTAGGGAGTCTGTGGTGACTGACCAAGAGCATCATGCTCAAACAGGAAACGAAGGCCCACCAGGTACATTCTGACGCGGGCATCCACCTGAATGGGGCGGTCCAACACACCTCCCCTAGTTTGGTGCTCTGCTTTTTCTTTGCCTTGGATGGCACCTGAATCTCAACCACCTGTCTTGGTGCACTTCCTCAGGAAGCAAGAGAGCAAGCCCCCAACGCTCCTATTGATCGCATGTCCGTACCCCTCCGACAACTTCGCAGGATAGCCCTCAGGCTTCGTCAGCGCGTAGGGGTACGCCCGCATGCAGCGTACGCGCTTGCCACCCCTTCGTTCCTGTTGAGTTGGCATGTTCAGTTCGAGGGATTGTCTTAGGCGTTAACACCAGACCCGTTAGGGCGGAATTCTGCTCCCAGGTCCGGGTTATTTTCAAACACTCTTTCGTATGGTATGTAGCCAGTTCGACCGTCACCCCCTCAGGGGGTTGCTCAAGTTTCATGGCCTGGGCAATCCCCTTCGCAGAGAGGGAACCCGGCACGGGACCCGTGTGTTAGGTGATGGCTTTAAAGAGGCTGGGGGAGAATAGTTCCAACCTATCGGACACGATAGTTCTGCCGCAGTTTGGCCACAGTCGAACCCAAAGGAGACGGCAAAAACCTTAGAATAAATCCTTTGGCGCCAACTCGATTTTCTGCGGGTATCCGCGTATCCTTCGTGAACTCTGAACCATCTGTGCTGTGCGCAGTTCGTTTACCGCTGGTCAGCTAGTGCGCATCCGTTGAGTCCGGCGGAGTAGCGATTCCCTTTGCGGAGCCCCCGTGCAACTTGATGGCCCCCCTCTGCTTGGTGCGTTCGTTGTGCCACTCATTGTGCAGATGCGCGATAAAGGATGGAAATCAACGCTAGGTTACAGAAAGGAGGATGCCGTGAAAACCAGATTGCATCAGTCATCTCCAAATGTATGGTCGCAGCTTCTATGCCGAATGTGCACGACAATAATAGTAACTGCTAGTCTAAGTGGATGCGCGGCAGAAAGGCAGCAGCACTTTGCGGAACATGTATTTCGACTTCAGCAGGAAGTGTACTGGGCTTACTATTGCTCCAAACAAGCCGGATACCCTCTCACATTTCAATCGGTCACCATAGAGATCCAGACAGACGTCGATTCCAGTGGAACTGTTACTGTTCCTGTTGGTGTCGTACAATCGGACCGGGGCTTAGTGTGACCAAAGGACAGAGTATTTCAATACAGTTTGGCTTGGCTGAAAAAGGCACGGTACCCGCAAACCTTCTCCCTAAAAGGGGAAAACTGCCCAGAGTTCAAGGAATGGCAACATGTAAAATCATAAAAGGTAGCGACCTAAATTGGCGCACCACCAGACGGAGTGGATCAAGCGTTACAATAGCCAGGTACCCTGGAGATCGTGGCCTATCTCGATAGACATGGTGTCGTGTTTGGGGCGTTGCTCGCTCATTCGATGCGCTCAAAGGAATCCTGTTCTAGTCGTTTGATTACCTGCTCCACCAGACTATGCGTCTGCATGTCGGCCACCAAGGTTTCCAGGCCGTACTCCTGGCCTCGGACCCACCGCACGATCGCAACAGCCACAAAGAGGCTTGGTTGGTTCGGCAATTTGACGGTCAAGGGACACGTCTGCTCGACTCGCAGCGGCACATCGCCAGAGAGATGCCAGCCATTCACCGAAAGATTCCAGACAATACCTTGGCCCTCAGACAGACCCGCGTGGTAGGTCACAGGCCAACAGACAGGGAAGTGACGGTAGGGGCGAATCGAGAAGGGCATGAGGGAAGCCTCACAGCACAGGGTGGCGTATTTTAAGAGGGAGGCGAGGGAGGCGCAAGAGGTCAGCGGAAGATGTGGCAACTCAGGAGAGAGGCATTGAGAAGGGAGACAGACTGAGCTAGCTTACAGGGTCATTGCTGTTGGGGTTACCTGTGGTTTCCTCGATGTACTGATAGTGCGCGATGTATTCAGCCATCCTTTTTAGGATATGCTGAACAACCTCTTCCTCGGTCTCAAAATATAGGTGTGTTCAAATTGCTTGAACTCTGGGAGCCGGAACGTTTCCACTTCTTCGGTAGAGAAACCAGGCTGTGCCTCAAACAGGGCTTCTCCGGCTTCTGCTTCTGCCCGAGCCGTAGACATGGGTTCAATGCACCACCGTATGTCAACTTCAAAGCCATTATCCCAGTGCTTCCCTACTTCTATGGTGGCTTGGTGATCCTTGAACTCAAGTCGAAGATAGGCAGGATCGACGGCCTTGATCACCTGCTCTAGGAAGGCTCGAAGGGGAAGGAAACGTGCTTTCCTAGCTCGTCAAACTCATACTCTTTGGCATCTCGCTGTTCAAGGTGTTCACGCTCAGCGCGAATCAGTTTATCAATCTCATCTTTCAGACTATTGCATGCCTCTTTTGCCGGTGAGCGTAGCAGGGGCCACGGGTCAGGGCAAGACGTGGCAAGCGACCAGCTCAGGGCCGAACGGCTTAGGTAGAAGCCAAGGCTAGGCCGTCTTTGGGGAGGTAAGAGTGTGGGTTGGAAAGGTCATCCTTTGAAAGTCCGCAGTGGCAACAAGTCATGACGGAAATCCTGCATGTCGGCACCGCCAAACTGAAAGAGGTCGTAGATCTGTCCGCGAAAATTGAAGCGGTGATTCGACAGTCGGAGATGCAAAGTGGACTCTGCTCATTATTCGTCACTCACACAACTGCCGCATTGACGACAGGGGAAATCGGGGAGGGCACAGAACATGACTTCCTCCAAGTCGTAGAACAGATGATCCCGCACATCCAGTTCCGGCATGCCCATGATCCCTCTCATGCCTGGTCTCACATGGTCTCGTCGATCCTGGGCCCCTCCCTTACCATCCCAGTGTCGGCCGGCAAACCGGCTCTTGGTACTTGGCAATCCGTCATGCTGGTCGAATTGGATGGACCACGCGAACGGGAGGTGCATGTGACGTTGCTTCCCTTATGATTGCGAGTGCACCTCACTTGGATAGCTGGAAGACCCGGTCGGTTCTTATGTGGATTCCGGCTGGCGGCTGCATTGCTGAGTTAATCCTAAAGGTTCGGTGCATGCGATGCCTGACCCATATAATAGGGCAACCCGGCAATTTCACACTTCACCCTCATAAATATCCCTTCATGCGAATCGCGATGCAGGTTGGCCGGGTGCCAAGGGAATGATGGAGGCATGGGAAGAGGGCAAGCTCTAAAATCGCATACTGGCACCCACGTTGGCGCCAAAGTCCGGCGCGCCATTTGACAATCCTTTTGTCACCCCCGCGTTGAGACGAAAGTCTTGTGTGAGTTTCCAACTCGCACCGAAAAAGACATCACGGGGATTTTGAAACCCCGACAGCAGCGCCCGTGCTTCTTCATAATACACACTACCCAGGACCGTTGGAAGAAAGTAGTAACCGAGTCCGACGTCATACGACCACTGGTTCCGCAGGTCGACTCCCTCGGGTTTCCCGATGATGGTATAGCCTCCATCGACAAAACCGATGAGATTATCAGTCAGCAGTTTGGTCAACCCGAGCCCGGCCTGCCTACCTGAGATGACCAGCCACCATCGGTGGCTGGTCATTACCGACCCAGTTCAATCGTAATCAGTTGTCTCTTGCTCGTTGGTTGCGCGCATGACTTCTATCAGCAACGGGCCGACATGATTAAAGGACATGTTGCAGCATTTCAGGCGAACATGAAGGCGGAGCGTGTGGAAGCAGCCATTCTCGAAAATGAAGAAATCGAAGCTATCGCCAGCCAGGTGGCGGAGTCGATTAGGAAACGCGACCAGCCCCTAGGCAGTGATAAAGTAGATCACGAGTTGAAGTTGTTAAAGATCGCCATCGAAGCAGCGGTGAAAAACTGGCTGGCTCTCGGACAACATCTTACGCTCACGAAGAAATACGACCAAGCCCGTGCCGCATACCAGCGAGTCCTCGACACCTACACTGGAGATACCGAGCGGAGCTACAGGGAGCGAGCAGTCGAGCGAAGCAGGATATTGACATCGTGAGTCCTCCATCTATAAGCAAGACGTCCGGATTCGTAACCCAAGTCCATTCTGTCGTTGCACACCTGAAAGTCTGAAAAGAATTGGGTGAGTGAGAGGCGTTGAACCTGTCGCATAAAAAAGAGCGGGCGCTCAGATCCGAGTATGAAATTTAGAAACCCGAAGCCACCTCAATTCGAGCCTCTTGGCTAGCTCCTGGAGGTTTGGGGGGCTGGTCCACATTCACTCGCTC
>CAVSOJ010000012.1:0-110244 GCA_963729585.1 Nitrospirota bacterium
GACAGAATCAAACAGTCCTTGACAAAATGAGAGGCTCAGCAAACAATTTTACAGGATGGTCCGCTCGCACGGAGTATACGAGTACGCCAACACCGTCCAGCTCCAGATATTGCGATGCTTATCTGGATGAAAGTGGATCCGCATGGAACAGCGAACGTTTCCGAGATTTCCCGATCGACGGTACGGTAAGTTTCACGAGCGATACGGTGGAGGGGAAAGGACGCCTCCTCAATCTATCCTTGGGGCGGCGGCGCCATCGAAAGTCCCGTGGCAGTCTCTCGCGGCGATTATCTAAAGCTCCGGATCCAGCTGCCCGATCAAGCAACGCCCCTTGAGATCGACCTGGCACCAGTCCGATGGGTAGAGGGAAAAGCCTTCGGAGTCGAATTCATCACCATGCAACCTCCGGCGAAACAGACGTTGGATCGATGTGTGGCCGAGTTAGACAAACTGTTCCACGAGCACGCTGCTCATCACCAATAATCCCGTCCTCCAGCCCAAGAAACCCCTGAGCCTCCACGCGTTCCCGTACGGTTCGAGTGAAGTCAGTCATCGCACATTACTAACCATCCAAGAATCCCGACGCAAATCACTGTACGAGGGCTACACCTGCACTTCAATTTACCGATGATTTATATTGGTTGCATATGCCTCTGCTGGTGAATGAATCTTGAACGAAGAGCGCAGACAAGTTAGTATCAGCCGCTTCCTCTCCAAAACTCACCAGAGAGTTCGAGGCCCAAGCGGCAAGCAGCCCAATAAGTTCATCAGCCGCAACGCGAGGGATTCAACTCCAGCTGATCGCACCACTCCGACGTCCTCTTCCCATTGCAGTCGTCGAGCCGAAAGGCGTCGTCTACACAAAACGTTGGGTCGTTGAACTACTCCTTGATCTGAGCGGCTACAGCTCGGATAAAAACCTGGTGGACGCCTTGGCTGTCGAACCAGCAGCTGGCGATGGCGCATTTCTCGGTCCTATGATCGAGCGCCTTACCCCACGATCTGTCAGGATGTTCTGGGCAAAAACGCGTGCACGAGCTGCACTTTCCTCATCTAGCTCGTATGCGATTAAGGAATTTTGGCATTCTGACAACGATCGACCGAGATTCCGACATGACTCCACCAGGCGCTCGATCATAGGACCGAGAAATGCGCCATCGCCAGCTGCTGGTTCGACAGCCAAGGCGTCCACCAGGTTTTTATCCGAGCTGTAGCCGCTCAGATCAAGGAGTAGTTCAACGACCCAACGTTTTGTGTAAACGACGCCTTTCGGCTCGACGACTGCAATGGGAAGAGGACGTGGGAGTGGTGCGATCAGCTGGAGTTGAATCCCTCGGGTTGCGGCTGATGAACTTATTGGGCTGCTTGCCACTAGGGCCTCGAACTCTCTGGTGAGTTTTGGAGAGGAAGCGGCTGATACTAACTTGTCTGCGCTCTTCGTTCAAGATTCATTCACCAGCAGAGGCATATGCAACCAATATAAATCATCGGTAAATTGAAGCGCGGGTGTAGCCCGCGTGCGGTGATTTGCGTTCGGGATTCTTGGATGGTAAGGAATGGGCGATGACTGACTTTCCTCGAACCGTACGGGAACGCGTGGAGGCTCAGGGGTTTCTTGGGCTGGAGGACGGGATTATTGGTGATGAGCAGCCTGCTCGTGGAACAGTTTGTCTAACTCGGCCACACATCGATCCAACGTCTGTTTCGCCGGAGGCTGCATGGTGATGAATTCGACTCCGAAGGCCTTTCCCTCTACCCATCGGACTGGTGCCAGGTCGATCT
This sequence comes from Nitrospirota bacterium, assembly GCA_963729585.1. Lineage (GTDB taxonomy): Bacteria > Nitrospirota > Nitrospiria > Nitrospirales > Nitrospiraceae > Palsa-1315. The sequence goes on from CAVSOJ010000012.1 coordinate 1,783, forward strand.
CAAGGGGCGTTGCTTGACCGGGCAGTTGGATCTGGAGCTTTAGATAATCACCGCGAGAGACTGCCACCTGACTCTCGATGGCGCCGCCGCCCAAGGATAGATTGAGGAGGCGTCCTTCCCCCTTCACCGCATCGCTCGTGAAACGTACCGTACCGTCGATGGGAAATCTCGGAAACGTTCGCTGTTCCATACGGATCCACTTTCATCCAGGTAGGCATCGCCTCTTCCACGTTCTACCTGGGGCTGGACGGTGTTGGTGTACCCGTACAATCCGTGCGAGCGGACCATCCTGCAAAATTGTTTGCTGAGCCTGTCATTTTGTCAAGGACTGTTTGATTCTGTCTCCACGTTGACCTTCTCTCCGAGGCTGGTTGATACACCGTGGTATTTCACCTTCGCATCGAATATGAATCATCGGTAAATTGAAGTGCGGGTGTAGCCCGCGTGCGGTGATTTGCGTTTGGGATTCTTGGATGGTAAGGAGTGAATAGATAGCTAACGTACCTTACGTTTCAGGGGCCGCAAGATGGAGAAACGTCAGCATGTCCGCGTGTTAGTCCAATTTCGCACCGACTTTTCATCGAAGAGTCAGAAGGTGGTCGGGGAGGGAGAGCTGCGAGACCTCTCCCCTGGAGGCTGTCGCGTGGCGAGTCCCGTTGCAGTCTCCGTCGGAGCCGAACTGGAGTGTTGCATCTTCCCGGAGGCTGAAGGCAACCCTTTCATCATCGAAGGCGCAACGGTTCGCTGGATCCGCCCCCAGGAATTTGGCCTTGCCTTCACCAAGATCAGTCCCGGCTCACAGCAGCTGATACGGCAGCTGTGCAGGTTCTTCGTGTGAGGACATGCTAGAGGCATGACTCCAAAATCAGTTCTTTTTGAACACTCATGAAGACTAGGACAAAGTCCTTGAAGGATCGATGTCTAGGAAATCGAAACCGAAGGAGGATTTTGAATTTTGAACAGGCCGCTACCACCCTGAAAATCGTAAGAAATCGAAAGCGAGACACTCTTGGTCCTTGCGGTAGCTACCTGGTAGGAGGTGGAACTAACCATCTATCATTCCAGGCAATTATGAAAAGCAGCAAATAAGCAAATCGCGGCTCGCGTGGTCGACGTGTATGCAGTCTACTGATCGACGGTTGCGCCGAACGCTCTGTCACTGAACTTGGCAGGGCGAGTCGTAGCGGTGTGTGAAGTCAGATTGTGAGCCGCGCATCTATGCGAACAGTGGGACAACAACGAGCTGCATACGTTCTGAAGCACCCCGGCGCCTTCGCCATCCAGACGCTGAAGAGCTTTCGCGCCAATCAGGGGTTGCTCATGGCCGGTGCGTTGGCCTACTACGCGCTGCTGTCGATCGTGCCGTTGTTGATCCTCATGGTCATTGCGCTTTCGTATGTCGTCGATCAGGCAGAGCTGCTGCAGACCCTTGGACGCTACTCGGAATGGGTGGTTCCTGGGCAGTCCGGGGCAATCGTCGAGGAGCTTGGTATCTTTCTCGATCATCGCGACGTGATGAGTTGGGTGCTCTTGGCGACGATGCTGTTCTTTAGCTCGCTGGCATTCGGGGTCATCGAGAATGCGATGTCCGTGATCTTCCATCGCCGCGGTGCAAACCGCCGGCGCCACTTTCTTGTCTCGGCGGTGATTCCGTATTGCTACATCCTTTCGCTCGGGCTTGGGCTGTTGCTGATGACCCTTGTTGCCGGCAGTTTGCGGGCCATGGGCCAGGAACAGGTCGAGTTCCTTGGGCGGAACTGGTCGCTGGGCGGTGTGTCGGGCGTGCTGCTGTACCTACTTGGTGTGTCCGGTGAGATCTTCGTACTCACCTCCGTCTACATGGTGATGCCGGTTAGGCGACCGTCGCTGTCGCATGCGCTTATCGTCGCCATCATGGCGATCGTGCTGTGGGAGCTGACGCGTCATGTACTGGTGTGGTACTTAGCCACCCTGTCTCAGATCAGCACGGTCTATGGATCGCTGACGACTGCCATCGTGGTCTTGCTGAGCCTTGAGCTTGCGGCGACGTTGCTGTTGCTGGGCGCCGAGGTGATTGCACAATACGAGCGGATCAGGGCATACGCTCAGTCCAATTTCAAAGCCAGCCACTGATGCGTAAGCCGCCTAACCCGCGTTGGTCTGCATCCAGACCCGGAACTCTCTGGAACAAAGCTACCGATCCAAGCGAAGAGCATCACAACTGTGCTCATTTTGTTCTCAACTCCACGTTGTATCTTTACTATCTGATTCCGTGTAATAGCGGCACAAATTCACCCAGGGCGTGATAGACCGATCCACCTCGGGTCCTTAGAGGCCGTGAGTGAGCCTGGGTCGTCACGCCCTGCCTCATCCAAGCCCGGCACCGACTTTTCATCGAAGAGTCAGAAGGTGGTCGGGGAGGGAGAGCTGCGAGACCTCTCCCCTGGAGGCTGTCGCGTGGCGAGTCCCGTTGCAGTCTCCGTCGGAGCCGAACTGGAGTGTTGCATCTTCCCGGAGGCTGAAGGCAACCCTTTCATCATCGAAGGCGCAACGGTTCGCTGGATCCGCCCCCAGGAATTTGGCCTTGCCTTCACGAAGATCAGTCCCGGCTCACAGCAGCTGATACGGCAGCTGTGCAGGTTCTTCGTGTGAGGACATGCTAGAGGCATGACTCCAAATTCAGTTGGTTCTGACCCTGCGGTCTCTCCTTCCACAGACCATCACATGCCCGCCGACTGGCTACGAAAGAGGGAAGCACCTCTGCAGGCACTCCGGACAGAGCCCGCCATTGAACTGTACGCCGGAATGTTCCGTGATAAACGTGTCCAGGTCGTACCATTCCCCCGACACGTCCGGCACCTTCTTGCACCAGGCGCAGAGATTGATGACCCCAGGGGCACGCGCCACAGCCTGCTGCAGTTCACTTCGGATGCTTTCGAAACCGCGATCCGGCCGTTCCAGCGCCTGCGCATCGTGAAAGACTACCACCGACCCGATGACGACACCCGCATCATCGATGACCGGCGCGGCGCTGCCTGCAACCGGTCGTGTTGTGCCGTCTTTCGCACGAAACGTTACACAGTCGAGCCGGACGATCCGGCACTCCATCATGGCCTTCATCACCGGATTTTCGAAGACCTGCACCGGGCCGTCCTCTTCGAACGAGAGCATGGTTGTCAATTCAGCCCCCATTGCATCTTGCTGGAGCCAGCCGGTCAGCGCCTCAGCAGGCTGACTCATATAGGTCAAGCGCCCGCCGCGGTTGGTCGTGATCATGGCATCACTCATACACCGCACGGTCGTCGCCAACCACCGCATGCTTCCTTTGAGGTGGCGGTCGATCTGTGCCCGGTGCAGCGCCAGTTCGATGGTGGGCCGCAGTTCGTTCGGATGGAAGGGCTTGAGCATATAGCCTGCCGGCGAGGTGGTTTTTGCCCGCGCGAGTGTCGAGTCGTCCGCGTACGCCGTCAGAAAGATCACCGGCACATCGAACTGCCGGTTGATTTGCCGCACCGTCTCCACTCCGTCCATCTGCCCCTTCAGCACAATATCCATGAGGATCAAGTCCGGATGGATCTCCTTGGTCTTGCGGATCGCCTCCTCTCCCGAGGTTGCCGTCGTCGGCACGTCATACCCCAGGCGGGTCAGACTTTGCTGAATATCCCTCGCCACGATGGTTTCATCTTCCACAACAAGGATTTTTGCTGGTACCATGACGTCACATCCTTTCTTGATAGTGCAATTGGTGGAACTCGATTCGCCATGCCGTCCCCGGGCCGCTTTGCAGTTCGACCCTGCCTTCCAGTTTCTCTACGAGCAGGTTCACGAGTTCCAACCCCAGCGAGCCCGGGTTGCGTTGCACGCCGTCTTTCGACATGCCAACCCCATCGTCATTCACTTCCAACAGATAGGCGCCTTCGTCCTGCGCCTGCAGCTTGATCCAGATGCGCCCTCCCGTCCCCACCGCATACGCATGTTTCAGAGAATTCGACAGCAGTTCCTCGACAATCATCCCGCACGTCATCGCCGTATCGATATCGAACGCGAGATCCTCCACCAGCAGGTCCAGCCCAATGACTTTGGGATCGACCCCATAGGACCGGAACACGTGGCCCGCCAGCGTACGAAGGTAGTCCGACATTCTGATGCACGACAGGTCGGTGGACCGGTGCAAGGTTTCGTGCAACAGCGCAATCGAGGCAATGCGGGTTTGACATTCCCTGAACAGCTGGAGGACCTGCGGGTCTTTGATCGAGGCCACCTGGAGATTCAGTAAGCTGGAAATCACTTGCAGATTGTTTTTTACCCGATGATGGACCTCGCGCAATAGACTCTCTTTTTCTTTGACCGTCTTACGGAGCTGGTCCTCCAGATTCTTCCGTTCAGAGAGATCAATACAGACGCCGATGTAGCCGGCGAAATCGCGGGAGGGAAACCGGCGCGGCACCGCTTTAGCAAGAAACCAGCTATACTGCCCATTCGCTTTGCGCAGGCGGTATTCCATCTCGAAGGGCTCGCGCCGGTCGAAGGCCTCTCCATACGTCTTCAGAACCCGGGCGAAGTCTTCCGGATGCAGACTCTCCGTCCAGCCGTTCCCCAGTTCCTGCTCCATCGTCCGGCCGGTATAGTCCAACCAGCCCCTGTTGAAATACGTGCGCAACTTGTCCGGGCCCGCCATCCAAATCAGGGCCGGTAGAGTGTCCGCCATCGTATGGAACCGTTGCTCGCTTTCCCGCATCACCTCCTCCGCCCGCTTGCGCTCGGTGATGTCCAGTAGCGCCGTCCGCCAATGGGTGATGCGCCCTGGCTCATCGTGCACCGCAAGGCTCTCGAAATAGACCCAGCGCGTAGCGCCCCTCACTTCCCGGAGCTGCACCTCACAGATTTGTCGCGTGCCTGTCTTCAACGCATCCTGATAATGCCGGTGGAGGATGTCCTGATCGTCCCGTGCAATGAAGCGTGCGAGTGGTCGTCCGATCAGCTCCTTCCGGTTGATGCCGAGCAGCATCCCGACCCTCAGATTGGCTTCCACAATCGTGCCGTGCGTATCCAGCGTGAGATGGCCGGCCAGCGAAAAATCATACAGATCCACATAGCTGGCGCGCGCCGCTTCGAGTTCCACCTGGGTCCGGCGCAGCTCCTCGTTTTGCATCTCCAGCTCGATCTGATGGACCTGCAGCTCATGCACCAGCCGTTGCACGTTCTTGACCGGCATGGTCGCGACGTCGCGCTTGGTCGCCCGGAGCCGCGCTTCCGCCTGCCGAAGTGATTTTTGCTGGTACCATGGCGTCACACCCCTTCTTGGTAGTGCAATTCGTGGAACTCGATTCGCCATTCTTCCATGCGCGCCTCGATCTGCTGCTCGATGCCTGCATGGGCGACGCATAGGCTATGCTCATCCTGTACTCGCCGCATGCAGAGGATGGCGGTCACCCAGATCACGACCACGGCGAAGAACCGGTTGCAGCGCACGATCCAAGCGGGGACCGAGGACGGAGCCCATAGAAGATTGATCAATGTCAGGAGAGAGACGATGGCGGCAGTCAGCAGGATCGCTCGAGATCGGGGAATCCACGAGGAGACGAGCACCGGCACCACGGACAACATCGGCACGGCAATGCCCATGGGCAGCCACCAATCATCGGCGCGGATTCCGCCGATCAGGGCTGCCGTCATCCCACAGGTTCGGAAACTGGACCGTCCGGCATTCATTGGACGGGCACCTCTGTTCGCCCTAATTAAGTATTCTCCTCAGCTTATTATTGAGCAAGGAATTTGTCCTTTCGCGTCATGCTGTCTTCATCCGCACGATGCGCAGAGTTTGTCCACCCCTGAACAGGGGTGATCGTGGAACCTCCACTCCTGCCTTCCCGGACTCACTCCAACGAAGGATTGCGCGAACCCAGAATAAACTGGGGCAGGGTGGAGCTGAGCAGAACATGAGTCCGAACAGGTTTCTATAGTTTTCTTGACCGCATGCAAATCGAGTCCATACTTGTCTCTTATCCGCCCCGGCTCTGATTCATTTCACACCGGTCGTGACTCTGACTTCGTCGCACGAGGAATGAGATATCACAGAACGTATGACCTCGGCGTTAACAGCGACATTGTCCAGCCAGGCAATTTTCATCAATTCACTGAAGCTGCATTCACCGTGCGTCTGTATTGGCTGCTGCTCAACCAGTCTCGACCAGTGGGGGACAAGCAGGAGTCCAGGCCACTGCATTGTCCTATGATCTGGATGACGATACCGCGTGTTCGATAGACGGGAACAATACGAATGGCTACTCCCCTCCAAGTGCTGATTCTCGAAGATAGTTCGTTGGATGCCGAGCTGATGCTCGATCACCTCCGGCAAGCGGGATTTGACCCACAGGGGCCGGTCGTCGACACCGAGGCCGCCTATCTCGCGCAGCTGGATCCTGGGCTTGACGTGGTGCTCGCGGATTTTTCCCTGCCCCAGTTCGACGCTCGGCGTGCGCTCCGGTTGCTGAAGGAGCGGGGCCTCGACGTGCCGTTCATCATTGTCTCGGGCCACATTGGTGAGGAAGTGGCGGTGCAATGCATGAGAGATGGCGCGTCGGATTACCTCCTCAAAGACCGGCTGGCTCGTCTGGGACCAGCGGTCGCCCAGGCGTTGGATCGGAAACGCCTGCTAGAAGAGAACCGCCACGCGGAGGAACGGTTACTCCATGAGGCCTTTCACGATGCGCTGACCGGTCTCCCGAATCGGGCCTTACTATTGGAACGGTTGGGCCACGTCGTCCTGCGCCGTAAGCGAGACAGCGCCTACGCCTTTTCCCTGTTTTTCCTGGATCTGGATGGGTTCGACGTCGTCAACGACAGTCTGGGGCATGCGGCCGCCGATCGCCTGCTGATCGAGGTGGGTCGGCGACTGGCCAGCCATGTCCGAGAAGGCGATACGGTCGCACGTCTGGGTGGCAGAGAGTTCGTGGTGCTACTCGACAATCTCAAAACGGTGAATAACACGGCCCACGTCGCGAACCGTATTCAGCACGCGCTCGCTCAACCTTTCACGCTGGATGGGCGCGACGTGTTTCTGACGGCGAGTATCGGGATTACGTCCAGCACGACCGGTTATGACCGGGCTGATGAGGTCCTGCGTGACGCGAGCGCCGCAATGTGTCGCGCTAAAGGACTCGGCAAGGCCTGCTTCGTCATGTTCGACCCGGCCATGCATAGCCACGCGATGGCCCGCTTGCAACTGGAAGCCGCGCTCCACCGCGCCTTGGAGCACCAGGAATTTCACTTGTACTACCAGCCGATCGTCTTGCTGGAGACTGGACGGATTGCCGGCTTTGAAGCGCTCTTGCGTTGGGAACATCCGGAACGCGGCTTCGTGGCGCCGGACGAGTTCATTCATGTCGCAGAAGAACTAGGCCTCATCATCCCTATTGGACAATGGGCACTGCGTGAGGCCTGTCGGCAGTTGCGAACCTGGCAGGGAGAATTTCTCGATCTCCGGCCCTTGACCGTGAGTGTGAACCTGTCGGGTCGGCAGTTCTCCCATTCGGAGGTGCTCACGATCGTCGATCATGCGCTCGAAGAGACTGGCTTGGAAGCATCCAGCCTGAAGCTGGAGATTACCGAATCGGTGATGATGGACAATCCCGAGCTCGCGACCGCCCTCCTGTTCGACTTCAAAGCCCGCCACATCCAAACCTGTATGGATGACTTCGGGACAGGGTACTCCTCGTTGAGTTTTCTCCAGCACTATCCCGTGGACATCCTCAAGATTGACCAATCGTTCATCAGTAGCATGGGTGTGAGCAAAGAGAGTTCGGAAATCGTGCGGACCATCGTGACGATGGCGCACAATTTGGGCAAAACAGTGATTGCGGAAGGGGTGGAGACAGCGGAACACTTCACCATGCTCAGGACACTGCAATGCGCATATGGGCAAGGGTATTTCTTCTCCAAGCCGTTAGACGGAAAGACTGCCGGGATGTTGCTTGCGGCTCGCCGCCAATGGTGCGCCCATTGAGCGAGCCCCAATGGACTAAATTCGGCGCTTCGCCTCTATGAGGTCTGAGGAATGAGATGGGCCAATCACGAAGATTCTTGCGCGAGATGGCAGCTCATGGCACACCTAACCTATGCGCGTTTTGCGTAAAGGATCCCGATACCGACTAGGTAGTGGACTGCTTTGGGCCCTGGCCTTGGGCGGTTGCGGAATACTCCACCCCTCGTCCTCGCCGCCTCCCGCTTCGGTGGTGAATACAAGCGAACCAGCCGTGGACTCAGGCGTAGTGCAGTCCCTACAGAGGCAAATACGAGAGCGAGATAAGCGCATTGCGGATTTAAGGTCCCAATTGGACGCCTTGAAGGTCATTGATCAAGACATGGAGGAACGGAGAAAGTCCAGCCGGCCACCCGCAACGTTGATGCCCTCATCGGCCGAGCGTGGTCGCTAACCGCCTTTCGAAGTACTGCTTTGCGGTCTCGTGTCCCTCGATCGTCTGAAATAGCGTTGCGGTGCGGGGTCTCCGCATAAAGGAGTGAGGTCATGTCCAAACGAATTCGGGCGCGTGTCCTTGTAGGCCGGCGGGTGGAATATCGATATGCCACAGGGTCCGGCGACGGGACGCTGATGAACTTGTCTCTGCATGGATGTCGGATCAAAGGTGCGCCTTCCTTCTCCTGTGGGACGCGTCTGCGGCTGCAGCTCTGGCTTCCCGACCAGGCGCAGCCCATGGCGATGGAGCAAGCCGTCGTGCGATGGGTGAAAGACGATCAATTTGGGGTGAGCTTTCTGGAGGTGCCGCCAGACGCTCGTGCGCGCCTTGAACAGGTGTTTCGACTGCTTGATGAGGCTCAGCAACCAAAAAAGAAAGTGATTTCCATATCCGCGGTTGCGTACGATGACAGTACTCAGTGAACAGAAGGGTATCCTCAGGAGGGATCATTGTAGATAGGTGAAACTGTTCGCTCACCATGGTAGGTGGACTGATGGAATGAGCGGAAAGTAGAACCTGCGATACGACCGTTTTACGACCGCATATTCCTGGTTCGAGTCCTGCTCGGCTCACCACTTCGTAATGTTCAAAAACCTCTTTCCAACTCAAGACCGCGAAGTCGATTTTTAAGGAGCTTTGACGTAAGCTTCTGCCGGTTCCAAACTAATGATTCTGAACTTTGCGTTTGTTTTTTCCTTGTGCTAGCCTTCCCGCCGAAGACAAAGGTGTCTTCAGCAAAAGACAAGAGAGTCTTTACGCGCTTAGGACGATGAAGTCCTTTTTAGGCCGGAGTGGAAGGTCTGAGAAGGGCTTTTTTTATGTTCGAAAATGATTGGGGAAAGTAAATGGCATGACAAAAACTTTCGTAAAGGAGGACAACGTGTACTACAAACACCCGGCGGTAGCGATTGGAATCTTGACGGGCGTGCTCGTGGCTTCTCAGGGCTGTCAGTCGTCTCCTTCGCCAGTTTTTTCTGACATAAGTGGTACGCACCTCGCAGAGGGGGCGGATGTCCAAGGCGATGACCAAACGGTTCAGGCTATCTTGGCCCTTTTCAAGAAGGCTGAGGATGCGGTGAAACGCGAGGATCTCGATGGCTTAATGGTTCTCTACTCAGAAGGCTATAAGCATGGTGGCTATACCAAGGACAGTGTCATGGCAGTGTACAGGGATCTGTTTGCCCAGTATCGTGATTTTTCTGGGACCCATATCTTTTCGAAAATCAAGGTTGATGCAAGCAAGACGGTACCGCAGGCCCACGTCACCTGCACGGGAAGTCTGTGGGCAATCTCCAATGAGACGGGCCAACGCGTGAATATCGATAGCTGGTACAACGAGGTTCACCATTTGACGTTTGACAAAGGGGTCTGGCACCTGGCGGGAACTTTTTGGGAGATTCCACGAGCCAAAGAATCTCGTCCTGCCTTTCTGCCTCATCCCTTCTTTTGAACCAAAGAAGGGGCGCGGCGCAACATTGCGGCTGTGTCATCGGCAAGCGCCGGCGCAGCGAGTGCGAGCATAAGCGTCGCTGCAAGCACCTCAAGGATTCGATGTGTCAACCTGCAGAAAAGGGAAGTAATGCAAAATGGCATAGCGGTGTCTTCCTTACATTCGACCCAATGCTTTCGGACGAAGGCTTCAGGAACCACTGAAAGCGGCGTACGTCTATCAAATCTTGGTGCCAAAAAAGATTGCCGCGTCTGTGCGAGAACTGTTTGGAGTGGCCATGTACAGTCGCCTGGTTGGAATATCGAAGTACACGATCCCTTGTAAGGTGCTGCCGGCGAAGAAGCAGGGCGCCCCGCCGAATGTGATGCTCTGATCGAAGACGGCTCCGCGAGTTCTGAGCGTCGCGCCACCTGTAAACGTGCACCCGCTTTGCTCGGTCCCCGTAAAGGTCCCATCAGCTGCGACCGCCACATTCGCAGTCTGCACGCCTCCGGAGCTCCCTGCTTGGCCGGTGTAGGTGCCGGCAAGACTGGCAACGGTCTGTTGCGTATCGTAGGCGGTGTTGTAGGAACTGGTGAACGTCACCGTGCCCGCTGCCGTGTACGTGATCGAACCATTGAGGAACTGGCGTGCAGTATAGGTGGCAGAGAGGGTCGCATCCAGCACCGTGACGCCAATACCGTAGTCTTTCGTGCTGGGTGACGTGAAGCTTCCGTTGTTCGAGGTGCCGGTGCCTTGAATGACACCGCCGATCTGATTGGGATTGGCCGACGACGGAATAGAAGAAATAGTAGGTGCCGTCGTCAAGGACGGCGGTCGTCAGAGTCCGGTTGGTACCGGTCGTTCCGGACCAGAGCCCCTCAGCAGTATTTGACGGGGTTGATGCGGGAGTCTGGCTGCCACAACCACTCGCACTCGCGCTCAACGCGAGAGCAATTCCAAGTAACGTGATACGTTGCCTTAGCATGGGGAAACGAGAATAGGGACGTTCTACTGTTCTGATCGCCTCGCCCGCGCATGGCTGCATGGTTATCCCTGCCTCGTCAGACTCCCTTCACGTTGATCTTCTCTCCGAGATGTGAAGCCGTACCACGTCGTGCCGATTCGTCCCGAGGTTTCTTCATAAAGTGTCATTTGATATCGGAGCGGCTCGGGAAAAAGGCAAGGTGTCAGGAACCATTTTATCAAACTTATCTGTGCTCATTTCTATAATTCGCTTCTCTCAAAAGCCGTTGTTTTGAACCACAAGATCGTGAGAGGGAACCGGTTCATATCTTCCATTGCAATAGCGGCTATAGATCTTGCGATGCTTTGAACGGGATCGTGCTCATTTCGTGCTCGACCCCGTCTCACTCCAGCTCAGGAGTCTTTTTTGGAACGTCCACCCGCGTGCGGTGATTTGCGTTCGGGATTCTTGGATGGAAAAGCCCGGCCGTGTCTTCGATGAATCTCTTAGAGGGATTTGGCGTCGAAACGAACGAGGGCGTCGTCTTGTACGGTGTAGCTGATTTCAATGGGGTTGCAGCAGACTTCACAGTCTTCGATGTAGGTGTGACGGCTCACCGAGAGGTCGAGGACCATTGAAATCTCTTCTCCGCAATAGGGGCAGGTGAAGGTATGTTCCATTGAACAAATAGGGTACTGAACATCCGATGCGACTACTTCTGTCGCTTGGTGACGTATTTGGTGCTGTCCATCTCGGTGATCTCCATCACGTCCTGATCCGTGAATTCGTACCACATGGTGCCAATCTGTCCCGAAGTTTCGTCGTACAGCATCATTTGGCCGCGGGAAGGTTCCGGTCTGCCACGGCCCGTATCTCGTCCCATCTGGACGTCCATTTTGCCCTTCGACGTCGCTCCGTCGTTTACCGACAGCAGTGTGTAATCGGCGTTGGCTTCGATGGTCAGCGTCTTCTTGGGGAGAAACTTGTTGTTCGGGGTCATCTCCCAGCGGCCGACCAATTCAGGGAGGACCTTCGCTCTCGGCGCCAGCTTCTGCATCGCCATCCGCGTCCGTTCCTGATCCTGCTGCATTTGCATGTCTACGTAGGGCCGTTTCTCCTCACTCATGCCGGCATAGGGATCGCGCGGTTGACGCGAATACATGCGTGCCATGGCCATGTTCAGTTCGTTGAGCTCGCCGCGCAGGTGTTCCGGAAGGTTGCGGCCGGCTTCGTACAAGACTTTTTGGGCTCCCTGCACATCGCCCTTCGCCACCATTTCTTTCGCGAGATAGAACTGCGCTTCAGCCGCCGGCGCGCCGGCGATGCCGCTGAAGTTGGTATCGCCTCTGGCATTGCCGATCTGAGGGATGCCGGCCATCTTCAACGGCCCGTATTGGGCAGCGACCTTGAAGTGCTGGATCGATTCGTCAGGTTTGCCCATGGCGGACAACAGCTTTCCCGTATGCAGATGGGCATCGGCCACCAGCGTCGCGGCATTCTTGGGCGCCATCACGACGGCGCCCTTGTCCGGTTTCTGATCCGGCCACATCGCGGTGAACATCTGGCGGGATTCGAATCCGCGCTGCATCCGCCGCTCATAGCCGAGCACCGCTTGATAGTGTCCCAGTGCGTCGGCCTGTTTCCCTGCCTGCTCCGCGAGCGCCGCGAGATGAAAACGCGCTTGGATCGCCAAGCCGAATTCCAACGCGTCACGACCCAACGGCTTGTCTTTCGGAACCGACGGTTCGTCCAACTGCAAGCGCGCTTCTTCCAAGGCCAACGCCATTCGATAAGCGGCCGCCGCATCCTCGATCTTGTCATCCCCTTCGAAGACCACGCCGAGATAGGCGGGGATGCGGGCATCTTCCGGGTCCACCAGGCTCGCCCGGCTCAGGTAGCCTTTCGCGCCTTGCCAGGCGGTTTTCTCCGTACGACTCCAGGCCAAACGCAGCAGGGGCGCGACAGTCGTCTGAATCAGATTCGCCGCAATCAACCGCTGTTCCTCCGCTTTCTCTTGCTGCCCGGATTGCGCATAGAACTGCACGAGGCGATCCTGGGCTTCCAACGATTTGGGATCGAGCTTGACCGCTTGTTCGAGGTTGGCCTGCGCCTCCGCAGTATGTCCTTCCCATAGGGCCAGATCGGCGAGAATGAGAAACCCGTCCACGGTTCCTTTCGTCACCTTCGCGGCGGTCTCCAAGGCGGCTTTGGCGCGTTGCCGTAGCTCTGCTGCCAGCGCATCCAGCTGCGCCGCTCGCTGCACATCGGCCTGCGAGGGGGGATAGCAGGTCGTGCTCGTGACCCGATAGGTGCCGTCGCTTCGCGTTTCATCGTGCGAGGAGCTCGAACAGCGTTCCTGGCGCAATCCCGCTGCCTCAGAGGACATCTGGTTCGCCCGCATCGCGCGAAACTTCGCATAGAGGCGCAAGGCATCGGGATTGTTGCCGGCGAGTTTCAAGGCCTGGTCCGCCAGTGCGTCGGCCTGCTTGTATTGTTTCAAGGCCGTCAACGCGACGGCTTTCTGCATGAGGGCGCCGACATGGTTGGCATTGAGCGCCAGCGCGCGCTCGGCCAGTTGTATCGCCCGTTTCAATTCCTTCTCGCGGGATTCCTGGAACCGATACGGTTGCAGTTCCCGCCGCGGCTCGACTTTTTCCCCGCGGTTGTCGGCTTCTTCGATGAGATAGGCGGCGAGGTCGACCAGCTTATCGGGACTCTTCGGATTGTCCCGCACGGCTTCTTCAAGGACGCGCAGCCGGTCTTGGTAGAGCTCGTCGTAACGAAGCCGCTGTTCCCCCATCACCCGGTGCAGTTTCGAGGCGATGCTGATCAATTGGTCCAAGGGCTTTCCGGACCGGGCGGCTTCTTGTAACTCTTTGAGGAATGTTTCCGGGGAGCCTTTTACTTTGTAGTTGCCCAACTCGTCTTCGACCGCCGATCTGGCTGAGTGCGTCGAGAGCCACCCGCCTTTCTTGACCTGGGCGAGGTCCGCGCTCATCCGCTTCTCGTCGCCAAGCCTGGCTGCCGCAGTGGCCCGGCCCACATAGGCATCGGGGAAATCGGTCTTGAGCGTCAAGGCGATCGTGAACGCTCGGCGCGCGCTGGCCGGTTGTCCCGCATCGAGCCAGGCCTTGCCGGCCAGGTACTGTGCATCCGGATCGGCGGGATTCGCGGCGAGCGCGCGCTCCACAGAGGCCGGATTTCCACCGGTCTTGTTGCTGCCGGCGGCCTGTTTCGCTCGTGAGACGTTCAGAGAGGCCAACTCCGGCCGCCGAAAATTCCGTTCGGCAAACAGTTGCCCTGCTTTCAACAGCGCTTGCTGCATCTGCGGACTTTTCGCTCCCTTGGGATTGCCCGATCCCCCCATGTCGGCCGGCAGGCGATATTTCTGATATGCCATGGCAACCTGATAGACGATGAAGGAGCCGTATTCGGACGAATAGTCATTGCCTCCCTGAGCCACGTGGCCTGGAATGCTCACGACTGCCGGTCGTTGCGAACTCAGGCTTCTGGGGCCACCGCCCAATGCATGGTCGGGAACCACGATGATGCCGCTCATCGCTTCGGTCGCATAGATCCACAACTGGGGCTCGCGGCCCTTGAGTCCCAATCGTTGGGCCCGTTCGAGATCTTTCAAGGCGCGAGGAAAATCTTCGCCGAGCGTCTGGGCCACGCCGCGGGCGAGCACGATGTCGGGATCATCGCCCGACAGGTCGAGCGCGCGGGAGAAGGCCGAAACGGCATCCGACCAGCGACCCTCATTCATGGCATCCAGGCCGTCGGCATAGGGCGCGAGGGTTTGAGGGGAGAGGGCGGCGAACGCAGAAGCGGGACCGAGGAGACAGATCACGGACAGGAGCGATGCTGATACGAAGGATATGAACGAAGCCATGGAGGATCTCCCTCGTCAGGCAGTGTGGGCCGCGGGCGATCCGGTGGTTCACGGATCACAGGCGCCAAAGCTTACAGGCTGGTCCCGCCCGCAATCAAGAGCCACGGATGTCTCCAGTGCATGAGTGATTTGGCTCCTGGCAGAGTCGGGCAGGATTCTTTGGCACGATCACACACGGTGATTACCGAGTCAAAGCGCATTCCTGACAGTTCATCGACTCGCTTTGAGAGAAGGTGGAGGCTTCTGAGTGCCTGCATCATCTTCGGAGCCCAAATGATTTTCCGTTCGTTGACTTAGCGAGGTTAACCGTATAAAAGCCAGACTTCACAGGTTCGAGTCGTGGCCGCGGACCAGCATTCGAGGATCGACGCAGAATGATAAGAGATACATGGAGGACGCATCATGAACATGAGAGGATTTTGGTTGGGACTCGTTGTTGGAACCATCTCCACGTGCCTACTCGGTCAGTGGGTGTTCTCCGCCGCGAGCAAGGAGACAGATCCGCTCAAGGGCATATCCCCCGAAATTGTCGCCGATTATATCCATAGTGTCGTCCAGGCGGATCGAACGTTTTACACAAGCGAGATTGTGGAGCGGATGCAGACGCAAGGCGTTGTCTCCGCCTCGGAAGACTGGAAGGACAACGGAGAGCTCCCGTTACCCGCCCAATTTGTACTCGAAACGGGGCGGCTCGTGGCTCAACAACCAAATGGAATTCGATTCCGGTTGATCAGCAGTTGGCCGATAAATAAAAAGAATAGCCCAACGACAGAGTTCGAGCGGACCGCGCTGACGAAGATCCTCGCGAATCCAGATCGTCCCTATACAGGCGTGACAACCCAGGGCAAGACTCGTGTCTTCCAAGCACTCTATGCCGATAAAGCCCTGTCTCAGCGGTGCGCCGATTGTCACAATGTACACGCCCAAAGCCCAAAGAGGGATTTCAAGTCTGGAGACGTGATGGGTGGGGTTCTTCTCACGATTCCAATTCCCCAATAGGGAAGGCCAACGGAAGATGAGCGACCTTCATCGACGCTGCCTGTTGGGTAAGCCGGCTGCTACGGTATTTGTCCCGAAGGAATCCAGCCAGTACTGGACCTCAGCTCGCTCGAAGCGACCAGGAATATACTACCAATGAGACTGACGATCGCTCGGGCTTACTGACCTACGCGCCTTGGCGTTTCGGAATCTGTTGTTGGTGTTCGATTGCCAGCGCATCCGCTTCGTCTGCTGCTTTTCGATATGAGGCTGCAACGGCTCTGCAATGCGCCGCATGCTGTTGCGGCTCTATCTTGGTGTGTGGTTCTTTGTGACGTTCATAGGACTCAGCGAGGGTGTCCCAGACTGTTGCTTTCTCCCGAAGTTCTTGGGCCTGCGCCTTGTAGAATTTCGCGAGTCCAGCATGGTCACCTTTCTCGACTAAGTCCTGAGGTGCGGGTTGAAGCAGTGCGCACCCGTGCCATGCTAAGCAGAAACTTGATAAGCGAAACGGAGTCTCCCAGAGTAGTCTCCACAGCTCAGTCTCGTTACCAACATGGTCTTTCTCTCGAAGACGCCCTTGTCTTCCCCAAGACGCCGTTGTCTCTGGTGCGGGAACGTAGCAAGGAATCCCACAATAGCAATTGAGACAATCAATCAGCAAAGAGACAACCACACATCGGGCGGATCACGAGGGTTTGGGGATGGGGAATAGTAGATGAGTACTCGCAGCAAACACCTCAGAGGCGGCAATTAGGGATTTGTCATTCCCCGTTTTGGGTCCCAAAACAACTGGTACTAAACCCGCTGATATTCCTCCCTCATGATCAGAACCCAACTGACAAGCCCACCGTGGAGAAGAACACCGACCGGTCTGATGGCCCGGCGAACTCTGTGCCCAGCCCCAGGTCGAACACGATCCGAGAACTCACTTGGTGTCGAAGCCCGATCCCAAGACCGGTGGGATTTGGCTGTCCTACCAAATTAGATTGACTGGTGAAGACATTCGCGATGATCGTATCCCGAAAGCTGGTCGGAAAGCCTAAGGGGTAGCTGACCGCCGCCACCACTCGGTACGTTCCCGACCGTTCGTTTCCTTGTGGTATTCCCAAAAACGTATAGCCAACATTGAGGTGTACCCGCCATTGCCCGTACGAGCGTGTCATCACGCCGGTCAGCGCGGTATCCACCCCCTTCGCATTCACACCGGTGGGAAACCCCAATTGCACGCGGGCTGCGAAGGCTGGCAGATTCAGGGTCTCGGTATTGAAGTTATATAGCGCGCCCACCGTAAGATTGCCGGATTTATCATCCCCCACGACGGACCTCGGGTCCGTCGACACATCGCTACTCAACTCCAATTGGGTATTATCAAATGCCCCAATGATCAGCTGGGGCTGGAACACGAATCGGCTTGTTCCTTGCTTGCGGTCACTAAACAATATGCCTCCCTCGACCCCGATCTCTCCTTTAGGCACGACATAGGCGTCTTCAATTGCAATGGGACGGTTGGGGTCCAAATTGTCGTGGTCCAACGCCCAAACGACGGTCGGTACCATCAGCAGGAACAGGATGACAACCCTGGAGGTATGCATTGTCACTGGTGACCTTCTGAATGCCCGGACTGTTCGCCCGGTTCTATCACTGGTGGCGCGCCCGAATGGTGGGGTTGTCCCTCACGAACGACGAAGGGGTTCGTAGCATCCGCACTGGCCCAGTAGTAGGTCTGAGTGATGCGGTAGATTTCCTTGCGCTTCTCCTCCCACGTTGGGAGGAGATCACTGGTGAGGATATCGCTGATGTTGTCATGCATCATGTGGAGGTTATCGAAGATGTTCGCGATCTCAGGGTATTCCGCGGCGAACTTCGGGCTTAACTCCGCGGTCAGTGGCATGAAGGTCCATTCGACCGGTGGGTGCTCCAGGTACCCGTGATACCTGCGTAAGATCGGTGCTACGACGTGCTGCTTCGCTTCCAGATTCGGGGCGGCGGCCAACGGGTCATACACCGCTACTTGAAGATAGTGATAGGCCCAGATCGTGGCATTGAAGAGCGGGAACTTTCGCCGGAACGCTTTGGAATACGGGAAGCTGTCTAGCCGCTTGTGATCCAACTGCTTTGCGGTAATCGCGTACGCACTCTCTTGATAAAAGGCTCGCACCTTGCGGAGTGCGCTCGCCTTGTCTGAAAGATCCGACACATAGATGTCATAGGTCGCCCGATGGAGGGCATGGGCCTCATCAAAGGTGTTCTGGGCCTTCCAGGCCAATTTCATATAGTTTGGCGCAATCGCTTCCTCGTTCGGATTGAGAACTGGTCGAGAGTCAATAAACCGGAGTGTCTCCTTTCGAGCCCTGTCCTCGATCGCTGGAACATCTTTCGCGCCGGTTAGGAGGAGATTTTCGTACAGATTGGAGTGTCCAAAATCGACCCCGTTAAATTCGATATCGAGCTCTTTTAAATTCTCACGCAGCGCGAAGTTCCAGAGTGCCCGGTAATAGAACCGCTTATCACGGGATTCAAACTCTCCACAGGCTGAGAGGGCAGAAACCGTGAAGAGGGTCAATGTCAAACCGCAGAGCACCAAGAGAGGTTTGTGCATCATGGTGTCTCAACTCCCACCTACTCGGCAGGGCTCAACTCAGTCATGGAAGCTGATGAGCGTGCGTGCATGAACGAGCTCGTCAGCCGAATGCGTTCGCTGAAATGGATCGTGGGAACGACTGACAATGCGCTCAGCGAGCACGAGGAGGGTGGAACAGGTCCCTGGTCCTGATCAGAAGCGCTGCAGTCGGTCCACTCACCGTCACTAACCCGATCAAAGAGGAGAAGAAGCCCACTTCCGGTTGGGGTTCCGAGCCCATGCAGGTGGCGCAAGTTACGGACGCTCCGTGATGGAGATGAGTCGTGGACCCGGTCCCCATGAGCGGGACCATGCAGATTACGGACAAGGTGAGCGCAGTAATGAGCAGGATTCTAGTCATGACCCATCGATAAGAATTGTACCCTGTAATAACGAGCGTCACAAACATTTGTTTGTGGACCTTTCAGACTACACACAACGGCACTTGGCACGAGAAATGAAAGATGTCATGAATCGTTTCCTCAATGGGCGGCAACAAACTGACCTGCTCGCCATGTCCAGACGTCTGATGCACCACAATCTTGAGCAAGTGCAGGTCCGGATGCCAAAATGGTTCCTGACACCATTTTCTTCGTTCTGAGTTCACTGCAGCGGAAGTAAGCCGGGCTCATATCCAAGGCCCGAATGTGTTCGGACTTTCAAAGACAAGAAGGAGCCCTATGAATGTTGCTGGCAAGACCGCTCGCGTTAACGCAGCATTGAATCCCCTGGGATTGCTCTTCGTGGCGGGTGCGGTTCTGGCGGGGTGCGCTACGTTACCGAATGATGACGCAGGTGCCGAGCTCAGGCACTTCGAAAACTTGCGCGCCAATCGGTACACTGAGATTTTTCTTATCGGTGGCAATGCAATCACCAAGAATTTCACGGCCGGAGTCTATAACACGGTCGGCCTGAATAACAGCACTGGCACAGGAGATTCCAGTCCTCAAGCGCTTCTGGCTAAGATTGACCTCATAGCCTTGAAGAGGGAATATGACGTGCTCAGGGTATACAAGAACGGTCCAAGGCTCTGGACGCTGGACTGGGCAGATGTCATGGTGGGTAGAGAACGCGTGTTCAATGGATTGAAGGCGCGGTGGGTCATGTGGTTGGATGTGCCCAAAGAACTGAGCAGCCACGAGATCGTTGCCTACAAGTCGATCACCGGCCAGCGCAACACACAGCTGGGGTTCAATAAGGGTAAGCCGGTCTTCATTCTTGACGACCCGGAGGGCAACTCGTGGGTGATGAAGTCCGCCAGCCTTATCCTCGACCCCAACCAGACTTACGATAGCCTTAAGGACCTCGGCAGCCGCCTGAAGCTCGCACCGGGTTGGAAGTTCCGGGTTCAGATGTTGGACGAGGATCTGGTCCTCACGCCAGATAACGGTGTCGTCCTCATCACGCAGGACGAGTTGGGTAACACCTACGACCGGATGGGTGGCCCCTACAGCAACTTCAAGCCGGAGCCCTAGACGGCCCGCTGTTGCGCGCGCATCGCCTAGAACGATCTGAAAAACACGGGATGAAAAAGGTGTCAGGGGATGAAAAAGGTGTCAGGAACCATTTCGCCTCGCCCCTGCGCGGCGTTACGTGGTTGCCCCTTGCCTCGTTAGAATTCCTCTACGTTGACCTTCTATCCGAGACGGGGGAATCGCTCTGTTATACGACCGTGTTACGACCGCTGACGCTCGCTATGAGTCCTCTCTCAGAAAAGTCTCGACCAATTCGAGCCAACATGCCTGTCTGAAATGGATTTGACTTAGCATAGAAATAATCATTTAATAACGTAGCAACCATTCAGGAAGAGACCTTTTCGATGGTGCGATTCCCTCATAAATTCAGCGCAGGAATCACTCTCCTTATCCTCGTTTGGTTAGTAACCGGAGTGGTCGCCTTCACAGATTCATTGGATCTTTCCGACGATATCGGAATTCCAACCTCTCAATCTCTACAAGCCATTAACCTTAGCGATGCGGACGAGATAAAGCATGCCTTCTCCATCGTTCGATCACCCGTAGACATTTCGAATACGCTTGCTGCATTCGTTCATGAGAACCTTCAATTCTTCACCGCATGTGTTCCGGTAGCGCATACGCAGTCTTCCATTTCTCGCATTCCACTCTACGAGTCTCTCTGCACCTATCGCTTGTGAGCTTCTCCTAACGGCTCTCCTGGCCGCCAGGCTCTAGGTTTGCCGTTTTCCCTTCACACATTCACCAGGGAGCGTGGACGCTGTTTGGGTCTCAAGCGCCCGCAGTAACCGGGATGGAGGAGCCATGATGACATCCACGAGAAAACGATCTTCAAAAATCCCTTTGCTGTTGCTCGGTGTCGTAACTTTAGCGTCACCAGGTTGTCAAAGCCTTCGCTTCTATTCCTCTCAAGGAGAATGCCAGTCCGACACGGGGACTGCGTGCTATTTGGACGCCATTCAGCGAATTGACCCGAACGGAATAGAACAACTCGATGGGGTGTGGCAGCGCCTACCTCCTGCGAACAGGTTTGAGGGACCAGTATCAGAGGACGAAGAACAGGAATCACTGCGCCGATGGCAATCGCTGGCGGGAGGAGTGATCGATGAATTGGCGAAATCGATACGTGTGGTGCGCGGGGGGTTTGGCAACTCAGCTTCACACTATGGGGGGGCATTCTCATGATACGAGAATTATCCGCGCCTCGCGCCAATTGGCCCAGACTTCTCGAAGCCGCGGGAGTGAGCTTTCATAGCGAGGAAGGACCCTATTGGCGAGAGGATGTCTGCTATTGTTTTTCGCAGAGAGAGGTCGCTGAACTTGAACAAGCCACCGTCGAGCTGCACCGGATGTGTCTCACTATTGTTGAGGAGGTCATCGCCCATGATCGATTTGACGTCTTAGGCATACGGCCCGAATATCGACCGATCATTTGTCAGTCCTGGAATCGGCTTCAGCCATCTCTGTATGGACGGTTTGATTTTCGGTATGACGGATTAAGCCCTCCCGTCTTGTTGGAGTACAACGCCGACACACCCACTTCCTTGATCGAATCCAGTGTCGCCCAATGGCACTGGGTTGAAATGATTCAGCCCGGGAAAGATCAATTCAATTCGCTCCATGAAAAATTAGTCGGCCAGTGGAAATACATTCACCAGGCCTATCATGGCCCTCTGCATCTCACCGGTCTCGCAGAGAGTGCGGAGGATGCTCAGACGGTAGCGTATATTCAAGATACGGCCCTGCAGGCCGGACTGGAGACCATTGCGATTCCGTTGAGAGAAGTTGGGTGGGATTTGACGGCGGATCGTTTCGTCGATCAGTCCAATCGCCCCATTAAGATGTTGTTTAAACTTTATCCCTGGGAATGGCTTCTCGGGGAGCCATTCGGAGCGTTGTTGATCCAGTCAACTCTCTCAATGATTGAACCAGCCTGGAAACTGATACTCAATAGCAAGGGTATGCTTGCTTTATTGTGGGAACGGTTCCCTGGGCATCCCAATTTGTTACCGACGTTCTTTACATCTAAACCGCTGGGGGATATCTATGTACGCAAGCCGCTGTTCTCACGGGAGGGAGCCAATGTAGAGATTGTCAGCCCAGCTCAGATCGTCGAGACACATGGTCCGTACGGGAAGGAAGGATGGCTCTATCAAGCGTATGCGCCTCTTCCAGATTGTGACGGGTGGCACCCGGTCATTGGCTCCTGGGTGGTCGGTTGCGAGCCTGCGGGTATCGGCATTCGAGAGACCGAAGGTCTGATTACGAATAACACATGCCGATTTGTTCCACATTACATAGCCTCGTAGGCTGAAACGATGAGAGAAAAACAGAAAGATCATAATGAGTCTGAGCGAGTTGGAGTGGAGTCGGAGTAGGGTGGTGAAGACGGTTTCCTAAACCATGGGTCTTGCGGGTGACGGTGTGTACGAAAGGGTCGGCCTTCTACAGCGTTCCGCTCGATGACTGGCTGAAGCGATCGGCGAGGAGGATGCCCGTGGGTTTCAGCCCCTGCTCACGGATGGTCGATTGGACGACTGATCAGCCGATCTGAAAACTTCGGGATGTGTTTTGAAGAAGGCCTGGTCGTCGCCTTTGAGCGTCCGTAGGCGGTCCAGAAACGTCGCGTAGGCGGTTGGATCGTAGCCCACGCGTGACGCGAAGATGACTCCCAAACGGTCGGACTCCAACTCCTTGCTCTGGTCCAGCCCCTCGTCCAACAGCTTCTTGACCGCTCCGTCGATCACGTTTTTGAACGCGTCCGGATTCTTGTTTCGCATAGGCCAGGCCGGTTTCCGCCACGCCGGCGATCTGTTTGGACCGCTGGATGACGTCGAGGATGTGCTTCTGCGGTGACGTGTCCGATCTCATGCCCCAACACCGTCGCGAGCTCGGCTTCGTTCCGTACGGTCTTCAACAACCCGCGTGTGACGAAGATATAGCCGGCTGGAGCGGCGAATGCGTTGATCGAATCGTGGTTGAGGATGGCAAAGCGATACTCGATGTCGGCGCGATCACAGGTCAAGGCCACAGCGCGGCCGACCAGGTTCACGTAGCGGGTCAGGTCAGGCTGGTCATAGACCCCGCCGTAGCGGGCAATCACCTGTAAGGCAATCGCTTGTCCGATGGTTTGTTCCTCCTCATAGCCGATAGGAAGAAGTCCGCCGATGAGATTCCCGCCGCCACGGATCGTTTTCGCCAGCCGTTGGTTACCGGAGCCTCGAGCGGCGCCTCTCGGCAGCCTGTTGGAATTCCTGCAGCACCAGTCAGACTGCCGGTAGAGAGAAGCACGAGGCCGAAACATATGAGTCCGCGGCGCATCTTATTCTGCATATTCGCCGAGTTTCCCTGTTTTCAGGAATCCCTGGATTCTTCGTCTGGAATCTTGTAGGCGGTCATCCGATCCACGGCATCGCGCTGCTGCTGGGTAATACCGGACCGATTGGCATAGCCCTCCGAAGCTTTATCGAGCCCACGGGCGCCTGCCGAGGCCGTGACATCCGAGGCATCGGTGCCGTCTGAAGCTCCGCCCCATGGCCGCTAACTCGTTGTCTCCTCCCGCTGGTTTCGACGCGGACACATTGTTGTAGTAGATCCATCCCTTGAACCCTTGGCTGGTCTGGACCTGCAGCCAACGGTCGTCCCGCGTCACCACATCCAAGGTGTCCCCAAGCTTGAGGCTGGCCACGACTGGGTCCAGGGAGGTTTTCCCTGAACGCAATTGCGCGGTCTTGGCGGCGACATAGACGGTCTCGCCGAAGGCGGCATCGGTCATCGATGAGGGCGGTCACACATGAGACCATCATCGCAAGGAAGGCACAGCGGCGGTTCACAGGGTCCTCCTTCACTTCGACTTCAGTTCATAGACTCCGTCCCAGTCAGCGGGAGGCGGAGCCATAAGATACTCTTTGGCGCGTTCCAAGTAAACCCGTGACGGGCCGTCGCTCGGATCGAGCGCCAGGGCGGCTTCAAATTGGGTTGCCGCGGCCTTGAAATCCCGACGCTTGTAGGCCTCGAGCCCTTCCACATACGTCTCGATGACACGGTGTTGTTCAACAGACAGGCCCCCCTTGCGGGCGAGCAGTTCGAACACCACCACCGGCTCCTTTTTCCCTTTGACACGCATGCGGTCTATTTCCCGCGCTTCAATGTCCTGGGCGGCGAGCTCGTAGGTACGGGGACCAAGCAGGATCAGCGTGTCGTAATACTTGTTCGCGCCTTCCAGCCGGGAGGCCAGATTCACGGTATCGCCCATCACTGTGTACTCCATACGGGCTTGCGAACCCATATTGCCGACCACAAGCCAGCCGGAGTTGATGCCGATGCGTGCGCTGATCTCCGGCTGTCCCTCGGCTTTCCATTGTTCGCGCCGCTTGGCGAGCTCAGCCTGTGAATCCAAGGCAGCGAAGCAGGCGAGGCTGGCATGGTTGGGATCTCCACGAGGCGCCCCGAAGATCGCCATGATGCCGTCCCCCAGGTACTTATTCACGTTGCCCCGGTGGCGGAGAATGATATCCGTCATCGCAGAGAGATACTTGTTGAGGAGTTCGACGAGCGTCTCCGGGTCCAATCGTTCCGAGATGGACGTAAACCCTGCGATGTCTGAAAAGAGCATCGAGAGTTCTTTTTTCTCGCCGCCGAGCCGGATCGCCTCCGGATTCCGCATGATCTCATCCACGACCTCAGCGGCCATGTATTTGTCGAAGACCGTCCGCAGTTGCCGGCGCTGTTTGCCTTCAGTGAGGTACTCGACGGTCGCGGCTGCTGCAAACGAGACGGCCAACGCGCCTTCCGGAATGGCGAGATCGAGCCACAGCCCGTGCGACGTAAAGGCATGGACGGCTAATCCGTAGTAGGCGATTGCCAGGCCTCCGATGGCGACCGGCTTGACCCGCTGGGATGGAATCAGCATGAAGGCCCATGCGGTGGCCAGGGTCAGAATGAGCGTGGAAGCAGCGAAGATCCACCACGATGCCGGCTGGAGATGGCGGTGTCTCAGAATATTATCGAGCGCCGACATGTGGATGAGGACTCCCGGCGCGAAGGGGGAGAGGGGTGTCACGCGGAGATCATAGGTTCCGGCGGCGGTCGTGGCGACGAACACGATTTTGTCCCGAAACAGAGCCGGGTCCAGCAGGGGTGGCTTGCCTCCCTGCATGTCGGTATACGAGCGGAGGACCGCTCCGATGGGATAGACGGGGTAGACCCGATTCTCCAGGGTCCCGTGCCAGTCAATGACCATCTCCTGTTCTGCGGTCAAGGGAATCGTCACCGGCTCCGAGTCGAAGCTCCCGATGCCGAAGCGTCGCCTGATCCGCAGTCAGGAGGTCGCGCGCAACCGCCGTGGTGATGTGCAGGAACGCCTGATTCCCAGCTTGGGCCAGCAGGGGCAGGCGGCGGGTGGTTCCGTCGATGTCCGGGGTCAGGTTGATATATCCGAGGCCGTGAGCGGCCTGAGCGAGCAGAGGCGTGGGCAATTTCTCGCCGGTATAGGTCTGTAGGGTTTTGCTCGGCTGAGGCTCCTGATCGTCGAGCGCGATCGTCGCTTTCTTCAGGATGTCGGGCGAAGATTTCTGCAGGATCGGCGGGAGAGACGGTCGAGTCGGCGGAAGGCTTTTGCTGGTCCTGCATCAAGAACGGCAGGTACACGTTTCCGGCCGCCTGCATCTCCTCGGCGAACACCGCATCAAATTCTTCCGCCGCGCTATCCGGCTCGAGAAATAGGATATCGAAGACCACGGCCTTGGCGCCCGCCTGCTTCAGGTAATGGACGACGTACCCATGCCGGTCACGAGGCCAGGGCCATCTTCCGTAGGCTTCCAGGCTGGCCTCGTCCACGGCGACGAGCACGATGTCATTCCCGGCTTTGGCTGGGTCGGCATAGCGATGGAACCGATGGTCCAACGTCTTCAGTTCTGCGATGGTGAGCCACCCCGACCAGTGCAGGGCCAAGGCAAGGAGAAACACCGTCCCTCCCACCAAGGCTCCGGAGATCAATTTCTTCTGTTGGGTGGCGACGTGCATCTCACTGCTCCACCGTGAGTCGCGGGAGCCAGTAACGGATCAGCTTCCTGAAAGTCGGAAGAATTTGAGGATCCTCGCAGTGAGCGACTTTCCATCCCCTGCGCCGGACCTCAGCTTTGCGGCGCGATCGGCGGTTTCACGCGTGCTGGCCAAGTGCGACTGCCGAGCAGTCAGGATCGTGCCGAACTGATCTGCCAGGCTGAGGTTGCGGGAAATGACTTGGCTCATGGCGTTCTTGCCGACCACGGTGACGGTGAGTTGGGAATTGGCTTGGACCGTGGCAGAGCGTGGGGCACCGGTGAGCAGGGACATTTCGCCGAAGAACTGCCCTTTCTTGATGGTGGCGACGTGCGTGGACTGTTCACCCGTCTTGATCAGCGACGTCGGCTTCGCCCTCCATGACGACGAAGAGCTCCTCTCCCGGTTCCCCTTCCCGCACGATGAGTTCGCCGGGCAGATAGACGCGTTTCTGTGCCTGTTCCGCCAGCGAGTGTAATGCTGGAGCGTCGAGCAGGGCTAAGAAGTCGATGGCGCGAAACTCTTCCTCAATGCCGGCCAGTTCGATTGTGCGCAGCGCGGTGAGGTCAGGGGCTTGGGTCATATGAACGACACGTTGGGGATAGGGGATCTCGATGCCATTCCGTTGAAAGGCATACCAGACATAAGCCATGACCTCCCCTTCAATGCGGTCGCGGTGCGCGTAATCAGTCAGGTAGAACTTCAGCTTATAGGCGATACCGGATTCCTTGAATTCCTTGACGAAGCTGATCGGCGTAGGATCGGCGACCACGCCAGGAACAGCCGACGCGGCTTGGGTGAGGATCTGTTTCACCTGCATGGGTGGGTGTGCATAATTCGCTTCGACGAGGATGGTAACGGGCGCACAGGCTTTCCGGGCGGCTATGGTTGATGATTTTGGATTCGGAGACGACGTCATTGGGGAGCATGACGTAATCGTAGGCGCGCGTTCTGATCGTGATGTAACCAAAGGCGATGTCGGTCACGACACCTTCTTTGTCCATCAAGGTGACCCAGTCGCCGATGTGGATCATGCGGCCGAGGTTGATGCCCGAAACAAGGCGCGCAATGACATCCTTGAGTGCGAACCCCACCACGGCTGTGGCGACGGTCGGAAGCGCGATCAAGGCAAGCGGATCCACATTCAGAACCGTCCGAAGAAGGACGAGGCCGGTCAGCGTGAGGCCGACGAGAAGGATGATCAGGCGGAGAATCCGAGGGATGTACTTTTCTTGCTTCTCGACGAGGTAGTCTTCTATGAAGAGCAGGTCCAGGGCTTTAAGGATGACGAAGGACATCGCCAGGTATGTGATGAAGGCCAGCCATGGCTGGGCGCATGGGGCACCCGTGCGATCAAGCCTTCAGCCGTGAGGTCCAGCAGGAGAACGAGCAGGATCGCGGCAGAGGCAACCTGCATAGAATTCGAGCCCGGCCGGCTTCTTGCGGACCGCTGCCGAAGTATACGAGAAGCCCGATGATCATCAGGCCAAGGATCGAGGCCAAGCCCATACCGTACGCCAAGTTCCGTTGGAGGTTATATGCCGGCGTCTGAAGCCGGTGCTCGCCGTCGCTAGAGAAGGATGAGTGTCGCGCAGAAGATAGACCGGATGGGCATAGGATGCAAGATGCGAGTGATGGCCGCTTCGCTCTGACTATGTGGCGAGCTTGCGGGGATCGATGACCTGTCCCGTTGTTGTGCCTTCCAGGCTTGCGACGTAGGCTTGTGCCACTTGTGCGGCAGGCATGCCGAGTGACTGATCCATCTTCAGCGCGATCAGGGTTTCGGTGACCCAGGGCGGGCACACAACGTTGACGCGAATCCCGCGCGGAAGTTCCAAGGCCGCGGCGCGCACGAAGCCTTCGAGTCCGGCGTTCACCATGCTGATCGAGGCGCTGCCCTTCATGGGCTCCTGGCTCAGCACACCGCTGGTGAGGGTAAAGGATCCGCGCTCGTTGATAAACTGCCGGCCGATCCGCACGAGATTGGCTTGTCCCATGAGCTTATTGGAAAGGCCGATCTGGTAATCCTCATCCTTCAGCTCGTCTAAGGGTCCGAATTTTGCCAGGCCTGCTGCGCTCACGACTGCATCGAAGGCGCCGATGGTCCGATACAGTTGAGTGATGGATTCCGGTGATGCGAGATCCACGCGAAACGCTCCGCTCTTGTGTGCGACTTTGACCACATCATGACGGGTTGCCAGGGCGCCGACGACTGCAGATCCGATCGTTCCCGTTGCGCCTACCACAATGACTCGCATGGATCTTTCTCCTGGAATTGAACATTGGTGTCCGTTGTTTTCTGGAAACCTCAGTCAGATTATGCGGTGTCACCGGGAGGAAGCAAGAGGGTGCCTTCCCCCAACGCAAGACCCGAGAAGTCGATTTTCCTAGGGCGTTGACGTATCCTTCTGTCCGTTTCACAAACAAATGAACCCGCATATTTTCAGGACAATACTCGTGTCAACTCCGTTCAGGCGATTCGGTAAGGCTCTGCTGATCCCTGTCGCATTTATTTTGGCAGCCAGCTGCAGCCCCGTTTACACAATCGGGGTTCGCGGAACTCTCACACAGCCGATGAGTGTGGATTGTATCCTTCAGGCGGCTCAGACAGCAGAGGGAGTGCGACAGGTCCTCATTCATGAGGAAGAGCCAAGAAAGGGAGGGAAACTTATTCAAGCTGTCGACAATATGATCGATCCACCGACGGAGTACATCGTCAGAGCCATCGACCAGGATGCTCAAATCGAACAGCGGGTGCTTCAGGATGGACAGGTCACCTTCTGGGTAGGGAAGCAGGGGGTCGGAATCACGCCCTCCCTGCATACAATTGAAGCGGATCAAGCATTCCACGTCCGTCTTGCCTCTCATATAGCGGAGATATGCAAGGCACGTTATTCGGGCAATATCGGGATGACCTGTGTTCCCGATTCGGAGGCGTGCCGGAAGCTGTTAGCGAACCCTCATTCACAATGAGTTGTTTCAGCGCATGTGCCAGATTTTCTGCTAAAGGTCGTTCAAATCCGTGGTAACGTCTCGTCAACTGTAGACTCTCAGGAAAGTTTCCAACCTTCCAGGTATGAGGGGGGCATCGTACAATGTCAGATCAAAAGCATGTTCGAGCAGATGTCAGCCGGAGACAGATCCTTCAGAAGATTCTGTCCGGTGCGATTGTTGGCGTCGCCGCGCAAGCTGGAATGGGGCTGCCTTTTCCTCAAAAGGGGCAGGCCCAAAGCAATCTGAGTCCCGACGGAGCTCTGCAGACATTGCTCGCAGGCAATCAACGGATGGTCGCAAATCGGCCGACGTCGATTGAGCAGGACCTGACCATTTTGAGAGAGCACACCGTCGATAGACAAGAGCCCTTTGCCGGAATACTCGCCTGCGCCGATTCTCGCGTACCAGTGGAACTCATTTTTGATCAGACGATCGGCCACCTCTTTGTCACACGAGTGGCCGGAAATATGGTGACGCCGGAGGTGATTGGCGGCCTCGAATATGGAGTGGCTGTCCTTGGGATCAAAACGCTGCTCGTGCTTGGCCATAGTGGATGTGGAGCAGTCAAGGCGGCGATGAAAGCCAATGCCGCACCCGGACAAATCAGCGCCTTGTATCAGCACCTCCAGCCAGGAGTGGCGCAATCTGGCGGCAGCATCGATAAGGCGGTCGAAGCCAATGCAAGGATTCAGGCCGAGTTGCTGCGTACGTCCTCCCCAGTCATTCGGGATGCAATCAAGGCCGGCGAACTGAAGGTGGAAGCTGCGGTGTATGATCTCGCGACCGGCATAGTCACGTTGAGGTGACCGCCCGGATCAATTCGTCACATCGCTTGCTGGTTATTGTTCTTGCTGCGCGCCCCTAAGCTCGCCTGTTCCGCCGACAGAATCACTCGCATTCGTCCTCCAATAACTAAACCAGGCGGCCGTGATGCCTAATAGGAAAAGCACCATCCCGATCCCGATCACGCTCGTATATTCGTTGAAGCGCTCCGTGATCCACCCGAAAAAAGTCATGCCTGCCATTGATGTTGCTGTGGCGACGGTTGTGTAGATCGCCATGGTGCGCCCCACCATGTCTGCCGGAGAAATTTCCTGGATCAGGCCCCAGGCGATGGGGGTCCATGTGCCACACCCCAAGCCGATAATGGCTACGAGCACCGTCGCCACGGTCAGGTCGTGCGTCCAGGCGAGACCGCAGAGCGCTGCTCCTGCGATCAAACTAGAGACAGACACCGCTTGGACGCGCTTGCGGATCTCCCATTTCGTCATGGATATGAGACCGAGCGATGCCGCGAGCAAGCCGACCCCTAGCCAGGACCACATATAGCCGACTTCCACAGGACCCAACGCCAGCATCGTTTTTCCGAAGACCGGAAACAGTGTCGTGAAGGCGCCCATTCCGAATGTATAGAGGGATGCCATCAGAATGAGAATCAGGATGGTTCGTTGTGTGATCAGGGAATATCGAATCCCCTCCGTCAGATCGCGCAGCGTTGCAGCAACCCAGCTCCTTGGTCTCTGCGACTTCACGCTTCGAGGGAACCGGACGGGCACCAAACACAGGGCCGAGGCAAAATACGTCAGGGCATTCACGCAGAGAACGTCCTGAGATCCGGAAAAGGCGATGCCGACGCCGCTCAGCGCAGGTCCGATGATGATGCCGATGCTCGTTGTGCTCTGGAGCAACGCGTTGGCTGCTGTGAAACGAGATCGGTCAACCAGGAACGGGACGGATGCAGACAGCGCTGGCACGAACATGGCCGTGGCGATGCCATACAGAAACACCAGGAGGTAGAGCATCTCAACCGTAAACACTTCGATCGACAGCAAACAGGGAATGAGCCCGATCAAGATCGCGCGCACAATGTCGCTGCCCATCAGAATGGCTTTTTTCGGCAGCCGATCGACTGACACCCCGATGAGTGGCCCTAACACAATAGGAGGGAGTGTCTGGAGTAAGCCGATGATGCTGGTTTTCAGCGCAGATCCCGTCACGGAGTAGACGAACCAGAGAAGGGCCAGTCGGCTCACGCCATCGGCCACTTGCGAGAGAACCTGACTCCACCAGATCAGGCTGAAATCATGCGAGAGCAACCATCGATTCCTACCGACGGAAGGAAGAGTGGACGTGACACCGAAATCCAGGTTTGGTTGCTGAATGGTGACGTGCTGATATTGGCTGAACCCCATCGACGTGTTTCTCCCGGAGGGCGAATCCGTGACGTGTCAGCCTGGCGAGACGGCTGCTACCTGCACATTGGGGGATTGGCGGACAAAGTACGTGGCAACATACGCGGTCAGCAGGAGTACGAGGCCGAGGCCAATCAGGCTGGCTGCCGGTCCGATCGCATCCGCCACCCAGCCGAAGCCCGACATTCCCACCATGGCGGCCGCCATCGAACCGGTGCTGAAGGTCGTGAAGACTCGGCCCATGAGATGCGAGGGGGTGCTCTCTTGTAATAGCGCCCACACAACCGGATTGAGGACTGCTGCGCCCGCCCCCACGAGCGTGACTAATCCTGCCGCGATGAGCGGGGACTCCAGCAGCCCGAGGGTACAGACTGCCATTCCACCCATCGTTGTTCCACCGACCAGAATGTTCATTCGGCTCTGCACATCGTTCTTTGGGTTCAAGGCCAACCATGAGGAGGCCATCAGCATCCCAATCCCCAGGGCAGACCAGAGCCAGCCAAGCTGAACCGGCCCCATATGCAGCAGTTCCGTCGCATATACGGGTAGAACGAAGATGAAGGCGCTCGCTCCAAGGTTGTAGAGGGCAGAAATAATCACCAACAAAAACACCGTCGAGCGGTCGCGGAAGACGAACCGGAACCCCACGGAGAGATCACTCAAAAGTGATCCCGACGGTGTTGACGCTTTTTGTGTCTGCCGCAAGGTCTCGTTGCTACGGATGGGAATAAGACATAGCGCCGAGACGAGGAACGTGACGGAATTCACATAGAGGACATGCTGCGCTCCAATCAGCGCGATCAGGATGCCGCTCACGGCTGGTCCTAGCAGCATGCCGATGTTATTCGTACCCTGGATCAGTGCATTTGCCGAGACGAGTTCGCTTCGTCTGACCAGCGATGGAACCGCCGAGCTCAATGCGGGACCGAATACCGTGGAGACCACCGAGGTTAAAAAGATCAAGATGAATAGCCCTTCCAGGCTGAGGACGCCCCATCCGTACAGTGCCGGGATGAGCAGGGTCAATAGGGTGCGAATGAGGTCCACCCAGACCATAACCTGTTTTTTGGGGAAGCGATCAAGATACACACCGATAATGGGGCCAAACACCAACGGCGGAATGGTTTGTATCAGACCAACCATTGCCAGCATCATCGCCGACCCGGTGAGTTCATAGACAAACCACAGTAGCGCCATCTTATTGAGGCCCTCGCCCACTTGAGAAGTTACCTGTCCCCACCACAGCAGTCCAAAATCACGCGTTTTGACTAACCGCCATCCTCTCCCATCTTTATTCGCTGACTCGGATCGCATGGCGTGTTCGGCTTCTTGTCTGTCGTCCTGACGGAGCATCTCAATCCCTCATGTTCTTAGAAATGATTTTGAGTTCCTGTTTCTCTCCTGAAGCAATTGGTAGGCCAGGTTGGGAATCGGCCGATGGGTCAAAGGAGGACAGGGGAAAGCCTTGAATTTTCAGAGAGACTTGTAAACGTGCTTGGCAAGGACAACGATAGATCACGAGAAAATGAGGACATTGAGTCTTGGACCAAGGACAAACTGTCCTGCTCGAATGGTTCTCGATCAGGCTGGCCAAGGCCAACAGTAAAGAGTGCCCAGCTACGATTTCACGAAATTGGATTTAGCGCCCGGGAGGTTCTTTGGCAGGAGACAGGTCCGATATAGCCGGTCCGTTGACCACTTTCCCATACCTATCGAATCGCGAACCGTGGCAAGGGCAGTCCCAGGTTTTTTCTGAATGGTTCCACGTCACGATGCCTCCTAAATGAGGACAGACTGCCGAGGTTTCGTGCAACTTCCCTGCATCATCGCAATACACGGCGATCTTCGTCAGGCCGCGGCGTACAACGGCGCCGGAACCGGGAGGAACCAACAGGTCTTCCTCTACGTCCCCGGGGGTGACCCAATCGGCATATTGAGCGGCCATGTTGAGAGTTTCTCCGGCAAACCTGCCCAACGCACCCAGCGTCTTGCGGGATGGCTCATACAGAGTAGACCAGGCATTGTCGCGATCTTGAATGAGGTCGGTGAGTAATATGCCTGCGATGGTCCCATGCGTCATCCCGTTGCCCGAATCCCCGGTCGCAATGAAGACGTTTGGTTGGTCCAACGGATTTCGACCGATAAAGGCCAGACCGTCGACTGTTTCCATGACTTGGCCGGACCATCGGAATTCGATTTTTGCGATCGGGAAATGGGCTCGTGCCCATTTCTCCAGCCTCCCATAGCGGGTCTCTGCATCGTCTGCCTGTCCGGTCTTATGATCCTCGCCGCCCACGATCAATACGTCGTCCGCAGCCGATGACGAGCGGCTTAGACGCACATAATGGTAGGGATTCATGGTGTCCCAAAATAATCCCTTATGGATGGAACCTGCCGGCACGGTCGCCCCAATCACATATGTTCGATACGCGGCTTGTTTGGTATGAATGGCCAAAAGATCATTGACCGGTGTATTGGTCGCCACGACCACCGCCCCAGACGTGACGGTCTGACCATCCCGCGTCTCGATGCGGGCTGAATCGCCCCCCTCGATCTTGACCACGTGCGTCTCCGTATAAATGCGCCCCCCATCCCTCACGACTGCATTCGCGAGCGCCGCCAAATATTTCAAGGGATGAAATTGCGCTTGCCTCGGAAAACACAGTGTTCGCCCCGTATCGAACGAAGCGATGGGCGCGCGCGCCACCATATGGACATCGGTCAGGCCTGCACGCTGCGCTGCGGCCATTTCCTTGTCGAGGATGTCCGTGGATTCATCGGGCGGCACAAAGAGGTATCCGTCCAGACGTTCAAAGTCACAGTCGATATTTTCCACACGGACGATTCGTTCAATTTGGCTGATGGCTGCCGAATGGCTCTCGGCCGCGAGCCGCGCTCCTTGTTCTCCATGCAACCGCTCCAGATCCACATAGCGGTCGTCCAATGCGGTCACGAGGTGAGCGGTGGTCCGTTCCGTCTCACCGGACACGATCGGACCATCGTCCAACACAATGACGGATTTTCCGGCACGTCCCAACAAGTACGCGGTGGTTAATCCCGCAATGCCCGCTCCCACGATACAGACATGGGCCTGTTCATCCGCGAGTAGCTTGGGAAAGCTTGGCAACTTGGCAGTTGCCATCCAGATTGAGGTGCTTTTTCCAGCGTGATCTTTCACTCTGTTTTTTCCCGGGAAAGCCAACCGGCGTTCCGCCCACCTCTTCACAGAGCAGACGCTCCGCCAATAGGATGTCCCATCCTTCTCATATATACGATTTGTGGTCTGTTCAAATTGATACATCCTGCGGGGGAGGAAATGATCGGAGGAAAAGGAATCGGGAGTCTTTGTTAGGGCCACTCGTCAGAAAGTGCGGGATTGCGTGGTTGCCCCCGCCTCGTTAGAATCCCGTTCGGCATGATCTTCTCGGCCGGCACTCATCGTCTTTACCCTTGAGATGCCAGAAACTGCTGAACCTTTTTTCTTGAGTCATTTCACACAACAAGGAGACGACTGCGATGACGTATTTCCTCACCGTCACTCTTTTAGTGTGTTCGAACGTTTTTATGACCCTGGCCTGGTACGGTCATCTTCGATTTACGAGCTACCCGATGTGGCTGGCCGTAATGGCGAGTTGGGGCGTGGCGTTCTTTGAATACTGTCTGCAAGTGCCGGCGAATCGAATCGGGTATCACATGCTGTCCGCCTATCAGCTCAAGACTCTCCAAGAGATCATTACGTTGATCGTCTTCATCGTGTTCGCCGGACTCTATCTTGGCGAAGGATTGAAGCCCAAGCACCTTGCGGGCTTCTTACTCCTGGGCATGGCGGCCTGGATCGTGTTCCAAGAGCAGTATGGCCTTGAATGGTAAGCAAGAACTCAAGGTCATCCGATAGAGGATTTCCCATGGACTACGTCCAGTGCACATCCTCTTGATCCAACAGACCCGCTGCATCGACAGACCGAACGTTTTTATTGGCTGTCTCAGCCCTTTGCCCACGACAGGTCGATTTCCGAAAATCGTTACACGGCCTGCATGGCCATTTGAGCAAAGAATGCTCCCGCGCGCTTGCGGATTTGTTCAGGCGTTAGGTCCTCTTTGTGGGTTGCCAGGTTCCACTTGTGGCCGAACGGGTCAGTGAGTTGCCCGCAACGATCGCCCCAGAACATATCCGTCACCGGTTTGTCCTCCTTCGCACCGGCTGACAGAGCACGAGTGAAGAGGTGGTCTGCATCTTCAACATAGAGATAGAGATGAACAGGCGAGCCTCCAAAGCTTTCTGGCCCGCGACATCCCATCTCGGGATGTTCTTCACCTAGCATGATGATCGAATTTCCAATCATAAGTTCCGCGTGCACAATGCTTTTCTCATCTGGTCCAAGAAAACGCATCCGCTCCTCTGCTCCGAAGGCGCGTGTGTAAAACTCAATCGCCTTCTCAACATTCCGCACGGTGAGCGATGGGGTGACGGCATGAAAGCCGGCCGGAATTGGTTTTGCTGATGTTGTCATGGCGTCCTCCTTAAAGCCAATGGACTGGCAATGCTTCCCTACGATGACCCAAGCCGACGGTGCTACCTAGGAAGGATCGTCGACCTTCAAAATCCTCACCTTCACGCTGAGGGGCTTTCCCGCTAGCGGATGATTATAATCGATCACCGCGGAGTTATCCGACAACTGAGTGACGGTCGCCGGTGCGCCTGTAGGATCTTCAAGAATATCCCCTTCCTTTGTCTCGCCCGGCAGTTCGGCCCTCGAAACGGTTTTCTTTTTGTTCGCATCATAGGGACCGAATCCTTGCTCCGGAGACAATTCGACCTTTTTCTCGTCTCCAGTCTTCATACCGGTGACCACGCTCTCCACGGCCGGCAACATCTGGTGTTGTCCCTGAACGAATTGGCTGATATCTCGGACTTCGAACCCTCTTTGGCCCGGTACGGTAATGTGGTACATGAGCGTGACTATCGAGCCGTCACTGATCCTAGAGGATCCTGCCGCAAAGCTTTGCTGCGAGAGAATCCATAGACAGACCGTTACGATCATCACAGCGATGGCTACTTTATTCCGGTACGTATGACTCATGACTCCCTCCTTGCGGGTTTCGTCTAGGTTGTCTTCTTGTCAGAGTCAATTCGGGTTTTTATCGAAGCTGCCAAGAATCATTCCCTCGATCTGCTGCTTATGGCCTCAGGTTCCCTGCGTCTTCAGGGGATTGCGTTTGTGCGGACGGAGGTTGGCTGGAAATCTTGATAATCTTCGTGATCTTGTCGTCCATGTCGATCTCAATGCTCACCTGATCGCCTTTGGCGATCTGCTCATCTTTCAGCATGCTGGGATCTGCCAATGTCAGCGTCCAGGTTTGTCCTTCCCTTGTTTTGAAAGTGACCGATCGCTGATCAACGCCGACGACAGTGCTTCCGTTAAAGTTCGTTGCGGCCTCACTCGTAACAACAGTCGCGCCAACCACGAAACACAGACAGAGAGTCATGATTATCGCGGTCGCTGATATTTTCATCGATGCACCTCCAAGGTTATAAAAACATATGGTTGTGACCTGACCGATGACGTGACGAATAATCGGGGCTTTTGGCCGACCCCTGAGATGTATCCCATCACACCTTAATGTCACGGGTGCGCAAATGGTTTGCCAAAGATTCCAAAAGAGAAAATCAGCAAATCTTGCGACGGGTTGGAGGAACTGAGCCAAGATTGAGAAGCTGAAGGAGCTAGGACTCAGGGACAGATCGTCTCTACTCTGACCGAAACGTTTGTGTTTCTGCCGGGTTTAGGTTTTGACATCCTGTCTCGGGCTGGATAATTCGTCTCGATGCATAGGGTGGAAACGGAATAGTAAGTTATTGGAAATATTCACTTGAAAGAATTGGTACAAGTCATGCTAAACAGATCCCCGTGAAATGGACAAACAGACCCTCGATTGGGACCCATGATTCCAGATAATCCCATACGGTTTCTTGGGCTAATCATGATGAGTTTGCTCCTCTACGGCTGTATCATGATGGATAAGGAGGAGTCAGTGCAGGGGAGCGGAATGGGTGCACTGCAATCCGATAATGAAGCAGAACAAAATCTTGCAGCGATCCGCGCCCTGTTTCCTCAGCGGGAAAAACCGACCGCGCCTGCTTCCGATTCCAGAGAGAGGCGGAGTTCTGAATCGGACGTGCCTCCATGGCCGCCCGATTGGCTGTCCGCGTACCTGTCGCCGCCACAGTCATCTGACCAGGGGGCAGATCTTTCCTCCGTATATGCGCCCTCTTCATCTTCTATACTTTCCAAGCCTCGGGTTGTTTCACCGGACAGGAGGGCGAAGATTCCTCAGGTCATAACACCGTACCCCCGCAGTTCGGAAACCGCTTCGCCGCCCCCGGTTCCCGCCTACACGGTACCGGCGCCGATTGGGTCTGCGTATCCAGGATCGAGCCAGTGCGTGCCGGATTCGCTCGGCGGGCAACGATGTCACGTCAACTGAGGTAAAAACGGAGCACGAAATAGAATCTACTTTGTGAACGCCCTAATCTGGGGGGAGGCGCTCATCAGGAGCTTATAGAGGGGAATATGAACTTTCGGGCGGTGACAGTCGGGAATCTTTATTGATTGACTGGTCCGCGCGTTTCGTGATCTCGGTCAGTAGGTGGCGCCCCCGTGGTCTGCTTCGGGTGCCATCAGGCCTTCGGAGAACTTCAACGCGGACGGGCGGTATTCGAAGAAGATGATACCTCGGTCGTTCAGGCTTTCATAGGTCAGACCGATCCCGCTTTCGTCCCCCTGCCAGTTTAGCTGCTGCACGAGCCCTTTGGAAATCTGGCCGGGCGTTTGATCCAAAGGCCCGTATCGGGATTGGAAATAGGCAACAATTTGATCGTGCGTGGCTTTGCCGTGATAGCGGATCACCACTCGGGCAAATTGTCCGTCGAGGGTGAGGAACCGCATCGAATCAACCTTCGCTGGGCCAAGCGGTGGCGGTCCCTGCTTCAGTTCATAGCCTTTGATGTGCGGGCTGTTTTCGACGAGCACGAAATCGGCCGTTTCCGAAAATGCGGCGCCCCACGGGATTCCTTCGAAGCCCTTTGGATCGTTCACCATTGGCACTGCGTTAACCGGTTGAACGAGCAAAGACGAATACCCGAGCACGATTAGAATTGTGAGCACGAGGTGGAGTCGCTGCAAGGGATGGAAGTTCATCTTACAGAACCCTCTGTTCAGTACCAATAAATCGAGGTGCTGTCGAACACTATGGACCTTGTCGCCTCGATGCCTATCATACAGCAAATCAAACGGAATCTGTCTAGAGCCACATGAGCGGTGATCTCACGCTGCCAATAACAAGTTGGCGAATGGTATGTGGACCCACGCTAAGTTAAACCGAAAGCGGGTCTATTCTACTTTTCTGACCGACTCATCCGCGCGCGGCATTGCTGGGTTGTCCTCCCGCTTTGCTAGAATCTTTCCAAGTTGATCTTCCTCTTTCGAACGAACTTATGTTCTAGGAATTCGAGCGGCATATCAGTGCGCAGGCCAAGCTTTCGTTATCATCACGAGCTGAAGAGCCCTGCTCCCTGCTGAATATTGGCGCAGGGGCCGCGTCGCCGCATTGCCGGACTAATCAACTCTTCAAAGTGAGCTGTATTGATCGGATTAGCCTCGCTTCATAGGCGGAGCATGTCCCATATCCCTGTCGTCATCAAGTTCGCCAATTGAGCCACTTACTGAGCGAGAGTACTGTCCGTCAGAAAGGAACAGAGTGAGGAATTCAGTTGATGAATTTCAAACTTTACAACCGGAGGTATTTTATGAATCGATTCGATATCTAGGGTTTGCGTTAGTGTTCGTGTTGGGCTGCCAGGGTACGCCCACGGTGACGAGGACTGGGGACGTCAAAGACATCATCATCGGGGATAACCTGTCGTCAGGTGAAATAGCTGTCAATACAGGCGATGAAGTTCGGTGGGTCAACAAAAGGACCGCACCGGTGCGAATCATCTTTATCGACCCTGTGTTGGACAAGCAATTGTCATGCAAGAATAATTTCGGTGGGTGGATGACACCCGGCGACACAGCCCAACTGGCCACGAACGAAACCGCCAGCCTCTGTTTCCGAGATGCCGGCACGTTCCGGTATACCGTCAGGATGGAATCAGCCAAGACGACTGGCGAGCTCAACGTTCCGGGAGTAATCAAGGTTGGAGGGCAGGGCGGCCAGGCCGCTTGGTCAAACCAAGTGATCAAAACCGTGGCCGAAGCAGTGGTCAGACCGGTGCTCGACCCAGTGATCAAAAAAGTGGCCAACCGAGTGATCAACCCAGTGGCCGAACAAGCTCCACGTGGACCACAACTGGCTCCACCAGTGATCGAACAAGCGAGCAACCCAGCGATAAAACAAGTAGTCCAACAAGCTCCACGTCGACGACACGACTACGACGACGACGATGCCTCCTCAGTAAGTGAGCGCGGCATCGACGCATAATTTAGGGAAGCTTCCGATGAAACTGGCAGACAAGACATGTAGTGATGGAGGCAGTGCGCCGCGGTTGAAGGCTCTTCACGCGAGGGAGTTGTTGAAGCAGCTCGGCCGAAGCTGGAGACTTAACGGAAAAGGGCACTTGGAGCGGCTCTACACCTTCAAGGACTTCGCGCAGGCGCTGGCGTTTGCGAACAAGGTTGGGGCTGTCGCTGAGGTCCAGGGCCATCATCCTGATCTGTATCTGGCCTGGGGGAAGTGCAAGATCGAGATCTGGTCGCACAAGGTGAAGGGTCTGACTGAGAGCGACTTTATTTTGGCGGCCAAAGCCGACCGGAAGTTTAGACCGTTTCGCGCGGCAGCATAACCGACACGAGTCCTGGCTCCTTGATGAAAAGGGGGCGAGGACTTCGATAACGGACATCCCTGTAGTAGTGCCTCGTCGATGTGCTTACCTCAATGAGTCAGTCCTGAAATGTTCTTGGACCTTCATACCGAAGGCGGAAGAATGCGTGGTGAGGCAGAGCATAGTGAAGGCTTATCAATCTAAACCACGGTGCGGTGTCTGGTGTATAGCTTACGTTACCGTACGCTGTCGGTCGGTCGATCCCGGGCTTGGTGGACTCACCCAATACTTGAAGGGATATCGTCCGAAAGTCCTCATCGATCAGTTGGTTTTTGAGAAACTCTCCATAGAGAGTTGGTCCGCCTTCACAAAGCAGCGTTCGGATGCCATGTTCTTGCCGGAGCACTTGTGCGGCGATGGCAAGATCGACCTGCGTTCCTTCACCCACGGAGATGATTTTAATTGTTCCTTCACGTCCTAACCTCTTGACCTGCGACTGGAGGTTCTTTTCCCCCTCCTGAGCGGTGATGATCCAGGGTTCCACTCGCGGAGAACTGAAGAGGCGAAGGGTGACATCGATGTCCCCGGAACCGCTGAGCACCAGGACTTTCTGCCGGCCGAGTCTGAGAGTATCCCGTCGGTATATCCGCAATTCCTCGTCCTCGATGCCATAGTCCCACCCTCGCCCCTCAGGGTTTGATTCGTCACGGAGCGTGCTCGCGCCGATCAACTGCCCATCATAGTGCGCTCGCAGAAAATCCATCAGCCAGCGATCTTCCCTGCTCCTTGACACTCTCTTGCCATCGTTACGGCCCTTTAACTCTCTAAACGAGGCCCTGCCGTCGAGCCCCATCACAAAGTTGGAAGAAATATACGGGCGACGGGCATCGGCAGGTGCAGGAAACCCAAACGGGCCATAGCGCTCCTTGATGTGTCGCGGCAAGGGAAACGTATCCTCGCTGGCGTTATAACAAACGTGCAGATCCATCGGTGCCTCCCAAAAGGAACGGTATGATATTCACCATGCGGTATTGATCGCAAGTCTGATCACATAAAGAACTAAATCGAAACACAGCAACAGTTCGAACGTCTGCGCAAAAAGGCGTGATCGCATTGCGTGATTGGCCCCTATCTCGTTAGAATCGCTCCAACCGGATGGTTATGCCGTTTACAGGCTTGGACGAGCTGTCGGAGGTCAGAGAAAAAGAGGGAAGATGGTTCACTATCTAGCGTTATCAGTATCTGTTTGTCCTTGCTGCGCTCGCCGGAGTGGGCGCGATTGTGTTTCCCTGTGGCGCGCAAACGCAAACGGCTCCGCCAGCCACAGCAACCCCGCCACCGATTCAGAATCAACCCAACCAGCTTCCCCAAGCAGGTGCGCTACCAGGCATACAGAATGCGACGGCTAATGCCGGGCCAGCGCCCGTGCCGGCCCCCGGGATTGTTGGCACCACGACGAGTTCATCCGCCGGGAAGACGTTTGGCTCAGTTGGACTAGGACTCCCGGGGATGCCGGGCGGACCGCCGGTTAACGGACCGCCGGGATCACAAGATCCCTCAAGCCAGTACAATATCCCCCCGATGATCCCGGCTGTGCTGTGTGACCCGGCCGTGAATATTCCTTGCTAGTGCAGGATGCTGAAAAAGTTCTGGGCATCCGAACGGATGCATTCTACTTTTCCGATCGTTTCCTCCGCGCGCCGCGTGTTTCCCGATCCGGACGCGAGATGGAGTTCCTCGTTGACACATTCTGTTCACGGCTCCGGCATGTGGAGCGTAGGCGTGGCCAGCAGGACGACCTAGCTTCCTGTTGCGATCCGAGAAAAAAGACAGTCTCAAGGCAGGTAATGCCATGGATCACGACTGCTTGAGCGATTCAACTATTCGTAACATTTATGGGTAAGCGAGTCTCCGATGTGGTTGTTGGGCGGGTACCTGCGTTCATCCTGTTGGAGGGAGGATAAGATTGGCTTCGCGGAACCGTGTCCGAACGTATCTCTTGACGTTCGCCTTGTTAATCCTGTCCATTGAGGGGACCTCACAGTTAGGTCTCTTGTATCTTCAAAAACTCGGCATTGTCTATGCGCCCATTCCCTTGGCGCTGTCCGAAGATCAAAAGGCGGCGATCCGTGATCGAATCGAAAAGTTTCGACAATCGGGTGTCTTTGGGAAACATGATCCGGTACTTGGTTGGACGGTACCGCGAGGCATGGATTCTGATGAGTTTAGAAGCAACTCGCAAGGAATCAGAGCTGATACTGAATATTCACGACATCCTCTGCCGGACAAGATGCGCGTATCGGCTTTTGGCGATTCCTTCACACTCGGTAGCGAGGTCCAGAACCAAGACACATGGGAAGAGCAGTTACACCGAAGCGATGCTCGCTTTGAGGTCTTGAATTTTGGGATGGGAGGGTATGGCTTGGATCAAGCGTATCTCCGCTATCAACGGGATGGAGTTGCATTCGGCTCCGATATCGTGATCATCGGTTATATGTCGGAAAACCTTTGCCGCAATGTGAATGTCTTCCGGCCGTTTTATAGCGATATGTATAGTACAAGTCTGTTTACGAAGCCCCGCTTTCTCATAGAAGATGACCGGTTAGTGCTCTCCAAGAATCCGTGGTCTACGGTGGCAGACTATGAAGAATTGCTGGAGAATGACGGAGCGATGCTCAAAGAGATCGGAAAGCATGACTATTATTACCATGCCAGATACAGCGAAGGGGCGTTCGATGTGTTGCGATCCGTGCGCCTGGTTAAGATGGTTGGTTCACTGGCCAGAACCAGATTGAATGGCGTGTTTACGCTTGATGGAACCTATCGCCCTCAGTCCGATGCCTATCGTGTGACGGTCATGATTTTTGAGAAGTTCTATCGCGAGGCGCTGGAGAACGGGTCTCTGCCGGTCGTGTTGATCTACCCGGACCTGAACGATATGAACAGATTTCTCAATGGCGAAACGCGAAGATATGAACCGTTGTTGGACTTGTTCCGATCGACGGGAGTTCGCTATATCGATCTTCTGGATGCCTTTGCCGAATACGATCCGCGGTTCAAGATTGCGGAGCTTACCGTCGGCACCTGGGGACACCTTTCTCCCCTCGGAAACAAGATTGTCGCACGCTATGTTTTAAGGTATTTCGAGAAAGAAGGATTCTCTGGGCGTGAGAATATTAAGAAAGCCCTTCACCTGGAACTCGATCAAGTAGCGAAACAGAAGTAGAACAGAAAAACTGGGATATTCTGATTCTGCGTCGCTGTTTCTGGCTTTGCCTCATCTGGCAGCTTTTCTCCCTGCCCGGTACTCGTCTATACTCCCGCACAGTTTTAGCGCAACAGATTTTCTATCCTGTTGTTGAGTGTGGTCGGAGCATGGGCATGACCACAATGATGAAGTTGCCGACCGAGCAATTGCGTATGCCGAGGATCCAAACAGCTGGGGCATCTACTACGCCACCGTCGCCGTGAGGGTCGGAAGGTTGGAGGATGAGATGTTGGCAGCTCCTCCGGTGTTAGTGCTCCCCGGTGTTGGCAACTC
Organism: Nitrospirota bacterium; assembly: GCA_963729585.1. Classification (GTDB taxonomy): domain Bacteria; phylum Nitrospirota; class Nitrospiria; order Nitrospirales; family Nitrospiraceae; genus Palsa-1315. The sequence goes on from CAVSOJ010000012.1 coordinate 45,193, forward strand.
CGGGCCGCAACATTGGCAAACGCTCTGGGAGTTGCGCAATCCCGATTGGCAGCGCGTGAATCTGGGCAATTGGGACGGCCCCGCCTGTGACGATTGGGTTCGTGCGTTGGATGTTGCCGTACAGGCCTGTCCTTCTCCGCCCATCCTGGTGGCTCACAGCCTCGCCTGTCTCCTGGTGGCTCATTGGGCTCGTCGTTCAACATTAGCTCCGAAGGGTGCGTTTCTCGTGGCAGTGCCGGATCCGGAGTGCGCAAGCTTCCCTGCCACAGCGCGTGGGTTTGTGCCGGTGCCGATGGCGCCCTTCGCTTTTCGGAGCCTCGTGGTCGCCAGTGCGAATGACCCTTTCGGATCGCTGGCCCATGCCAAACATTGTGCGACTGCGTGGGGGAGCAGTTTCGTCGATATCGGCCAGGTGGGTCACATCAATGCCGACAGCGGGCATGGTGAATGGGCCGAAGGCTACTCGCTTCTCAAACAATTCATGGCCTAGCTGATGAACCTACGTATCGATCATGCGCAACCTGATGATGCGTCGATCATCGCTCAGATGGTCGGCGAGCTTCTCCAGGAAATCATGGCGATGGTCGGAACAAGCGTGTTTGGTTTTCACCGGGAAGAAACAGAAGCACGGGCTCGATCCTGGATGACGGATGGGAAGTACAGCGTCCTGCTGGCTCGCGATGGGATACGGCTTGAACCCCTCGGATTTCTGGCGCTCTATGAAAGTTTCGCCCTGTATGCGGAAGGGTCGTTTGGAACAATTCCTGAGTTTTTTGTGCGTCCGGCCCACCGGTCGAGGGGCGTCGGGACCGCGTTGCTCTCGGAAGCGAAACGCGTGGGGCAAGCGAAGGGGTGGGTCAGGCTCGAAGTGACCACGCCGCCGCTGCCTCAATTCGACCGGACCATGGCGTTTTATCAACGGGAAGGGTTCAGCATTTCCGGTGGTCGAAAGCTGAAATTGGAGTTGCCATGAAGCCAGTCGTGCAGCTCGAACTGACGGGATGCGGCATTGCGAGCGTGGCCGCATTGGCAGGAGTGAGCTATGCACAGGCGCAGCGCGTGGCGAATCGGCTCGGGATCTTTGCCGACGATCCCATGTTATGGTCCGGGACGAAGCACGTCCGCAGGCTGCTCAAGGAGTATGGAATCAGGCCGGCAAGAGCTGAAGTGCCCTTCACCTCATGGGAAGCCCTGCCGGATCTTGCGTTGCTCGCGATCAAGTGCCACGAAGACCGGGATCGCACGTACTGGCATTGGGTGGTATTTTGGCGAGGGCCTCGTGGACCTGTCGTGTTCGATTCAAAGCGCGGCCTCCGCAGGCACAAGAGGACCGACTTTGGTCGTATGAGGCCGGCATGGTTCATTCCTGTTGACTCAATGTAGGAGGCGGCTGTGTCTTTGAGCCGATTGCTCTGCTGATGACTGAGCATCGCCGTCCTGTGTCCAATGGTAAGGCACGTTGTGGGTGGGTCGGTGCCAAGCCACATTTCATCACTTACCATGACCGTGAATGGGGGGTGCCGGTTCACGATGACCGGAAGCATTTCGAGATGCTGCTGTTAGAAGGAGCCCAGGCGGGTCTCACGTGGGAAACGATCTTGCTTCGGCGGGAGGGCTATCGCCGAGCGTTTGCCCAGTTTGACCCGCAGAAGGTGGCGCGATTCACGGCGAAGAAGAAGGCCCTGCTACTGAAGAATCCCGGCATCATCCGCAACCGGCTCAAAATCGACTCGACGGTGACGAATGCGCAGGCGTTTCTCTCTGTCCAGAAGGAGTTCGGTTCATTCGATCGCTACGTCTGGCAGTTCGTCGGAGGAAAACCGAAAGTGCATCGCTGGGCACGCAAGTCCCAGGTTCCTGCCACGAGCCCTGAGAGTGACAGGCTCTCGAAGGATCTAAAAAAGCGCGGTTTCCGCTTCGTGGGCAGCACGATCGTCTATGCCTATATGCAGGCGGTTGGGCTGGTGAATGACCATACGGCTGACTGTTTTCTTTCGGCGCGGCGGACCCCAGTGATCAGAAGCTGACGAAGTGTTCGATCCTGCGAGCCGGAGACGGCTGCTCGCTACAGACTGAAAAAATCTTCCGGCACTCTGCTAGAGGTATACGACCTGATAGTCCTGTGTCGCCAACGTCTGTGTCTCCAGATCCCATTCGACCACAAATACCGTCGATCGTGCCGACGACAGGGATAGCAGACGTCGTCCGTTCTTGACCACGACCGTTTCGGCCTTGAGTAAAATCCAGCGTCCGGTCCGGCCCCGTCCGATTACAGACGATGAGCGGGAGCCCTGTGTCGCTGGTGCATCGTTCCCATTCGCCGTTCGGGCCATGAAGGCCTGGCGCCCATGCGGCCGATGAGACCAGTAGTTGCGCCCCTTGGGCCTGTAGAGTTCGGGCGATCTCCGACGTAAAGGCGTCCGCACAGATCAGCATCCCGACACGGGTGAATGGAGGAACCGGGACGGCGATGCCCTGCGTGCCTGAGCTCGACCAGGCTTCTGATCCCACTTTTAGGGTATGAATTTTTCGATGTGTACCGACGATAGTTCCATCGGCTCCGATCGCGAACAGGCTGTTGTAGAGCTTGCGGGATCTTCGGTCCTGCTCTGGACAGGACAGGAACAACGTCACGCGCAGTCTGGCGGCGAGTCGGGACATGTGCGTCATCCACGCATCCGGTTGCGGCAGTATCCACTCAGTCCCGATGCTGTCGGCAAAGGTGTAGCCGGTGACGATGAGTTCGGGCGTGATGATCCAGGTCGCGCCGAGTCTTGCGGCGGTGGTAACGGCCGTCTCGACAAGCCGCCGGTTTCTGGTGAGGTCGCCCGGGATGGGAGCGAGATGGAGTAATGCGATGCGTAATGTCTGTGCCTGCATGTTTCCGAGCCGTCAGGTTGGAGCCAGCCTGGTTGCTATGCGTGCGAACGTACCATAGGCGGCTGCACGCGTGATACTCCTAACCAGTGATCCAGCATCTTCTTGACAAGGAATCGCGATACAGTAAAGATGCACTGAAAAACCTGTTGAATACATATCTGTCGTGTCTCCGCAAAGGGTTGACGATGGGCAGTTCCTCCAGCCTTCCCCAGTATGACCCGCAGACGCTCTTGAACTCCCAGCCTGTAATCGTATCCGTCATCGATCCCGCCACCTACACCGTCCAGTTTCAAAACGAAACAGGCCTGAAGAAGTTCGGCGACATCTCGAACGCGAGCTGTTACGAGAAAATCGCCGGCTGCACGTCACCCTGTACTTTTTGCCGAATGCCCGAGTGCCTGGAGACCGGGACGGTCGTCTCCAGCGAGGTCCCGTTGCCCAACGATCAGTACCTCCTGGTGCATTGGTCGAAAGCGGTTACCGCGGACGGGCGGGTTCATGTGATCGAGACGATTGCGGATATTACGGAGCACAAACGAACCGAGCACAGTTTGCGCCAGGCGCAGAAAATGGAGGCACTGGGCCGGCTTGCCGGCGGCATCGCGCATGATTTCAACAATCTGCTCATGGTCATCATTGGCCATGCCCATCGTCTTGCGCAACAGTTCGCCACGCATCCCTGCCGTCATGACCTCGATCTGATCGCGCAAGCCGGCTCCCGTGCGGCTGCCTTGACGAAGAAGCTCTTGACGTTTAGTCGTCGTCAGGTATTGGAGCAGCGTGAACTCCATCCCAACACATTGATCCGGGATTTGGAGGACATCCTCCGACGTCTGATCGGCGAGCAGATTCAGACGGTGGTCGTCCTCGACCCGCAGGTCGGGCACGTCCTGGGCGATGCCGTTCAGTTAGAGCAGGTGGTCATGAATCTGGCACTCAATGCGCGCGATGCGATGCCGGATGGTGGGGTCCTGACGATCGAGACCGGGAACATCGATCTGGATGAGGACTATGTACGTCTCCACCCGGGCTCAAGCCCGGGCCCGCACGTCAGGATTTCCGTGGAAGATACCGGCCATGGGATTTCGTCCGATAACCTCGCGCACATCTTCGAGCCGTTTTACAGCACGAAAGAGGTGGGAAAGGGAACGGGCTTGGGGTTGGCCACGGTGTACGGTATCGTCAAGCAGAGTCGCGGCTATGTGGAGGTCTCCAGCCAGCCTGGCCATGGCTCTCGGTTCACCGCATTGCTTCCTCGCGTTGAGATCACAGGGGAGGAGACATCGAGTTGCCACCGGCGGTCGAGCCGCAGATGGCCTGTCGGGGAAGCGTTCTGGTCGTCGAAGATGATGAGGGGATTCGTAATTTGATCGGAAAGATCCTCACCGAACACGGCTACCCTGTGATCGAAGCCTCGGACGGAGTCGAAGCCCTCAAAATCTTACAGACCTTTAAGGGCCGGTGCGATCTGATCATCGCGGACGTCATCATGCCGCGCATGACTGGCGCTGAACTGGTCGAGGCGGTTCAGGCGTTTGTGCCCGACATCAAGGTGTTGTTCGTCTCGGGTTATGCCAGCGATACCGTTGCTGCCAATGGCGTGGGGGACGAACCAGCATTTCTGCAAAAGCCTTTCCTGCCCACGACTCTCACGGACAAGGTTTCCGAACTCTTGTCTGTGTCACCCGGTCGCTGAACCAGACGAGCCTTCTCCAAGACCCCTTGTCGCGTTCCCCATAAAAGAGTAGCCTTTTTCTGCCTCGTCCTCCCTCCATCACATCGAGGTTGCTATGGGGGCTCAGACGGTTTCGGTGAGGTGCTGTATCGCGGGTGGCGGCCCAGCCGGCATGATGTTGGGATTCCTGTTGGCCCGCGCAGGAATCGACGTGCTGGTCTTGGAGAAACACACAGACTTCCTTCGCGACTTCCGCGGAGACACACTCCATCCTTCCACTCTTGAAATAGTACATGAACTGGGATTGTTGGAGCGGTTGCTGACATTGCCGCATCAGAAAGTGGCGCGGATCAATGGTCAGTTTGGCGACCTAGCATTGACAGTGGCGGATTTCTCTCATCTGCCGTCCCGGTGCCGCTTTGTCGCCTTCATGCCGCAGTGGGATTTTCTCAACTTTCTCGCCGAAGCGGCGGCGCATTATTCGACGTTTCACCTGCGGATGCAGGCTGACGTGACGGGCATTGTCGAAGAGGACGGCTCTGTGGTGGGCATTCGCGCGAACACGCCGGACGGTCCGCTCGAGGTGCGCACAAGTCTTGTTGTGGGAGCCGACGGGCGCCACTCGACCGTTCGTTTCCACGCCGGCTTGTCGGTGGAGGAATTTGGCGCGCCGATGGATGTATTGTGGTTTCACTTGTCCAGACGTCCCAGCGATCCGGGGGACCCGGTTGGGCGGTTCGACACCGGGAACATCTTCATCATGTTGAATCGAGGCGACTATTGGCAGTGTGGTTTCGTGATTGCCAAAGGTTCGCGGGACCAGATCCAAGCGAAAGGGCTTCCGGCGTTCCGCGCCAGCGTGGCGCAACTGGTGCCTTTTATGGCCGATCGCGTTGGTGACCTCCAAGATTGGGCGGCAATCAAGCTGCTCACCGTGCAGGTCGACCGGTTGCGCCAGTGGTATCGTCCGGGGCTGCTCTGTATCGGTGATGCTGCGCATGCCATGTCCCCAGTCGGTGGCGTCGGCATCAATCTCGCTATTCAAGACGCGGTGGCTGCGGCGAATCTGCTGACCGATCCATTGCGCGGAGGTCGGGTCACCACAGAGGACTTGCGGCTGGTGCAGGATCGGCGCGAGTGGCCGACCCGCATGACGCAATGGGTGCAGCTCGCGGTTCAGAATCGAGTCATCAGCCGAGTCCTCAGCGGATCGGACAGGCTCTCGCCGCCCTTCGCGATCCGGCTGATCGCATGGTTTCCATTCCTAAACCGGATTCCCGCTCGGATGATCGGCCTCGGATTCCGGCCAGAGCATCTACAGATGGCTTCCGGAATTCCTGCGCACGCCTCAGCGACAGTCGAAACGAGATAATACCTGCTAGAAGGGAAAAAAACGGCGAGACGACGTAGAGCGGAGAATTTCCCGTGCGGCATTCGCGCCGGCTGCGCCCATGACTCCTCCGCCAGGATGGGCGGCCGCCCCGCAGAGGTAGAGCCCGCGGATCGGGGTATGATAATCGGCGAACCCAGGCACCGGCCGACAGGCAAAGAGCTGATTCAGCGTCATCGCACCTTGGAAAATATTTCCGCCTGTCAGATTAAACGTCCGTTCGAGATCGAGCGGCGTCAGGACTTGGCGGGCGAGCACGGAACGCTGAAAGTTCGGCGCGTACTCGTTTAAGAGCGCGAAGCAGCGATCGGCAAAACTCTCCCGTAGGTCGTCCCAGGTGGCTCCGCGCAGACTGGTAGGGGGCGTACTGCACAAAGATCGACATGAGGTGTTTGCCTGGTGGGGCGACCGTGGGATCGACGACCGATGGAATCGTGCATTCCAGAATGGGGCGTTGCGATGGCTGCCCATACTTCGCATCGTCGAACGCTCGTTCAATGTAATCCTGGTCCGGGCTGATGTGGATGGTCCCGCGATGGTGCGGGCCAGGCTCCAGACCTGGGCAGGCGAGAAAGTTCGGCAATTCTTCCAGCGCCACGTTGATTTTCATCGAGGCGCTTTCGTAGCTGATGCGACTGACCGCTTCGGCAAACTCCGGCGGGAGTTGCTTCGGGTCCAGCAAGCGGGTAAATGTCACCTGTGCATCCGCATTGCTGGCGATGACCGGTGCGTAACATTCCTCTCCGTTTGCGAGGGCGACGCCCTGGACGGTGCCCTCTCTCACGAGGATTCTCGCTACCTCAGCCTCACAACGCGATCTCGACCTTGAGGTCGCGAGCTGCGGCAGCCAACGATTGCGTGATCCCACCCATGCCGCCCTGTACATACCCCCAGACGCCTCGTTTCCCGTTCGTTTCTCCCATCACATGGTGGAAGAGGACGTATGCGGTCCCGGGAGTCGAGGGAGAGGCCATCGCTCCAATCACGGCATCGGTCGCGAGCGTGGCCTTGAGTGCCTCGGATTCAAACCAGCGATCGAGAATCTGGCGTGCCGGGGCGGTGAGGATCTCCAAAGCTTCGCTCATCGCCGGTCCCAGTGCCCGGAACGGTTTCCCCGCTCGATACAGGATCCACAGGTCTCGCAGGCCTGGTGTAACCAGATTTGGGGGCCGGATGGTCAGCAGAGGTTCGAGGACCGTCGCCATACGTTCGAGCATGGCTTCATAGGCTGGATAGGCGTTCGCGTCCCGGAGACTAAACTTCGCAATCTGTCGGTGATTCAGTGCGGGATCGGGACCGAGCAATAGATGGCTGCCATCGGGGAAGGGCGTGAACGACGAGGGATTGCGCTCCAGAATCTTCAGCCCGTATGACTCGAGGCGCAGATCCCGGATGATCTCCTTGCGGAAAAGGCTGTTCACATAGGCGGCCGTGGACACCTTGAAGCCGGGGAAGGTTTCCTCCGTCACGCAGGCGCCGCCGACGATGTAGCGACGTTCTAGAACCAGGACTTTCCAGCCTGCCTTGGCGAGATAGCAAGCCGTGACGAGTCCATTGTGACCGGCGCCGATAATAATGGCGTCGTATTTTGTGGCTCTCATGCGGTCGCAGTGTACCTGACCACGTTGTGAACATGAAGTGGGGCCGTGATGCGGTGGGTTGGTCGCGAGAGGGACGTGTGCGATCTGCCGATTCTTAGTGGTTGGAGATCTCCGACGAACTGACGAAGGATTTGCGGTAGCCGGTCACCTTCTCCAAGTAGTGGCGGGTTTCTTGATAGGGAAGATGTTGGTGCAATTGGTCATAGACGGCGGCTGGTTGCAGACCGTTGATCTGGTTGACGGCAGCCGCACGGTCGCGCGAAAACGTGCGGAACACGTTGCTCGGGCCGGTATTGTAGGCCGCAATCACACAGTATTCGCGTGACACATTCTGGGCTACTTCTTCCAGCTGGTTGAACATCAACACATTCAAATAGGCGGTTCCCAACTCGACGTTGTTGGCAGGATCGAAGAGGTAATCCCGCGAGGGGGTCACGTCTTTGCCTTTCGCCTTTCTGTAGGCTTCGCGTCCCCCGCTGGTGGGGACCAGTTGCATGAGTCCGTAAGCCGGGGCTGAACTGACGGCATACGGATTAAAATTACTCTCTGTGCGGATGATCGCGAAGACCAAGCTGGGGCTGATGCGATATTGTTGCGCAAACTGCTGAACCAACGGCCGGTATTTGTCCGCCTGCTTCACCGCGAGATTGGACACCATCGGTATCGTGACAGTGTGGGCCGTCTTCTTGGTCCCGTCCTGGTCGACCACCCGCGTGCCAGATTTCTTTTCAACGAGATAAGCGGCAAACGGCTCGGCTTCCGCCGGCGTGCGCACTGGTTTATTCTGCTGATCGAGGACGAGGCCGAACAGGTAGGGCTCCTTGTCACCGGTGAGGACGATCTCTTTGTCGGAAAACAAATCGACCGCCCGGGGATCCTGCGGGGTCAGGATCGTCGTGATCACGGCATTCTTAAGACTGCGCTGGGGGTCTTGATCGTCCAGCGTCTCGACCAGAATCTGGCCTGCATCAAAGTCGACGATCGCCCGGCTCCGGTAGTTCTGCGTGTACTTCACATACTTCTTGCGTTCGGGCAGTTTGACTTCCTTCTTTCCCCAGGTCTTCCCGACGTTTACCCCGAGGGCGGCGAGGATGGTCTCAAAGTCCTTCTGTGCCTCGCGCAGATCCCTGAGCAGCGCCTCGGGATCGCGCGCGTACTGGTCGAGACGTTTTTTGGCGATCTGCGTCGGATTTTTCCCCTCGGCCAGATCGATGAGGGCCCGCTCGGTCGATTTACAGCCGGATGTGGTCAAGGCGAAGGTGACGATCAACACAGAGGAGAGCGAGGATGAGATACGCATATCCGCATTGTACAGATTTTGCCGTGGGCTACAAGACCGCGAGATTACTGTTCTGTCGAATTCGGGTTGGCCTGATGTCGCAGGCGAGGAGTCTGTGCCGTTTCCGTTCGGCGCTCCTGACTCCATCGGCTTTCGATGTGCTAAATTATGACACTCGTCATCGTTCACTTGTGGAAGGGAGATCATCATGGCTGAAAAGAAAATTATTGCAGTGGTGGGGGCGACCGGGGCGCAGGGTGGCGGTTTAGTCCGCGCCATTCTGAACGACAAGCAGGGCGGCTTCACCGTGCGTGCAATCACCCGAGATGTGCATTCCGACAAGGCGAAGGGGCTGGCAACGCTTGGGGCCGAGGTCGTGGTGGCAGACTTGGACCGTCCGGAGAGCGTGAAGAAGGCCTTCGCAGGAGCATACGGGGCGTTTTGCCTGACAAACTTTTGGGAGCATTTCTCACCGGAAAAGGAATTGGCCCAGGGCAAAGGTCAGGCGCAGGCGGCGAAGGATGCCGGAGTTCAGCATGTGATCTGGTCTACCCTGGAGGACACGCGCAAGTGGGTGCCGCTCAGCGATAACCGCATGCCGACCTTGATGGGGAAGTATAAGGTGCCGCACTTCGACAGTAAGGGCGAGGCCGACGCCGAGTTCACGAAACTCGGGGTGCCCACGACCTTTCTGCTCACGTCGTTCTACTGGGACAATCTGATTCACTTCGGCATGGGCCCGAAGAAAGGCCCGGATGGGAGTTCTGGCGTTTACGCTGCCGATGGATGACAAAAAGCTCCCTGGCATCGCAGCCGAAGATATCGGCAAGTGCGCGCTCGGCATCTTCAAGAAGGGTCGTGACTATATCGGCAAGACCGTCGGCATCGCAGGCGAGCACCTGACCGGCAAGCAGATGGCCGCTGCACTGACCAAGGCGCTGGGCCAAACGGTGCGCTATAACTCCGTGACGCCTGAGGTGTATCGTGGCTTTGGATTCCCCGGCGCCGAGGATATTGGCAACATGTTCCAATTCAAGCGCGATTTCGAATCGGTTTTCTGTGGGGCGCGCAATCTCGACCTGTCGCGCTCATTGAATCCCTCATTGCAGACGTTTGATCAGTGGCTGTCTCAGAACAAGAACCGGATTCCGCTCGGATAACACCTTCCACCTTTCGATGTCCAGTCGAGGCCCCGCCGTCTGATCCACGACGGCGGGCGCCTCCTCCTGTCTGTGAGTTTGTCAAAATGCTTAGGCTCGCCCTGTCTTTAACGTTATATTTCTCTTGAGGTTAGAGATTCCTGTTCTTCAATCATTCGTCGTTCCAGCAGGATGCTGAGTCCCATGTTTCCCTAGGTGGTTCCCGTCTGTACTGGTTGCTCGGAACATGACTGACCATGAACACATGACTCATCAATGGCTTGCCAGGCTCAAGCCAGCTGTTCCCGCGTTCGTCTGGTTGGCCACAGTCACTACATTTCTTATCGACCTCTACCTCCCCCTTGGATTTACTGCCTGGCTCTCCTATTTCTTTTTGGCGTTCGTGGTGTCACGGCTGTATCCCCCGAAGGTCTTGCTTCTCGCCACGGTGCTCTGGTCGGTGTTGGTCTTGAGTGGCGCGGTCTTGTTATCGAAGGGGGGAGACCCTATTGCTGTCGCCTTCAATAGAGCGGTTGGTGTGGGGACATTGTGGTTGATGGCTGGTCTGTTTTATCTCGATGGCCAGTCACTGCGTGCCCGGTTCGAAGATGAATCGAGGATTCACGCGATCGTTCAAGGCGCCTTGGATGCCGTGGTCACGATGGATTGCCGTGGTGTGGTCGTCGAATGGAATCCCCAAGCAGAAGCGACATTTGGGTTCACGAGAGAGGAAGCGGTGGGGGTCACCTTAGCGGAGCTGATTATCCCGCCACAGCACCGCGCGGCACATACCGCAGGATTGCAGCGATATCTGAGCACGGGGAAGGAAGTCATCCTCAACCGACGTATCGAAATTACGGCCCTTCGCAAGGATGGCCGTGAGCTTCCTGTAGAGCTGACGGTGATCCCGCTGCAGGTGGGCCAGGAATTCATGTTTTCGTCGTTCATACGGGACATCACCGAATTGAGACAGGGCGAGGAAAACCAGAAAGAGCATCGGAAGCTTGATGCATTAGGGGCTGCGGTCGGCAAATCACTCACGAGGAATAGGGGTCTCAATGAGAACCTTGCGGCTTGCGCGCAAGCGCTTGTCGATCAGCTCGATGCCGCCTTTGCTCGCATCTGGACGCTCAACGAGAAGGAACAGATGCTCGAACTCCAGGCCAGCGCTGGAATATACACGCATCTTGACGGCGCCCATAGTCGGATCCCGATGGGCCATTACAAGATAGGAATGATTGCGCAGGAGCGAAAGCCTCATCTGACCAACGAGGTCGTCGGCGACCCTCGCGTGAGCGATCAGGAATGGGCGAAACGGGAAGGGATGGTAGCCTTCGCCGGCTATCCGTTGATTGTTGATGACCAACTGATCGGAGTCATGGCCGTGTTTGCGCGTCATCCCCTGACCTTCTTTGCCCTGAGCGCCATGGCTTCGACGGCCGATCTTGTCGCGCTCGGAATCCACCGCCATCGGGCTGGAGAAGAACTGCAGCGGCAAGAGTCGCGTTTGCGCGCGATCGTGGATCATGCGGTGGATGGAATCTTGACCCTTGATGAGGCCGGGCATATCGAGTCGTTCAATTCCGCAGCCGAACGGATGTTTGGGTATCCGGCTTCTGCTGTGGTCGGTTGCAATATCAGGATGTTGTTGTCAGGGTCTGGTGGTCATCTCACCGAAGACGGTCGGGTCGGGCGGCCTGCTGCCATGGAAACCGTGTGGATGGTCACGGGACTACGAGCCGATGGAACGACCTTTCCGATTGAGTGTTTTGTCAGCGAGGTCGATCTAGGAGCGCGCCGCATGTATATGGGTGTCGTACGCGATATCACCATGCGGAACGCATACGAAGACGCGCTCATTCATGCTCGATTGGCGGCTGAAGAAGCCAGTCAGGCCAAAAGTGATTTCCTGGCGAACATGAGTCATGAGATGCGGACTCCGCTGAATGCCATCATCGGGCTCACGGATTTTCTCCTCCGCACCCCGTTGTCGTCCGATCAGGCGGACTTGCTGAAACGCTGTGAGAAGGCAGGGACCGGCCTCCTTCGTATGATCGAAGATCTTCTGCAGGCTGCCAAAGTGGATTCACGCACGCTGGAGTTGGTTCGTGAGCCGTTTGTTCTTCGCGAATTGGTCACCGATACGGTGGATCTCTTGAGCGCCAAGGCTCAGGCCAAGGGCCTGTCTCTTTCGCTTCGCCTGGATCCCGGCCTTCCCGCGCTCGTTCTGGGGGATGCGCTGCGTCTACAACAAGTCTTGCTCAATCTTATCGGGAATGCAGTCAAGTTCACGGAAGAGGGAGGAGTTGAGGTTCACGTAAGCCCGGTACCTGGCGAAGTCGACGCAGGCGCACTGCAATTTGAGGTTTCGGACACAGGGATCGGCATCCCTCCCGACCAGTATGACAGGATCTTTGAACGGTTTTCGCAAGTCGATTCTCGCGCAAGCCGAGCCTATGGTGGAGTGGGTTTAGGGCTCTCAATTTGTCAGCAGCTCATCGGACTGATGGGAGGACGCATTCGGGTGGAGAGCAAGCCTGGTTGTGGCAGCACCTTTACCGTAACCGCTCTGTTCGAGGTGATGCCGGCGGAGATGCAGGAGCTGATCGAGTCATGCCGAGGCACATTGTCGGCCGAAAATCCGACAACCGACGCTCTGGTCCGATGTGAAGGAAGGTTGAGGATCCTCCTCGCTGAAGATTGCGTTGAATCTCAAGAACTGATGGCCTTGTATGTTCGCGGAACTCCTCACACGATGGACTGTGCTGAAAACGGCACCAGCGTCGTCGAACGATTCAAGGAAGGTCGCTACGATCTCGTGTTCATGGATCTCCAGATGCCCGGCCTAGATGGATATGCGGCGACACGAGCCATTCGAGCGTGGGAGGAACTGCATGGCCTACCACGGGTTCCGATCATCGTCTTGACCGCGAATACAGATGGCGAGGCGCAACGGAAAAGCGTGCTCGCAGGTTGTACCGGTTTTGTGGCCAAACCTGTCAAGGAAGCGACGGTCTTGGGCGTAATCCAGCGGTACCTGGCTGCGCCCGCGAAAAGTCTTCCATCAGGACAGAATGAGGGCCAGCCTGCCTCGAGGGGGGAGGAACTTGAGCAGAATATGGAGGCGCTACGGCCCAAGTTCGTTCGCAACCGACGGCAGGACGTGACGGTTCTGCAGTCCGCAATCACCGCACAGAATGCTGTCCTTATACGAACGATCGGCCATCGTATCAAAGGCCTTGCAGGTTCTTATGGCTTCGAGACGATAGGATCGGTCGGCAGCGCCATCGAGCAGGCTGCGCTCGATCGTGACTTCGAGAGAGTGGCGGCGGAAGTCCAGCGGTTGGTCGAAGCGCTCCGGGAGGCTGAAGAGACCTGCCAGGAAGATCGTGACCATACATCCCATTCGCAATGAGTGATTACAAGGAGACGCGGCTATGAGTATTCTGATCGTCGATGATTTCGAAGAGCAGCGTGAAATGCTCGCATTGACCCTGAGGGCAGCCGGTTATCGGTCGCTGCTGTTTGCGGGATCGGCCATCGAGGCATTGAAGAGTCTGGGCGTCGGTGCCCATTCCCTTCCATCCGTTCGAATCGACGTCGTACTGATGGATCTCTTGATGCCTGATATGGATGGGCTGGAAGCCTGCCGTCGCATCAGGTCGGAGGAGCGGCTCGAGCATCTGCCCGTCATCGTCGTGACGGCGAAAACAGATGCGTCTGATCTTACGGCTGCCTATACGGCCGGTGCGACGGATTACATCCGCAAACCGGTGATTCCGGCAGAACTTGTGGCTCGTGTTTCGATGGCGATGAGTTTGAAGGAGGAATACGATAACCGGGAGGAGCGCGAACGCGAGCTTGATGCCAAGACCAAGGAATTGGGTCGGACAGTGCACGAACTGAAAACCCTTCGAGGCACACTCTGTCTCTGCGCCAAATGCAAACGAGTTCGGATGACTGGCGGGGGCTGGCAGCGGCTTGAGGATTATCTGGAAGAAAAGCTCAACGCCAAGATTACGTCCGGAGCCTGCAATCGCTGTGGTGGGGCGTGAGGTGTCGATCTCGTGAATCAGATCTGGGGCTGGCCGGCCGACTCTGTCTGCTTTCCTTCGAGTTCAGTCCAGCGCGCATAGAGCCGCTCCGCGGCAGTGCGGGCTGCGTCCAGCGCCTCGGATCGTTCTTGTAGCGCCGTCGCATTGGAGGCGATGGCGGGATCTTCCACTGCCGCCTGGCAGGCAGCGATGGTCTCCTCCGCCTGGAGGATTCTCTGTTCCATCTTCGCCCATTCCTTTTGTTCCCGATAGGAGAGCCCTGTTCGTTTTGCCGTCACAGCTGATCCCGACTCGGCGCGGGATGCCTTGGAGGGTCGTGATGTCGCGGCACGAGTCTGCTCTGCTGTCTTTCGCTCTTGCGCCGACTCCCATTGCGCATAGTCGGCAAACCATTCGGTCTGTCCTGTGCCGTCCAGCGCGAGCAGCATGGTGGAGACGCGGTCCAAGAGCCATCGGTCGTGCGTCACCAGCATCAACGCGCCGGGGAATTCCACCAGGCTGTCTTCCAATACATCGAGCGTCGGGATGTCCAAGTCGTTCGTCGGCTCGTCGAGGATCAAGAGGTCGGCCGGTTGTAGCATCAGCCGTGCGATGAGGAGCCGCGCCTGTTCGCCTCCTGAGAGGCGGGAGACCGGGAGATCTAACTGCTCAGGCCGGAATAGAAACCGCTTTGCCCAGGAGACGAGATGGACCGAACGGTCTTGATAGACGACCGCATCGCCGTGCGGGGCGAGGGCCCGACGGAGCGAGGAGGATTGGTCCAGTGATTCGCGGTGCTGCTCGAATGTGACCACGCGCAGCTTGTCCGCGCGGGTAATGGTGCCTGAGTCCGGCTTCAGTGTGCCCGCCACCAATTTCAGAAGCGTGCTTTTTCCGCTTCCATTCGGGCCCAGCAACCCAAGCCGCTGTCCCGGTCCGAGTAACAGATCGAGATCTTTCACGATCGGCCGCCCGCCGAGCGATTTGCAGAGTTTCGCGGCCTCGACCAATTGTTTGGACCTGCGTCCCGACGAAGTAAAATTGATGCCTGCCGTGCCTTGGTCTTTCCGGGCGTCGGCGTTGTTCAGTTCCTCGATCAAGCGGCCCGCTGAGTCGATCCGCGATTTGGCCTTCGTCGTGCGGGCTTTGGGACCGCGTCGAAGCCACTCCACTTCGCGGCGGACACGATTGGCCAATGACGCTTCATAGTTGGCTTGCGCGTGCAGCGCGGCATCCCGCTGTTCCAGGAAATCGCTGTAGTGTCCTTTCGCCTCGAACATCCCGGTGGGATAACTGCGATTGATCTCGATCATCCGCGACGTCACGGCTTCCAAAAAGCGCCGGTCGTGGCTGACGACGAGAAAGGCGCGGGCTTCGGCCCGTAACAATCGTTCCAGCCACAGAATGCCTTCGAGATCCAAATGGTTGGTCGGTTCGTCCATCAGCAGGACGTCCGGCTCCAGCATCAGCGACCGGACAATGGCCAGACGTTTCTTCCATCCTCCGGAGAGAGTGGCGATGGACTGATCGGCTGAGGGAAATTCCCCCAGGCTAAGGGCCGCGGACATGCGGCCGCTATGGTCGTGGGGGTCATGACCTTCGTCGATAAGGACCTGGGCAAGCACTTCCTCGATCGTGTGCGTTCCGTCAAATGACGGTTCTTGCGGAACGTAACCGACACGGAGCTGTCGGCGCATCGATCTGGTGCCCTCATCCGGTTCTTCGAGCCCCGCCATGATCTTCAACAGGGTTGATTTACCGGAGCCGTTAGGCCCGACCAAGCCGACATGATCGCCCTCGGCTAAGCCGATCGATAAATCAGCAAACAACGGTTTCACGCCGTAGCTTTTGCTGATGGACTCGCAGCTCAAGAGAATTGTAGGCGGCATGGCTGTATTGACCGAATGAATAATTAACTGATCCGCTGTTAGACGATCGGGCAGGACTGTTCAGGCCAGGCTGGATCGCGAGGACATCAGTGTACGGGTTGGAGGACAGAACTGCAAGGGGGATGAGAGGGGCAGCCTGACCGTCCTCCTGTTTGCAGAACGCACAGGCTCACACGAACTTCGTTCGACGCGCGTATTCGAGAATCGACCAGGCTCGCCGCGAAAGGAAACTGGGCACGGGAAGGATGCATTCGCGATATGGTGCGAGGTCGAGCGGGATGTTGTCCCGCTCGACCGTATGACTGTGTTCCGGATCTACTTGGCAGCGACGATTTCGAGGAGTTCGACCTCGAAGACAAGCGTCGCACCTGGCTTGATATTGGGGGGCGCGCCTTTATCGCCATAGGCGAGGCTAGAGGGGCAGACCAATTTAGCCTTGCTGCCGACTTTCATCTGTTGCACCCCTTCCGTCCAACACTTGATGACTTGATTCAATCCGAATGTGGCCGGCTCGCCCCGCTTGACGGAACTATCGAAGACGGTCCCGTCGGTCAAGGTCCCATGATAGTGCACCTTGACCGTATCCGTGGCTTTTGGGGTGGCGCCTTTCCCTTCCTTAATAGTCGTGATGATCGCGCCGGACTCGGTTTTCTTGGCACCGGATTCTGCCGCGGCTTTTGTGAGGAACGCTGCCCCTGCTTTCTTCTCAGCTTCTGCAACGACCGAAGCGCGGGCTTGTTGGAGTTGTTGGATCTTCGGGCCGAACGTCTGGAGGTCCGCTTTGGGGGTCCGTTTGAGCACCCCATCGGTGATGCCGGACTTCACGAGTTCGAGTTCAGACTCGCTCAGGCTGAAGGCGCCGAGTGATTGGCTGATGGCTAATCCGATGGCATAGAGGGTTTTTTGTTCATCGTTCGTGGGCTCCGGGGCCGCAGCGAATGCTGTAGTGCTCCCCAGGCAAAGAATGGTAATCAAACAGGAGACAACGAAGCGCATGAGCCGTCCTTTCTTTATGTGTGACTATGACAGACCTGATATCACAGGTCCTGGAATTCTGTAGGGTATGCGATGTCGCGATGGGGCTCAAGACAATTATTCTTAGCAGGATGCTGAAAAAATCCGCCAGCTTCGTTCTCGGCTCATCGAAATCCTCAACGGGGACCCAGCCGCCTCACCACTCGGCGGCGCGCACAGACGTGGTGCTCCTTATTCGTCGCACCGTGCGTCCCAGAGGGTACGCCTCCGGTTTCGACTCGCCAGGGTTGGGCGGGTGAGAAGTCTGGCTTTTTGAGCATCCTGCATGCCGCAATAGTTTTTCCGCAACCTGCAACACAAGAAGGCGGATCGGTGTCAGTGCGAGGTCGTTACCAACGATGGCCCCGGAAGTGTGGCCCTCCATAGTAGCGCGGCCCATAGATGTATGGGCCGTAAAAATATGGGGGTCCATAGACCCAGGGGCGACCCAGGTAGAGGCCGAATCCCACAGGGGGGTAGATGTAGAGGGGAGGGACTGGTTGCACGATCACGGGTGGTTGTGCCGCCTGGCGCTGGAGGTCGGTGCTCGAGGATGCCTGGCGGTCGACCTGGCCTTTTAAATGATTGAGGGTCTCTTGTTGGGCTTGCATCCTTCCTTGGAGTGTCGCGATCTGATCGCGCTGCGACTCGAGGAATGCTTCCAAGCAACGGGTATGGGCGGCGCCGGTATAACTCGAACATTCCCACGTCGTCTGCGACTCGCTTGCCCTGGCTGATTGCCCTGCCAGCACCATCCCTATCCCGATCGCTCCCACGAGGAACTGCAGGCCACCGTCCTGCAGTCTTTCGAGAGGATTCTACACCGTGGATGTGGTGATCATTCCTATCACGACTATTCATGCTTCAGCCTACCATGCGATTGATCAAGAGAACAGGGGGGGAAGGTCCTAATCCGAGGCCGCCGCTCATCTGGGTGGAGGCCTCTGCAATTGT
This sequence comes from Nitrospirota bacterium, assembly GCA_963729585.1. Classification (GTDB taxonomy): domain Bacteria; phylum Nitrospirota; class Nitrospiria; order Nitrospirales; family Nitrospiraceae; genus Palsa-1315. The sequence goes on from CAVSOJ010000012.1 coordinate 63,048, forward strand.
CAGGAGCCAAGCTGTCCTCTCTGCCGTTGCGCCATTTCCGAAGCCTCGCTAGAATCCGCCCACATGTATGCCTGAACCGTCTCCATGATTCTCGGATTCGTCATTCTCTACTTACTGCTGTCGGTGGGGATCGGACTGGCTGCCGCCAGGCGGGTCCACACCACGAAGGATTTTGCAGTCGCCGGTCGGAGTCTGCCTCTGCCGATCGTGACGGCTACGGTCTTTGCCACTTGGTTCGGCGCAGAGGCCGTGCTTGGGATCTCGGCTACGTTTGCAAAGGAAGGGTTACGCGGCGTCGTTGCCGATCCCTTTGGGTCAAGCCTCTGCCTGATCCTAGCGGGGATATTCTTTGCTCCTCGTTTTTATCGGCTGAATCTCCTGACCGTCGGCGACTTCTATCGTGTGCGGTATAACCGCACAGTGGAGGTGCTTTGTGCCGTATGCATCGTGGCGTCCTATCTGGGATGGGTGGCTGCGCAATTCAAAGTGCTCGGATTAGTGCTGAGCGTCGTCACGGGCGGCGCAGTGAGTCAGTCGGTCGGGATGGTGATCGGTGCGGTGATCGTCCTGACCTATACGACGTTCGGCGGCATGTTTTCCGTTGCCATTCTGGATTTCGTTCAAATCTCCGTGATCATGGGAGGGCTGCTGTATATCGCCTCCGTGATCAGTGGATTGGCCGGAGGTGTGGAGGCGGTGATCAGCCACGCGGCCCGGGCCGGCAAGCTGGAATTTTTCCCCACCGGGACGGTCGCGGCCTGGATACCCTTTATCGGCTCCTGGATCACCATGATGTTGGGATCGATTCCCCAGCAAGACGTGTTTCAACGCATCACGTCCGCGAAGAACGAACGAACCGCCGTTCGAGGATCGGTCCTGGGCGGGGTACTCTACTTCTGCTTTTGTTTTGTGCCGATGTTTCTGGCCTATTCGGCGACGCTGGTCGATCCGACCACGTTCATGGCGCTCCTCGAGGAGGATGCCCAACTTGTGTTGCCGACCCTGATCCTGCGCCACACACCGGTCTTTGCGCAGATCGTGTTTTTCGGAGCGGTCCTTTCTGCGGTGATGAGCTGTGCCAGCGCGACGTTGTTGGCGCCGTCGGTGATGCTGAGCGAGAACGTGATCAAAGGGGCGCTGCCTCATCTCAGTGACTGGGAGTTTCTTCGGGTCATGCGTCTGGTACTCGTCGCCTTTGCCGGCATCGTGCTGACGATAGCCTTGACCTCCAACGCCACCATCTACCAGCTCGTTGTGAATACGTATAAAGTGACGCTCGTGGCGGCCTTCGTTCCACTCTGTGCCGGGCTTTTTTGGTCCCGAGCGACGACGCGAGGGGCCTTGTCTGCTCTCGTAGTCGGGCTGATCACCTGGATAGGCCTGGAATTGTTCGGTCCGCCCGACTCGATCTGGCCTCCGCAACTGGTTGGGTTTCTCATGGCGGCAGTGGGGATGGTTATCGGCTCGCTTTTGCCACAGAAAATCGGAGTGCCTGTCCGATTCAAAGCTTGAAGTCCGGAGTTCGAAATTCCGGAAACCTTGAACTCTCGCCCATCTCGCTCGTCCCGCTTGCATGTTATGCTGGTGTGAGATTTGAGAATCGTGAATAGACCTCTACGATGGGTGACATATGCGAGCATGGTCCTGGCAGGCCTCGTCGCCGCGCTCGGCCTCGTCGGTGTGCTCTATGGCGCGTATTTGGCGACGTTTCTTGAACTGCCCAAGAGTGATGATCATCCTCCTCTGCGCCTGTATAGTGGACCCTTCCTGCTAAAACCTGATCTCGTGCTTGCGCATAGCCATCTTCTTGAACGGCTTCAACGGTTGGGCTATCGGCAGGCGACCGCGACGCAGTCTCCTGGAGACTATCAGCTGACCGATGAGGCCCTGACGATCTATCTCCATCCGCAGCCGGAGGGCCACGTCGCTGCGACGATGGTGACGTTGTCGTTGGATCAGGGGCGGGTGACGGATGTCCTGTCTCCGCTTGACGGCACACCGTTATTTCACGTCTACCTGGAGCCGGAACTCCTGAGTGGCGTCCGAGGTGCGTCCCGCCAGGTGCGCGAATGGATTCCGCTGGCGCAGATTCCTCCACGGATCATCGAGACGGTCCTGACCATCGAAGATCGCCGGTTTTATTCCCACTTCGGCATCGACCCGGTTGCCGTCGGGCGGGCGCTCTGGACCAATGTCACGAAGGGCGGTGTCGTCCAGGGCGGCAGCACCATCACGCAACAACTGGCGAAGAATTTGTTTTATTCGCCGCAGCGGACGATGGGACGAAAACTCAAGGAGGCTCTCGCGGCGCTGGTACTGGAAGTGAAGTATACGAAGCAGGACATCCTCGAAAGCTATCTGAATGAAATCTATCTCGGGCAGGCTGGATTTGTCTCGATCTACGGGGTGCGCGAGGCAGCCTACCGCTATTTTGGAAAATCTCTTCAACAATTGACGGTCGAAGAGATCGCGATGATCGCAGCCTTGATCAAGGGGCCCAATAGCTATGCGCCGACGAAGCATCCTGAGCTGGCGAAGCAACGGCGTGATGTTATCTTGCGGCGGCTACGGGAGACAGGTCTCCTGACAGAGGAGGCCTGGAAGCTTGCCGTTAATGAACCGGTGCACGTCACTCCGTCAGAGGATGTCCTGACCGATGCGCCCTACTTCGTCGATGCGGTGCTCCGTCAGGTGGAAGAGGCCGGCGTAGTCCCGTTGCCGGAAGGGTTGCGGATCGATAGCACGCTCGATCCCATGATCCAACAGGCGGCCACCGAATCGCTGGAAAAGGGACTGGCCAAGTTAGAGTCAACGCATTCCCATCTCAACAGTTCGACGGAACCGGTGCAGGGGGCGGCGGTGGTGCTCGATCCCAAGACCGGGTCTGTTCTGGCGTTGGTGGGAGGACGGGACTACCGGCGGAGCCAATTCAATCGCGCCATTCAGGCACGGCGGCAGCCAGGCTCTCTCTTCAAACCCTTCGTCTATCTTGCGGCATTAGAAGCGGCCCGTGAAGGTGAAGCCGGGCGCTTGACCGCAGCGAGCCTGTTGGCGGATGAGCCGGTGACCTTTGAATCGGAGACCGGCACCTGGTCTCCGCAGAACTATGACAAACAATTTCACGGACATGTCACCTTGAGGAATGCGTTGGAACAATCACTCAATGTGCCGGCGGTACGAACGACCAAGATTGTGGGAACCAAGCCCATCGTCCAGCTGCTGCACCGTCTCGGCGTGACGAGTGCCATCGGCGATGATCTTTCGTCGGTGGCTTTGGGAAGTTCGTCCGTGTCGTTGATGGAGATCACGGCGGCCTATGGAGCAGTTGCCAACGGAGGGATTGCCGTCAAGCCGACGGCGGTGCGATCGACCAGGGATCGACTGGGAGACATTGTCTGGAATGGCGTGCCGGATCGGCTGCAGGCGACCTCGCCTCAAGGGGCCTATGTGTTGACATCTCTTCTCGAGGGCGTCATCGAGCGGGGCACCGCAAGCAAAGCGAGAGTGATGGGGTTTCATGGCGCTATGGCCGGGAAAACCGGCACAACCGACGGATATCGGGATGCCTGGTTCGTCGGCTACACATCCGACGTGGTGATCGGTGTCTGGGTAGGATACGACGATGAACGGCCTCTGCGTCTCACTGGTTCGCAGGCGGCCCTGCCGATTTGGATGGATCTCGCGCGCCGGGTGATCCCGCCCGACGTCCCCGCATTCGTGATGCCGCCCGGTGTGGTCACCCGCGACATCGACCCGAAGACCGGACAGCTGGCCACGTTTCAATGTCCCGAGCATGTGTCGGAGGTGTTTATCGAGGGCACGGAACCCAGTATCTATTGTGAGGTGCATGGAGGGGGAATATGGGAACGGCTCCGGCATACTTTTGGATTCTCCTAGGCCTCGCTGGGAGGAATAGTGTAAGCTGACGGCAACGATCTGGCGTGAAAGGGGAATGACGCATGAAGAAAAATGGTTTTGCCGGAGATGATAACATCACTCTTTTGGCCAAAGGAGTGTTATTGACAGGCAAGATTCGCGTTGAAGGGACGGTGCGAATCGATGGCCGCCTCGACGGCGATATTCAGACCAAGGGGGAAGTCATTGTCGGCGAGGATGGACTGGTGCAGGGGACGATATCGGCCGGCGCGGTGGTCAGTAGCGGTCGCATCAAAGCAAAGGTGACGGCGATTGAACGAGTCCAGTTGTTGAAAACGGCGACCCTCATCGGAGAAGTCCACACGCCGGTGCTCATCATGGAAGAGGGTGCCAAGCTTCAAGGCGTGACGGATATGGGAGCGGCTACCTGGCCCGACGAGCTTCCGAAGCTGCCAGGCAGCGTTCGGGATCTCCCCGCACAGCGGACCTCAAAAGTTACGCTGGTTGAAAAAGGTTCCACCGGATAGTGGCCGGACATCCCTTCCTTCGAGAAACGGGTTCTGCTAGCGCATATTCCTCCCTCGATAACCAAATAATAAATCCTGTCAGCCGTCTTTCGCGGTTCTTGTCTTGCTCCTGTCTCAGATTGCTCTGATGTTTAGGCCGTTTCTCTTTCCCATGCAGGAGGAATCGATCCCTCGCGCACATAACCTGTCCGGCTCACATGCAATTGCCCTTCGGCGAGTCCTTGCGTGCCAACATCGTTTTTTCGCAACATGCTCAGTGCCGACCGCAATGTCCTCTTGATATCCCTATTCCAGCGGAATGGTGATGGCGATCCCCCCCATCACATCATTGAGCTTAAAGTCCCGTTTCGGACTGAGCTGATGGCCATTGTGACAAGTGATACAGGCCGGTGAAACAGCAAGGTCGGCGTAGATAGCCTGAAAGTATTGTTTGCGCCCACTGGTCACGATCCCCGTGACAGGCAGGTCGGGATTCTTCTTGAGGGTTTCTAATGCATTGCGCTCCAGATCGTTCGCGGGAGCGTTGCGCCGATAAATGGGCCAAAGACTGATTAGTCGATACCGGATCCCGCTTCCGCTCTCCGCTGCCAGCTTACCCGAAAGATGGAGAAACTGCGCCGGCAACATAAGGGCGTTTTCCTGCTCCCAATGTTCAGACGCCGTCGTGACGCCTTTCTCCTGGAGTCGATTGACGATTTCCGTCGTGTAGAGCGTACGATCGGCCTTGATGACGGCATAGACATAGGTCGCCACTTTTTCCGGCGGGATGCCAGACGATTTGACGGGTTCTTTTGCGGATAGGGCATAGGGTCCCCAGCACAGCCCAGGTATTAGGACGACGAGGGCTGCGGCATAGAGCGAGACGGTGACTCGGTGCATGAAGCCTCCTGTGGGGATTGCAGAATAGGGATCATCGGAAGGGTCACGATACATGAGGTGCCGCTTCCCTCCTGGCTCTCAATTCTCATGTCCCCTCCAAACTTTCTTATGATGCGGCGCGCGACGGTCAGGCCGAGTCCGGATCCTTCCCCTTGTCCCTTGGTGGTAAAGAAGGGATCGAATATTTTTGACAGATGCTGTTTTGGAATGCCGGGACCCGAATCCGTGATCGTAGTCACGACGGACGTATCGGAGAGGGTTGTCGAGAGACGCAACGTGCCTTGGCCCTTCATCGCCTGAATGGCATTCATCAACAAGTTCGTGAACGCCTGTCTGAGTTGGTCCGGAAGGGCCAGCACGCAGGTGTCTCCCGCGTATGTTCTCTCGATAGCGAGGCCTGAGGCGTCCATGCTGCCCGTGAGTGTCCCGATGGCCTGATCGAGTTCCCGTTCGAGGTGAACCGGTTGCTGTTGGTCCGATGTTTCGCGGGTCGTGACTCCGGTGAAGTCTCGAATAATAGAGGCCATTCGACGACCATGCTCGACGATATCCCGGGCGTAGGATCTGACGCGCTCGAGGTTGGTTTCTTCTCCGATGGCTTCTCCCAGTCCGAGAATTCCGAAGAGCGGATTATTCAATTCATGTCCGATTCCAGCGGTGAGGGTCCTGAGACTGCCAGATTTCTCGGCCTGGATGAGCTGGTCTTGAAGGCGGCTGTCGTCGGTCGTGTCCCTGAAGACCAGGCCGATGCGGCCCTCGCCCTTGTTTCCACCCGCCATGTGGAACCACTGATAGTGATATCGCCGCGGACCAATCTGAATCTCCTGGCGGTTGCTTGGTTCCTCCATTCCCACCATGGGGGCTAACGGGTCACGGGCGGTGTTGGCAACAGCGGCATCCTCTGCCCCAGGCGCGATCGCGCCATCTTCTCCGTTCCGTACACGTGTGAATTCTTTTCGTAGAGACTCTCGTACGGGGCCATCGACGGGCAGTATATCGAACAATGGGATTGATTGCGTCGAATCAAGTATCGCATGAAAGGAGTCGCGGCCGACCCGGTTGATGTACTGCACCTGTTCGTCTTGATTGACCATGATGATCGGGGTTGGGACTGCATCCAGGATTTGGTCCGTCGAGTGAATCAGGGACTCCACCTGTTGCGTTTTGATGGCCACTTGATCGGTCAGGCCTGCAAAGGCAGCTTCCAATTGGCGATTCATTCGATTGAATTCATCGGCCAAATCTTGAAGTTCATCGCCGGTTTGAATGTCGATGGGCTGACGAAGTTCACCGCGTCCGATCAATTGTGCGGCCTGTTGTAATCGGCGCACTGGTTTGACAATTCGATTGGCCGCAAGGTAGCCGAGCGAGGTCATCAATCCGACGGCGACGAGACTGAATACGGCTACCCAGGTGAGGAAGTGACGAATCGGGGCAAAGAGTTCGTCGGACGCTTGCCATACGAAGGTGTGCCAGGATCCGTCGCTCAGATTACCATTGGTGGCACGGCTGGTTTCCGGCACCGGTGCGAATCCAATGATAGAGGTGGATTTTCCCCCGTGACCATCGCTCGGTGCGCTGACCCAACCGGGATAAAAAGGCGTCACGAGGGGAATGAGCTGTGGGTCGGAGAGTTGGACCCCGGTCGGTAGAATGGGACAGCTCATGACGATGCCGCGATGGTCGATCAGCATCACATGTCCGGTCTTGCCGAAACGAATGGGAGAAATCGAGGGCGAGATCAATTCTTTGGCGTCGATCACGCGATGAATCACGCCGACCGCTCCATATCGAATGCGATCCATAACGGGAAGCGAGATGCTGATGACATAGGTCTGGGCACGATCGTCGAAATGCACATCTTCGATGTAGAGCTGGCCGACCCCATGGTGGAAGGCGCCTTTCCACCAGGCCGTTTCTCCATTGGTAAAGGGAGGGATCGTTGTCAATGAGGCAACCAGATTGCCCTCCATGTCGGTGACGTACAACATCTTGGTGGCAGCTCGGACTACTTGCGGTATCAGCTGGTCGGCTTCGCTGTTAGCTCCCGATAAATACTCCTGAATAAGGCCGGCCATTTTGCTTCCGGTGATGGCTTGGACTGCCGCGGGATCTTTGGCCTCCCAGCCTCTCTTGAGCCTCTCCAACGCGCGGCGACGATCGTCTTCCGTCATGTCCACGAGGGCATCGCGCCGTTGTTCAAGCTGAAGCACAATCGAGGAGTCTGTCGCGATTCGTGATGTCCGTGCGACTTCATCTGACATTAAGAGATCGACTTTTCGTGCCGTCACCTCAGCAAGGGCCTTGAAGCTTTCGCCGTTGACGACCCGAATTTCGCGAGAGCCCTGCCAAAAGGCGAGACCGAGACCCACCATGAGGGGAACTACCCCCACGAGCAACATGGACAGAATCAGTTTGAGCTGCAGCCCCCACCTTGTTTCGGTGCGAGACGGAGGATGGAGGGAAGTCATGACAGGCATCCTTGCCCGACCGTTTCGGGGTTGGGGAAACTCAAGGTAAAGGTCGTTCCCTTATCGACCTGACTGTCGACCGCAATCATACCGTGCATTTTATTGACGATGGTTTTGACGTTGTAGAGCCCCAGCCCCGTGCCCTTTCCTGGGGCCTTCGTCGTGAAAAATGGCTCGAAAATATTAGTGATTTTGTCCGCGGCGATCCCGCAACCCGTATCGGAGATTCGGACGTGAACCTGTCCGTCAAGGAGTGTGGTTTCGAGCGTCAGTGTGCCGCCCACCTGCTCCATGGCCTGCACCGCATTGGTGATGAGGTTGACGAGAACGTGCAGTAGTTCATCCGGATTGCCTTTCATGGCGGCTCCGGGCTGGTAACGTTTGACCATCTCGATATCGTGAAAGCTTGACGCGTAGCGCGCGATTTTCAGCGCCTCGTCCAACTTTCCGTTTACACAGACCGGAACATCCTCGTGAGGGGAGGCGCGCCGTGAATAGTGAGTGAGGTCCCGACAGATGGCGCTCGTCTGCCTGACGGCTTCAATAATATCCCGGGCTTGCTCGTGGACAGCCGCCAGGTCGCGTTCCTCTGCGAGGTTTTCCGCCAGGCCTAAGATGAGTTGGAGGGGGTTGTTGATGTCATGAGCGATTCCCGCAGCAAATGAGCCGATTCCCGCTAGCTTTTCGGCCTGCAGCAGCTCACCTTCGAGCATTGACTCATGCTGAATCAGTTTCCATAGCAGCCGAGAGGCTGATCCACTCAGAATGTCAACGGCAGGGGGTTTGTGGGCATGCAGATACGTTTCCATCTCTGGATCGCCCGTGACATCCATAATCAGGTTCACGCCATGGTTGCTGATCAGGTCCGACACATTGGTGGTCACGGAAACCTGAAGCTCACGCGCGCGCGGCAGCCCTGGCGCCGCAGGATCACGGTCTGCAATGCCGACGATCTTAATCGACGGGATGTGGTGCAGCAGATCTAACAGGGCGCGGCCGCCGCGCCCTGCTCCAAGAATGGCGACCCTGGTCTGGTCGGATCTTTCCATTCAGTTTTTCTCCTGCGGGAGCGTTGTGACCCTATTGCCGAGGAGAGCAAGGAGCGGCATGCTCTTCCTCGGCACAGAGGGATGGAGGTCCATTGTCACAACCGCGCGAGTTCACGCTGCTCCATGGCCCGCGCGACGGCTGATCTCAGTTTTTCTCCTTCGACCGGTTTGACAAGATAATCTACCACGCCTTGACGGAGAAAGGACGTTGCCATATCAGTATCCGGGAACCCGGTCAGCACGATGAGCGGGACGCGAGGGTAATTGCTCCGGAAGTAGGCGATGGCTTCGGCTCCATTGATTTTTGGCATACGGATGTCGCATATGACGACGTCGAGAAGGAGCCGGTTTTCGCCGGAATTGATGACCTCGATCGCCTTCTCACCATTTTCCGCTTCAAGGACTTCATAGCCGGCCTTCTGCAGGGTCATCCGTACGACTTTGCGAATATCCGGCTCGTCATCTACTACAAGCACCCGGCCTTCGCAGGCCTCTTCCGACATGAAAAATCCCGACTTGTTCCTCTCGTCGCTCATGGCACCCTCCTTGGTTGATAGATTCGGTTGCATATCGTCGGCTCGCTTGCTCTTTGTTCCAAGTGGATCGCAATGCGCGTGCCAGCATGGCCACATGGAATTGGCCAGGATTTCCCTCATAAGAGGAGTCTTGAGGTCAAGTGGAGCGGTCATGCATGGTTGATATCCACCACCAAGTGCTGCAATCCACCACCAATGATTGATCGTCACTGCGGGCGTCGAAAGAAAGTAAGCACGATCACTGGGAGAGTGGGTTTGACCACGTGCAGGTAGGTGAGAGAAGAATCACATTCGATACGGCCTGTATGAGAAGGGATTCGTTAGGCCAATGGTGCGGCTGCGGGGTCTCGTTCCTTCCTCTTGTCCCAGACATACCCGCCATCTAAGTCCTGCCTTCGAAATGGTTTTCCCCAGGTCTGCAAGCTCTGCCCGGCCTCGAATTGCCTTTCAGCCTGACGCTAGGGTATTCTGCTATGAGATTGGAGAGGGTATGATTACATCGGACGTTCTGACGGAATACCTGCGCAGGATGATGCCGGACGCGTCTGTAACGGTCTCAGATCGGACCGGCACGATGGATCATCTCAAAGTGGAGGTGATCTCGGCAGCCTTTGCAGGGAAGAATTTGCTGGATCGGCATCGTCTGATCTATCAGGCGTTGGATGGCCCATTGAAAGACGGGCGGATTCATGCACTCGAACTCACAGCCAAAACAACAGATGAAGCTTAGGAGGCCGACCAATGGCAGATCCGATTCAAGAAGAAATCAATAAGGAAGTCGCCACCCACAAGATTTTGATCTACGGCAAGGGTACCAAACAGATGCCGATGTGTGGATTTACCAGAGAGACGATGCAGTTCTTCGACAAGTACGGGTATCCCTATGAACTCATCGATGTCCTGTCTCAACCGACCAAGCGAGAGGCGCTCGCTAAAATGACCAACTGGCCTACGCTCCCCAAGGTGTTCATCGACGGGCAGTTTTATGGCGATACCGACATCCTCGATCCAATGGCGGCAAAGGGTGAGATAGAGCCGCTGCTGAAAAAAGCATTCGGAAAGTAGACCGGTCGAAAAAATCGGGAAAGCATCTACCAAACTCCTCTGCTCGCGCAATGGGTCTGTTCTCACCCATCCTCTCAGGCGGCGCCAAGACGCATCGGTTATCTCGCTGAAGGGCCTTCGTTGGGCGCATGCGATCGAGAGCTCGACGACGCCTTTTCCCACACTACCGCTTCGCGGCAGGCTTACTCTTGGGAGTTGAAAGAGCTTGCGCGATCCCGACCAGCGCGCGGGCTTTGTCCGAGGGAGACGGCAGAGCACGGGCCCAGATGAGGGCTGATTGGGTATGGCCGCTCTGAACTTGAGTGGCGCCAATTTCCTGGATCAACGAAGCTCGGTGAGACGGCTGTGTCAAGTCGTCGGCAGTGGTGACTGCACTGTGGAGATCGCCTTTTCTGGCTTGGGCTTTGGCGATCGCCTCCAAGGCCCAGCGGACGGTACTGTCCATGTCGCTCAATTCCTGCAGCCGACGGAGATCTTCTTCACTCAAGTACTCCCGCGGAGGCAGCATGAGGCGCGAGAGTTCCTTTTTTCGTGTCCCCCGTTGTTGGGGCGATTCGACTAATAAAAAGGTGACTTTCGCTCCCTGAATGTCTCCCGAATCCGCTTGGGTTGAGACGATTCTGGCATAGAGAAGCCGGTGTCTTGGCCTGAAGTCCTCAATTGTTCTGACGGTCTCTTTCGCCTCCTTCGCCCGGCCGGACTTGGTGAGTTCGACGAGGATATCTCCAACGGCCGATTCATAACCGGGGGCCATGTCGCGGTCCGCATCGATCCCATGCTTCAGCAGGAGCGCAGTATTGAATGCGCCCTTCACATCCCCTTGCTTGGCCTGAGCGCTCACAATGTCTCTGATGGCCGATCTTCGATGTCCATCCGTTTCAATCGACGTGGCTGTTTCGATGGCAGTGAATGTTTCTCCTGCCTCTGCCATGGCGGCTGCGATATGCCACAGAACGTCCGAGCGAGCCACCTGGTTGGCCGTCGAGGCGGCCGCGGTCGATGCTTCCTGTAGCAGTCCCGCTGCAATGGATTTCGCTCCGGCCTTGAGGTGATGGTTGGCAAGTTCCAAAAGCGCACTGGCCTTCGCATGGCCCGGCTTGATCGCCGAGGCGGTGAGTTGCGCTTCTGTCAGGCGTCCCTGCTCTTTCTGCGCCCGGACGATGCCCCATTGGGCATACGGTTGGAGTCCTTCTTCCAGTTGCGAGACGATCTGCAAGGCGCCCTGCATGTCTCGATCCCTCACCCGTCCACCCACGATATTCATGAGACAGAAGGGGTTCTCGCTTGCGATGGTCACGGCGGTTTGTACGGCTCCCGTGATATCTCCATGCTTGACTTGGGCTTCAGCAATCGCGGCCATTGCCACACTGATACTGGCGGGAGGAGCCTCTTTGAACTGCTCTCTTAACTGGGAGAGAATCCTGAAAGCGTCCTCAATTTTGCCGGCATTCGCATAGGCGACCGCGACATATCCACGAGCATTCGCGGCCGCCAATTTCCCTTGTCGCGAAGAGCGATCTTCGATTCGAATTTCCGCATACATTCGTTCTGTGTCGTCGATGTTGCCTTCTTCGGCATAGGCCAAGGCGAGGGACGCAAAATGGTTCGTTTTGTTGGGGAGGTCGGAGAATGACTTCAGCGTCTCGCGTGCTCCGCCCGGATCGAGAGAAATTTGTGCGAGGAGAATGCTTTCCAAAGCAGAGGACCGATCCATCTGCTCCGGAAGGAACGATGCGATAGTTCTGGCTTCAACGAGCAGTTTGACCGGCAGGGTCGGCTTGGTCGGCTCTCCCGCGCTGGTGCCGCCGACAACGTGAAGGAGTATGGTGAAGAGTATAGTTCCGGTTCTTACGATCGAGTGTCGATCTGGAGAACTGCTCATCGTTTCGCTTCAGGAGGAGGCCAATTCATTTCAGCATGCCGGCCACAGTAGAAGCAGGAGAGGCGGTAGCGAGCTTTGCGGCGGGGATTCGGCAGTGACGTAAAGGTGATGGGCGTGTCGTCGAAGGGGCAGCTGGGTTGGTCGTGAAGGAGGTGCACCTCAGCCATCATCGTGATCGACGCGTCATCCCATGGTGGCTGGATTTGCTCCTTGCCCGTGATCGGTTCTTTCATGTGACAGCGTTCGCATTCGGCTTCGTAGGTCTTGATACGGGCGAGATGGGGAGTAAGATCGGTGAGGTCCATCGGTCCGCCGCAGCCAGGCTTGGCACAGGTCAGATGTTCGTGTTGGAGGGCCTGGACGAATCGACGATGAGTCTCGCATTCTTGCTCTGATTTCATGATTTCCTCATTCCTCCTTACTCTTTTCAGAGAGTGGTTGGAAAGGCCGTCAGGCCACCCTTCATATTCCCCAGGCGCCGCTAATCTGGATATTCGCCCCGTTGACATATCGCGCCTCATCGGACAGCAGATACCGCACGGCAGCCACGGTATCGTCTATGGTTCCGATGTAGCCGGCGGGGATGCGTTTTGCCATGCCCGCGAGTTCTTCCGGCGGCGCGCTGCCTGAATCGATAAATCCAGGTGAAATCGCATTAACGGTAATGCCGTGGGACGCCAGCAGTTTGGCCAGCGTGCGGGTCAGGATCAGCACGCCGGCTTTGGCGATATAGTGTGCCGTGACGTCCGGTTGAGAAATCATCTGATCGGCGTTGGCCATGCTGAAATTGATGATGCGGCCAGATTTGCGTGCTTTCATGCCGGGAGCAATAGCCTGAGCCAAATAGAAGATAGGATGGAGATTGCCGTCGAACATCTCGTTCCACCCTGCCACCGTTTCGTCGAACAGGTTCACGCGATGGTACGGTCCCGCGCCATTGATCAGCGCATCGATCCGTCCCCACTGCCGTTCGACTTGGGCCACGAGACCTTTGGCCGCCTGGGGGTCAGACACGTCACAGCGGATCGAGAGCGCGCGACCTCCACGACTTGTGATGGCGTTGGCTGTAGCTGCGGCCTCGGCTTCGCTCGTGCGGTAGCAGATGGCGACCGACCACTGTTGTGTCGCCAAGTCGAGCGCGATTCCCCGTCCGATGCCTTTGGCTCCGCCTGTGATGAGTGCCACTCGCTCTACCATGGGGTCAGCTCCTACATAGACGGTGTTGGCTGTTCAGTTAAGCGAGTCTTGAGTCTGGTCGCGAGCAATTGCAAGGTTCCAGCAGTTCGCATGGAGAAGGTCCGGTCTTGTTTGGGTTTCTTATTGTCCTCTCGGCACTCTATGATGAGCGCCTGCAAGTCCGCGATCGAATCCACGTCACGCCAGGCGGTGGTGAGTCCGACGGACAAACCCAGTGTCTTGGCCTGCTGTTGTGTGATGGAGAGGACCTGATCAGTGGACCACGGCACCCCCGCAAAGAGTTTTTCTGTCGGCTGCGTGAGGCCAATGAGATAGTACCCGCCATCCAGGGCTGGCCCCAGGACCACGTCAGAGCGGCTCAGCATCGCGAATGCTTCGTGATAAACCGACAGAGGCAGGCTCGGGATATCGGTCCCCACGAGGATTACTTGCTTATAGCCTTTGGCGAAAAGGTCTACAGAGGTGTGGTGCATGCGCTCGCCCAAATCCTCCCCTACTTGATCCAACAGGCGGACGCCCTGTCGTTCTTCCATGATTTTGAAAAACGCAAGCGCAGAGGAAGGAGCGCAGGCGAGGTACCGATGGAAGGGAAGCTGAAATTTTGCGGCGGCAAGTTTGGTCCGTTCCAGCATGTCGAGCACGAAGCTGCCGTGCAGGGTGGCTGCCTCGTCAGGCGTCAGTGGCGGACAGAGCCGGGTCTTTACCTCGCCCGGGATCGGAGCTTTGGCGAAAATCACCAACGCCGTGAGAGGCGAAGGGTGGGAGCTGTCAGGCGGCTGAGAGGAAGGCTGTTTCATGACTTATCGAACCAAGCCATACCACCGGTTCAGTGTATGAGAATTTACGCCGATCCAGTACAGGAATCGCAGTCCCCACATCAAGAGGATCGTTCGCAACGGTCCGTGCTGCTCCCAGCGACGGAAGGAGGTGGTCACAGTCGCTGTCAGGGCCGCGGTTGCTCCCTTTTGTTTGAGCCTGCGTGAAAAATCGATATCCTCCATCAACGGCATGTCAGCGAAGCCTCCCATCTGTTCGAAGACCCGACGACGCACGAACAGAGCCTGATCGCCGGTGGCGATGCCGCTCAGTCTCGATCGCCCGTTCATCATCCTGCTGATGATGGCCCCCGACATCGATGGGTGATCGAATCGGACATCGAACCGTCCGCCTACGATTCCTTGATCGGCCAGCGTCGTCTCGATCATCGTTTTGGCATCGGCTGGAAGCTGCGTGTCGGCATGGAGAAAGAGCAGGATCTCCCCGTCACTGGCCCTTGCGCCTTCGTTCATCTGATGGGCGCGTCCGCGGAGAGTGGTCACCAGTCGCACGGGGCTCTGTGCCGGGGGCTGCGTCCTCCGCCTGTATGACTCGACAAGCACAGGGGTCTGATCGAAACTCCCTCCATCCACCACGATAAGTTCATCGAAGCCGAGCGCGGCGGTCTGCGCCAACGTGGCCATGATTGTCCGTTCTTCGTTGAGTGTGGGGATGATGACGGAAATCGTCATCGCCATAACGCGTCAGGCGGGTTTCTTTGGTTCGTTGAACATGAAATACATGACGACAACAACCGTAGACCAAAACACGACTTGCTTGTGCCAGAAGAGGACTTCCCCGTAGTGGAAGAAGATGGCGCCGAGCAGGAGGGCGCCGCCGATGAGGCTATAGCGGATAGTCATATTTTCGACGACCGCATTCGCCCACACAGCGACGCCGCCAAAATAAATCAAGAGGGGAACGACGTTGATCTCGAATCCCCCGCTGATCGAGAGAAACACGTTGAGGAAGCCGATGAAAATGAGGGCAGTGCCCACCATCATCCCGGCGACACGCATCTGCCTTTCGTTCCCGGAGTCGTCATCTGGGTCACGGCGCCCCGGTTCCTGTGTCGGTTCTGGCAGCATAGTGGGCTGTTTCCTGAAAGGGGTTTACGCGTTGGCGCTCAGCATTCTGCTAGACCTTAAAATGTTTGCTCAGGGTGAGCCCTTGGCGTTGATACGAGGACCCGAGTGCCATACCATAGAGTTGACTGGGCCGCGCGAGCATCCTGTCGTATACAACCTTGAAGAAGGTTTGTCCATCATGGATCAGGAAGGGCACGTCGTGGGGACGGACCTCCAGGACCACTTGGGTACCGTGCAACTCGCCGCGGCCGTACCCGAATCCCGGATCGAAAAACCCGGCATAGTGGGTCCGCAGCTCGCCGCAGGCTGCTTCGAAGGCAACCATCTCGGCGGCATAGCCCGCGGGAACGCGAATCCGTTCTTTCGATGCAAGAATGTAGAATTCCTCCGGTTCCAAGAGGAGGCTGTCCTGGCGGTGTCGGTACAGAGGTTCCCAAAAATCGAGTGCCGCATAGTGGCCGATCTTTGACAGATCGATCACATGACTGTTCTTCTTCGCGCGATAGCCAATAATCGGTGCGCCACTTCGGTCGTCTCCCTTCAGATCGATGCGAAGAAACAGACCGCGATCCGTGCGGAGATCACTCGTGCTCAGCGCGTTCTTCGTGGGGAGATTGTGGTAGAGCAAGGGCTCTCGTTTGTGAAGCGTCTGAAGCGACCGGTCTGACACTGTGGCGTCGCCGCGCACGAAGCGAATCTGGTTAAGAGAGTATCCGGTCTTCACCTTGATCGCGAACGAACGCGGAACGATTTCCAGGTAGAGGGGTCCCGAATAACCGGGTCGGATTTCATCGAATCCGGTGTTGAGATCTGTCACGACGCGGGTAAAGACATCCAGCCGACCGGTCGTACTCTTGGGATTGGTCCGTGCCCGGAGGCTCTTGGGTAAGGCCACACGTTCCAACAGCGGCACTAAATAGACGTGGCCTTTTTCGAGAATGGCCCCTTCAGTCAGATCCATCTCGTACATCACAAGGTCGGACTGGTAGAAGTCCAGGACGTTGAGTCGGCTCGTGATCTCGGACAGTTCAGGCAGGAAGCTGCTGATGAGCCGATAGGCCTTGCGCCCGAGGCGCAGGTCGAGACTGGCCGGCTGGATTTGCCGGTCTTCGATCGGCACATCGGCATGGATGGCACCGCTCGCGATCAACTGCCGAATGTGTTGGTAAGGCAAAATGCCCTGGGCAGTTCGCGTGCTCACAGGTCGTCGTGCTCTCCATTACTGCACGATCCCAGCGCAGGTCCTGCGCTCACCATCGGCAGCTCGCGCGAGGATCCCTGCTGCGGCTGAGGGTAGTGGAACGCCTTGTTCTCATAGTTCTTCAAGAGCACCCCTTCGACATCCATGTGCACCATGTAGTCGCCGGGAAGCAACGGGATCTTGCCGCCGCCGCCTGGCGCATCGATCACGAAGTGCGGGACCGCCATCCCGCTGGTGTGGCCCTGCAGAGACTTAATGATATTCAACCCCGTCTCGACCGTGGTGCGGAAGTGATTCGTGCCCTTGGTGAGGTCCGCTTGGTAGAGATAGTAGGGTTTGATGCGGGCAAGCAGGAGCTGATGCATCAATCGTTTCATGATTTCCGGATCGTCGTTGACGCCTTTGAGCAGGACGGTTTGAGCGCCGAGCGGTATGCCGGCGTCGGCTAACATCCCGCAGGCCGCTTTGACTTCCGGGGTCAGCTCGTCGGGGTGATTGAAATGCAGGTTCATGTAGATAGGGTGGTACTTCTTCACTATCGCGCAGAGTTCCGGTGTAATCCGTTCCGGTAAGGTGCCGGGCACACGGGAGCCGAGGCGGATCAGTTCCAGGTGCGGGATGGTACGCAGGGCCTTGAGGATCCGTTCCAATAAATGGTCAGGCAAGAGCAAGGGGTCGCCACCCGAGAGAATGACGTCGCGCACTTCACTATGCTCGCGCAAATATGCGATGGCCAGGTCAAGTTCGCCTTTCTTGAGGAATCCTGGTTTCCCGACCAGCCGTTTTCTCGTGCAGAACCGGCAATAAATCGGGCACTGGTTTGTCACCATGAGCAGGACGCGATCCGGATAGCGATGGACAAGATGCGGAACCGGACTCATGAGATCTTCCTCGAGCGGATCGTCTTCCGCTTCGATGTCGTCCATTTCGGCGACGTCCGGGACCACCTGTTTCCAAATGGCGTCGCCCTTTTCTTTGATCGTTGCCATCACCGTGGGGGTAATGCGCATTGGATAATCGCCCACAATGGCTTCGATTTCTTTCACATCGACGCCAAGCCGCTCCGCCAAGTCTTTTGGCTTCACGATGCTGTCAGCGAGTATGCGTCTCCATGCTTCCATGCGGTCTCCTTTGCTGTCGAGTAGATCGGAAGGCCTGTTGGCACGATTAACTGCCCGCGATCTGGTTCTGACCGTACGTCTTGTCCAAATGATCGAGGATATCGTCGGTTTCCGTCAACACCATGTCTCCATCCTTGAGGACGGGAACATAGTATTGACCTGAGACCTCGTGGACCACTTTGCGCATCGGGCGAATGTCCGCCACGACGACGGGCTCGTATTCGATATGCAGATCCGCCAGTTTCTGGCGCACCACCTCACAGTCGGGACACCAAGCAACGTGATAGAGGGTAAGAGCCATAGGAAGCACTATAGATGTATGTGAGATGTGGAGTTGCTTGGTTCGGGTTCAAGATGGTTCACGGGGTTCCCGCTCTATCGCGCACGGCACCATGACCGCGTCTGTCATCCCATGGATCACTTTCTTGTCCGCCGGGCAGACAGTAGCCAGGATACCAGCCAGTTCGGTCTTTTCGCCACTGACGAAATAATAGGGCGAGAGCCTGGCGCGCCCGGACATCTGTTTCATCTCACCGGTCATCGGATCAAAGTAGTCGAGTTCATACAGGCGGCCCTTGTGAAACTCCTGCAGGATGTGGGGAGTCCGGGGAAAGGCGGACAGGGCTTTGTCAATGGCACCCGCCCATTCGCTCTGCGGCATGTCGTGTCCAACTGAAACTCCTCGGCTGCCCCAGGCGAGTTCGGAAAACCCGGAGGGCTTTATGACGAAGTGCCGTTCCTTTTGAGTGGCCGCGGCCAGTTCGTGCCAGTTCATCACGGCCCGTCCGCCAACCGTCAAGCCGGGAATCGTGGCGGACGGAGGGATGGGCGCAGGATCGAGAATCCATGTGCGCGGCATGACGGTGGTCAGATGCAGGAAAACATCCCGGCCCAACGCCGGTTCCCAGTAGGGTCGCAAGGCCGGGTGATGGAGGAGGGCAAAGGCAAGCTTTTCTTCCAGCGCCGGCTTGTACGGAGGCGTGACGGCGACCCGGCCTTTCTTGATAGCATATTGGACAAGTTCGGATTTTGGAATGTTCAGGAGATCGAATAGCTCGTAGAAACGATAAATTACGGCAATGGGCTGGTCCGTTCCCTCGCTGATGATCCTGAGGCCCTCTTCGGTGAAGAGAATGTGACGAGGTTCAACGCAGTAAGCGTCGAGACCGATTGCTCGAAGGCGAGCCGCAAGCCACGTCATTTCCGGCCTATAGTCCTTGGCTTCTTCCGACACCAGAATCGCGACGCATCCGGTATGCTGGGCGAGCTGGGCTCTCAACATGGCCGCAAATCCCCGAACCATTCCTTCATGGCCTCCAATGAGTGGGAGATCGCTGGCCTCCTCTCCATAGAGCGCAGCTAGACAGGCGGTCATGCCGATCCCTCCGGGGACGGAATCGAGTTCGGTGATCACCATGCCGTCTTGAGTGGGGATGACGTCCGGCCTGATGACCGCTGGAAGCTGGTCGCGAAACCGTTTCATCCGGCTGTACGTGAGCAGGCCTTCCGGTTTGCCTTGGTCAAGGTATCCTGCGACCCAGGTTGGTTGGAGGCCGCGTATACTGTCGGTATAGAGACGGTTCAGGGCTCGATAAAAGGACAAGAGTTGTGGTCCGAGCTGGTGAAAAAAATTCAACTGGTCTTTCGAGAGAGGCAGCGGTCTGGTGGCAATTCGCCAGGTGGTCGTCGCGGTGACCACTCCGGGATCCGAAGTCTGCCCTGGCAGAGGTGGAAAGAGACCAGCTTGGCTCAGCTGGTCACGGATGGTCGCGCAGCGGTGAAGGAGGTCGGAGGTAGCCAAGTCAGACAGAGGCAGTGTCCGTGTCAATGAGAGCCCCTCAACGCGGGGCCAAAGAACTGTAACACGGGATTTAGGATCGTACAAGGGGCGAGGGAAGAGGTGAGGACGGTGCGGCGGGGCTTGCCATACGGGTGCAGTTTTTCCCCGCCCGCTTCGCGACGTACACCGCCTCATCGGCAGCGACGACGAGTTGCGATGGGACGGAGGCATGAATGGGGAAAGAGGCGATTCCGATGCTGCAAGTGAGGGGGAACGGCGGAGTTCGAAGCGCCGCCAATTCCGGTAACATCGTTAAGGTCGTCACCCGGTTGCGAAGCCGTTCGGCGGCGCTGAGCGCGCCGTCCATCGAGGTGTCGGGCAGAATCAAGGCAAACTCTTCCCCTCCGTACCGAGCGGCGAAGTCGCTCGACCGCCCGGTGCTCTCTCCTAGGTCCTGCTGACTGTCCAATAGCCAGCCGATTTCGCGAAGGACTTGATCGCCGACGATATGGCCGTAGCGATCGTTAATCTGTTTAAAGTCGTCGAGATCGATAAAGAGGAGTGAGAGCGGCCGCATGGATCGCATGGCCGAGGCGCAGAGTTGGACGAGCGTCCGTTGAAAATGTGAATGATTGGAGAGTCCGGTCAGGCTATCCCGCACAGATTGGTCGAGAAGCAGTTGGTTTGCATGGATGAGGTCGCGATTTGTCGCCGAAAGTTTTTTGACCAAGACTTCAGCTTCTGCCTGTTGTCGTTTGCTGGAAGTGATGTCGGTGATGGTTTCGACGACGTGGACCTGACCGGAGGAGCTTTCAACCTTCGCCCACTGGACCAACAGATATTCGTCGTTCGGTAGCGGGACCTCGCTCACCGTGACTGTGCCTGTTTCAGCGGTTTCTGGCATCTTGCAGAACGCACAGGGTGTAGCACAGCCGGCAATCTTCTCATGACAGGTCAGGTTCGAAATATCGCCGAATTTGATGAGGGACACACGATTCTGGAACACCACCTTGTGTGACTGAGGGTCGATCACGGTAATGATAACCGGTTGCGAGTTCAGCAACACCTGGGGGTCGTACTGGGGCCTCGTTGGTGGTTGGGCTGAAGGCGGTGTCATGATGCTTCACTCATAGGAAGAACTCCGTGTGTTTCCCTCAGTATTCCAGCGAGGATGAATTGGGTCAAGACATTGTGACGTTTGCAGAGAGGAGAACCGGTGAAAAAGTGACATCCCTTGGGCACTCCTGCACAATGGTGCTAATATGAACCGCACATCGATTGGAATCCTTCCATGTCCGCATACACCGATAAGCCGGTGGGTATTTCCGTGACACCACCGACTGTGCTCCCGCAACTCGTGCCGAGCCTCACCTGTCTCCAGTGCGATGTCTGTTGTCGGTTTCCGGACCCCGACAGCGCCCTCCGTCCTTATTTTACCGAGAGCGAAATCACTCGTGCCTTGGGTGGGGGTCTTGAGGGAATGGCCTTTCCCAACCAAAAAGGGTCACAAGTGATCCTTGTTCCCGACCTCCAAGGGGAGGGTTATCTCTGCCCGGCATTCGAGTCAGCGACCTCAACTTGCCGAATCTACGAGCAGCGTCCGCTCGATTGTCAGCTCTATCCCCTGGCTCTGATGTGGGATCAGGCGCACGACAAGATATTGTTGGGATGGGATACGAAGTGCCCCTTTATGCGAGAGGAAATTCCGGGAGAGATCCAGGGTCATGCTGACCGGGTGTTGGCCCTGCTCGATCGAGCAGACATCCGTAACCAAGTCGTCGCGCATCCTCGCCTCATCGGGCGGTTTCAGGAGGACGTAGTTGTGCTTGCACGGCTTCCGGGCCTTGCCGATGCCATGGCTCGTCAGTGGGGGCCTGCGCCACTGTATCGGCTCACGCTGGACGATATTCCGCGAATGACAACCGCATTGGAACAGTCTGGGTGGTGCCGCCCTCGTTCACTTGCAGCCTATTCGCCGGCCTATCACTACATGTGGAATGGATTACTAGCTTATTGGTGGATGGAGCTTCAGGGGACCTTTTGCCTCTTCGCGCAATCGCCGGATGGCTGGTTCATGTCGCTACCTCCGATCGGGGCCGCCCAGATCGACGCGCCCCTATCAGAGGCAATGGAGCTGCTGCGGCGTTGGAACGGTGATTCGCCGGTCAGCCGAGTTGAGAACGTGCCATCCATGTTGGTACCAGAGTTGGAGCGGCTGGGATATCGTCTCACGCCCAAGGAACCGGACTATTTGTATGACGCGAGGGACCTCGCGGCTTTGGCTGGTGACCGATATAAATCACAGCGTGCACTGTGCAATCGATTCGAACGAGAGCAGTCGTTTGAGATGGACTCCTATCAGGTTGGCGACCGTCGGGATTGTCTTGCCCTTCTAGGGGAATGGTCGCGGCAGAAACAAGCGGAAGGGCTTGAGGCGTTCGGTGTGATGTTGTTAGCTGATGCCGCGCCGGCCCATGAAATCATCTGGTCGCAGGCATCGGCCCTTCGAGTCACGGGGAGGGTTGTCAGGACTCACGGGCGGATCTGCGCGTATACCTTCGGCTATTGGTTGACGAGCGCGACATTCTGTGTCCTCCTAGAGGTGGCGGATCGGACCCTTCCAGGTCTGGCGCAGTATTTATTTCGGGAGACCTGTCGGACAGCCGTGGCGGAAGGGGCCGAATACATAAATGCAATGGATGATGCAGGTCTTCCCGGATTGCGCGCAGCGAAACAGGCCTATCATCCTGCCATCCTGATTCCCAACTTCATTGCCTTCCCGGCGCGCCAATCATGAAGACTTCGATTGCCTTCTTATTCCTCGGTCTTCGCCGATACCGGTGGTTACCCTATCTCATTGTCGCTATGGCCGTATTCGCGGTCCTAGGCGGTATCATCCTGACTCGGTTCGTCGAATCTCGACTTGTGGAGGCGACGGGAGGAGAACTCACGCTGGCCGCGGCGGAGGTTGCCGAGAAGCTCGACAGGATGCTGTTCGAACGCCACGGAGACGCCCGTATGATGGCACGAGCCTTTTCATTGCGAGCCTCCGACCCGAGATATCTCTCCGAGTATCTGAACTGGTTGAAGACGGAATATTCCCCTGTCTATCTGTGGTTGGCGGTCACAGACAGCCAGGGGACGGTAGTGGCGGCGACTGAGCCTTCGCTGGTGGGACGCGACTATAGCCGTGCCGCATCGTTCATCGCTGCGCGCACGACGAGACGACTCGACATTGCCGACGTCGCAGTGCAAGAAGCGGAGAGTGGCGTCGACACGATTGCGTTTACGGCCCCGATTCTCGACTCGCAGGGCACATTCCTGGGCGCCGTGACTTCGCGGGTGGGGATCCCGTTTTTGGAGGAAGTCACAACCAGGACCATTCGCTCACTTGAGGATCGACAAGGAGGGGTTGGGCGAGTCGAGTACCAAATGTTGACGAACCAGGGCAGAGCGTTTGTCGATTCGAATCTGCCACACATGGAAGCCCTCAATCTTAAAGAAGCCGGATTACCTTCTGTGCTGCTGAGCGAGTCCGGTGTACCGGGATTTGTCGAGGAAGAGCATTTGCGCCGGCACGTCCAGGTCGTGACTGGTTACGCGCAGACCAAAGGCTTTGGGAAATTTGGCGGGCTTGGCTGGTCGGTCCTGGTGCGGATGGACCGGCAGGACATCCTGGCGCCTATTCACGCCTTCTTGTGGAGGGTCGGGATCGCAGGCGGGCTGGTCTGGATTCCCATGCTGGGGTTGTTGTTCTGGGCCACCGCACGATTGCGCGCAGAACATCGACAGGCACAACAAGAGAGTGCCTGGGCGAAAGCCGCTGAAGCAGCGTTGCTCCAGAGCCAGGAGAGAAATCGGGCCATCGTCGATACCGCGCTTGACGGGGTGATCACCATCGATTCCTCCGGGATTGTGACCGATTGGAATGCGCAGGCCACGGCGATTTTCGGATGGTCCCGCGAGGAAGCGCTGGGGCGGCCACTTGCCGAGACCATCATCCCTGACCGTGATCGCCAAGCGCACGAACAGGGTATCCGCGAATTTCTCCGGACAGGGGTTGGACCGATCTTGAACCGCCGGATTGAAATAGTCGCTCGACATAGGGACGGTTGGGAGCTTCCTGTCGAGCTTGCGGTGTCACCGGCAAAAATCGGAGATACGTACATCTTCAGCGCCTTTATCCGAGACATCACCAACCGCCGCCGGGCTGAACGCCGTCTCGCGTCTCAATATGCAGTAACCCGAGTCCTCTCCGAGTCGATGACCCTGGAAGAGGCCGTTCCGAAAATTATCCAAGCAATAGGGGAGAGTCTGGAATGGGATCTGGGGGTGTTCTGGCGGGTGGATAAGACGGATAAGGCGACGGGGGTACTGCGCTGTCTTGCTCAGTGGCAGCTGCCATCCGTTCAGGCTGGGGCCTTCGTCCTGGCTACCTGGCAGCATGTATTTAACCGAGAAAAAGGTTTGCCGGGGCGTATTTGGGCCAGTGGCAAGTCGGTCTGGGTTCCGGATATCGCGCTGGATGTCAATTTTCCTCGAGGAGCGGAGGCTCGACAAGTTGGGTTCCACGGGGCGTTTGGATTTCCGATTCTATTAGGGAGTGAAATCGAAGGGGTCATTGAATTTTTCAGTCGCCAGGTGCGGCAGCCTGATGAAGAATTGTTGAGGATGGTGGAAGACATCGGTCTCAAGATCGGCCAATTCGGCGAGCGGGCTAGAACGGAAGGGATGTTACGGGAAACAGAGGCGCAATTACGGCAGGCCCAAAAGATGGAGGCGGTGGGGCGATTGGCCGGCGGCGTGGCGCACGATTTCAATAACCTGCTTACGGTGATCCGAGGATACAGCGAGTTGCTCCTTGGCCGCCTGGGGCCTAATGACGCCATGCGAAAGGATATGGAAGAGGTGAAGAAGGCCGCGGACCGGGCCTCTGGGCTGACCCGTCAATTGCTGGCGTTCAGTCGTCGGCAGTTCATCGCGGCGAAGGTCGTCGATCTCAATGCACTCGTTGCCAATATGGACGGTATGTTGCGACGTCTTCTCGGGGAAGACATCGTCGAACTCTGTGCCGAACTCGATTCTTCGACCGGCGCCATCAAGGCGGATCCCGGGCAGGTCGAGCAGGTCATTATGAACTTGGTGGTCAATGCCCGTGATGCGATGCCCAAGGGCGGGCGCCTGACGCTGGAAACCAGGAATGTGACGATTGGGAAAGGGGGGCGTCAAGATGCCGTGGGGGTGGAACCGGGAGCGTATGTGTTGCTTGCGGTTCGTGATACAGGCCATGGGATGGATGCTGAAACCCAGTCGCATCTGTTCGAACCCTTCTTCACGACGAAGGAAAAAGGGAAAGGGACAGGATTGGGACTTTCGACCGTCTATGGCATCGTCAAGCAGAGCGGGGGAAGCATCACCGTCGAGAGTGCTCCTGGTCGGGGCACGACCTTCCGGATCTACTTCCCACGGGTCGAACAAGAGGTACCGGGATTGGGGGCGAGTATCGAAACGATCGATCCGGCACATGGTCGCGAAACGATCCTCTTGGTCGAAGACGAGCCGAGTGTACGGGGTCTCGTGCACGAGACGTTACGGCTTCATGGCTATACAGTGTTAGAGGCGCGCCATGGCATCGAAGCTCTCCTCACCAGCGCAAGGTATGTGGGACCCATCCATTTGCTGTTGACGGATGTCGTCATGCCGCAGATGAGCGGACCTGAAGTCGCGGAGAAACTCCTGACCGTTCGACCAGGGACCAAAATACTCTACATGTCAGGGTATCCGGACCATCCGGTATTTGACCAAGGCGGCGTGAGTCGCGAGACCGGGTTTCTGCCGAAGCCCTTCTCGCCCCACGTTCTGGTGCAAAAAGTGCGCGAAGTTCTGGATGGTGTGAAGGCCGCCTAACCTGCATTAGGTCAATCCATCCGGATCGCTTGATCTTCAGCCTCGGTTCCGTTTATCGTGCCCTACCACAGCGTAAGAGCATTTGAACCATATAGAGGCAGGAGCCATGAGTCAGCAATCCCGCGAAATCGATGTCGGGCACTATCGGATCGAGCGAGAACCATTCTACGCGGAGGTCCGTGGCGAGATCGGTTTGTTCACGATCGCGGCAAACAGTAAGATGCCGGTCATGCTCAAGGGGCCAACCGGATGCGGCAAGACTCGATTCGTCCAGCATATGGCCTACCGGCTTGGTCGACCCTTGATCACGGTGGCCTGTCATGAAGATCTCACCGCGTCGGATTTAGTGGGGCGGTATCTGCTCAAGGGTCAAGAGACGGTCTGGGTCGATGGGCCACTGACGCTCGGTGTGAAACATGGCGCGATCGTTTATTTGGACGAAATCGTCGAGGCGCGGAAGGACACGACGGTCATCATCCATCCCCTAAGCGACGATCGCCGATTCCTGCCCATTGAAAAGAAAGGCCAGATTCTCGAAGCAGCCGACGACTTCCTTCTGGTGATTTCCTATAACCCCGGGTACCAGAGTGTGCTAAAGGATTTGAAGCAAAGCACAAAGCAGCGCTTCATGGCGATTGAGTTCGACTATCCGGCGCCTGACATCGAAACCACCGTGGTCGAGCGGGAAGCGGCGATCAGCCGGGACCTCGCGGCCGGCTTGGTTAAGCTCGGTGGAAAGGTGAGGAACCTCAAGAATCATGGTTTGGAAGAAGGGGTCAGCACCAGATTGCTGATCTATGCCGGGACACTCATTCGGCAAGGCGTGACAACCGATCGAGCCTGCGATGTTGCGATCGCCCGCCCGATCACCGACGATCCCGATATGCAGCGCAGTATTCTGGAATTGGTGAAGGCCATCTTCTGATCTCCCTGCTGCGGACCCCCCGTCACGGATGAACTCGCTGATCGTGCAGGACACCAAAGACGGAGTGATCCTCACCGTTCATATCCAGCCTAAGGCCTGCACCACAGAGTGTGTGGGCCTCCATGGTGATGCCCTGAAGATTCGCGTGGCCGCTCCACCGGTCGCTGGCGCAGCCAATGAGGAATTGATTCGGTTTCTGGCCCGCCAATTATCGATCCCTTCAGCTTCGGTGCTAATTCACTCCGGTGCGAGCGGCCGGCGCAAACGTGTCCTCGTCATAGGTGCGACAACTCAGCTAGTGATGGCTCGTTTGATCCCTGGGCATCGAATGGGATCGCTGAAGCGATGAGACCCAGGGTTCTGTTCATCGTGTGGGGATGGCTGTTGGTCACCGCCTGTTCATCGGCACATCCTGTTCTGTATCCCAACGCACATTTGCAATCTATGGGGAAAGATGGCGCGGAACAAGATATTGCGGCCTGTCGGCAATTAGCCGAAACGGCTGGGGCGGAGGAGGGCAGCGGGAAGGCCGGTCGTGTGGCGACCGGAACAGCAGTGGGAGCCGGAGTAGGCGCGGCGAGCGGGGCGGTCGGCGGAGCCATCGTCGGCGCGGCAGGCAGTGGTTCCATGATCGGAGCCGCAAGCGGCGCGGTGTGGGGATTACTCACCGGGCTGTACTATGTGTTTGCCGGACCGCCGCAGCAGAATGAGGCCTACACGAACTTCGTAAATCGATGTTTGCAAGAAAAGGGGTATGAGGTGACGGGGTGGCAGTAGGGATGGACGGGACGCAGAGGGGACCTCTGTGCTCGCGGCCCGCGCATCTTAGAAGGCCTCGCTTGGGTATAGAGCGCGTCTCGGCGCGCTCGGGTGGGGGGTGAGAATGGCGCGAGCAGGAGAGCCCGATCCCACCATCTCGCATTGAGGTGAGTACCACGTCGGTGAAAAATAAGGAGGACGAGGGATTGAGGAAGTTTCAGAGCATCGTCGTTCCTAGCTTAATTCTATGTCTTGTGGCCTGTGCCGGGCCGGAGCCGATCTTGCGGTCGAATGCGAAGTTCCAGTTGCAGGGACGGGAGGCGGCGAAGCTTGATGTCGCCGCTTGTCAGCAGAAGGCCGACGCGGCCGGGTTGAAGCCGGGCACCAATCGCAGTGACAATGCGGCGTCCGGAGCCGTGATCGGTCTCGTCGGCGGGGCCGCGGTCGGTGCGGCGGGCGGGATCGTTGGGGGGCTCACCGGCGTGGCGATTGGGGCAGCAGTTGGAGGGGCGCTCGGAGTGATCATCGGTTCAGCTGGCGGTGCCTACAAGCCGCTTGAGCCGGATCCTCCCTACGCTGATGCGGTGGTGCGGTGCTTGATCGAAAAGGGGTATGACGTGACCGGATGGCAGTAGGAGAGAGCCGATGGGGCCTGGTCATAGATTCCTTGAAGTAGTGTGATGCTCGTTCGGCGTCCGCAGTTGGATTGCACTGACGGTGAGATCTGAGAGAATAACAGGATAAGATGCTACTAAGAAGGTGCTTACTTAGGGGTTAAGAGCGCATCTCGACGCGCTCGGGTGGGGCGGGTGAGAATGGCGCGCGCGGTCGTGTTCGCTGCTCAAAGAGGCTCAGCATAAGCTGCCTTTGCAGTCGGTTACCACGAGATTTGCGATTTTCTCACCTGCATCGAGATCGATAGCCAGCCAGGCCAGCCCCGCTAGCCGGTCGTCTTGGTGCGCTCCCGATCCCCCTTCGATCAGACTGACGATGTAGTAGCGCCCTGCGGGAATCTTGGTAAACCAGAAGTGTCCGGTGGGGTTGGTTCTGGTCGTGCGGAGATAGGGTGCCAACCGCTTTTCCATCAGAAACCGAATGAGCGCCTCGGGGGCGCACTCAGTCGGAGGTCGTGGGGCTGCGGTATTTTCAGCGGAGGCCGGGGTTCCCGTCGCTGAGCAGGGTGTGATTCTGACTGTATGGTCAAACCAATGGCGTGTGTATGGGGTAATGGGGATGAGGTGTATCAGCGCGCCGGCTTGCGTAATGGCTTTGCCGGATGGCGAACCAAGAAACGCCTGTCCAGCCAGCGTGCCTCGCCCCTTTTGTTTGTAGGGTAGTAAGTCCTTTTCGTTCAAGCTGGGAGGCTGTGGCGCCGTGACTGGAGACGCATTGCTCGACTCGATGGCGCGCGCCTGATTGAACTGCATGTCTCCCAGCAGTAACGAGATGATTATCCCGCAAAGGAGTCGGCCGCGCAGTTGCATGATCATTACGAAGTGGACGAGGACGATGCTGGTGTTTCGCCCAAGGGTGTGGATGGGGCAACGGCCTTGTGTTTGAGGGCGCGGCCTTTATCGGGAGTCGGGTCCGTGACGACGCCATAGATCTCCCGACCTTCGTGGCCTTCCGGGAGATATTCCGTGATCGGCATGCCATCCTCCCGCACAAATAACAGGCAGTGGCAGTATTTATAGATCTGCATTTCGTCGCAGGCGCAGATCCAGCGGCGGAGTTTGGCTTCTGCTTGTTTATCTTTGTAGAAATTGCAGGGGCAGAGGGGTTTGCCCAGCTCGTCCACATGCATCGCGAGGCCCTTGACCACGGCTTCGGTGACTGCGGGAGTGGGATGCATGGTCGTCCCGCTCTTTTCCGCGAATCCCTTCACATACTTCCACATTTTATCGAGACTCTCTTGTTTGGGCTCAGCCATCACACCTCCCTGTAACCTGTTACAACGCGTAGTTTACAAGCGCTAGGGTGTCCTTTACAATCCAGCACTTCCTGGAAATTCCGTAGGATTGGACTGTGAATGGAGATGTCGGATACGCATAAGCAATTGATCGCCAGATTGGCGGATGAGTTAGGCCCAGCCACAGCCCAGCACGTAGTGTCTTGTCTTGCCGACTCGACCACGAAACTGAATCAGGTGGAAGGGGTCCTGCTGTTGCTCGATGAGTTGCACGAAGTGTCGACGAAGGTCGCATGTGCCGCAATCGAATCGTTCCCCGATCTACAACGGAGGGATCGGCTCAGCGATGCGGTGGCCTGGCTGGATCTGGGGATTGCGCTGGCCGAATCCTCCGGTGCGATCGGGCTAAAGTTTTTCAAGGAGAGCCCGCTGGTTCTGGGTCTGATCGAACAACCCTCGGTTCGATCGGTGGTGCTGAAAACCGCCCTAGAATTGGCTGAGCAGGATGCGAACGTCGCGATGGAGTTTCTCCGTGTGTCACCGGAAGTGGTGACCGTCATTTCTCCGAATCAGCTGGGGGCGTGGTTAGAGATCGGGTTCGAACTGACCCGGGTCGATTTTGTCGTCGCCCTGGAGTACATCCGACAAATTCCCGCGGTAGCCCGAGTATTGCCCATTCAGGAAGCCAGAGCCTGGGCGACGTTCGGAGTGAAACTCATTTCCCAGAATAGTTTCGGCAAGACTGACTATTTCGGCACCATCGAATTCCTCCGTACCAGTCCCCTCATCCTCGGCGATCTCGAAGACCTGCCGGTGAGGGCCAAAGTCGTCACGGTCGGGTCATTGCTCGCTGAACACGATCCTGGGTCCGGCATTGCCTGGTTATCGGAATCACCGCGTCTATTGCGTGTCGCGCCAAATGAGGGATGGCGACTAAAAGTATTGCAGTATGGGGCCTTGGTGGCGGAGCGTGACGCAGAAACGGCACTGGCGTATTTGCGGCGTGCGCCGGAACTGG
The DNA here is from genome assembly GCA_963729585.1 of Nitrospirota bacterium. Taxonomy (GTDB): domain Bacteria; phylum Nitrospirota; class Nitrospiria; order Nitrospirales; family Nitrospiraceae; genus Palsa-1315. The sequence goes on from CAVSOJ010000012.1 coordinate 93,054, forward strand.
TGAGCGTGATCGGCGAGTCTGCCGAGGCCACGGCTCGTTTCGAGGCCTGGTTTACAGCCGGGATGGAAATTCTCGCATACAGTGTCGAAGGAGCCAGAGCCTATTTTGCTTTGGAGTCGCAGAAGGCGCTGACGTCGGTGGAAGTTGCCTTAAGCGGTGTGCCGCTTCGCCAAGTGGCCCGGACAGTGAAACTCTTCGTGCAAGGGCTCTGTGGAACCGATCTGACCATTCAAGCGCTCCCCGATTCGCTGAGTCAGGAGACTTCTGTGCGGGCCACAGTGAGCCAGGACGGGCGCACCATTTCGTTGCCGGCGCTCCTCCGTCGCTATCCCACTGCCGAGGAGAATACGCGTTTGTATTTGGTGATGGCGGCTCATGAAGCAGGGCACATAGAGTTTGGGACGTACCAGATGACCCTTGAGCCGTTCGCGGATTTGGTTATGGCCCTGCGCCAGAAATATGGCCGTATGAAACAGGTTGCGCCGGATACCTTGGCGGCGCTGTTTCATCTCTATCCTCATCCTGGACTGATCCAAGACCTGTGGACGTTGGTGGAGGATGCGCGGGTGGAATTTCTGCTTCAGCGGGAGTATCCAGGACTTCAGCGGGACCTGCAACAATTTGCACGAGAGGCGGTCACGACGCGTTCGCTCACGCACGGGCTGACCGCCAAAGAGCTCGTCGTGGACCAACTGCTGCAGTTATCGACCGCCGGGTCGCAGGCAGTCGCGATTCACGAAGCCGTCAAGAACGAGATCGCCATACTCTGGCCGATGTGCCAGGCTATTCTGGTTCCCACGGCGACGGCCGAAGAGGCCGTGCGCCTGGCCCATGCTCTCTATGTGCGAATTGAAGAGCTGTTGGCTCCAAAGGGGGCGATGATCCAGACTGCACAGGTTGATGACGCGTCAGAGGATCTTGGCGTGGGCCCACCCGCTTCCGAGCAGACGGGCGAGGACTATCGCCCCGTCACCAACTGGGTATATCGTGGGGCGATGAATCCCGAGTTCATTCGCCAGCAGGACCAGGATGGTCGTGCATCGGACGATCAGAAACAATCAGGGGACATCGAGCGAATGGCCAGCGCCGCCGGCGGAGCACAGGAGTCGTCGGCGCAGGGCCAACGAGATCGGGATGGGACGCGCCCGGCGACCGAAAATGACCAGCTTGTCGGGGGGCGGCAGTTGCCTTCGCATGTGGAGGAACTCCTGGTCTTGAAGGTCGAACAGCCGGCGCTGGTCGATCAAGCCGGGCCGGGTGATCGCGCTGTGCGCTACCCTGAATGGGATCAGGGGATCGATGACTATCGTCTCAACTGGTGTCGCGTCGTCGAGCGTGCCGCTGAGGAGGGGAGTGGGGATATTGTCGGCGCCACGTTGAGCGCGCACGGGAGTGAAGTCTCGGCACTTCGACGATTCTTCGAAAGTCTGCGGCCACCGGGGTTGCGGCGCGTACCGGGCCAAGCTGACGGCGACGAACTCGATGTGGATGCAGCAGTCCGGTTGTGTGCTGAGCGGGCGGCGGGAGCAGATCTGTCGGACCGGATCTATGTCAGGCGGGAGAGGAAAGAACGGGATGTCGCGGCCGCGTTTCTTGTGGATGTCAGCGGGTCAACCAGCCGCCAGTTGGACAATGGCCGCCGCGTCATCGATATGGAGAAAGAGGGGCTGGTGCTTCTGTGTGAAGCGCTCGAAGCGGTCGGAGACCAATATGCCCTCTACGGCTATTCGGGCCAAGGTCGCGGGCAAGTGGATTTTCTTGTGATCAAGGATTTTGCTGATCAGTTAGGCGGGAAGGCGGCGCATCGTTTGGGCGGATTGGCTCCCATGCGGCAAAATCGCGACGGGGCGGCCATTCGCCATGCCACCGCGAAATTGTTGGCGCGAGAAGCACGGACCCGACTGCTCGTCCTCATCAGCGACGGCCGTCCGCTCGACGACGGCTATAAAGACGAGTATTCGTTGGAAGATACTAAGGCGGCGCTGCGAGAGGCGCGTCGGCGGGGGGTCCATCCGTTTTGTATCACGATCGATCGGGAGGCCGATACCTATGTCCGGCGGATGTACGGAGACGTGCGGTTCGCGGTCATTGACCATGTCGAAGACTTGCCGATGCGATTGCCAAGGATTTACCAACGGTTGACGACCTAGCTGATTCAGTGTCGGAGAAGTTACATGGCGAATGAAACCGAGAAAAGGACTGTGCCGCCCTGGCTCTATAAACTGTTTACGGGGCATCAGTATCCCTATGTCCGTCGGTTGGCGAAGTTTGCACAGCCTATCAAGCCGGGAGAGGATCGCCCGGAGCCGACGAAGGAGATGATCGAGGCCAAGTTTTGGGAGGTCTATCCCCGTTGCTGGGCCAAGATTCTTCAGGAAGTCAAAGTCGGGATGATCGTGGTATTCCACGACCTGGGTGAATATCCGGCGGGCGGGTACCAGGGGTTGGTCGATGACCCGGAAGATTTTCTGGCGGCGACCTATGGGAAGAAGAAAATCAAAGTGAATTTTTATGACGGGGACAATTTTGTCTGCACGATCAATTTTAAAGTTGCGGGCTGGACGGAACACGAACATGCGTGAGGGGTAAGGGGTGAGGCGTAAGGGGATTTGCAGCCTCGCGTTTCACGATTTACGCCTAACGAGGAGGGATGATGGGGCGACCGAAAATTACGGTAGTGGGCGCAGGCAATGTTGGTGGCACGGCGGCGCAGCGGCTGGCGGAGAGGAACGAGTACGATGTAGTACTGGTCGACATTGTCGAGGGCGTCCCGCAAGGGAAAGCGCTGGATATTACGCAGGCCGGTCCGGTCTGCGGCTATAGCGCCCGTGTCGTCGGCACCAATGGCTATGATGAAACGGCCGGCTCGTCGGTGGCGGTAATCACGTCAGGAATTCCTCGCAAGCCGGGGATGAGCCGTGACGAGCTGTTGACGACCAATGCCAAGATCGTGAAATCGGTGGTGAGGGAGCTGGTGTCCCGTTCGCCGAACGTCATCCTTATTCTGGTCACCAATCCGTTGGATGCCATGGTGCATGTGGCGCGTCAGGTCAGCGGACTGCCGAAATCACGGGTGCTTCGGTATGGCGGGGGTCCTCGATTCGGCGCGCATGCGCTCGTTCATCGCCGAAGAATTGAATGTGCCGGGGACAGACGTGGATGCGATGGTGCTGGGGGGGCATGGTGACACGATGGTGCCGCTGTCGCGGTACACGACGGTGAAGGGCAAGCCGGTCTCGGAACTGATGTCGAAGGAGCGACTGGATGGCGATCGTGAAGCGAACTCGGGAAGGAGGGGCAGAAATCGTGGGCCTGCTGAAGACCGGCAGCGCATTCTATGCGCCGTCTGCCTCGGCGGTCGATATGGTTGAGGCGATCATGAAGGACCAGAAGCGGGTGTTGCCCTGTGCGGTGCTCTGCGAGGGCGAGTATGGATTGAAGGATGTCGTTGTCGGGGTGCCGGTCACGCTGGGCCGAGGCGGGGCAGAACAGGTCATCGAATATGAGTTGACGGCGGAGGAGCGGACGGCGTTGGAGGCATCTGCTCGTGCGGTGCGGGAACTGTGCGCAATAGTCGATCGATTGATGGCGTAACGTGATCTAGTGTCCTGCGAGGCCGCTGCTTGACAAGAGAAGTGGGCCTACAGTACAGACAGCGACTTAGCAATAAACCGTGATAAGGAGAGCCTATGAAATTTCTTGAAGAATCCGTATGCAGACAATGGGCGCAGGATTTGCGCTCGCTGTCGTATTGATAGTGGTGTATCTCGGCATGGCCGGGGTGGGCGCGGGTGATGCCGATTGGTTCGGTCTGATTGTTCGCTGGGTCCATTTCCTGGCCGGCATCACGTGGATCGGGTTATTGTATTTCTTTAACCTGATCAATGCCGGCTTTCTGAAGAGCCTGGATGGTCCGACGAAGAACATCGTGATTCCGAAGCTGATGCCTGCCGCGCTGAATTGGTTCCGCCACGGGGCGACGGTCACCGTCCTCGCGGGCATTGTGCTGTACGGCTACCTGTATTCCAAAGGGGGAACCGGGGCGATTGCGCTGGGGATCGGCGGGCTGTTGGGTATCATCATGATGGGCAATGTCCACGCGATTATTTGGCCCAATCAAAAGAAGATCATTGCGGCGGTGACGGCGGCTGCGCAGGGGACTCCTGCTCCGGCGGAAATGGCCCAATGGGGACGGACGGCGTTCCTCGCGTCGCGAGTCAATTTCATGTTGTCGATTCCCATGCTGTTCTTCATGGGAGCCGGCAGCCATTTCAAGTAGGACGGATGTGCGAACTGCCGGCGGGATAGCCTGCCGGCGGATGTCCAGTCCGCCTTCCCTGTTTCCGACCTTCACCGGTCCTTCGATCGCGCTCAGATGGCCATATGCCCAGTTCCGATAGGGCATTGGCCCTAACTCGTTGAGATTCAGGCCTAATCATGGCGATTGCCTTGACGGATACCGGAGGCAGCCGTATAGTACGGTCCACATGCTGAACCTGCGGGTGTTACCCGAAAGGGAACACATGACCTGCGACTCAACCAGGGTATTCCAGAAGCTTGAAGGGGCTCCCTGGGAAATCGAACCCTATCTCAAGATCGGGGGCTACGAAGCCTGGAGGAAGTGTGTCGAAGAGCTGAACGCCGAACGACATCGTCGACTGAAATGAAGAAGGCCGGGCTGCGAGGACGGGGCGGCGCCGGTTTCCCCACCGGCACCAAATGGGACAAGGTGCTCAACCATCGAGTGAAGGAACATTACTTCGTCTGCAATGCAGGGGAGCATGAGCCGGGGACATTCAAGGACCGTCATCTTACTCAAGCATGCTCCGCATCAATTGATCGAAGGTTGCCTCATTGCGGCCGAACCGTGCAAGCCAAGGCCGCCTTCATCTATGTGAATCATGAGTATGAAGAAGAGCGGGAGAATCTGAGGAAGGCGATGGCTCAGGCGCAAGGCGCGAGGGTTATTGGGGAAGAATATTTTGGGGAGTGGCGTGGACCTCGAGCTGCAAGTATTTGCCGGCCATGGCAGTTATGTGGCCGGTGAAGAGACAGCGATGCTGGAGTCGATGCAAGGCCGTCCGGCGATGCCGCGTCAGAAGCCCCCGTTTTATCCGACGGATTTCGGCCTCTACGGGAAGCCGACGTTGGTGAACAATGTCGAGACGCTTGTGCAATATTCCGCGGATATCGTAGAAAGGCGCAGCCTGGTTTACTCAGGTCGGCACAGAGAAGTGTCCAGGCACGATGATGTTTTCTCTCAGCGGAGCGGTGAATCGGCCCGGCGTGTATGAAATGCCGATGGGCGTGACGATCCGGGAACTCATCGAAAAGTGCGGCGGCGGGGTCCAGGCGGGCGTAAGATCAAGGCGGTATTCCCCGGCGGTCCGGCCTTCTCAATGGTGACGGCCGATCAGCTTGATCTGCCAATGGATTTTGATTCGCTGAAGAAAGCCGGAACCGGGCTCGGCTCGGCCGGGGACGATTGTGATCGATGATGCGACCTGCATGGTGGCGGCGACGCTTAAATACTCCGAATTTCTTCAAGGGCGAGAGTTGCGGGCAGTGTCCGCCGTGCCGGATGGGGACGATCAATCTGGCCGCGTTGATGACCAAGATTGAACAGGGGGAGGGGACGCAGAAAGATATGGAGAGTCTCGCTGCAGCTCTGTGGATTTGTGAAGGGGACGGGCTATTGCACGCTGGTGACCGGTGCCGCAGTCTTGGTGCAGAGCAGTATTAAATTGTTCCAGCATGAGTTTGAAGAGCATATCCGATTGCAGCGCTGTCCATATCAGCCGGCGGCGGCCGGTGCAATGGCGCATGAAGAGGGATTCGCGATGCCGCGTGTGACTTTTCTCCATCCTGAGGGCAAGAGCGGAGAGGTTGAGGTCAAACTGACCTTGTTGGAGGCGCGAAAGATTCTCGGGTTTGTGTTGAATCACGATTGCGGTGGGAATGCCTCCTGCACGACCTGTCGGGTCGAAGTGCAGGTCGGAGCCGAGAACTGTCGGAGATCGATTTCGATGAGCAGGATCTGCTGGATCGGGAAGCCCTCAGTGAGCCGTGGCATCGGCTGGGATGCCAGGCGAAAGTGTTCGGGGATGTGGTCGTTCTGGTTCCAGAGGCGAAAGTGGGTTGCGCCCACGACGTCGCAGTCAAAAGCGCAGGGAATTGAAATCCGGTAAAGAGATGTTACACTAAGCTATTCCAGGTAGGTCTTCGAAGTGACAGCCTGGTCACAAGGGGAGGATCACAATGGTTACGATTACGGCGATCGCGGAACAGAAGATCAAAGAACTGATGGTGGAAGAGAAGGATGTGGTCGGCCTTCGGGTCTATGTCGAAGGGCGGCGGGTGCCATGGTTATCAATATGGGATGGCGTTCGAGTCCAAGATGGCCGACGACGACACCGTGATTGAAAAGGGTGACGTGAAGGTCATCATGGATTCGCAGAGCGCTCCGCTTCTTCAGGGTGCCGAAGTCGATTATGTCGACAGCCTGCAGGGGTCCGGGTTCTCGATCAAGAACCCGCAAGCGAAGACGACCTGCGGCTGCGGCAGCTCCTTCAGCGCCTAAGGAATTTGCGCTGGAGTGGCGCGCGCTGATCGGTTGAATGAAGACAGGGGAAGCCAGGATTGGCCGTGTACAGCGGCCAGTCCTGGCTTCTCTCTTTTTCACTGGATGTGAGCTGAATCCAGGATGACACAGGCGAGCGTCACAAGGCGATATCGGTTCTGCGCAGCACATCGTCTGCACACGGATCATCTGTCTCCTGAAGAGAACCGGGCTGCATTCGGGAAGTGCAATAATCCCAACGGGCACGGCCATAACTATGTGGTGTTGGTGACCGTCGAAGAGCACGGTTCCGACAACGCGCGGTGGCGGTGTAGACCTTGAAGTGCTTGATCGGACTGTGATCGACGAGGTGATTACGCGATTCGACCATCAGGATCTCAACCAGGATCCTGGATTTGCCGATCGCACCACGACGGGAGAAAATCTGGTGCTGCTGATCTGGGATCTGTTAGTGAACCGCCTTCCCACCGGACAACTGGAAAAAGTCGGGGTGATTGAAACACGAGACAACTACTTCGAGTATGCCGGGTCGATGAGTCAGGCCCCGGTGCTCAGAGAGGGGCGGCATGGCTAGACAGGGAATCAGGCGGCGGGCTCAGCAGCAGGTCGAAGACGTCGGCGGGAGTGGCGGACCGGTGGACCTAGATGTGCTGCAAGCCCTGGTCACGGAGATGTTGCTGGCCCTCGGGGAGAAGCCAGGCCGGAACGGTCTTCTCAAGACTCCCGAAGCGAGTCGCCAAGGCCCTCGCCTTCATGACTCAGGGGTATCAGCGGGATATCGACCATCTCTTAAACGGCGCGCTCTTCCCGATCGAGTACGATGAAATGGTCATCGTGAAGGACATCGATTTCTTCAGCATGTGCGAACACCACATGCTGCCGTTCTTCGGCAAGGTCCATGTGGGCTATCTGCCGAATAAGAAAGTCGTCGGCCTCAGCAAGATTCCTCGCATCGTGGATACCTTTGCACGCCGGCTGCAAGTTCAAGAACGACTCACCGTGCAGATCGCGGAAACTCTGAAATCAAAGCTCAATGCGCATGGCGTGGGCGTCGTCGTGGAGGCGCGACACCTCTGCATGATGATGCGAGGCGTCGAAAAGCAGAACACGGTTGCGGTCAGCAGTTCCATGCTAGGCGCCTTCCGCACTCAGCCGCAAACCCGGCTAGAGTTTCTGAAGCTGATCCGCCGGGGCAGCGTCGGCGACTCTGACTAAACAGGACGTTGAAAAAGTCCCCAGCTGCATTCTTGCATCGTTCAGATCCTCAACGTACCCCAGAGGGTACGCCTCAGACCTTCACTCGCTGCGGCCTTGCTGGATGGCCTTTTTGAACGTCCTGCGCAGTCTCTTCCGTTTCATCCCAGATATGATTACTTCCCGAGGTCCGAGGCGAAGGAGCTGACAATCTGATTAAACGCATTGGCTGTTCGAGGTTGGCCAGGTGGGCGGCATTTGGAATGATGGCCAGGCGTGACCCTGGGATATGCTCTGCCATGAGCTTGGCATCGGAGACAGGAGTTCCTTGGTCCAGTTCGCCGACGATGATCTGGGTGGGGCAGGTGATCTGGGTCAAGAATGGGACTGAATCGGTTCGTTCGGCCATCGCCATCAAGTCTCCTGCGATACCGCTGACTTGATTCCCCTCGATCATGGCTCTCACGTGCTGGACAAGATCCGGTTTTGTCTGGACAGTCACGGGAGCAGAGGAGTTTCGGGATCATGATGTCGGCGATGGCAGGTGGTCCCTGCTTGTAGGCGGTTTGTGCCATCTGGAATCGCCCGGCTTTTTCTTCCGCTGTGTCTGCCTGAGCCCTCGTGTCGGCCAGGACCAATCCCTTCACCCGATCGGCATACTTCCGATAGAACGCAAACAGGATGTAGCCGCCCATCGAGAGCCCCACGAACAAGGCCTGCTGGATTGCGAGATGGTCCAGCAACGCGCTCACGTCGTCGGCTGATTGGTCGAGCGTGTAGTGCCACAGCGGCGCGTCGGATTCGCCATGCCCCCGCAGGTCAATAGTGATAATGCGAAACTGTGAGGAGAGCGCGTCCTCTTGGGTCGCCCACATGGTGCGGTTCAGCGGAAAGGCATGGAGAAAGACGATGGGAAGGCCGGTTCCCTGGTCGCTGTAGGCAAAGGTGATGCCGTTGACGTGGGTGTGCACAGTTCTCTCCTCGTGGGCGCTGTTCGTAGCATTGGCGTTGACGATGGTCAAGGGTCCGTTTGCGATCATCCATGCCGGCGTATACAATTCACGACATTCTTGAGGATTCGATGACGAATTCACGCGATCAGGCTCCCGATTTATTTGGCGCTCCCGAGGGACAAAAATCCGTTGAGGCTCCGTTGGCGGAGCGTCTGCGGCCACGAGAGTTTGCCGATTTCGTCGGGCAGGACGAGATATGCGCCGGATCGGCCGTTGCGGCAGGCGATCGAGGCAGATCAACTCTCCTCCGTCATCTTCTGGGGCCCGCCCGGTTCGGGCAAGACCACGCTGGCGCATCTCGTCGCGCGGCACACCAAAGCCCAGTTCGTGCCATTCTCGGCCGTCACAGGAGGCATTCCCGAGCTGCGGGCGATCATCAAGACCGCCGAGCAACGGCGGGCGATGCGGCGGCCAGACGGACCATCCTCTTCGTCGACGAAATTCATCGGTTCAACAAGGCCCAGCAGGATGCCTTTCTGCCGCATGTCGAGCGGGGGACGGTGATGCTCGTCGGCGCGACGACGGAAAATCCCTCCTTTGAAGTGATCGCACCCTTGCTGTCTCGATCCTTGGTCATTGTGCTCAAGCCCCTGTCGGATGAGGCACTGGGACAGATTCTGGACCGGGCGCTCGCCGATCCTGAATCGGGCTTGGGGCACTGGAATGCCAGCCTGTCATCTGATGCCAGACAGCGACTGATTGCCTACGGCAACGGCGATGCAAGGGCACTGTTGACGGCGCTGGAGTTTGTGGTCACACAGCAACCGGCTGGACCGGATGGGACTCGTCTGATCGATGGAGCGGCGTTGGAAGCCGCGCTTGATCAAGAAGTCGATTCGGTACGACAAATCCGGCGAGGAACATTACAACATCATCTCTGCCTACATTAAGAGCCTGCGTGATTCCGATCCGGACGGGGCCCTCTATTGGCTCGCGCGTATGTTGGAAGGAGGGGAAGACCCGAAATTCATCGCCCGCCGCATGGTTATTTTTGCCTCAGAGGATGTCGGCAATGCCGATCCGATGGGGCTGGTGGTGGCGAATGCCGTGGCTCAGGCGGTGCAATTCGTGGGGCTCCCGGAGGCGCAGATCAATTTGGCGCAGGGGACGACCTATCTCGCGTCCAGGCCTAAAGATAATGCGTCCTATATGGGCCTGCTTGAGGCCATGGAGGATGCAAAAGCCCATGGAAATCTTGGGGTTCCGCTCCATTTGCGGAATGCCGTGACTTCGCTGATGAAGGGGATTGGATATGGGAAAGGGTATCGGTATGTCCACGACGATCCCCAGGCCAAGGCGCATCAGGAGCATCTCCCGGAATCGCTCAAAGGGCGTCGCTATTATCGGCCAAGAGACACCTAATCATGGCCTGAAAGGGTGGTGGACAAAGATTTCTAATCGGTTATACTTAGGCTCATGAAGCGGCAGAGTCCGAAGTCAATCCATCGATCGCAGCTACGAGCGAACGGCGCAAGTTTGTCCGGGCGACGTTGGTGGGTTCTGCGCTGATTTCGCCGAAGAGCGGAGCCAAGGCGATTACGGCCGTGTTGGACAACGTCAACAGAGTCGGCGCAGGGTTGCACACGAAAGAGACGTTGGCGATGGCCCAGCCGGTGACCGTGTCGTTGGCGTTTCTGGATTCGGATCGCGCGGAACAGAAGGAAAAGCTGGACGGGAAAGTCGCCTGGGTGAAGCCGTGGGAGAAGGGGATTTTGATCGGCGTGGTCTGGGACGAGCTGGTGACGAAAGAGAAGAACCGCTGGCTGTACTACTACCTCGAAGAAACGGTCAAGTCCTCCGTCTAGCAGGAGGCTGAAGAACTCCTTCCAACGCTCTCAAGTCGCGCGACGCGTTCAGAGCTCCTGATTCACGCGTGTCTCGCGCGGCTATCCTGCTAGGCGAATGCCGTCAGTTTCTGTTTCACGCCTTCCAGTTCAGCCGAGAGCGTTTCCCACCGGGCGGTGAGCCGCACAAGATCCTTCTTCCACCCGTCATACTCCATCTGCAGATCGCTCCACGTGGTGGATTCATCTTTGTAGAGGGCGGGGTCGGCCAGTTCGAGATCCCGTGCTTTGATCTTGGTTTCACATTCGGCGATCTCGGCTTCGGCCCGCGCGACCTGTTTTTCCAGGCGGGCCTGGGTCTTGTTCAAATCTCGGCGATCTCCGGCTGAGGACTTGGCTGGGGCTTGTGAGGCCATGGCCCTGGTCGGCCCGACGGTCTTCCCGCGATCCGCGCCCTTCAAGTCGTCACTCGTTTCCTTGATGGATTCGACTTCCTGCGCTTTCTTCCACAAGTAGTACTCATAGTCGCCGGAGAAGCTTCGGGCCTTGCCCTCTTCGATTTCAATGACGCGCGTCGCAGACTCTGGTCAGAAAGGTCGGGTCGTGGGAAATGAAGATGATCGTGCCGGGGAAATCCGGTCAAGGCATCGGTGAGCATATCGACCGAAGCCGGGTCGAGGTGGTTGGTCGGCTCGTCGAGTAACAGCGTATTGGCCGGCTCGACCAGCATGCGCGCGAGCGCCACGCGGTTGCGTTCGCCTCCGCTCAGCGCCTTGATCGGTTTCTTTTGATCGTCGCCGGAGAACAGAAAGGCGCCGGCAATGCCGCGGAGGAAATTCGTTTCCGCTTGGCTGGAGACTTCGGACAGGGATTCCAGGATCGTATGTTCTGGGTTCAAGCGTCTCTGCCTGGTGTTGGGCGAAGTAGTGCAGGGTGACTCCATGGCCGACCGTTCTGGTGCCTTTTCCGGCGCCAACACTCCGGCCAGCATCTTGAGCAACGTGCTTTTGCCGGCTCCGTTTTCTCCCACCAGCGCGACGCGTTGGCCCCGTTCGATCGAACAATCGACCGTTCATACACCACTTTTTCTCCATAACTCTTGGCCACGCCCTGGAGCTCCAGGACATGCCGGCCGCTCGCTGCGGGGAGGGGAAATTTGAACTTGACCCGTTTAGTATCGCGCTGGACTCAATCATCTTGACCTTCTCAAGCTGCTTGATGCGCGACTGAACCTGGCTGGCTTTGTTCGCCTGGTAGCGGAAGCGATCGACGAAGGTCTGAACGCGGGCGACTTCTTTGGCCTGGCGCCCCGCGGCAGCCTCGCGTTGGGCATCTCGTTCTGCGCGGATCTTGAGAACGTCGTATAGTTGCCGCGATATTCTTCGATCTTGTGGTGCCGGAGATCCCAGATATGAGTGACGATGCGATCGAGGAACGCCGTGTCGTGGCTGATGAGCAGCAGCGTCATATCCGAGTCCAGGAGAAAGTGCTCGAACCAGCGTTGGGTCGGTTTGTCCAAGTGGTTGGTCGGCTCGTCGAGCATGAGCACATCAGGGTTGGTCAACAGCAGATGCGCCAAGGCGACCCGCATCCGATAGCCACCGGAGAGCTTTTCGACCTGACGGCTGAAGTCGATCTCCGAAAATCCCAAGCCCAAGAGGATGCGTTCGGCCTCATGTTCCGGATAGAGATCGCGATGGGTGGCATCCAGCACGGTTTTCCCGTGATCGTTTCGAGTTCCTGCGGGAGGTACCCGATGCGGAGTCGCGGGCGTTTGCGGATGGTTCCCTTGTCCGGAGATTCTTCGCCGAGGATCATCCGAAAGAGCGTGGTCTTGCCGGCGCCGTTCGGTCCGACGAGCCCGACGCGTGAGCCGGGGCGAAGATGCGCCGTCGCTCCTCGAGCAGGACCTTCGTGGAATATTGTTTACGGACAGATTCGATTTGGAGCATGAGAGGTTTTGTGAACCAGGCGGATCGTTCTTACCTGGAAGGAGCCGATGGTCATTCGGTGATTGACAGATATGGCTGTCGAGGTTTCCCAGAACCTACGTGATTGATTTGGTGGAGCTGGCCGGGATTGAACCGGCGACCTCGTGAATGCCATTCACGCGCGCTCCCAACTGCGCTACAGCCCCACGTCGGTTGAACTTGGAAATACGCGAAAATCCTTGTGAAACCGCGGTCATGCTAACACGCCCGTCCGACGACAGTCAAGAAAATGGGACTGGGCAAGCCCAATCGTCTCTTGTGTTCGCGGAACGTGCAAGGCGATGACGGCCTTCCTTCGACGTCGTCTATGACAGCGACAATTGGGCCTGCTCTTGAAGATGGGAGGTGAGAAAAGAATCAAGGTCGCGTCGGCCATCACGGTTCTTGACAAACATTAGAGGCGCACCTACCATGACCCCTCCGGCTCTGGCCATCGAGTCGAGCCAGGGCTTTTTTTTTGGGGAGCAATTCAGGCGATGGCAAATCTCGTCATGATCGGCGCCCAATGGGGCGACGAAGGCAAGGGCAAGATCGTCGATATCTTGGCCCGCGATGTCGATGCAGTGGTGCGCTACCAGGGAGGATCCAATGCCGGGCATACGGTCATCAATGAGCGGGGGACCTTCATTTTTCATCTCATCCCTTCAGGCATCCTCTATCGCGGGACGCCTGTGTCATCGGGAACGGGGTCGTCGTGGACCCGGCCTCGTTGATCGAAGAGATGGATCATCTCCAGACCCAGGGCGTGAAGATCGGAAAGAATTTTGTCGTCAGTCAGCGCGCCCATCTGATCCTGCCGTACCATAAGGCCATCGACAAGGCGTCTGAACAGTCCAAGGGGTCTCGCCGAATTGGGACGACGGGGCGAGGGATCGGCCCATCCTATGCCGACAAGATGTCGCGGATCGGCATCCGCATGGGCGATCTGCTCAATCCGAAAGCGTTTCGAACCAAACTGGAGGAAAACTTGGTCGAGATCAATTGGTTTCTCGAGCAGCTCTATAAGATGGAACGATTCGAGGTCGAAAAGGTGTTCCAGCAGTATATGGGCTATGCCGATCGGCTGAAGAGCCATATCGTCGATACGGCCATGCTCGTCAATAAGATGATCGAGGGAGGGAAGACGGTGCTGTTCGAAGGTGCGCAAGGGACGCATTTGGATGTGGACTTCGGAACCTATCCCTATGTCACCTCCTCCAGTTCAACGGCCGGCGGCGCCTCAACGGGAACCGGCGTGGGACCGACGAAGATCGATGCGGTGATCGGGGTCGCCAAAGCCTATACCACGCGTGTCGGCAGCGGGCCGTTTCCCACGGAGTTGACCGATGCGGTGGGAGAGGGGCTCCAAGCGCGAGGGAAAGAATTCGGATCGACGACGGGACGTGCGCGCCGCTGCGGCTGGTTCGATGGCGTCGTCGTGCGTTATGCCACCAACGTGAACGGACTCACGTCACTGGCCGTCACGAAACTGGATGTGCTCGACGGCTGCAAGGAACTGAAAGTCTGCACCGGCTATCGGTATCAGGGGAAGCTCTATCGAGACATGCCGTCTGATCTGCAAGCGCTGACCGACTGTGCAGCCGGTGTACAAGACGTTCAAGGGGTGGTCCGGCTCTACCACCGGCGCGACCACGTATAAACAGCTTCCCGCGGAAGCCAAGCGCTATCTCCAGTACCTTGAGGAACTCGCCGAGTGTCCCATCGATATGATCTCGACCGGCTCGAAGCGCAGTGAAACCATCATTCTTCGCAATCCACTCAAGACCCGCCCACGCGCGCGGTAAGCGGCATCAATTTCCTCTCTAGGCACCGGTCGAGCATCGGTGGTAGAATTCACATCCGCCTCGCTCGGTGAGCCGGTAGCTCAGTTGGTAGAGCATCGCCCTTTTAAGGCGAGGGTCCTGGGTTCGAGTCCCAGCCGGCTCACCAGTTTTCACCAGTTTGGGATCACCCACCGCGACCACTTGTCGTTAATTAGGACAATCCATAGGACATAGCTGCCGCGATAGGGCTGTGGGCTGATCCGCATCCAGAGCCGCCGTGGGAATGGCGGAAGAGGAGAGAGTTTCCCTGGCGCGTTAACCCTGGCTACATTTTAAGCGGGGCAGTACAAGTACAGAAAATGCGCTCCAAGAACCGGCTTTTGCGGTGCCCCACAGTCATATCCAGCGGCAAATCCTGCTCCATCATTGCTACGAACAATGATGGTGCCCAGCAATACTACCCCCTGGACTATGGGGGGATGGTACAACAAACTCCACGATCCGGTTTTCAGCCCAGTACGGATCCTCTCCATGCCGGCCCCACTGAAAGAATCCGCAATGGCCTCCATTCGCTGGAGCGATCAGCGTGATATGACTGTGCCGTTGTACCGGCGGAGTGGTGAACATGGCATAGGGAATCAAGGGATCGTCCTTTGCCGTGATAATCAAGGTTGGAACCCCGATTCCTTCAATGACGTGGCATGCGCCTGCGCGATCATAATAATCGGCCGCGCCACGATAGCCTCCGTCGGGCGCCGTATACCGGTCGTCGAAATCACTGATTCGCACGATGCTCGCCAGCCCTCTCAGGTCCCACTTGCCGGGAAAGAGGGCGGCTTTTCGACGCAGCCTCGCTTTGAGCCCCCCGAGGAGATGCCGGTGATAAAACCAATGTCGCGGGTCTTCCAATTCGTGGAAACAGACCGTGGGATCGATGGCGGGACAGACGGCAACGACTGCGGCCAACGCCGGCAGCGATCCACCGAGTTCGCCAGCGGCTTTGAGAACCAGATTGCCGCCCATCGAATAGCCGATCAGGCACAACCGCTCCAGGCCGTCCTGGCTGGCCAGCTCGTGAAGGATCGCGCGATAGTCGCTGCTCAACCCGCCGTTGTACAGCGTCGGAGTCAGATGCTCGGTTCCGCCACAGGTCCGTTGGTTCATGCGGATGACGTTGCATCCTGCGCGATAGGCTTTCTCCCCGATACCGCGCATGTAGTGCGACTCGCTGCAACCTTCAAGGCCATGGATCAGGACGACGGTTGGACAGGCCCCGCGATTCGGCTGCCAATGGCAAAAGCCGAGCAATTGCGTCCCCGGTTCAACGGTAAAGAGGCGCGGTTCATAGGGAATACCCTTCAAGAGCCCATTGCGAGGCCAATACTTGGATAGGAGCGTCATGAAGTGAGCGTTTCGGAAGGCCGGTTGAAATGACCCTACCGTTGACCTTATGAAAGGATCAAACCCGTACTCCGCCGGTATGTCGCGAACTCCTTGTAGGTGACGTTGTGCGGATGAATTGTTGCCCATTTGGAGCTACCTTGACAGCATTGTATCGTATGACCTAAGCCTCAACATCTAGGGGTTCCCCTTGTCCCATTCCCAGTTTTCCCCAGCGCTTGCGAGATTTCTTTGATGACGGTATGCCCTTGCGGACGTCATGCCATTGGCTGATTTGGACTGCCAAGGACGGCTGGTGTTGGTGGTAAAGTATGCGCCAGATGATACGGTCCTTGAAAGGTTGGAGAAGGAAGCACGAGAGGCGAAGAAAGGTTTGTGGGACGATCCGCAGCCGGTGCCGCCGTGGGAGTGGCGGAAGAGAAAAAAGCGTTAGTAGGCAGGCTTATTTCTTGGTGTTGGCGTGCTTGGCTTCAGCCGGCATAGTTCTCAGCGGAACGCGAATTGTCGGGGTAAAATAAAATACTTTTCGCTGATCCGCGCCCAGTGGTCGCCGTGGGTCTATACCAATGCGAGGTGGGGCAATCACTCGACCTCTCGGACCTGGTGACATCAACAGAGAAACCTTTCCCGACGGCCCATCAGTTCATCCTGACGCAACTTCAGCCGGAGTGCCGAAAAGTCTGAGCTTCAATGTGAATCAATGATCGCTTTGGCCTTCGCCAGCGCGGCGGCTTCCGCCTCTTGGGAGAAACCGAAGCTCTCTCGGCATAGCCGCTCTGTTTCCGATGGGGCAGGGGTATCTGGTAATAATTTCCGCCTCATACTAGTACCTCCCCTAGGTCCCCCGCAACGCATTCCTGCGCAAGATGCGGGCATACACGAGCACCCTATCTCAACGGGAGGTACGCCATGATGCCCAGCGACGTGTCTGCGCAAGAAGAGGTTGTTATCGAAACGCTGCGGAAAAGTGGTCCCTGCTCCTTCGACGATCTCATAAGGTACCTTCCCAATCTCAGTTGGGGCGAGGTGTTTGTCGCCGTCGATCAAATGTCGAGGGACGGACGCTTATTGATTCGCCGTCGGTTGCTGCTTCGCCCACTCGGTAGCTCGTCCTATCAGATCACACTCCCCTCGCAGCTCACTTCCCCCCGTTCACTCTCTCACCGGGAGAAGGAGCCGCAATCATGATCCCTCTCGTTGCGCAAGTTTGCGTCGGATGTGGCCAGATCCTCGATGAACTGGAGCTCTCAGACGGTCGGCCAAGCTGGATCGCCGCGGATGTCTATAGCGAGAAGTACGGATATATGTTTACCGATCTTCACTTGATCGGGGACGTGTGCCCGCCCTGCGTCCGCGTGTTGGCGATTGGCCGTCGCAAGTCGCTCGCCTGAGACGGCGGGCACATGGCTGTCCACATGAGGCCGCGTTCATCAAACTGGCCCTGCAATCGGGGTATTTAGCGCAT
>CAVSOJ010000013.1:0-40788 GCA_963729585.1 Nitrospirota bacterium
GAGGATGTTGAAGAAGTGCTAGGCAGAGGGGGCATTTTTCTGCTATCGTAACCAAAGTCTCGGGGTGGGGTGCTTGTCTCCCCGCCCCGAGTATTGATAGTCTTAACACGCCTATGCGCGATTACTTGGAATTTGAAAAGCCGATCCGCGAGATCGAAGAAAAGATCGAAAAACTCGCGGCCGCTCCTACCGGCAAAGCGACCCCCCAGGATGAGATCCGCAAACTGCGGACGAAGCTGGCCCAGGTCGAACATGATCTCTACGGCAAACTGACTCCCTGGCAGCGAACCCAACTCGCCCGGCATCCTCAACGACCCAGCACCCTCGATTACATTAGTGCTCTATTCAGGGACTTTCTTGAGTTTCATGGGGACCGCTCGTTCGGTGATGATCGTGCCATCGTCGGAGGCTTCGCCCGATTCAACGATCGGTCGATCATGGTCATTGGCCATCAAAAAGGGAAAACTCTCAAGGAACGGATGCAACGGAATTTTGGGATGCCGAATCCCGAAGGCTATCGCAAAGCCCTGCGTCTCATGAGGATGGCCGAGAAGTTTGGGCGCCCGATCGTGACCTTTATCGACACGCCAGGCGCCTACCCCGGCATCGGCGCGGAAGAGCGCGGCCAGGCTGAAGCCATTGCCCGCAATTTGTTTGTAATGTCCCGGCTTGCAGTTCCGATTATTTCCATCGTCATCGGTGAAGGAGGCAGCGGCGGGGCACTGGCATTGGGGGTCTCAGATCGCGTCCTCATGTTGGAGCACGGTGTCTATTCGGTGATTTCGCCGGAAGGTTGCGCCGCCATCCTATGGGATGATCCAGCGAAAATTCCCGAGGCAGCCTCCGCACTGAAGATGACGGCGAAAGACCTGGTCGACCTCCATATCGTCGATGAAGTGATTCCGGAACCGCTCGGCGGCGCCCATCGAGATCCCAATGCCATTACTGAGCGGGTCGCCAAATCCCTTAGCAACCAACTCTCCCAGCTCAACGACCTCCCCCTCCCTCAGTTGCTGACTCGGCGGGAGCAGAAATATCGATCCATCGGAGCGGTCAGCGGCCTTGTCGCCACCCCCCAATAGATTTCTCGACCTCCGCACCGCTCCAGTCAGAACGCTCCCTGCACCCTCATCGCACTTCCGTAACAGGACCACCGACAACTCCGACTCCATCAGACTACGTCTTACGTTTCACGCCTAACGCCTCACGTGTTTTACTCTCTGTGAGCCATGCGGCCGCCCCGGCGCCAGCCACCCGACCGGTGGCAAGACAGGCGGTCAGGAGATAGCCTCCGGTCGGCGCCTCCCAATCCAACATTTCTCCCGCACAAAACAGCCCTGGCAGCGCGCGGATCATCAACCGCTCGTCGAGCGCTTCGAAGGAAACTCCACCAGCCGTGCTGATCGCTTCCTCCAGCGGGCGCGGCGCGACGAGTCGCAACGGCAACGACTTGATCGCGGCAGCCAGACGAGCCGGGTCGGCAAAGTCCTCTTTCGACACCACTTCACGAAGCAGCCCAGCCTTCACGCCTTCGATGTGTGCCTGCCGCTGAAGATGCGTCGCCATCGTGCGTTTGCCGCGCGGCCGCGATAAGTCGTGGGTCAGGCGCGGTACGTCGCGATCGGGCGCCAGATCGAGGCGCAATGTGGTGACGCCCTTCGCCAGAATCTCGTCGCGAAGAAATGCGGACACCGCGTAAATCACGCCGCCCTCCACGCCGGTCTCCGTGATCACGAATTCCCCCGGATGCCAGGATTCAGCGCCGGCATCATTCCGGACAACAGTAGCCACCGACTTGACCGGGTGCCCGGCAAACTTGTTTCGAAAATGCTCACTCCAGCCCACATCGAAACCACAGTTCGCGGGCTTCAAGGGAGTAATATGAATACCGCGTCCTTCGAACAGTGATACCCACGCGCCATCAGACCCGAGCTTCGGCCAACTGCCGCCGCCGAGCGCAAGCACTACCGAATCGGCCTGGACACATCGGTTTCCCTCTGGCGTGGCAAAGCGCAGAGCCCCCTGCTCGTCCCAACCGGACCATCGATGACGCATGTGGAATTGCACGCCGGCCTGGCGCAACCGGCGGAGCCAGGCGCGCAGCAAAGGCGCGGCCTTGAGATCGATGGGGAACACACGCCCCGAAGTACCCACAAATGTTTCGATGCCAAGTCTGCGTGCCCAGGTTCGGAGCGCGCCAGGCCCGAACGACGCGAGGAGCGGCGCGATCTGCGCGCGACGTGCACCATAGCGAGAGAGAAACTTTTCAGACGGTTCCGAGTGCGTGAGATTCAGGCCGCCTTTCCCAGCCAGGAGAAACTTGCGACCGACCGACGCCATGCTGTCATAGAGATCGACCTGTGCGCCGGAGGCACTCGCCGCCTCTGCGGCCATGAGCCCGGCCGGTCCTCCGCCGATAACTACGATGTTCATCTGTATCTCACTGATTGTGCCTCGTGAAGTATCTCTCACTTTTCTCGCTCGTCCCGCCAGTCCCGCGCGTAGCCCGAGCGCATCGCGGGACCCTACACTCTGACCCAAGGCGGGTCAAGCACGGGCATGGCATGCACAAGAAAGTCTGGAGTATCACGGTCGCAAACGCGCTATACTCTACTGTAACGATGGATGAGCAAGAACCCATGCAGGTGGTCGAGCTTCGGATCAGCTACCGGTATGCCATCGCACACCCCTGGGTGGTGCAGGCCATCGGAGGATTCTTATCCGCGTATTTCATGGAGCATCCAGGGTTTCGCGTGCAACGACACATGGAAGAACTGGAATCCGGCACCCACCTATGGATATGCGAGGTTCCTCCCACCATGAAAGTCCTCAGGCTCCTGAAACGACTGAAAGAAGATATTCCCCCCTGCCAGGCCGAACAGATTGCCACCGATCTGCCCGCGCTACCTCGCTATCTCATCGATTGCCCTGAGTGAGCAGATGGATCGCAGCATCTGGCCCATGACATAGAGTTCCCGAGAATCGATATCTTCCTAGTGGCGAATCCGCTTTAGAGGAGGGTGCAAGTTCAAATGCAGTGGAAGCCTATTCTCAGAACGATCACCATGCCGCTGGCTGCGGGCGTATGCGTCCTCGCCGCGTCGTCAACGCTGGGCGGCACCCCTCACCTCCCCAGACCCGATCACATTGTGGTGGTGATTGAGGAGAATCACTCCTATAGCCAGATTATCGATTCGCCCGATGCGCCGTACATCAACAACCTGGCAGCCCAGGGCGCAGTCTTCACGCAGTCCTTTGGCGTCACCTACCCCAGCCAACCGAATTACCTCGCGCTGTTTTCTGGATCGACGCAAGGCATAACCGATAACTCATGCCCGCACGCCTTTTCGACACCCAATCTTGGGCACGCGTTGATGGCGGCGGGGCTGACATTCACTGGATATTCCGAAGACCTCCCCTCGGTCGGCTCTCTGATCTGCAGCGCGGGTCTATATGCGCGCAAACATAATCCCTGGGTGAATTGGCAAGACAGCGAGGCCAATGGGCTCCCCCCGACAGCCAACGTACCCATGACGAGTTTTCCCATCGATTACACCAACCTCCCTACCGTGAGCGTGATCGTACCGAACCAGGCCAACGACATGCACCACGGAAAGGATCCCGATGCGATTCGAACCGGCGACCGTTGGCTCCAGGAGCATCTGGATGCCTACGTCCAGTGGGCACGGGAGCACAACAGTCTGCTGATCGTGACCTGGGACGAGGACAACAAGAATGAGAAGAACCGGATCCTAACGCTTTTCGTCGGGCCCATGGTCCAAACCGGCCGCTACGACCAGCGAATCACCCATAACAACGTCTTGCGCACGATTGAAGACCTTTACGGCCTTCCCTACGCCGGTGCGAGCGTCGACGCTGAACCCATCACCCAGATCTGGAAAGTTCCGCCCCGTTCCTAACATGGCACGTCCTGCACGTCTCTCTCTTTAACCTCGCGCGACCTGCTTCTCGGACAATGAGCGAAACTCTATTTTCCCTCTTGGCGTAGAATAGCTTTCCGGATCTTGAAAGGGGCAAACGTTGCGAGAGACAAAGGGCTTCCAGTCGCTTTCTGTGTCGGCAACTAGGCATTCCAAGCTGCATCAAGTTGTGTCTGGCGTAAAGGATGCAACATGTTCGTGCCTACTCCTCGATCGGAGGTTTCGAAGCTCCATAAACATCACATGGATTATCATCGTGGCGGCGTTAGCATTCATGCAAACTGCCATAGCAGAATCCTATATTGCCCACACGGACTTAGAATTTCGTCTTGGAGCAGGAGTGTTAAATGGGACAGGTAGCGACAATGAAGAGGGAGTCCCACGGACAATAAAAATGACAGCGCAGATATTTGCCGACAGGCTCTTCCCTGTCACCACCATTGGGGACGGCGCATTTGAGATCGGTCCCTATGTAAAAGGAGCGCTCCTTGACGGGGTGAGCGTACCGCAAATCGCTGGAGGAGTGATTCTGGGGTACCGGTTTAGCAATTATGAAGTACTCGTGAATGGCGGGCTCGCCTATGCGACGGAGCGTATTGGCGAGAACACAACGGATGGGAACGTTCACCCTGGCCAGACCAAAAACACCTATGATCTTGGCCTTTCGTTACGGTATGACATCCATCAATATTTCATTTCTGCCGGGTATCAGCACAATTCTAATGGGTCAGCTTTTGATCTTAATGTTACTCATGAAAAAGGATCCAACCCCGGATACAATCAGTTGTTCGCAGGAGTTGGTATCCACTTCTGATTTTATAGGGGAAAGAGCCAGAGGCACTGTCGCTCGATACGCAATCGAGCGGCGTCAACTTCGACACGGCCACGAATCTGCGTCAGCCCGCATAGCCGTTAGGATTGCCATTCTGCCAGCGCCAGGCATCGGCGCACATCGCACCAAGCCCACGCTCTGCCCGCCAGCCCAATAACTCAAACGCACGCTGCGGATCAGCATAACAAGAGGCAATGTCGCCGGGCCGCCTGGGCGCGATCTTATAAGGCACTGACCGTCCACTGGCCTGCTCAAACGCTCGAACGATTTCCAGTACGCTGTACCCTCTGCCTGTGCCCAGATTCACGGTCAGGCACTGGGCCTTATCCTGTGATTGCTCCAGCGCCTTCAATGCCTTCAGATGACCCAGGGCCAAGTCCACCACATGGATATAATCCCGCACCCCAGTCCCGTCCGGAGTGGAGTAATCATTACCCCACACATTGAGACATGCTTGTCGCCCCACCGCTACTTGAGCCACAAAGGGCAGCAAATTATTTGGAATGCCCTGAGGGTCTTCCCCGATCAAGCCGCTGGCATGGGCACCCACCGGGTTGAAATAACGCAGAATGCCGAGCCGCCAGGAGGCATCGCTGCAGTGCAGATCGCGCAAGATCTCCTCAATCATCAGCTTGGTCCTGCCATAGGGATTGGTGGCAGAGAGCGGATGGTCTTCGGTGAGCGGCAGTCGAATCGGATCGCCATATACGGTGGCGGAGGAACTGAACACCAGGGTTTTCACTCCGCACTCGACCATTGCCTCCAACAGGCGCAGAGTGCCGACCACATTGTTGTCATAGTAGGCCAGCGGATGAGAAACCGACTCCCCCACTGCCTTGAGACCGGCGAAATGAATCACCGCAGTGGCCCCGCTCTCACGCAGAGCCCCCACCAAGGCTGCACGGTCCCGGCAGTCGCCTCGCACCAACTGCAGCTTTTTCCCCGTGAGACGCTCGACTCTTCTCAGTGCCTCGGGATGGCTATTGGAGAAGTTGTCGAACACCGTGACATCAAACCCAGCGTCGAGCAATTCCACGCAGGTATGTGAACCGATGTAGCCTGCACCACCAGTGACAAGAATCATGGGACCCCACCTCATTGAGAGATGACAGAAGCCTACCCAGGCGATAGCCCAAGGTCAAGAAATGACTGGCATCTTGCCAAAGAGCCGGGTCTCGAAGACCCAGCAACAGACCTCACCCCTCCTCGCTCAAACCGTTAACGCGCGGCTGGGCTCGCGGATGCCGGTCCGGCTCTGGTAAGAGATGCCGGGGAAAAAACGCGACTCCTGCGATCACCGTCGGCACCACCGCGCTCGCGATGACCGCCGCCACCAAAAATGAGTACTGTTCCTGGGTCACAATGCCGTGCGAGAGGCCGAAGAGGGACGAGATTGTGCCAAAGGTGAGCCCTGTCGACATCATGAGGGTGTAATACCACCGTTCATTCCGATCCAGCCGAAAGAGACCGATGACCGGATAGAGACCAAAAATTTTCGAGACCACCTTCCCAACCAGGAGCGTGACGAAGACGAGCGGGGCGGCCAGCAACGCAGGCAACGACACCAGCGTCCCGGCGCGAAGAAAATAGAATGGCGTGAGAAATCCGACCGTCAATGTGCGCATCCGCCTGACCCAATGAGCATCTCTCGCCGCGCTGCCCGCTAAGACCATGCCTGCTATGTAGGCGGGAAGGACCGCCTCGCTGCCGGACCACAAGGCCAGCGCGCCTAACCCAAACAGGACGAGCATGACCCATTTCGTCCGGATCGCAGCGGTCCGGTGCGCATACACAGAGGTGATCCAATGGGTGACGCTGGAGAGCGCTCCCAACACGACAGCGGTGGCAACGATGAAGACGACGGTCTTGTAGGTGAAGGGCGAAAATAACAGGCCCAGGGCAATGACCGTTCCCAGATCAGTTATGAAACAGGCGCCCAGGATGCCCTTCCCGAAATCGGTCTTGTTGAATCCGGTTTCCAACATGACCGCATACACCACCGCCATGGACGTCGTCGAGAGCGCGACGCCGCAGAGCCAACTCGCCTGGGCACTCCACCCGAGGAGATAGTAGGCTACAGCGGCGCAGCCGAGAAACGGCGCGGCGAAGCTGACCATCCCGACCACCGTGACTTCGGTCAATTTGGTGCGAAGCACATCGGGGTCGAGTTCAGCCCCTGCGAGGAACGTCAGGAAGACCGCTCCAGTGGCAGCCAGAAAGCGAATCCATTCCTGATTGGCGCCGAGGAGATCGGCATAACCAAGCCATGCAAGAACAGCAGCAGTGACTACTCCTACACAGATTTCGACCAGTGCGATGGAGATGCGAATATGGTATGCGATCAGAGCAGAAACGACGGCGAGCGCGAGCCAGAGGGACGCGAGGGTAAACAGCTGTTCCATTTGGAGTCCTCCTTGATGAACCGTGTAAGGCCAGCGTGCTGACACAAACAAACCGCTTGCAGCGGTTGTCTCCTCACACCTGACCACTCCGCAGCCACGACCCGTGGCGTAGGAGTCATCAGCCCACCAGGGCGGTTATTCGGGGGACTCCATCCCCTATCCGACCACACTATACTGAAATTCCAGGCCGACAGGAAATGATTTGTTCGGCGGCCGCTCCTCCGGTTTAACCATCCCCACGAGAAAAGAATGGCAAGCCCAGATTCTCTGAGGGGGAATCCCGACGATCCTTTGGTAGATCACTGCGAAGGCTCACTAAAGGCCCCAAGCATGAGCGCGCGATCACGCAATGATTACCATGGTGCGTTCTCGGTTAGGCCTGAGGCTTCTCTGGTGCAGGAGGCGCGGCTTCGCCGGAAAGCTTCTTGTGGAGGTATTTTCGGCTGAGGTTCATTATCAATAATGCCAAACCGATCGCGATCGGCACGAACAATGCGGCGGCAATATTCGCGTTACGGAGCCACCCCATCTCCTGAAGCCCCTTGAAGATATAGCCGGTGAGCCCGCTGAGATAGTAGGCGATTACAATGACCGATAAACCTTCAACCGTATGCTGAAGGATAGCCTGGCTCTTCGTCGTCTTGTCGACGCTGGCCAAGAGCGTCAGATTCTGTGCTTGAAGCATGAGATCGACGCGCGCCCGAAGGATGGAAATAATTCCTTCAAAGCCGCTGCGGAGGGTGTCGATCCGCTTCAGGAGTTGTTGATAACCTTCCGCCACCCCGGTAATCCCGCTAAGGACATAGTCGGACATTGGTCGGTACAGGGGAAGCGTACGTTCGTCGAGCGACGCCAGCGTCCGGTGTACGATCTTATCGTAGGGAACGGAGGCGGACAGTTCGAAGTGCAACCTGCCGGCCAGCCGGGTGGTTTTCAACAAGTCTTGCGTCAGTCCATTGAGCCAACGCTGTAGAGTCAGGGAGTCGGCGTGGCCGATATGTCCGGTGATGATTTCACGCTGCTTCAAATGAACCTGCTCGAACTTGTAGGCCTGATCGATGGCAGCAGAAAACAACGGCTTCTGCATAAGCAACAAGTGGTAGTAGGTTTCGATCCGGACAATGGCATCGACGACGTCTTTCAGGTGAGACCTGCTAGATCTGCCCGACCCCACGCTGACCCAATAGCGCTCGCGCCCATGCTCGTCCGGTGTGAAGCTGGTGACCAGCGAGGTCTCTTCATCGAGAATCCGGCTGCCATACATGACCGGGCCTGGAAAGTGGGGGCGCAACGCTTCATTGGCTGGCAATTGCTCGATCATCAATAGGATATCCAGACGGCACACTTCCACACCGAGCGGCGTGACCGGAAACCGATAGTCCTGGAAAGTTATCGGGCCAAAGGTCATCCCCCCTGCGTGGTCGGAGGGAATATGCCAGGTTTGATAACTGTAGTACTCAGTGTGCGCTTGCCAGATCAGGATCAGCCGATCACCGGTCGCTCCCATCTTCACGCCATAGCCAAACCCGTCATGAATGACCATCGCGTCGGGGGAAACCTTGAAGGCCTCCAGGAGTGACCTGAATTCATCACGACTTGCCGGTCGCTGGACCGGCGGATCGCTCATGCGAAACGCTTTGTAATGCACTTGCGCAGGGGCTCGCAGCCACTCGGCCAAGGGCATCTGTGGGCGCTCGTGCAGGTTCCGGATAAGCTCGCCGGTGTCCGGCTTGGCAATCTCAGGCTCAGTCATGCGATGACGCCGCTCGATGAATGATGAACGGGAAACGTGCCAGGCTACTTTTTTGTCAGCAACCCTGTCAACTGATCGTCAGTCGAATACTTTTCGTCGGAGATGATGAAGGAGCCTTGATCTGTCTACCTAAATTGCTTGCAGCAGGCTGACTAAATAGCCTCCTTCAAGAAAATCTTTGTCTTTGGTCTGTTCATAGACATCTCGGATGACCGCAGATGGATAATAGTGCGAATAGAGGAGGTGGAAGAACTTCTGCGGCTTCAGACGAGACTGTCTCCTGTTCAGCGACCCTTCTTCGAACAAGGTAGACAACTGGTCGAACCGGCCCAACTCGTCCCTGGCGCCTTGACTATAGTCAACGCGAACGCACAATCCCCCTTTCCGAAGCAGAAAGTGGAGATTCCGTGCCACCACTCTGCTCATGAACAATTGATCGTAGAGGGCTTCGACTCCTTCCCCCTCCTCCTGTTTCATAGCTAATAGCCCCGCGACGTCCCGATCCAATCGAAAGATCTCTTCAAACTGACGACGCTCGCTTGCCACGGAAACGATATTGGGGAAGGTGAAGACAATGATGTCCGCCTTCGGTGTGGAGATAGAGAAGTCAGGCAACTTCGCAAGGCGAAATTCAACCGACGCAGGGCGGTCTTTTCGCTTGGTGCGAGCCCACGTCTCAGCGCCACGCAGCATCACCTTCGAACCATCAATGCCGAGAAACTTCCAGGCCGGAAGCAGGTCGACGAGCCGCTTCATGAGGAGACCAGGGCCACATCCGTAATCGATGATCAGGCCGCCTTCCTCCGGAGCACATTGGACAACATGGTCTGCAATATTCATGTAGGCTGCCACATGAGCCTCATTTCGTGTCTTGTGTGCCCACCACTGTCCGACATTCGTATTGTAGGCCTGCAGGCCAGAGGCCAGTGTTTCAGTAAAATCTATCTTTGACATAGGGCTCCACATACCAGGCAATCATTGGTGCGGTGCTAGTACTAGATCCTGCCATCACTCGCACCACGTCGTCATTCGTCGATGCTCGGACGAAGGAGGAAGGGGCCATAGACCAGGGCGAACAGTAGATAGGCGCCACTCCAGCTCATCGCAGCCAATCCAAGCACGAGATTCGTCGAGAGATCAGCGGACGGCCCGAATACCCGCAGCATCGCACCCAGATTGACCAATATATAAATGCAGACGGTCATGGGACCAGCGTGCTTGGGACGCCCAGTATGGCCCAGGCTGGCGCGGGTCATTATCGCCAGGGTCATCACACCCACGGCTCCGGTGGTGAGCGCGTGCATGGCGTCCGTGGTCGGCAGACCCAATCCGAGAATCGCACCTCCCAGCGCGAACAGCGAGATCGCCAACCACCCATAACCCAGATGAAGAATCAGCACCAATGGCTCATGCCAGGTGACCCAGCCGCACCAGCGCAACAGGCGACCCAGATTGACTAACCCGGCAACTGCCAACATCCAGCCCGTCACCATGGCCTGCGGCTGAACAATCCAGGCAGCAGCGGCGATTCCCACAAGTACAACCGACAGGCCGTCTACAGGGGAAAAGGGCGCAGGCTGTTCGGTCATGCCCTGTTCGGCCAGGAAGTCGCGGGTAAAGTTCGGAGTGACGCGCCCACCGATGAGCGCCAGCAGCACCATGACGAGCGCGAGAGCCATTCGTTCGGGAAGATCCGTAGCTGCACCGCTCAAAGCCAGCAAGTGGAACAAAATGTTGGCGCCGGCATAGAGACTGATCAGACCTCCTATCGGCGCATGGGACCAGCTCTTCCCTGTTGCAATCTCCCGCCAGACAAGCCCCGCTACCAGGACAAGAAAGGCTCCTTCAACGGCGGCAGACAGAAGGGGCATGAGAAACGGAATGGCCATGACCAGACGTCCGGCCAACCACAAGGAAAATAATAGTATCAGCTCGCGCCCTCTGATCGGCGAACGACCGGTCCAGTTGGGAATCGCCGTGAGCAGGAAACCGGTGATCACAGCGGGCAGAAAGCCAAAGACCATCTCATGCACATGCCAGTCCCGAGCGGTAGAAAGGAATTCCGAGTCGCCGCCTTCGGTAAGTAGCAGGATCCAGGCAGGAATCGCCACACTGGCAAACAGCGCCGCACCAAGAAAATACGGTCGGAAGCCGTACGAAAAAACCGCTGGTCCCTGGTAGCCTGATCTCTCATTTGCCCGGTCGGTCATATGGTCTTCAATTCTTAGTCATGGCGGGCAACCTCGCAACGGCCATCATGTCTCTCTTCAAGAGTAGGCGACTGACCCTGGGTGTTTGTGGTCAAGATTCCAGGCGTGGATAGTCGGTATAGCCCTTCTCACTACCTCCGTAGAACGTCTCAGGCACCGGTACATTCAAGGAAGCCTGCTTGGCGAACCGTTCCGGCAAATCCGGATTGGCCAAGAAGAGCCGGCCGAATGCAATGAGGTCGGCATCTCCTCGCGCAAGAGACGCGGTCGCGCGTTCGTAAGTGTAGTCCCCGTTCGCCATGTACGCGCCGTTGAAGAGATCACGGAGGCGGCGGAAATTTACCACTTGCCCGGTCGAAAGGCCGGCCTGATCAGTCTCCACCACATGGAGATACGCCAGCTTGAGGGCACCAAGACGCTCTGCGACATAGCCGAACGTCTTGTCGGGATCTGAATCGTACATGCTGTTGAAAGGTTTGCTCGGAGAAATCCGGACGCCCACCCTCATCACACCCCAGACCTGAGTGACGGCGTCGACCACATCAAGGAGCAAGCGCACACGGTTCTCCAACGAGCCACCATAGGCATCGCTTCGATGGTTCGAGCCGTCTCGAAGGAACTGATCGAGGAGATACCCATTGGCTGAATGGATTTCGACACCATCGAATCCGGCATCGAGCGCGTGCTGGGCGCCTCGGCGATACTGGGCCACAATCCCCGGAAGCTCTGCCGTTTCGAGCGCCCGTGGCGTGACAAAGGGCTTAAGCCCGTCATACGTAACGGCGTTACCCTCCGGTCTGATCGCGGATGGTGCGACAGGAAGCGCTCCGCCAGGCTGGAGCGACGGATGCGAGATACGCCCCACATGCCAGAGCTGCAAGAACATGTGGCCGCCCTCCTGATGCACGGCGTCGGTGATCGCTTTCCATCCCGTCACCTGTTCAACAGAATGGATGCCTGGGGTATTGGGGTAGCCGACCCCTTCCGGACAGACCTGCGTCGCCTCGCTAATAATGAGCCCGGCCGAAGCCCGTTCCCGGTAATAACGGACGTTCATCACTTGCGGCACCTGCCCCTTCCCCGCGCGATTGCGCGTCATCGGTGCCATGACGATCCGGTTGCGTAACTCGTAAGGGCCCAGTTGTATCGGAGTTAACAGATCCGGACCCTGGTTCATGCTAGGTCCCATGTGATGGTGAGAGGGGTCTGTTCGCGCTGGCTCACCGCAGCCCGTACGCATTCACGAACAACATTCGCTAGGAATGCCCCTTCACATACTCCGTGATTCTCATGAAATCTTCATAGCTGATGGTGTGGTGCCGCATAGCATGCACCGCAGGCTGCAACACGCGGCGGAGACGGGATTGATACCGTGGCTGATTGGGTTTGCGCCCGTCAATCCCGCAGAGCTTCACCACGCGATCCACCGCCTGGAGCACGCGCTGCACGCGATACGTGCGGAGATACTGCGATGACACTCCGTACGCGGCATAGAGCAGAGAGAGATAGGTGCCGATGCCCGCCAGGATACGGGCATCGAACATCAATGGTGGATCGTGATCGAAGAACCGAATAGCCCCATCATGCAATGGATAGTAGAGATCTTTCGACGGATCGGTGTCGGCGGCTTTGGCCACATTCATCGGGACATCGCGCATGATGTCATGCAGCCGTTGGGAAAGTTTACTGGCAACCTTATACACTTCGGCTTCGGTAAGGTCGGAGGAGGCCGCAAGGATCGTCGTAGCGCCCACCGTCCCAATTTCATTGGGCACCCCTTCATAGGTACCGCCGGGTATCGTAACGGTGTGGAGATACGGGAAATGCGTATGAAGGCCTGAGGCATGGCTGACGGAGAGAAGCGTAAAGTGTCCCGTCCGCATAAGGCGCTGGATGACCTGATCATTCACACCGGTGAGGAAAAACCCCACATCAAGCCGTCCATCGAGCAACTGCTGAAAGCTCTCTTCATGGAGACGCGGCGTATTGTGTGGCGTGATGACAATCCCCGATTGGGATAGGAGATTGTGTGCGATGTACGCACTGTCACCGCCGGCGGAACCAAGATAGATCTTCATGCTGGGGCGCAGGTCCGTCAGATCGCTGATTTTCAGGTCACGTCGGGCGACGATATGCAGCGGCGCGGTAAAGAGCGGAAACACAGCCCGAACGCGCATCTCCAGGTGCTTGTCATTAAAACGCGCCTCCGTAAGCGGAAGTGGGCAGCTTGGGTCTGGCGCGGCGCCGAGAGGCAGGCCGTCGTGCACGAGCGCCAGCTGCGCGAGGCCGCGATTGAGATAGTAGAGATTGTCCAGCGAACCGCAAGACTCCTGCACAACATAATCCGGCACAATGTTCAAATGGAGGAAGCGTTCAAGCGGACTCGTCTGGTTCAACTCCTCAGCCATGAGCAGGCCGACGACATCACGAGTGCTCCCCTTGGGTCCCGTCAGCAAATAGTAGTTGGTATGCGTGCGGTGAATAAGCAGACCGATGAAGAACACCAGTGGCAGAATGACGAGAAGCACCATATATCCCCATTCGGCCGTGATGAGGACGTGATATCTCGCAAGGCGTCGCGTGATTTTTCGACGGGCTCGATCGATACGGCGAAACGCGTGATACTGACGCGGCATGCGGGTCGACTGGGTGGCTTGCACGCGTGGTTCTCCCCTATCAACAGGCCTGTTCCTTAGCAGGAACTCTTCGACCTATGCAAGCGCGGGAGAAGGAGGATTGGTGAGGAAGTCGCTAGAGTGTCCCCAGCGGAATCAATGCTCCATTGATGCCGCCTGCCGCGTCAGAAGCCAAAAAGAGCAGGGCCGATGCGATGGCTTCAGGCTTCACCCACGCGGACGGGTCTGCCTTCGGCATGTTCATACGGTTGGCCGGTGTATCGATGGTGGTCGGCAGTATCCCATTGATCGTGACGCCAGAGCCGGCCAACTCCAATGCAAGCACCCGAATCAATGCCATCAGGCCGGACTTTGCCACAATATAGGCGGCGGCTCCCGGAAAGGGATCCTGCCCGGCGCGAGCGGCGATATGGAGAATGCGCCCGGCGCGCTGGTTGGAGAGATGTGGAATCACGGCCCGAGACAGCAAATATGCCGCGGTCAGATTTAGCGCGATCATGCTGTTCCAAGTGGATGGACTCGTCTCTGTCAATCGCCCGGCGGCAAAGCCGCCTACCAAATTCACGAGACAATCCAACCGGCCGGCATGATCGAGCGCTTGGCTCACCGCCCGTGCGACACTGGTTTCATCGGTGACATCGGCATCGATTCCGACTCCATCGGACTGCGCCTGACCGGCAGCATGGCGATCGATGACAATCACTCGCGCGCCGGCCTTTACAAAAGCCGGCGTGACGGTTTGACCCAACCCTCCCCTCCCTCCGGCAATGACCACGACTTTTCCGTCCACTCCCATCGTTGCTCTCCTGTCAATTGTCGAACTTCGTTCGAGTCACAGTGATCAGCCACGCATCGGCGCCTCTGTCACGAATCATTGTTGCAAAGGCGCGGCCCGAATGTCGTTCATGATTCACCCCTCGTAAAACTGTTCCTCATGCGTGTCTTGACCGTTGAAGCACAGCATAACGGAGGTTCCTCCCGCCCGGAGGGACAAGAACTGGGGGGAAATTATTTCGATTCGCCCAGCACATCCTAGGGCGGGGGTGGCAGGAGGTCTGTGTCCCGATAGTTGAAAGCAAGAAATATGGTGTACTGGTGGTAAAACGCGTCTCCTTCATAGACCGGTGTGGAACGGACGAGTCGTCCGGTCTTCTTATCAATGAAGTCGATCGAGAAACGAGCCAAGCTTTGTTGTCTTGCCGCCTTGTAGAAAGCGAGCTCCGGAACCGCTATGGGGATTAATCCGCTGGAAATCGGGGGAACTCCAAAGAACGTGAGATCCTGGAGTGTCCCAAAAGCTTCTAACGTGACCTTGGCCATCAAGGACTCTTTGCCGTCCTTTGGCAGGTTGAGCCCCTGATGGCTAAGCCACTTTTCGATCACCGCTGTGACAAACGCTTGGTCTGCTGTGAGTCCAACTGTTTCCACCGCGATCGATTGTCCTGGTGGAATCGGCAATACAGCGTCGACGAGACCACGCAGAAGCGATTGAGTTAAGAGCATTTGCTCGGTCGGCGATCTCGCCGTCTTCGTGACTTCGTGGGTTGACGAACAGCCGGAAAGACCGAGGCCACACATGACGACGGCTAGGAACCAGGCACAGCCACTCCGAAGATGGATTGTGACTGTTTCCGGATCACGGAAGACATTGGGGCGGACGAGGTAGGTGGTGTGCATCTGCTAACGCTCCCGCAAGGTAATCGATGATAACGCGAATGCCTAGATTTTAGGACCCAGCATGACAGCAGAGAACATGCGTAACGAGTAGCAGGAATCACGGAATTCTACAGTGCGCACATGGACTCCGAAGATTTAAACCACTTTGTTCCTGACGGCCGGAAATTCCACGCTGTTGCGAGCGCCTCACAGGTCAGGTTGGCAAGCGTGTCTTTAGGAGGTCGAGTCTCGAATGTGGTATACCGCGCGCTGCCACTCCAATGGATTTGGCCGGATTCAATAAGTACTCCTCGAACGGTAATCATCGGGGCCCGATAATCGCCTCCTCTGTTAACGAATACAACTTCTTGAACACCAAGTTTTTTGGCTGATTGCAGAATTCCAGCGTCATCCAGAAGTGTATGGCCTAACTCGGCTCTTTCCTTGTCGACATCGGCGACCAAGGTGGTGGATTCGATAACGGACAGCCCTCGCTTCTGCAACCAAGTCGTGGCCACCCCGACCGCGCTGAGATCATTTCCCCACACAATCGTGGGTGTGCCCGGTTTCGGAAGATCCTTGAGAAATCCGTCCGTAACCGGGACAGAGCCGCAGCCTACAAGCAGTAGTATCCAACCGAGATGGCACATTGCCCTCTTCATCTTCATCCTCCGTGACAAGACTCTCCGAGTACTCAACGTGTTTGTGGAAAGCAGGGTTCGCTCGACTTCCAATTTAGACGCTCCGTGCCGAACTCAAAACCGACGGTGCGAACCTGGACGAACACAATAGCAAAAGTACGAAGAAGAAGGCTAGCTCCACATTTTTGGCAATCGTTGAGTAGAACGAGATATCTCCTGAAGATGTTCGGCGGTCAACTGCGCACCCGCTCTACGGCTGAATGGTCCAGGGTCATCGGTGATCACGAACCTCCTCTGGAAATCACCCGCATTGACGACATCATCGTCTACTACCATATTGCTACCAGAACAGGCCAGACCGTTCCAACCCTAAAAGAGGATGGCTTTTCAGATTCGCCGTTTTCTGTATGGAGGTCGGGTTCTTGTCGTGGATGGGTTCAGTGAGACGTAAATTTCTTTACTCTCGCTAGCTCGATACATTCCGCTAACGATTTATTTTGCCCAGTATTAACGGGGGAACGGACCCGTTATGTATAGCCCTTCTTAATTTGGCTCAGACAAGGTGTCAGGCAGCGACGCGCGGCGACCACTCGTAATCATGTGGGCGCATAGCGGACAGGCATCCCCAATCAAATGAAGGTCGGTAAACATGAATCCAAACTTCTCTCGATAGGCATCGGCGGTAATCCAGCAGGTTCGACTATCAGAAGACTGCAGGTCATCGAGCACCCGGCCACATCCTACACAAAATCTCGCGGTGTGAGGGATCATAGACGCGGCTCCCTGTGACAAGATGTTGAACGAGGTGACGAGTGCCATGAGGGGAGTGCGACATAATACGTCGAGCGCGCGAGGCGTCGCAGAAATAACCGGCCATCTCTCGACATCCGATCAACGGCAACGAACACCTCACTCCAGCTAAGACTTGGAAGCTGTATTACAAGATCGTCCAGGTAGCAGGGGCCGGTTCTCTGAAGCATATCGAGAACGACTTCTTCCGCCGTCATGTTCATAGGCAACATAGCGTCGAACCTCTCTTCAAAGTGGGTTGTTCATCATGTATGCCCATCAATACCATAACTCTAATAATGCACCCAAAGTCGCCGTCTGCGACCTAGGGAATTGACTGGTAGACGGCAGATATTTCACTGGGCCCGCTTGTGCGACAGAAGCAGTTGTTCCAAGACGAACACCTCACTCACCCGAACCCTTCCCCAAGCCACGACCTAGGGCTCTCTCGTGCTCTCAGGTTGTATGCTATACCTGGTCAGTCAGGGGTATGCAGCTTTACACATAGATCAAATGAATAAAGCCTGGCCGTGTCACGAAATTAGGTGTGGCGATACAATGCGGTCTCACATCTACTCAGGCAACCTGACGGTTGGATCACAAGATACAGACACTTTGTTATGATGTATCAATCACGATGAGACAGTCACTTTTCACGTTACCCGCGTTTGCTCTATTGCTTGCCGGTCTCGTCACGCCGTCTTGGGCAGACCTCACAGGCGGGTTAGCGGCATACGAACGGCATGAGTATCAGATTGCCATCAAAGAGTTTCGATCACTGGCGGATCAAGGAGATTCAGTCTCGCAATTCATGCTGGGCTATATGTATGCGCACGGCGAGGGACTCTCGCAGGACTATGTAGCTGCCGCACGATGGTTTCTCCTGGCAGCTTCTAAAGGAAATATTGAAGCTCAGTTCAACTTAGGAGTTCTCTATGATGCGGGCCTTGGTGTCTCGCAGGATTATGCGGAAGCCGCCCGTTGGTTCCGCCAGGCAGCCGAGCAAGGATATGTCACCGCACAGCTGAATCTGGCTCTTCAATACTCCCAGGGTCACGGCCTTCCCCAGAATTACGAGGAAGCCGCGCACTGGTTTCGCCAAGCAGCCAACCGGGGGAATGTGGTCGCCCAGATCAACCTCGGGCACTTGTACACCAAGGGCTTGGGCGTCCCGCAGGATTACACGGAAGCTGTGCGCTGGTTCCGCCAAGCAGCCGATCAGGGAAATGATCGGGCACAGTTCAACCTCGGCCTCATGTATGCGCAGGGTCATGGAGTCCCTCAAAATTACTTTAAGGCGAGGCAATGGTATGAGCTTGCCGCGCACCAAGGCAACGAATCCGCGCAGGTCAACCTTGCTCTTCTGTATGCGAAAGGTCGGGGCGCCCCGCAGGATTATACGGAAGCCGCCCGCTGGTTCCGCCAGGCAGCGCAAAAGGGAAATGCCACGGCGCAAGCCCATCTAGGCGTGATGTATGCCAAAGGCCATGGGGTCCCGCAGGATGATCAGGAGGCGGGGCGCTGGTTCCGTCTTGCGGCCGACCAAGGGAATGCGACTGCTCAACTCAACATGGGATTGACATATGCGAGAGGCCGAGGGGTCTCACAGGACTACCGGGAGGCGGAACGCTGGTTCCGTCTCGCAGCCGACCAAGGAGAGGCAACAGCTCAAGTCAACCTCGGGCTCCTCTATACCCATGGCTACGGTTTGTCTCAAAACTATGTTCAGGCCTACGTCTGGTTTAGCCGTGCCGGCGCACAGGGCCATAAGGATGCTCTAGAGCTCCGCAGCACTATCGCTTCGCAAATGACTCCTCTCCAAATCGCAGAAGCAGAACGGCTGGTCAACGAACCGAGAGCGAAGAAGTAAGTGTGCTCCGTGCGATCTAATGACCCAAACCATGATTAGCAGAGATCCTCCGTCGAGATCCTGAACTTACCAAAACCAAAGATTGAATAGGCGTTCGGCTCAAAAGACCTAATTCACCCTAACCCTCTTTCATCTCCCTCGCCCTCTGGCGGAAACGCACCCCTGCTCCGTGCATTTTCACTCTGCTCTACTAGCGCATATCCGCACGGTCACCGGCGCATAAAACCTCACCCTGGTCAGACAACTCACAGGGTGTCTGATAGTCGTTCTCATCCAGAACAATAACTTGCATCGTTTTATTTTCATCGCACTTCCAGAGGGCATGGAGATTGCGACAAAAACTCGCGGTAACACGACTCTAGTGGTGTGCCTCGAACTTGATGGCGGATTCGATTGTTTGCACCATCTCTCGGATGGAGCGGCCCAATGCGACTTTCTCCGGCAGGCAACAATCTACACCTTCACTTAGACCGTTGTGCTTCTTCCGCCATCACTGTACCGCCGCATTCGCAGGTTCATTCGATCGCAGAAGGAGTAACCCATGCTTGAACAATTCCTGTACAACGTGTCCCACAACCTGTTCAAACCCCTTCTGCTTTTTTTCTACCTAGGGTTCGCAATTCCCTTGTTGCGCGTCCCGTTCGAGTTTCCGAAAGTGATCTATCAAGGGCTGACAATATATCTGTTGATCGCGATTGGCTGGCATGGCGGCGAAGAATTGGCGTCGCTCTCACTCATCGACTTGCAACATGCCGGTGGATTCATGGTCATCGGCTTTATCACCAACACGCTGATCGGCGTGGCCGCCTTTTTCATTCTCCGCATGGTCACCAAGATGCGGAAAATCGATGCGGCGACCGTGGCCGGCTACTACGGCTCGGACTCGGCGGGAACCTTTGTCACCTGTCTGGGCGTACTCACCGCCGCCAATATTGCGTTCGCCGCGTACATGCCGGTCATGCTGGCTGTGATGGAAATTCCAGGCTGCCTCGTGGCCCTCTACCTCGTCTCGCGGATGCGTGCGTCAGGTCAAATGGACGCCCATGGAAACATGCCGGGTGAACAAGGGTATGACGCTGTCCACGAGGGGACAGCGATCTCATTTCGCAAACCCACTCCGATGATGAAGGAGAAGAGCCTGTGCACATGCCGACTCCTGCGCAGTCGCTCGGTGCAGCGGCCGCATCGGACTTCGCCGAATCCCGCGAAAGCTTCTTCAACAAGAAAGTCATGCATGAGGTCTTTTTAAACCCGGGCCTCTACTTGCTGTTTGGCGGCATTTTAATCGGGTTCATCGCAAGGCTCCAAGGGGCGAAGGTGACGGAAGTCGACGATAAATTATTCGTCGTCATGTTCCATGGGCTTTTGTGCTTGTTTCTGCTGGAGATGGGGATGACCGCCTGCAAACGGCTCCCAGACCTGCGGAACGCCGGATGGGGCTTCATTGCATTCGGGCTGCTCGCGCCGAACGTATTTGCCACGATCGGCATCCTCGTCGCCCATGTCTACAGCATGTTCCTTGGGCAGCCATTCGAGATCGGCACCTATGCGCTCTTCGCCGTGCTCTGCGGGGCATCGTCGTATATTGCCGTCCCGGCCGTTCAGCGTCTGGCGATTCCCGAATCGAGCCCGACCCTGCCGCTGGCGGCCTCGCTGGGTTTGACGTTTTCCTATAACGTCACGATTGGCATTCCCGTGTACATTCTGATCGCCACGGCACTAACCTCGGCCTGGCCCGTACGATAACATGAGCTCCGCAGGCCGTCAGCACATGGCAACGCCTGATGGCCAGACGAGATGATCGAGTTAAGGGAAATCAGCAGAGAGTTGATATGCCATTCAACCTCCACAGCCGATGGTGCCGGCGTAACCGGGACCAGTGATGACAGGTCAACCGTGATCGCTTCCACTGCGGCGCCCTGCAGCGATACCGGAATGAATCCGTGCATTCACGTTGAGGAACGTGGAGGTCGGGAGACGGGCCATGACAACAGAGATGATCAGATTCGGGCTATGGGGAACCATATTTGGGTTTGTTTGGATGATGGTTGTGTTCGTCCTCCTCTGGGCCTGTCCGTCAGAGAGACAACGTCCAGGGAAGGAAGCAATCGTCCGCTATATCTTCACGATGTTCCTGTTATTCGTGCTCCAGATCGCGGCGCTGGGTGTCACGTTTCTTCTGCACTCATCACGCCAGTCCACCTATCCGGAGCTGACACAGCAACACCCACATGCGGGGCAACCAAGCAACTAGACGACATCATGCACTGGTGTGCCATAGACGATAGACTCATGCACGATCTCTTCCCTGCGTTTTGTCTAGGTTAAGAAAGGCGCAACGGCCGGTCACGGATTCTTTAAGCGATCGCTCCCTCTCCTGTCGGGATTCACCGTGAGATATTCTTTTATGAATTGATCGACCTTCCGAAGCACCTGGTCTTCCAGGTGTTTCACATTGTCGTCCGCAACGATATCGATCGCCCCGAGCTTCAGCCACGTCACCGCGGACAGTTCAGAGACTCCCTTGCGTTCCAGCCGAACCCGTTGGGTGAGAAGCAGATCAGCCGAGTAAAAATATCGGCCGATCCGATCATGGAGAGCATCGAGTCGAACCACCAGCATGGCCGCGGCAGGCGTTGCGAGCCGCTCACGGTCCGTCAATACTTTTATATCGGCCTTCTGAAGTCGCTGCCTGATATCACTTTCAATCTTTTCCGTTTCAAGCCCACGCTGTTCGATCTCAATATTCAAGGGTTCAACGAGAAGTCCCATGCCGACAAGCCCTTTCAAGGACTCACGCCCAGAAGCGTCCGCTGATTGTTCCGCATGGCTGGTGGCCAACGCGATAACCAAACCGATTGTGCCGGCGATCAGTAATACCGTGACTGCAGAAAGTCCCGTCTGTATCAGAGGTCGCATCGCAGCACCCCCTTTCGATCTGCGACTATCCTACGCCGTCCTGTCCAGCTCTGTCAGCCTTGACTCCTCCCTCGCGGGCGGCCTAACCTCACAGTACCCTATTTGCGCCAGAGTGGATGCCGTGGGATGAGTTCCATGAAACCGAATAACTCGAGAACAACCAGCCGAAAACCCACCCGTCGCATTGCACCAGGTCGCGGTCGGTGCTCATGATCGTGAGACATTTCGTCCAATCACTCTGGCTGGGAATCTCATTCTGTCTCCTCCTCCCCTTCCATGCTTCCGCGGACGTGCAAAGACTTACGGCGACGGGGGAGTATCGGATGAGGGAATATGACTCTCTCTCTGATGCGCGACGCCTGGCCTTTGTCAATGCAAAGTCGTTGGCTCTAGAGCAGGCGGCGACCTACCTCGATACTGTCCCCACGGTGAAACAGCTGGGACTGAACCATGAAGAGCTCCGAGCTTATAGCGTCGGCCTCTTGGAAATCAGAGAGTATCCCAGCCAAACGACCAACGCTGAAGCAACCACGACTGTGTCGGTACCTGTGGCCATCGTGATGGATCCCGCCGTTGTTACCCACCAGCTTGACAGTTTGATGCTGAACGAGCGGGCCAAGACGGAATTGATGCGGACAAGGGACAAGCTCGATGCCTACCGGAAAGAACTGGACACCGATCAGCAGCGATTGGCGACGAGCAAGGACAAGGATGACGTACAGCTCGTCCTCCAGCATCGTCGTGACGTTCTGAGCATGATCGACACGGAAGAACAGCTCGCGCACACCTGGACCAGTTTGCTCGGTCTTCAAGAGGCGAGACACCCCGAAGGCCGAGCCAAACTGGAAACCCGGGCCCAGAAAAAAGAGTCGCCCGGCACGCCCGATAACGCAGAAGAGCATCGCAAGAAGGGAGCCCTTCTCACCCAGCAAGGAAACTACGACGAGGCCCTCGCGGAGTTCCGTTTGGCGCTCCGTCTCATGCCTGGTCTTGACCGAGCCCATTTGGGTCTAGGGGCGGCCTTGCAAGGGAAAGGGGATCTCGAAGGGGCCATCTCCGAATACCGCACGCTGCTCAAGCTGCATCCAAACGATCCCGCCGCCCACAACAATTTGGGCAGTGCCCTCCAGCGCAAGGGCGATGTCGCGGCAGCGATTGGCGAATACCGCGCGGCCCTTCAGTCTCAGCCTGATGATGCGTTGACCCACTTCAACCTGGGCACGGCGCTTTCGACGAAAGGCCAGGTGGAGGATGCCATTGGGGAATACCGGACGGCGATCAGGCTGAACCCGGACTTGATAGAAGCATACTTCGACCTCGGCAGTCTCCTGAAGGAGAACAACCAAACGCGGGAGGCCGTGGACGCGTTCCGGGAATATGTGAGGCGAGCGCCCAATACGTCGGCTAATAAACCATTGATTCAGCAGGCCCAAGAATTCCTCGAGACGAGCAGGGAGAGGCGAAATAGCAACGGGGGGCGGCAGGGCTCAGGATCATGAGGACGGTAATCTCTAGCCCGTGGCAAGCCATTCGAACGTGGTGGCGTGATGGATGGAAGCGTCTCTCCAGGAGGAACAAAGAATGAATGATATGAAGATGCTCACGATTGTCTGCAGGGAGGAATTTGACGATTATGTGCTGCTGCTGTTTACCGAACTCGGCATCACGGGCTACACGGTGATGCCAGGGGCCGGCGGCAGCGGCAAGACTGGTGCGGTCTCCGGGACGCACGGTTGGACCGATCGCAACACCCTTTTCATGGTCGTCCTCGCGGATGCCGAGATGGCCACACTGGTGGCCGGAATGAAAGAGTTGCGCGCTAGGCTGGTTGAAGAGCAAAGCGGAAGGGAGATTCCGCTTAAGGCGTTCCTTCAGCCCTGCGAACTGATCTTGTAGTCCGCACGGAATCGGGGATAGCGCGAGTCACACCGCTTGCGTGTATCAGCTAGGTCATGACCCGTCGGAGAACCCAGAATAATCCCCCGGCCAGCAGGATCGACATGGGTAAGGTCAGCAACCAGGCGGCGAAGATATTGCGGACAGTGGTCCATTGAAGCCCCGATCCATTGGCGGCCATCGTGCCGGCGACGCCGGAGGAGAGTACCTGCGTGGTACTCACCGGTAGCCCGAAGAGATCTGCGGCACCGATCGTCGTCATCGCGACCATTTCGGCCGAGCCCCCCTGAGCATAGGTAAGGTGAGCTTTTCCGATCCGTTCGCCAACCGTGACGACGATGCGCTTCCACGCGACCATCGTACCCAGGCCGAGAGCAATG
Source organism: Nitrospirota bacterium (assembly GCA_963729585.1). Taxonomy (GTDB): domain Bacteria; phylum Nitrospirota; class Nitrospiria; order Nitrospirales; family Nitrospiraceae; genus Palsa-1315. The sequence goes on from CAVSOJ010000013.1 coordinate 23,926, forward strand.
GCCACGATCACCTTGACCCATGTGGGAATGAATTTGGTTGCCCGATCAAGCGTCTGGCGATACCGCTTCAAGATCTGAGTCTCTTCGGCCGTGAAGCTCGGGCTTTTCAACTTATCCATGCGCCGTAACGCTTCGTTCGTTAGGTACATGTCATTGCGAATATTCCCCTTCATCTCATCCGGCACGTCACGGTAAGAACCGTATCGCGACACTTGGTCCGCAATCGAACTTATCAGCGCCTGCAGCGAAGAGAGGGTGTGGGGGTCAGCTTGCCCCGTCTGTATATATCGAGTCACATCCGCGTGAGAGTCCCTAACGTCCACCAGGCGAAGGTCTGAATCGTGTGTGGCCAAGACCTGGGATGCCTGTTGCGAGGTAGTGACAAAGCTATGGGTTTCCGCTGCTGGAACGGCACGATCAAGTGCATAGGCCATGGGGACTGTCCCGATCAGGATGAGCATAATCAATCCCATCCCTTTTTGGCCATCATTGGATCCATGGGCAAAGCTCACTCCGGTGCAGGTCAAGATCAACAGGCCCCGAATCCAAAGCGGAGGCGGTTGGTTATCTTTCGGAGCCCGGAACAGGGCCTGGTTTTTCGTGAAGACCTTCATGACCACCAAGAGCAATGCCGCAAACAAAAAGCCGATCAGTGGCGACAACAGCAGAGAATAGCCGACCTTGGTGACCTGACCCCATTCGACGCCGCTTGTTGCACTGCCCGGCTGCATGAGCTGATTGGCCAAGCCCACTCCAATAATGGACCCGATCAAGGTATGCGAGCTGGAGGCAGGTAATCCCAGAAACCACGTTCCTAAATTCCAAAGAATAGCCGCGAGTAAGAGTGCGAACACCATGGCGAAGCCAGCACCGCTCCCGACCTGGAGAATCAATTCCACTGGAAGCAACGCGATGATCCCAAACGCCACCGCCCCGCTTGAGAACAGGACACCAAGGAAGTTCCAGGCACCTGACCACACTACGGCGGCCTGCGGCGGCAGAGAGTGAGTGTAAATGACCGTGGCTACGGCATTGGCCGTATCATGAAACCCATTGACGAACTCAAATCCTAGGGCAATGAGTAGCGCGATTCCTAAGAGGACATAGGGCAGTTCAACGCCCAGACGGATGGACGACAAATCAAGAAATAATTCATGGCCGGCATAGGCGAGGCCAACGGCCAGAGCGGCGGCGATGAACAGGAGAGCGGGACGACTCGATGCATACGACTCGGTGGGCAAGATCGTGGTGGTCGCGTTCATAAGTCTCTCCAGAGAGGCGCAATAATGATGAGGAATAGTGCTGGAAAGGTGTTACAGATCTGTTACGAAATTGTATCGGGGGTGTAATAAGTAGTTGGCGTCGTGTTTTTTGCCCGGATCTCTGGCCGATTCCGCATGTGTGGGAACAATTGGCTCGTCCACCTGGATGTGACACGTGGCAACCTATCACTGAGCCAAAGTTGAGTTTCTCGCATCCTCTATGGCTAAATCCCCCTGCTCACACTTACAGTAAAGCTCAAAAGCTATTCTGCGCCAGCATTCGCCAACATTTCTTCACGACCAGAGGAGTCAAGGGACATGGGAGGTCACGACCAGAGGCTCGAGCGAATATCCAACGCAATCTCGGAGACGACCATCACCCGCCGCGGCTTTGTGGTCGCGACGCTTGCAGCAGGTTTCGCCTTGGCCGTGCGGCCGGTCTCGGCCGAGACCCTCACGACAGACCAGACTGGGCTGATTGCTGGTGAGATCCAGATCAAAACCAGCGATGGTCGCATCCCTGCTTATCGAGCAAAGCCGGAGCAGGGCACTGTCCTGCCGGTTGTCCTCGTCGTACAAGAAATCTTCGGCGTCCATGAACACATCAAGGACATCTGTCGCCGATTCGCCAAACTGGGCTATTTGGCTATCGCACCTGAACTCTATGCTCGCCAAGGTGACGTCTCAAAGCTGTCCGACAGCCAGGAAATTGTCGCCAAGGTGGTCTCGCAAGTACCGGATGAGCAGGTACTGGCCGATCTCGATGCTGCCGTCGCCTGGGCAAAAGAGTCGGGTGAAGGGAACGTCGAGAAACTCGGGATCACGGGCTTCTGTTGGGGAGGAAGAATCGTATGGCTGTATGCGGCACACAATCCCAAACTAAAGGCAGGAGTGGCCTGGTATGGACGGCTTACCGGCAAACCCAGTACGCTGCAACCGAAGCACCCCATCGACGAGGCCTCTTTTCTTAAAGCCCCGGTGTTGGGGCTCTACGGAGCGGAGGACCGTGGGATCCCGCTCGATACAATTGAACAGATGCGACAGGCGCTGCAAACAGCTGGTAGCTCCTCGCAGATCGTGGTCTATCCGGATACTCCGCATGGGTTCTATGCGGACTATCGGCCAAGCTACAGAAAGGAACAGGCGGAAGATGGTTGGAAACGACTGCAGGCCTGGTTTAAGCAACATGGGGTTTTGTAGGGTGCGTAAGGGAGATAAAGGATGAAAAGCAGATTCCTAACCGTGTGGCTGGCGCTGGGGCTGCTCAGCGCCGGAGGCTGTGCGGAAGGCCCGAAGGTAGTCACAAATCTCGATCCGTCCGTCGAATTCTCGACATTTCACACGTTTGCCTTTTCAGGGATAACGGACAGAGGACACGAGATCGGTCCGTCGGACCATTCTCCCTTAAGGGAGCGGATCAAAGAGATGGTCGACGAGCAGCTCGCCGCCAAGGGAGTTCGGCGAGTCAGCGTGGAGGAGCGTCCCGACCTTCTGGTACATCTTTTCTATGGCGTGATGGACAAGGACCGTTCGGAGCGCACGGACATTGTGCCAGGCTATTTTGGTCCTCGCCAGGTGACCATGTATGACTATCAAGATGGCGCTTGGGTGAAACGGAGTGGCGTGGCGAGCTATGAAGATCATGAAGGCGCCTTGATCGTGGATCTGGCGGAGGCGTCGAAAAAGCAGTTAGTAATGCGGGCCGTAATCAGGGCCGTGTTGGGAGACAATTTGGAGAAAAATTTTGAATTGGCCCATCAGGGAATCGCCAAGGCATTTGAGGCCTATCCGGCAGCCAAGTAGAACTGATCCGGTGATCTGTGTCTGACAGAATTCTTCCCCTTTGGTCTTTTATTTAATCGAGCGTATTCGCTCTAGGCCAATAGTGCGATACGAGTCAGATTGATTAAAGTACGGCTGTCCTCCATTCAAACTTATCCCAAAGATTGGCCAACCCTTTGTTACTGTGAACTTCTCTCCCGCGATCTCCGATCATTTCGAGTCCTGTAATACGGGAATACGACTTGCTCCTCCTCTCCTCAATAGGAGAGAGGCGGAGCAGTCGCATTTCTCCAAAATCCCATAGGCCGACGCATAAAACGCGGCGATCCAAGGTATTCGAGGCATGTGAGCATGACCCAGGGAGGATGAATACAACATGGCTGGATTTGTGATGCGGAAGAATCACCGGTTCAAGAAATTGGTGCCAATGCTGTACTTGGGGAACGGGTTTATTGGGGAAGGAATGATCGAAGATTTTTCGCTGAGCGGGAGTTTTATGACTGGGAATGCACCGGTCTCAGTCGGGATCTCCCTCGCGCTGCAAATTTTTGTGCCGGGGGACTCGGAGCCGTTGCGGATCGACCACGCTGTCGTGCAATGGGTCAAGGGGTCTAAGTTCGGGGTTGATTTTGGTACGCCCAAGCCGATGGTGGCAGAGCGAATTACCACGGTCATCTCAACGTTGGTCAAGACAGAATATTGCTTATCCCGCAAGGGATAAGAATGCAGGCAGGTGTTCTTCCAAACATAATTTCCAAGCATGCTCGTCGCCCTGTCTGCCGTTGCCCGGAGGACTCAAATGAAACAACTGCTTCTGATGCTGCCCTTCCTTCTCCTGAGTATCGAACCAGCAAATGCGGAGTGGATGCCGGTTTACGAAATTAACCAACTATCCACGACCGTATCTATCGATCCGGACAGCATTCGCAAAAAAGGAGACCTGGTTGAGTTGTGGGTTTTGTACGACTCCAAGATCACACAAGCCGGTCGGGGTGGACCGTTACGGTCTACCAAAGCGCAAGACGAATTCAACTGCGAAGCAGGGCTCAGTCGAGTAGTTGGGGTCACGGACTTCTCGGGCAATGAGGCAAGCGGCAAGGTGGTCTATAGCAACTTGGATGAACAGCAGTGGGAACCAGTAGTGCCGGGTAGCCTTGGTCTTACTCTTTGGAAAGTTGCCTGTAGCAAGCAGTGATCGTGCGGTCTTCTTCCTAGCCCCTGATAAATGTTCCAGGAACCATTTCAGTTAGGATGGGCCGGTGCATTAGGGTACCCGCCCTCTCCCCCCGCCCCCTCGACTTGTTGCTCCTCAGGCTGTGCGTCTCAATGGTCATTCGGACATTGGTTTCTGACGGCCTCTATACCCGTGTTGATGATGCGGGCTTCCTCCCGGAGATCGAAGGGATTGCTGTAGCTAGCTACCCCGGTTCATGTGAGATTATGAGTTCCGGACGGCAGGTCATGAAGAGTCGAGATGCTCATTTGCACACCGCGCGCACCGTGCGAAATCTCACGATTTTCTCAGAAAAGTGGATTGTGCGTGGGGGCATGACGTCACAGAGAAATCGTTAAATATGTGCCGATTCGGAGGATTTCCTAAGAACTATCGGATGAATGGTTCGATTGGTATTGATCTTGCGATGTTCTATAGCAATGGCCTGCAGCTGAGGCCCCTCACTACTCAGGGAAAGGAGCACTCGGTGAGAATTTGGAAATTCAGTATGGCAACGGCGGTCGCAATCGGACTCACAAGTATTGTTGCAACCGGAGCGCACGCTCAAGCTGAAACTTTGAACATTGCAGCGGCCTACAGTTTGAAGCCGGCATTCAACGAAATCATAACGATGTTTGAGAAGGAATATGCAGTGCCTGTCCATGTGGTGTACGGTTCTTCCCAAACGCTAAGTCGTCAGATTGAAAATGGAGAGCCGATCGATGTGTTTTTCCCAGCCTCGTTTGAGGAAGTCGAGAAATTGTACAAGAAAGGGTTGACCCTGAAGAGGAAACCTCGGATCTACGCGCAGACCTCTCTTGTGCTCGTCATGTCAGCGGCCTCCGTGACATCATCGATATCCTTTCACGATGTATTGCCGAATCGGGTACGCATCGCCCTCGGCGATCCTAAGACGTCTGTATTGGGCGAAATCACGGCCCGGACGCTCACATCGCTCGATCCCGCATATAAGTACGCTTCCAATCTTATCTACGGGCAACACAGTGTGGATGTCATGAGTCTCATTACTACGAGAAGGGCTGACGTGGGCATTATCTATCGGTCGGATGCGATCAATAGCGGGCAAATGCGCATCATTGATGAAACCCCGGCTGGAAAGTATACGGCTATTCAGCTTGGAGAATCGATGGTCTGGACCTGTCGGGAAGCCTCACTCGATAATGCGGAAGAATTCCTCGATTTCATGATGAGCCCACGCATTCAAAAACTCCTGCTTAAACATGGGTTTGATCCCGTGTCATCGAAGGAGTGACCCATGTCCAACTGGTCTGTCTGGGGCCCTTGAACGGATCTTTCCAGGACTGCGGGAAGAACAGCCGACTAGTGTAACTCCCAGTTGCAAATCAACGCTTTATTACGATTAATAATCTTCTTGGCTCAGGACCTGTAGCCAGGACCATGAGGAAGGCTATCCATGCCTCACGCGTCACCTAGCAACTTCATACACAAACTCACCAATCCGCTGCTCTTCTTCTACCTGGTTGTCGCGATTCCGTTGCTCTCGATTCTCTTCGAATTCACACAAATCGTCTATAAGGGGACCTCACGGCTGGCGGGACGATGAGGGGCCGGTGGGCTGTATCCACTTTATGAAAACTCACACCACTTCGGGCGGAGTTCGCGCATGAATGCCATTGTCCTCATTGCCCTCCGCAGGCCCTACACCTTCGTCGTCATGTCCATCCTCATCGTGCTGTTGGGGAGCCAAGACGGTGCTCCACATGCCGACCGACATCTTCCCGAATATCACGATTCCCGTCACCTCCGTGGTCTGGGTCTACGCCGGCCTGCTGCCGCAGCAGGTGGAAGGGCGCATCACGTATCTGTTCGAACGCTTCCTGACCTCGACGGTGGAAGGCATCAAGTACATCCATAGCCACTCCTACTTCGGCAGCAGCATCACCAATATTTATCTCCAGGACGGAGTCGACGTGGGCAGGGCCGAAGCGGATATCGTGGGCATTGCGCAGAACGTCGTCAAGGCGCTGCCGCCCGATATTTCCCCGCCCATGGTCATGCGTCTCGCACCATCCTCCATACCGGTGGCCATGCTCCAAATCAGCTCCGACACGATGACGCCCGCGGAGCTCTATAATCTCGTCTACATGCGAATCCGCCCCCTGCTCGTGACGGTACCCGGGGATAGTCCTGCCGCACCCATACGGCGGCCAGGACATGCAGGTCATGGTCAACCTCGATCAGCAGAAATTGCTCGCCCGTCACCTCACTCCGGCGGACATTCACGATGTCCTCATGAAGCAATACCTCGTGCTGCCGGCCGGCGACATCAAGATCAAGCAGACCGACTGGATCGTCCTGACGAACGCGTCACCGTTGAAGATCGAGCATTTCAGCGATATCCCGATCAAGCGGGAAGGCAACGCGTTCATCTATCTGCGCGACGTCGCCACGGTGCAGCTCATGGGCCGGGTGCAACAGAACGCGGTGCTGGTGAAGGGCAAACAGACCGTCATCCTCGTCGCGATGAAGAGCACGGAGGCCTCGACCCTCGACGTGGTCGATGGGATCAAGAAGATGATCCCGCGCGCCGAGCAAATCTCTCCGGAGGGCGTGAAGATCAAGCTCCTCGACGACGCCTCGACCTTCGTGAAGGATTCGATCTCGGACGTCCTGCATGAAATGCTGATGGCCGGTGCGCTGGTCGGCCTCATCGTGCTGTTGCTGCTCGGCTCATGGCGGGCCACGGTCATCGTCTGGACCTCGATCCCGCTCTCCATCCTGACCGCCATCATCGGCCTGCATCTGCTCGAAGAGACGATCAATGTCATGACCTTGGGCGGGTTGGCGCTGGCCGTCGGCATTCTGGTCGACGACGCGACCGTGATGATCGAGAATATCGATCGCCATATCGAAATGGGCAAGCCGCTCGAACAGGCCATCATCGACGCCGCCAATCAGATCGTCGTCCCGACGCTCGTCGCCACCCTCTGCATCGCGATCGTCTGGCTCCCGCTCTTCGAGCTCGGCGGCGTCGCCGGCTACCTGTTCAAGCCCATGGCGGAGGCGGTCATCATCGCGATGCTCGCCTCCTTCATCCTGTCGCGCACGCTGGTGCCGACCATGGCGAAATATATGATGAAGGGTCACCATGTCGCAGCCGCATGAACAGCACGGGCAGCCCGGCGCGGAACCATCGCGGAACGTCTTCGTCCGCTTTCAGAAGGGGTTCGAGCGCCGCTTCAATCAGTTCCGCGAGCGCTACGGTGCGCTGCTCGAACAGGTCGATCGCCCGTCGCAACGCCTTCGTCACGATCTCTCTGGCCATCGCGGTGGGCTCCCTGTCCCTCTTTTTCTTCCTCGGGCGCGATTATTTCCCCGAGATCAGGTCGGGGATCATTACGATGCATATGCGGGCGCCGCTCGGGACGCGCATCGAGGTGTCAGGACGCATTGCCACGCTCGTCTCCAACAGCATCGAGGAGTTGCTGCCCGGTGAGGTCGAAAACGTCGTCAGTAATTGCGGCCTGCCGGTCGGACCGCATAACCTCGCCTTCATTCCGACGCCGACGATCGGCTCCCAGGATTGTGACCTGACGATCCTCTTGAAGAATGAAAAGTCGCCGGTGTGGGACTATCGCCGCATTCTCCGCAAGGGCTTGAGGGAGCGCTATCCGGGAACCGAATTCACGTTCCAGCCGTCCGATCTGACCGCAAAAATTCTCAACTTCGGCGCGCCTGCGCCGATCGACGTGCAGATCAACGGCCCGGACATGTACCCCAACTACGAGTTCGCCCGCAAATTGGTGGGCAAGTTTCGCGAGATCCCCGGCGCCGCGGACGTGGTGATCCAGCAGACGATGCGCACGCCGACCCTCATGGTCGAAGGCAACCGCACGTTCGGACTCGGTGTCAACAGGACCCTGAAGGACATGGCCGACAATCTGCTCATGACGACCGCCGGGAGCCAACAGGTCGACCAGATCTATTGGCTCGATCCCAGTACCGGCATGTCGTACCTGATCAATGTCTATACGCCGCAGTCGCAGATCAACAGCGTCAATAGTCTCAAGACCATCCCGGTCGATTCCTCGAGCAATTCTTCGAACGAGACATGAGATGCAGCTCCTCGGCAATTTGGCCGACATTTCAGCGGAGGGAACGCCGGGCGTGGTCACGCACGGGAACATTATGCCGCTGTTCAACATCTATGTGTCCGCCGAAGGGCGCGACCTCGGCGGTGTGCTGGCGGATGTCGAAAAGGTTGCCAAGAGCATGAAGGACGAGTTGCCCCGCAGCGCCGCGATCGAAATCCATGGCCAGGCCTCGCTGATGCACGACGCCTATTTCGAGCTGATCTTCGGACTGCTCGCCGCGATCGCGCTGGTCTATCTGCTGATCGTCGTCAACTTCCAATCCTGGCTGGATCCCTTCATCATCATTACGGCCTTGCCCGGCGCGCTGGCGGGCATCGCGTGGGCGTTGTTCCTGACCCATACGCGTCTTTCGGAGCCCGCGCTGACGGGCGCCATCATGACGATGGGCACGGCAACCGCCAATTCGATCCTCGTCGTCTCCTACGCCCGCGAACGGCTCGAAGAGCACGGCGACGCGCTGCGGGCCGCGATCGAAGCCGGAACGACCCGCTTCCGTCCGGTGCTCATGACGGCCTCGGCCATGATCATCGGGATGGTCCCCATGGCGACAGGGTATTCCGCGAATGCGCCGCTGGGTCGCGCCGTCATCGGCGGCTTACTCGTCGCCACCTTCTTCACCCTGTTCTTCGTGCCCTGCGTGTACGCCATGATCTATACCCGGCGAACGGCTCGCCAAAAGGACCATGCATAATGGGTAAGATCCTGCGTGGAAAGCTCGTTGTCATCTCAGCGATCCTGCTGTGCGTGCTCTACCTCGGCTATCGGATTTATGAGACCAAAAGCGACGCCGCTCTGCTGCGCGAGCAGACGCTCGAAGACGCCGTCCCCACTGTGGCCGTCATCAATCCAAAGCCGGTGGCGCCGACCGAGACCATTACGCTCCCCGGCAATGTTCAGGCTTGGTTTCAGGCGCCGATCTACGCGCAGGTCTCGGGCTATGTGAAGATGTGGTACAAGGATTACGGCGCGCTGGTGAAGAAGGGCGATATCCTCGCCGAAATCAACGCGCCGGCGCTCGACGCCCAATATGCGCAGGCCAAGGCGGATCTGGCAGTCGGAGCGCGCCAAATATGCTCTCGCCGACATGACCGCGAAGCGCTGGGTGGCGCTGCGCAAAAACCATGCGGTCTCCGAGCAGTCGATCTCGGTGCAGGTAGCCAACGCGAAAGCCGAAGCGGCGAAGGTCAAGGCAGCGGAGCAGAACGTCAGGAACTTCGAGGCGTTGATTCGGTTCAAAACCATCGTCGCGCCCTATGACGGCGTCGTGACCCAGCGCAACATCAACGTCGGTGACTACGTCAATAAGGAAGGCACGATCAGCGGCCCCAATGCGGTCAGCAATCTCTTTACGGTGGCCGACGTCAGCATGCTGCGCCTCTTTGTCTCCGTGCCGGAGTCGTTCGGGCCCTTCCTCCAGCCGGGCCTGACGGCCGACGTGACGGTGCCGCAATTGCCCAATCGTCATTTCACCGCCAAATTCCTGACCGTCGCCCGTGGATTCGACGTGAGCACGCGCACCGCGATCACCGTCTTCACGATCGACAACGAGGACAGGGCCCTCTGGCCAGGCTCCTATGCCAAGGTGCACCTCACGGCGCCGGTCGATAGGAAAGTACACACGATTCCGTCCACCGCGTTGGTGTTCCAGGAGCACGGCACGCAAGTGGCCGTGGTGACGGAGGACGACCGAGTGCACTTACAACCAATCACCGTGAGCAAACTCCTCGACAACGCCGTCGAAGTGGCAGAGGGGATTTCCGCGAGCGACCGCATCGTGAACAACCCGAGCGCCGCGTTGCTCGAAGGCGACAAGGTGCGCATCGTCACGCCGGCGCCCGGTTATGACCTCGTCGACAACCAGGCACCCGCGTCAAAAGAAGCGGCTCCCTCGAAAGAATCGCCCGTGCCCATGGAGCCTCCTGTGTCGAACGAACTCCCGTGTCAAAGGAAGCTCCAGCACCGATGGAAATTCCAGCACCACCGGACACCGGACAAAATGACGGCGCTTACTCATGATAGATGAGCGCTTACGAATGCCTTCGGAAATATCACGAATCTTTCAAGGCAGCATGTGGTACAGCGGCCTGTGCTGCTGACGCTCACCTTGCCGGCGTGTAATTGGTTCCCGGCGGTCGATCTGGCTCCCACCTATGAACCGCCTGAATACGTCGTCCCCGCCTCATGGCATGGGTCGAGTCCCTTCGTCGAGGCGAAGCCGTCGGATGGTGAATTGCGCCCGGATTGGTGGACGATGTTATAACGATCCGATCCTGAACAAGCTCGAAGAACAGGCCATGGCGGCCAATCCGGATCTGCAGGCCGCCGCCGAGCGGTTCGTCCAGGCCCGCGATGTGATGATGAAGGCCCGGTCGCAGTACCTTCCTCAAGCCGGCGTGGGTTTCGGCGCCTCGGACAATAGACAATCCGTCGATGCTCTGTTTCGTTCCCCGGATATTTCGACAATTCGGCTCGACGTGTACACGTTGGGGGGATTGCGTCCTGGGAGCCCGATTTTTGGTCGGCGCTTCGCAATGCCACGCGCGTTGAACTCTACCGCGCCGAAGAGCGCGCCGCTGACTATGGGCTCGCGCGCCTCAGCCTGCAGGCGGAAATTGCGGCGAACTATTTCACGCTGCGCGGATACGACGCGCAGACTGCGATCTATACCCAATCGATCGACCTCTACACACAGTCGCTCGACCTCGTCAACGCCCAGTTCGCCGGCGCGATCGCATCCGCGCTCGACGTCGCCCGCGTCGAATCCTTGTTGTTCAGCACGGAGACGAAATTACGCCCAGATTCAAGGCCAACGCCAAGTGACGGAACAAGCGATCGCCATCCTTCTCAATATGGCGCCGGCCAGTTTCAAGATCGAGCCGGTCGACGAACTTCGCGTGGCGAATTTCGCGATTCCGCGAACCATCCCCTCCACCTTGCTGGAGCGGCGACCGGACATCGCCGGGATGGAGCGCCGGATGGCGCAGGCGAACCGCGCCATCGGCATTGCCCGCGCCGCGTTTTACCCCGATGTGAGGTTCCGGGCTGGCGGAGGGTATCGAAGATGCCGGCTTCAATCTGGTCTCGCTTGCCAATAGCTTCTGGTCCTACGGCGCCACTGTTTCGCTGCCGATCTTCCAAGGCGGTTATCGCCGCGCCCAATTGCAGCAGTCCTGGTCGGCCTATCGCGAGACGGAAGACCGATACCGTTCGACGGTGCTCAACGCCTTTCGCGAAGTCGAGAACAACTTGAGCCTGACCAACCGGCTGACCCTCGCGGCCAATCGGCAAGACGCCGCCGTCGGGGCCACGCTTAAAACGCAAAATCTGACCATGGAGCTCTATCAGGGCGGTCTGGTTTCCAGCCTTGAGCTCATTTACGCGCAGGTCAACACGCTGACGGCGCGCATCGATTCGGTGGAGGTCAAGGCTGAACTGCTGAGATCCTCAGTGGCTCTCATCCGCGCGCTCGGCGGGGGCTGGAACCGCAAGCAATTGCCTTCCGACGAGCAGATCCAGCCCTTCGGTACGTTCCAATATACCAATCTCAATAAACCCCCAGCCGCTGGAGGAATCGATGTCAACGCAGACAATAACCGGGTGAATAATGATCTGACCAAGCCCTATATTCCTTAATAGTCAATCTAAACTTCGAGTATTTGTGGATACATTTTTCCTCTACCCTGACCCGACCATTCTGCCTTTTGATGGCGAAATATGGCCTAGTGGTATTCCTGGCGAGAGCTAGGGTGATTCCTAGTGCGATGAGCGGCCAAATAACCGTTAAAATGGGTTTCATAATTAGGAATAGCACCTCACGGCGCTGTTCAATGTCTTGCATGAACGCTTATTAAGGAGGTAGCGGATGGCTGTGGAAACCCTGTTCGCTCAGATAATTCATGAGGCACCTTCTTATCCGAATAGAGAGACGTCTCCGGTCGGAATCTGTTGCATCTGCGGACTCCTTCGCGACGAGACCGGACCTTCCGTCGATGATGAACGCTGGGTGACCCAACGGACCTATCGACAGACACATGGACTGGATCCAGCCGATTGCCTCCTCACTCATACTTACTGTCCACAATGCTTCACTCAGGTCATGGATGGGATTGAGCGTTAGGCGGGACCGTGGTAAAAGTCGCTGATCTGTAAGCCAAGGTATTGGCGTCAGCTCGACAGTCATTGACTGATTTTGTACGACCGCGTCTTCGATAGTCGACACATCACTCCAACAGTCGATTCATTCGTAAGATACAAGCAGATCCACAGCTCACAAACTCGGATAAAACAAACAACAACGCCTATCGTGCTCTTTCCGGAACGGCCCACGCGACTGACAGGCACAAGCCTAGCTCAGCCTGTGGAAAACCATGAATACCATCTAATGAATGAAACTCAGGCTCAACATCCCCTTCAGAGCGCTTGAAGTATGGTCGTCAGCCCTAAACTACTCTGGCTCAGTCGCAACCGACCTGATCGATTCAAGCGATTCACTTCGTCAAATATCTCGAACCAACTCAACTCCGGCAGGCTAAGTATTAACTCGTATAATGCACATTCATGATGAGCTCTCACCACTTCGAGAATCCGTTCAGCGACAAGCTCCTGGCGCAGCATAAGTCCTCCTTGCCCTGAATAGAAGGTAAGCCGGAATATGTGCAAGTCTTAGTCCCCCTTCGTAATTGGATTAGAGACCACGGCCACGAATGTGTAAGAGAAAGCAAGAACAGGAAGATGGGAGAGCATAACGGCAAACCTTGGGAGACTCATCGCATTTTCGAACGGTATATGTCGCGCGGAACTGCTCAACCAGGTTGCATGATCGATAAATGGCGCAAGGAGGGCAGCCTATCCTCCAGTCTCTCCTGCACGAGGATCCCCCTACCCCCCTTCCTTCTGCCGATTGTTGACACTTCTCCGCGGAACGGCCTAGCCTTCTGCCTAACGACTGACCAGAAAGAGGAGATTCGGGTCAGGAAGTGTTCGCACATTTTTTAGCATTGACAGTTCTATACCTTCTTTGGTTTCTTCGTCGTAATAATGCGGGTTGAGAAACCTAAAGCGCAAATTCTCGGGCGTAGGGCGTAGGAGGCCCTTCTTTATGGAGACAGGCGACAATTGGAAGCAGGCGATACGGACATTTCTTTGGGGAGCTTGTGTACTCACAATGGTCGGTGCATTCACGCTTTCTGCTCACGCCCGGGATAAAAGTGGCGTATTGAAGGCCAGCGAGCTACTGGGCATGAAGGTGCAAGGGACCGATGGCAAATCGCTGGGGAGTATTAGAGATTTAGTGATCGATCCAGAGGAGGGCGGTATTGATTACGCCGTACTCGATTTTGGGGGATTTGCCGGAATCGGGGATAAATATTTTGCGGTGCCCTGGGAGGCCCTGGAGTTGGATCAAGCCGATAAGAAGATCAAGTTGGACGTAAGCAAAAAGGACCTCAAACAAGCACCGGGCTTCGACAAGAACAACTGGCCTAATCTCGATGAGCAGCAGGTGATCATATACGAGTATTACGGGGTGCCCCTCCCGGACTACCAGAAAAGCCAGGACAAAACGAAACCGTCGAAGTAATCACGCGATAGACCGAGGAGACTATATATCCTCGGGTGGCCTGATTGGTCTCCTATTGCGCGCCCTCCAATGAGGGAGTCTGCGATCGCGCGTTGCGCGAGCACAGAAGACCAATTGGCCACCCTCCTCTCCCCCTACCTGTAGTTTTCTCCTTTGCCAGATGCTAAAACATTCCCTCATACCTCAACATGGTATCTTGATGAGTTGCTCGAATAAGAGAAGGAACGTCTATGTCTTTGCCTATTGAGAAGTCCCTGTCCGATGAGTTGGCGCGAGAAGTGGCCAGGCGGCGCACATTTGCCATTATTTCGCACCCGGATGCGGGAAAAACCACGCTGACGGAAAAGCTCCTCTTATATGCAGGCGCGGTGCACCTGGCGGGAGCGGTGCAAGCGCGGTCCCATCAGCGAGCGGCGAAGTCGGACTGGATGGAGCTGGAGCAAGCACGAGGGATTTCCATCACCTCCACCGCGCTCCAGTTCGATTACCAGGGTGTGCGGGTAAACCTGCTCGACACGCCGGGGCACCAGGATTTCAGCGAAGACACGTACCGCACACTCATGGCAGTGGATAGCGCGGTCATGGTCCTCGACAGCGCCAAGGGCATCGAGCCTCAGACAAAGAAACTCTTCGCCGTCTGTCGCAAACGCAACATCCCGATCATGACCTTCATCAACAAGATGGATCAGCCGGGCCGCCATCCGTACGAACTCCTCGAAGAGATCGAGCAGACGCTGGGCATGACGGCGGTCCCGTTCAATTGGCCTATCGGAGAAGGGTCCGGGTTTCAGGGGCTCTACGATCTTCAGGACCCCCAAGTCCTATTCTTTCAACGGACGCTGCATAACCAGAAACGGGCGCCGATGCGAGTGGAAGCCTTCCCCCACCCAAGCCTGGCGGAGACGCTAGGAGAGGCCTATGGCCCATTACAGGAAGAGATCGCCTTGCTGACTGGCGCGGGCACGAAATTCGATCGCGACCGCTTTCTCGCCGGACAACTCACGCCGGTTTTCTTCGGGAGCGCCCTGACGAACTTCGGCGTCGAGCCCTTCCTGAATGCCTTCCTCCAGCTCGCGCCCCCGCCTGGCCCGCGCATGAGTTCAGAGGGGCTGGTGCAGCCGACGGATGACAAGTTCTCCGGCTTTGTCTTCAAGATCCAGGCGAACATGGACCCTCAACATCGCGATCGGATGGCGTTTTTGCGTATCGTGTCGGGCCGCTTTGAGAAGGATATGATGGTCCATCATGCTCGGCTGGACCGCAAGATTCGGATGACCAGACCGCACCGGCTCTTCGGCCGTGACCGGGAGACAATTGAGGAGGCCTATCCAGGCGATGTCGTCGGGCTGGTAAACCCAGGCCTCTTTGCCATTGGCGACACCCTCTCCTCCGGCAACCCCCGCTCCTTCGATGCAATTCCGCAATTTCCTCCTGAGTGCTTTGGAGTGCTTCGAAGCCAGGACCTCACGAAGCAGAAGCAGTTCCAGAAGGGGCTCCAGCAGCTCGAAGAAGAGGGAGTAATGCAGGTGTTGTATTCACCCGATCATGTGCGCCGGGAGCCGGTCTTGGCCGCCGTGGGAGAACTCCAGTTCGATGTCGTCGCCTCGCGTCTTGAGACCGAGTATGGGGTCAAGACCCTCGTCGAGCGGATGCCCTTTGTCCTGGCCCGCTGGGTCAGCGGCGATCCGGACGTGATCGCCCGCATCTACTGGCCGCAGGACACACGTCGGCTCGTGGACCGGGACGGCCGTATGGTCATGCTCTTCGGCTCCGAACGTCTGCTTGCTTACTGCATGAAAGAGTATGCCTCCCTCAAGTTCCAGTTGCGGGACGAACTCGACACCATAGGAAGGTAACGGCCTTGTGGTGAGTGCACGATAATTCCAAGGAGGACGACATGACAAGATCCGGACTCTTCGTACTCGGGGCACTCGTACTCTTCGCCGGTTGTGCCGGGACCTCAACTGGACCTTCATCCGGCCATGCGATGAGGGGCCATACTTCAACGGGACAGACGACCGCCCAGCCGGCACAAGCGACCCGCCGCTCTGTTTCACTGGATGGCGTGACGCTGAGTATTCTCGAGGCCGGAACGGGCGACCCGGTGATCTACGTCCATGGAGTCGTGACCACCAGTAACATCTTCCCGAAGTATCTGGCCGTCTACTCCCCTGAATATCGCGGCATTGCTGTCGATCTCCGTGGTTATGGCGATTCCGAGAAGACTCCCACTGGGTCTAACATCTCGCAATTTGTGAAGGACCTGATCGCGCTCGCAGATCAGTTGAAGATCGAGAAGCCCGTGTGGGTCGGTGTGTCGATGGGCGGCATGATCCTCCAGCAGCTCGCCTTGGAGTATCCTTCACGCGTAAAAGCGCTCGTATTGGTTTCGACCACTGATGGCGCGATGATTCTCGATCGGGATCTTCCGTCGATCGGTAACCCGCGCACGAACGCCGACGTGTCCAAGAAGATTCTCGTGGAAAGCTTTCCTCGCGGCACGGACCCGACGTTGTATCAGCCGCTGCTCGACCGTATTCCCACGTGGAATGCCTCGGTCCTCCGTGAGGCCCTGACCTCGATGTCCGTCTTCAATAAGCACGATCAGCTCTCCGCGATCACCGCACCCACGCTCATCATGGTCGGAGCCAAAGACGACGTGGCCACACCGGCCATCGCGGCAGGAATTCAGGCACAAATTGCCGGCTCCCGCATGGTGACATTCGAGACAGGCCACTTCATCATGGCTGAAGATTCCGATAGCTTTCGGAGAGTCCTGGGGGAGTTCCTCCACTCACTCAAAAAGTCAGGGGGCCAGCACGAGCGGCCTGTGGGGATGGAAGGGGCTCGTCACTGAGTCGGTCTAGGTTCGGCGCCCGCCGTCAAAACCTG
>CAVSOJ010000014.1:0-7537 GCA_963729585.1 Nitrospirota bacterium
AGACAATTCAGGATGATGAAGAATTCTTCATGATCCGTTCATGGACCGATCATGTGAGGGGGCTACAGTGGCACCAACAGCTAAGGACACTTGACGTTCTGAATCCAAGCGCACATAGCATCGAAGAACCGGAGGCTGAAACATGGAACGAAGGATGGAATCAAGAGAAGCAACGCGAGGCGGAACTGTCCCACAGGGCGGGAATGGACATGCCATTCGGTCCCTTCCGGCAAGCGAACAGTTCTACACGAGATCTTGCGCTCGTTGCGCAGGCTTGCTCGTGAACGACTGGTGCTATGACTTGGCGAACACCGGCGAACACAACGCCGAGGTCCTTCGCTGTGTGCAATGCGGCAACCGTGTCGACCCCGTGATTGTGCAGAATCAATATCCGACCGTCGGTCGCGAACGATCCCGTGAGGCGAATGCACCGCGACGCTTTCCGCGAGCATGGAACTCCCGACGAAAGCCGCATGATCCATAGCAAGCAAGGAGAGGAAACAAGTCGTAGTGGACGGTCGTTTAAAAACGAACAGGAGGACGAAATGGAGCGGGGAGATGAACGAGGGAACTTGTGGTCGATTGTACTGGCAGGTGGTGACGGGGTGCGGACCAAGGAATTCATCCGGCGTTGGCTCGGCTATGGGAAACCGAAACAATACTGTGCGTTCGTCGGGTCCCGTTCAATGTTCCAGCACACGCTCGACCGCGCGGCCAGACTGACTCCCTGGGAGCGCGTGGTCGTGGTAGCGGCCCGGCACCATCAACATGAGGTCTGGCCTCAGCTCGATGGCACGGCCCGCCGGCATGGTGCTGTTGCAGCCAAAGAACATGGACACGGCCGCCGGCGTTTTTCTGCCCCTTACCTATATCTTGGCGCGTGATCCGCAGGCGACCGTGGTGCTCTATCCCTCGGATCATTTCATCTACCCGGAAGAGTCGTTTCTATCGCTGTAAATCATGCGGTGTGGGGAAGCAATAGGCTGGGAGGTCGGCCGGTCTTACTCGCAGCTAAACCGGACAGCCTGGAGCTGGAGTATGGGTGGATCAAGCCGGGACAATTTCTGGGTCGGACAGGGAACCCTGCTCATCCAAGCTGTGGAGACGTTCTTTGAAAAACCGGACGAGACCACTGCTCGCGAAATCAAGGCCACCGGCAGCCTGTGGAATACCATGATACTTGCGGCCAGAGGAAGAGAACTCTGGACCTTGGGATGGAAGTGCTTTCCCGAGATGATGTCACTCTTCGAACAGCTGAAAGAGGCGATCGATACCGCCGAAGAACTGAGGGTCCTCGACGCGATCTATGAAGCCATGCCGCGTCGGAACTTCTCTTCGCACTTGCTCCAATGCGTGCCGGAGTGGCTTGCGGTCATGGAAATGAGGGATGTCCACTGGAGTGACTGGGGAAATCCGGAACGTATCTTGTCGGGCCTCGAGAAGATCGGGAAACGGCTGGCGGTTCCTGTCGAGCAGACGAGTTCTCCGTTCGGGAGCGACGACCAACAGCGACAGGTGCTGGGTTCTTCTTCTGTTCGTGATGACGAACAGATCGTGACTCGCTAGAGCAGTGGAGCTGAGGAATACGGCACGTTGCGCGGAGGAAGCCATAGAGAAGAATGAATCACCCGGAGAGTCTCTCTCAAAGGAGAACCGATGAATGCTCAATTGATGACACGAATCCTCTTCGCAACGGACTATTCTGATTGTGCCGCACGCGCTCAGGAGTATGCGACCTCTCTTGCCCTGGCGTGGGACGCGGGCTTGGACGTTCTGCACGTCCTGGAAGGTTCTGCATGGATGCCATCGAACGCGGCCATCGTCTCGTCCCTCGAGCGGATTCACAAGGATGTGACTCCACAACTCGATGAGATACAAAAACAGATCGCGCGTAACGGAGTGGCAGCGACCATGCGCCAGGTGAGGGGCATTCCGAGCGAGCAGATCAACCTGACCGCGAAAGAGTGTGGCGTCGATTTGGTCGTACTGGGAGCACACGGGCAGGTCCGCTTGGATTCTGTGCTCCTTGGCAGTACGACCGAATGGGTGACGAAAACCGCACCCTGTCCGGTCCTGGCAGTCCGGGGCGTTCGCGGAGGAGCCCTTCGGAACCCCACGGCGGTCCAATCGCCTGTTTCCATTCAACATATCCTGGTGCCGGTCGATTTCTCGAGCCCGTCCTTGGCGTCGCTCAAGTACGCCATTCAATTCGCCAACAGATTGGGAGCGACATTGACGCTTCTGCACGTGCTCGAGCCGGTGTACCACGACCTCGAGTTGGGGTTGGGGCAGATTGAACAAGAACCGGCGAAACGTACGCATTGGGAAGCCCACTTGGCGGAATTAGCCACGTTAGTCAAATCATTCGGGCTTTCGGCGGACCCCGTGGTCTGCGGAGGAATCCCGTCAGATTCTATTCTCGCCTGTGCGTTGCAGCGACAATGCGATCTGATCGTCATGGGAACTCATGGACGGCGGGACCTGTCGATACGGCGCTTCGGGAGCATGGCGGAAGCGGTGCTGTGCCAGGCGACGTGTCCCGTGCTGACCGTCCGAAGCCCAAAGTTCAGTCCCGGTCATCGCCGTGTGATTTCTGAGACAGCTATGGCAATGAGAGGAGAGGAGCATCAATCATGGACCCGCGTGACATCTACATCACCAAGTTCGACTTTGCCCGTCTGAAGGAACTCCTGCAGGTCGGCATCAGTTTTAAAGAGCGAGATCGCGACTACTTGGAGAGTTTGGAGAATGAGCTGGACCGGGCACATGTCGTGGACTCCACGGCGATTCCTCATAACGTGGTCACCATGAACTCTCGTGTTTGCCTCAAGGAGATGGGGACGGGCGAGGAAAACACCTATACCCTCGTGTTCCCGTCCGATGCGGTGATTGGGGAGAATAAAATTTCGATTCTTGCTCCGATCGGCACTGCCATTCTTGGCTACCGAACTGGTGACACAGTGGACTGGCTGGTGCCGGCTGGAGAGCGGAAAGTCCGAATCCAACACATTCTATATCAGCCCGAAGCCGCCGGCCGTTATGACCTCTAAGGAACACGGATGGGAGTTTCCGTGAATAAGCCAAAACAGGTAGCGGATGGAAACCACATTATGAGCATTTTGGTCGTCGGCGGAAATGGAATGGTTGGCGGTCACGTGGTACGCGGTCTCCTCACAAAGGGAGAAGCGGTGCGCGTCTTGACCCGCTCGGCTGACCATGCCGATGTCCTCCCGCTTGGAGCCAGCGGCATCATTGGAGATTTGCGCAAACCGGAGACTCTGCGGTGGGCGATGAAAGGGATCGATTGCGTGTTTCTGGTCTCACCGCTCAGCCCGACGGAAAGAGAAGAAGGGTTGGCGGCCGTGGCAGCGGCGAACCGGGCTGGGGTTCGGCACCTCGTGTATCTGTCGGCGCATCATGTGGAGCAGGCTCCGCACATTCCTCACTTCAAGGCCAAGATGGAGATCCACAAGGCCCTCAGAGATTCGGGGATGGCGTTCACCCTGATCATGGCCAATAACTTTTTTCAGAACGATCTGGTGTATCGCGAGTCGATTCTGGAGGAAGGGATCTATCCGCAACCGATCGGAGACATCGGCCTCAATCGCGTCGACGTGCGCGATATCGCGGATGCCGTGGTCAATACCCTGACCCAATCTGGACATGAGTTCCAATGTTATCCAGTGATCGGCATGGAGGTCCTGACGGGTCAGGAGGTGGCGGACATCTACCGCCGCTCCCTCGGACGCGTAGTCCGTTACGGCGGAAACGACTTGGAGGACTGGGAGAAAAAGGTGATGGGTACGCTGCCAGATTGGTTGGTCCCAGATCTGAAACCTATGTACGAGTTCTTTCAGAAGCATGGGCTCCGGGCGAACGAAGAGGATTTTGCCATGCAGAAGAAGGTGATCGGTCATCTTCCCCGCTGCTTCCACACGTTCGTCAGAGAAACGGTTATGGCATGGGAGCGGGATTAGTCCTGCGAGCAGGCGAAGATGAGGTAAGCCCGACCGGTCAGGAGATCAGCATGATCGTGACGCGGTCGATGCGGTGGGAAAGTCACTATGAAACTATATCTGGACATCGCGAATTGGATACAAAGTGACAGGTGACGAGTATCGAATCCATGCACTGAGGGACTATAGGAATCGCCACAATGAACCTGAAGAGCCTGATTCATCGAGAATTAGGGGAAGGGATGACGGAAAAGGAATTGGCCTCGGCTGTTCGAGTCCCTCTGCGAACGATCATAAATATCCTTTCCGGCAAGGATCCAAAAGACCCTGACATCTGGGAACAATTTGCGCGGTATTTTCGGATGGATGTGGATTTCCTTCGGACCGGCGAGCGGCGCGCGCAAGAACGATGGTTGAACTCCCAGGGAGCACCCAGCATACGGCGGCGGGTCACATCCGGAAGTTCCCCCTGCTGCATTGGCAGCATATGGGCCAGATCGTCACACGCAAAACCCTTCCTGGGGTCATCCAGGCTGAAGCACTGATCGAGGCGACGGACGTGTCGGGGACGCGCACCTTCGCCTTGAAAGTCCAAGACGACTCGATGGAGCCCCTGTTCAGCGAAGGGGAGATGATTTTTGTGAATCCTGATCTCGAGTGGAAGCCTGGAGACTATGTCATTGCCAAAAGTCCGGATGAACACCAGGACGTCATTCTCCTTCGACAAGTCAAACGCATCGGCAGCCACTGCATGCTCCATCCCCTGAACCGGAAGTATGACGACCTTCCGTTGACGAAACCAGGACGAGGTGTGGGGGAAGGTCGTGCGGCTGAGGAAGAATCTCTAAGATCAGGAGGGAATCATGATGAGACGAAACGGTTTGTGGCGACGGATGCCAGGACGCCGCAGCAGCAGGAGACCGAGTAAGGCGTCGCGATGAGAAAGGCAGCGTATTTCACGAGTGCCCATGACCTCAAGACCTTGACGGTTCGGGACGTGATGGAAGATGCGGTCTTCACGGTCAGCCCGCAGACAAAGGGCTACACGATCGCGAACCTACTGGCAGAGCGAGACGTGGGGAGCCTCCCTGTCGTCGAAGAAGATCGGACGCTCGTTGGCCTGGTGGGTGAATTCGATCTGTTGCGGGTGATGGAGGAGGGCAAAGACCTCGGTGAACTGACCGCGACGGACATCATGACGTGCGACGTCGTCACTGTCACTGAAGAGATCCTGGTCAAGGATGTGGTTCATCTGCTTCAAGAGCGGCACTTGATCCGAGTGCCGGTTGTGAAAGGCAACGCCCTCATAGGCGTGGTATCTCGCCGGGATATCGTCTTCGGGTTTGTGAGAGCCACGGCTCTCTACTGGCCATAACACAGGAGCTTGGTCTGCCCCCAAAAGTTAACATAAGGAATACCCGGCGATACAAACGCAGCAGCCATTACCATCAATCATTTCTGATCTCGCGGAATCGAAAGGAGAGTGTATGACACAACAGGCTCTATGGCGACTAGTGATGCTCACAGTCTGGCTCATCGGAACGGTACCCGTTGCTGATGCCGCTTCTGAGGTAACGGGGACTGAGCCTCAGCTTCTTTCCGGAGACCGGGTGCTTCTTGGCACGGTAGCGGAAATCCGAAGCGACCAGGCAAAAATCAATGTTGGTGAGTTGGAGTATCGGTATATCCCCATGAACGTGCGGAAAGAGAAGGGACTAACGGAACTCAAAACGGGAGATCTGGTCGAGATCACCGTCAATGACCAAAATCTGCTGGTCGATGTGCATCTGCCTGGTGAGGCCAGCCACCATCGTGTGGTGCGCGGGCAAATCGCCGAACCGATGCCAACCGGATCCGATAAGGCGGTGATTCGTACGACGGAGGGGAAAGAAGAGTCTCACCTCATACGACCGGTCGCGAAAAGCAAGGTGGCTTCAATTCCCGTCGGGGCCGATGTCATTTTCCTCATCGATGAACTGGATAAGATCGTCGACGTCACGATGGGAAGCGTGGAATCAGTTCATCGAGCGGCCGAACTGGGGGAACAGAAATCTCCTCTCAAGGGCAACCTTAGCCAGGTCGCAGGCAAGATCCTAAAGCCCTTGAAGGATAATACCATTGTCATTCGCACCGAGGACGGTAACGCGCACGCGTACCAGGTGCGTCCGCTCATTCAGCCGAAGCTGGCAAAGCTCTCCACAGGCGATGCCGCCGTGCTCTTGGTGGACGAAGAAAACAAAGTGACGGACGTGGCATTTCAGCCCGGCGGAAACAAATAGACAGGTATGAACGTGAGTATCGACCTCGCGGGGATACGTGTCGTGCCGAGACGACTTGAGCATGTCCGTGCTTGTCTCGTGGCCCGGCATCAGAATCGAAGACAGAAGAATACTGAGACCCTGAGTCGATTCAATTGGACTGCGGGCTTATACACGGACGCGACTCGTTTCGAGCACTGTCGCATGAACACTTGGCAGGATCTTTCGATGCAGCGAGGGGCGGCACATGCCAGGCGGGTGGGGCTAAATCTAAATAACAAGAGAACACCATGATGGACACAAGGTTCACTCTGTGGGCACTGGTTGTCACGGTCGGCATGATTGGACTGGTGAGCGGTTCTGCCCGTGCGAAGGATGCCGGAGTTCAGATCAGCATTCCCGTTGAAACCGTCGCGGACGATATCCACGCCGTCATTCAAGCAGGCCGGGCGTTCTACACCACGCAAGTCGTCGAACGTTTGCAGAAGCAGGGGGAGAGGGTCGCCTCGGAAGACTGGCGCATCGCCCATACCCTCCCATTGTCTGCACAATTGTTGAACGAATCGAGCGAGCTTGGCGCTCTCACGGGCACGAAGGTGCGGTATCAGCTCATCGGACTGTGGCCCATCAATCCGGGGAACGGAGCACACACTGACTTTGAACGCAAAGGCCTGGAGCATGTGAGGGCCCACCCGGAGGAGCGATACAGTGAGGTCGTGACTATTGGCAAAGAACGGAACTTCCAGGCAGTCTATGCAGATCGTGCCGTGACCCAGAGCTGCATCGGTTGCCACAATAGCCATCCACGCAGCCCGAAGAAAGACTTCAAACTGAACGACGTGATGGGCGGGATCTTGATCTCGATTCCAGTAGACCGGTAGAGGGTGGGAAAAGAAATGCACCTCCAGGCCACACAAAATGAACTGAACGCTAGAGACTGGAGATGTTATCCACAGGCGACGAGGCTGTGCTCTTAGTGAGCGATGGAAGGAAGATGACGTAGATGTCGCACTTGTGGCGAAAAGGTAAGCGGACTCAAACATGAGAATCACAAGATGGAGGAATGTGTAGGCATCGAAGGTGTACCGCGTGGAGGAGTATAAACCGTCAGCCCGTGCATGGCGACTGTCCCAGTGACCTTCCAGCCATCGGACAGAATGGACTAGCGATCGCCGTGGCCTCCTCCGCTTTTATCGTTTCGGGTGCGTCTTCTACGGTGAACGCCACCAGTTCTGGGCCGCGCTCATGAATCACTTCCCACACCGTCTCTATCTCATCGACAGGACCGAGAATAACTCCGTAGAGTCTGATCCACGCTCGACG
>CAVSOJ010000015.1:0-4897 GCA_963729585.1 Nitrospirota bacterium
ACATGGCATCAAAGAACCGGGCCGAGACGACTTGGGCATCTCCGTGCTTGTCTCGTAGCCCGGCATCAGAACCGAAGGCAGAAGAATACTGAGGCCCTGAGTCGAGTCAATGGGACTGCGGGCTTATAAACGGACGTGACTCGTTTCGAGCATCGTAGAGTGAACACTTGGCAGGATCCTTCGATGCAGCGGAGGGGCGCACAGGCCCGGCGTGGGGGGCTCCTCTAAACCAGAAGGGAATACCATGATGGACACACGGTTCACTCTGTGGGCACTGGTGGTCACGGTCGGCATGACGGGACTGGTGAGCGGTCCTGCCCGTGCGAAGGACGCCGGGGTTCAGATCAGCATTCCCGTTGAAACCGTCGCGGACGATATCCACGCCGTCATTCAAGCAGGCCGGGCGTTCTACACCATGCAAGTCGTCGAACGTCTGCAGAAGCAGGGGGAGCGGGTCGCCTCGGAAGATTGGCGTATCGCCCATACCCTCCCGTTGTCGGCCCAATTGTTGAACGAATCGAGCGAGCTTGGCGCTCTCACGGGTACGAAGGTGCGGTATCAACTCATTGGTCTGTGGCCCATTAATCCGGAGAACGGAGCACAGACTGACTTTGAACGAAAAGGTCTGGAGCATGTGAGGGCTCACCCGGAGGAGCGATACAGTGAGGTCGTGACTATTGGCAAAGAACGGGCCTTCCAGGCAGTCTATGCCGATCGTGCCATGACCCAGAGCTGCATCGGGTGCCACAATACCCATCCTCGCAGCCCGAAGCGCGATTTCAAACTGAACGACGTGATGGGCGGAATCTTGATCTCGATTCCAGTAGACCGGTAGAGGGTGGGGGGGCCGGCGAACAGAGGGCAGGCCGTTCGGCTGTTGGAATCCGGCAGCGGGTCGCCCCCGGCAATGGCGCTTGCCGGCTGTTGTGGTACTGGGTCTGAGGGCGGTGGCCTAACAACTGGGAGCTAATAGTCGCCACGATGAGAGTCCTCATTCATGCGATTGTACTCAGCTTGACCTTAGTCGAGGTTGGCTGTGTCCTTTTCCTTGCGAAGGAATCACGCTATCTGTTCTCGGCTACAGATCGGGCCACGCAGGAGGAAGTCCGGCAGCATCTTGGTCAACCGCTTCGAGTCACGTCCAATAAAACTGGGGAAGCCGTTTGGGTCTATCGCGTCCGGGAACTTGTGGAGAGCGGCCAAACTGCTTGGGTATTGGAAGAAACCTGGTGGTGCGATGACTATACGCTGACTTTCGACGTACAAGGCATTCTACGACATTGGACACACAACTCTCAAATATGTGGCTGACCTCTTGTGTGACCTCTTGTGTGACCGGTGGGTTCATCTCAGAGTCTTGATTAGGAGAAGTTCTCCCGCCTTGCAGTGCAGTCTTGCCGGGGGAAGACACGAGTCGGGGGCTACAAAACTCGCATAATGAGTGGGAATGTTTGCTCGCCCTTTGACCCCATGCAATCCGATCGAGTGCGTTTATTTTGTTCAAGAAGGTGGTTTGTGGAAGTCGGAGATGGGCCGCCGGATCAAGTTCGAGGTCTGCCGCCTGTAACCGACCACTCCCTGTGGACTCGCCCCGTCGCAAGAGAGCCCGCACCCGGGCGAGCAATTCCGCAAAGGCAAACGGCTTGATCAGATAATCATCCACCCCGGTGTCCACCCTGCTACCCTGCCCTCTAAAACGGTCCCGCGCGGTGAGTAAAAGGATCGGTGTCCGGTCCTCCGCGCCCGCAGACGGCGGCAGATCGTCAGCCGCTCCAGCCTCGCTTCTCCGTCAGTGGCAACGTACACCGCGTAGCGTTCCTCCCGTCCCTTTGCGGACAAAGTTGAAGCCATCCGCGTCGTTTTCGATAGTAAGAATTCGCATGATTCTGCCTCGGAGGCAAGGTCTCCTTAACTGACAATTTGCTCTCTCTGAAAGAAAGCGCCCGTTAGGAAAGTCTGTTCGGCCGGTTCCATCTACTCAAGTTTTTACAGACATGTGCAATATTCATGATATGTGGGCGCGAACACCACCTTCTCACCTCATACCCTGTTCATCCAGATGAAGAACTCTTCATGTTCTATTCACGACATATTCATATCGGAACGTCATAGTTAACTTGACGGATGGAGGAATGGAGTTTCTTTGAAGGCGGCTGTCATGTGCCCGATGTTGATGCTCCTGACACATTCGGCCATCTCTTGTTCTGAGAGATACCGCTCGGCTCTAATCGGTGTCTCTCGCGATGCGGGACGAACCTGGGGGAGAATGCCCCTCCAGGCCACACCGATTGGAACAGAACGCTAGAGGCTGGGGACGTTAGCCTAAGCGATGCCGTCGTGCTCTTGATGGACGAAACAAACAACGTGACGGACGTCGCCTTTGTGCCAACAAAGTAAATAGACCCAGCCGTGCGGCTCAGACGATGGAGACACGTTTTCCGCTCATTCCGGCAGGGCACCGGTGGTCAAGGAGCAGCGCAGCCGCTGGTCATTCGTAAGAATCAGGTTCTGACTCAACAGAGTGGAAGGGGGTGGGACAATGTATCGAGTGAACTGAGTCCCATGCAGAACTTCACGGAGTCGGTATGTCGTTGTGAAGCAGAAGGTAGACAAACCATTCATCTATATGGAGGTATCGTCATGACACGTCAACATATGCTACACACCAGTCTCGTCCTCGTCGCCGGTCTTCTGCCGTTTGTCGTGGACCCACCGCTTGTACAGGCGGACGCAGCGGGTCCTTCAGCCTACGATTATCGTCAGAAGACAGGGGTCTCGGTTCGTGTATCCGGGTCCATCACACAGATCAAACAAATACCTGTGCATGACAGCGGGATGGTAAAGACCGGAATCGAAAATACGGTGGTTCTGGTGCAGCCGGATCGAGGAGCAGAATGGCATAAGAAATGGACCGGCTACGGACGGTATGTGGATCTCGGCAGCAACCCGGAGTTCCGCAATTTGACGCCGAAGGATCATCTGCTGATCGAGGGCATGACGACTCGGATCAACAAGTTGCCCGTAATCCTCGCGGACACGGTCCAGATCAATGATGGCAAGGCCATTGAGGTGTTACGGGATCCCGCGTTCGAGTATGGCTGGATGTGGGGACGTCCGATGCGCCAGGACGATGAGTATTCGTGGGAAAATGCGAACATTGGCTTCGCCGGCCCCGGGCGGGATTGGTATTACAATGCCTATGAATTTGTCGGGTATCCCTTCAGCGAACTCGCTCAGGGAGAGTCGGCGCCGTGGGTGAAGAGCAATGAGGCTGCCTGGCGGAAGATTCAAGAAGAGCGCCGGCGTGATCGGATTGATCTGAGCAACGGCTCGGATATCAAACAAGACTCACAAGTCAACGCAGACCGAACGGATCAGCGCTAACACAGAGGTGATCGGAGAGGCAGATCGGCCTGATCATTCAAGGTTGAGACAGGCAGAGCCGACACATGTTCGGCCCCTTGACACTGCTCCGGTGCCACAGACACCGGAGCAGTCAAAGGATCAGAGGAGTACAGACCGTTAGGTAGAGCGTGGCGACCGACACATTGCCTTCCCCGCCGGACGGAATGGACTGGCGATCCAAATGGCTTTGCGATCCACCCCTCCCTTACCGGCTGGGACGTGGGTTGTCCAGGCGCAGCGCAGCCTGAACTGGTTCACGAAGGCGGAGCGGACGCCGGTGTCCGTGAAACGGGAGAATTTCACCATGAATTCTCCACAATGGGCAATTGTGACTAGATTGCTCAATCGTGAGGCATACGTGAAACAGGTCCATGCGAGGGTCAAGCTCACACGATTCACTAACCGAAAGGAGACAGTATGAAGAGGCTTATCGTGCTGTTCGTGTTCACACTGATCGGCAGTATCGGAATCGCAACCCTACTCATATGCAGCTGGCTCCAAGATTATCGAAGGGGACGTGCTGAAGATTGAGGGACAATATTATACGGTACACGATACGGCCGGCCACGACGTCCGCCTGCATATCGACAAGACCACGCATCTGGAAGGTGGCACCTTCAAGGCGGGGGACAAGGTCGAGGCCCATGTGACCGAGAAAGGCCACGCACGGTCCATGATTCACTTAACCGCGGCTGGTACGATGGCCACCGCTCGGCTCGAAGATTGTCGAAGGGGACGTGCTGAAGATTGAGGGGGAGTATTATACGGTACATGATACGGCCGGCCACGAAGTCCGCCTGCATGTCGACAAGAACACGCATCTGGAGGGTGCCTTCAAGGCGGGGGACAAGGTCGAGGCCTACGTGACGGATAAGGGCCACGCTCGGTCCCTGTACCACATCAAACACATAGAGCCGACGAAGTAGGTTGCGGGATACCCATGGGCGCTCTCACTATTGCTTGGGCATCGGCACGTTGTCCGATGCCCAAGCGGCGAAGGGACCCACGCCATCACGTGAAGGCACGGTGGTGAAATCGCCGACCTTGTGCCTTTGGTCAGATGATACAAGGCTATCGCTATGAGCCTTGGGCGTAACATTCAAGCATTCGCCACCAGTGCAGGACATCTTGTTGCGTGGGCCTCAGGAGCATGGTGCGCTGATGCGCTCACTTCACAGGAAGGATAAACATGGGCAGAACCCCGCGTATTCTGAACGCTACGCTACCCCCGCGGGACGTACCACTTTTTCAGCCGTGCTCAGTGGACAAATTGTCAACGATGTGTTGGCACATGATCATGTAAACGATGTCCTGGCGCTCATTATTTACTTGCTTTCACTCAGGTGGTAACCGTCTCCGCTCCTATCGTTTCGGGTTCGTTTTCGGCGGTGACCGCCACCAGTTCTCGGCCCCGCTCATGAACCACTTCCCATACGGTCTTTATCTCATCCAAAGGATCGAACAACTCCATGAGCCTGATCCATGCTCGGCG
>CAVSOJ010000016.1:0-21622 GCA_963729585.1 Nitrospirota bacterium
TTGAAGTTTCTTGCATATCGTTTGATTCAATGGGGCAGGAAGATCGTCGAGCCAGGTGACATTCACCTCGTTTATCGTTACACTGCGCGCGTTTATTCGGTTCATATTGCAACGGGAGACTCCAGACCACAGGAATGGGAATTATTGACAACTTCCGGAAAACCTTGGTTCCCGCCATCATTGCACTGATCAGTATTGCGTGGCTTGCACTGCCCGCAAGAGCGAGCGACACGCTCGCACAGGTCAAGTCCAGAGGCACGTTACGGTGCGGAGTGAGCCAGGGAATTGCCGGCTTCTCTGCGAAGGACGAGTCGGGACACTGGTCGGGCCTGGAAGTGGATTTCTGCCGCGCAGTGGCCGCGGCCGTGTTCGGCAGTGCGGAAAAGACAACGTTCGTCCCGCTTCGGGCATCGGAGAGATTCCCCGCGCTAAAGTCCGGCGCCATTGACCTCCTCGCACGCCTCACCACGTGGACGCTGAGTCGCGAGGCGGGCCTCAAGGTGCTCTTCCCCGGCATTCTGTTCTACGACAGCCAGGGATTCATGGTGCCGGCCACAAGCCGAGTGAAATCAGTGGCCCAGCTCAACGGCGCAACCATCTGCGTCGAGAAGGGTACCACGCAGGAGCGCAACCTGACCGACCACTTCGCGGCCCATGGCCTGAGCGTGAAACCCCTCGTCATCGACTCCCCGACCGAAGTGGCCGACGCCTTATTCGCCGGCCGCTGCAAGGCCTATACGTCGGACGTCTCGCAGCTCGCCGTCGCGCGTTTGCGCGCGCCGGCCGGGCAGACCTTCGACATCCTCCCGGAACGCATCTCGAAAGAACCGCTCGGGCCGGTCGTGCGAAGCGGCGACGACGGTTGGCTGACGCTGGTCCGATGGGTCCTCTTTGCGCTCATTGCCGCCGAGGAGAACGGTATTACTCGCGACAACGTGCGCGAGATCCGCGAGACCACGCGGCACCCTGCCCACCGGCGGGCACTGGGAGTTGAGGGCGGGTTCGGTCCCATGCTCGGGACAGACCAGAACTGGGCGCTAAACGCCGTGGAAAGCGTCGGCAACTACGGTGAGATGTTCGAACGCAACCTCGGAGTCCACAGCCCGCTCCATCTTGAACGAGGCTTGAACCGGCTCTGGACGCAGGGCGGCCTGATGTACGCGATGCCTGTCCGTTAAGCGACGGGAGTCCACCTATGAGCGACCTGCAGATCTACATCACCATGGCCGTGTTCGGCTCGGTGATCCTGGCGATCGCGTTCGACGTGATCGACATGGCGGTTGCCACACTGCTCGGCGTCAGCGTGCTGTTCGGGTGCAGCATCCTCACGGAAGAAGATATCCTCGTAGCCGTGAAGACCGCGGGTGGAGCACTGTCGCTCCTGTTCGGCGGCATGGTGGTGGCGCGCACTCTCGCAAGCACGGGCCTCTTTGACCGTGTCGGCGCGGTCTATCTCCGCGCCACGCGCGGCAGCGGCAAGCGGTTCCTGCTCCTGCTCGTGGCGCTGGTTGCGCCGCTATGCGCGTTTCTCCCCAATGCCACGACGGTGATCCTCCTCGCGCCGATCATCATCCGCGTCGCCACGGCGCTCGAAGTGGACTTCGTCGGACCGATGGTGCTCACCGCCATCGTCAGCAATTCAGCCGGGCTCCTCACGCTCGTCGGGGACCCGGCCACGTTCCTCGTCGGCAGTTCGATCGGCATGACCTTCGGCCAGTACCTGCGCAAGGTGAGCCTCGGCGGACTCCTGTCGCTCCTGGTCATCATTCCCTTGCTGCCGTTGCTGATGCCGGACCTGTGGCGCGTGCGACGAACCCTGCCGTCGCACGAATCTGAGAAACCGCTCCAGCGGCCTTGGTTTGCTCTCCTGGCACTTGCGGTGCTGGGGGCCATGGTCGGACTGTTCCTGTTCGGCGAAGACCTGCCTTCTCATATCGGTCCGCCGGCGGTGGCGATCATCGGGGCCTCTCTGGCGCTGCTCGTGATCTTTGGCGCCAAAGTCGAGCCAGTGGACAATGTGCTCCGTGACGTCGACTGGAAGACCCTGGTGTTCCTCAGCTGCATCTTTATCCTGGTGCAGGCCATCACGAAGACCGGACTGCTGCAGGTCTTCTCGCTCAAGCTGTACGAGTGGTTCGGGACTGAGTTCACGCTCGCCGCACTGAGTCTGATCCTGGGGATCGGCCTGCTGTCGAGCCTGCTGGCCAACATCCCGGTGGTGGCTGCCTCAATCTTGATGGTCAAAGGCTACCTCGTCGCGGTTGAGGCAGTGCCGGATGCAGCACTCGGGACCGGCTTCACCGACTGGCCCGCCGCCATCATTCCTGTGTTTGTCGCCATGATGTTCGGCGCGACGTTGGGAGGGAACGCCACGCTGATCGGCGCCTCCGCCAACATCGTCAGCGTGGGCATCTGCGCGCGCAACGGCAAACCGATTACGTTCGCCGGCTGGCTGCGCTATGGGCTGCCAATCACAGCCTGTCAGCTTGCGGCGTCCGCGCTCTACCTCCTGGCCCTTTTCTACTTCATGCGCTGATCACGCATGACGCATGCGGAAGATCGCGCACGACCATCCCCAAGTCACAGGGCTATCCCACGGACGTGCGAACCTCGCGACGATGATTATTTCGCCATTCGGGCCATCGAATCAGAGTTAGACAGGCAGCGCTTCAACCTTCATGAGGGTACTTTCGATCGGGATCAAGCTGTCACAGTCGGATTATGCCAGCCGTCGGGAGGCACCACTCGTCGATCTACCTCCATGGGGCCCCAACTGCGTGGCTCGTATTCATAGACCGGCGTGCCCTGCTTCAGCACTGGATCGACGATTCGCCAGGCCTCTTCCACATAATCCTGACGTGCGAATAAAGTCGCATCACCAGCCATGGCGTCCGTCAACACCCGTTCATACGCGTCCACCTCATCCGGCTTGTGATTTCGGCTCACCACCGCCTCGAATGGTTGGCCGACCGTTTCGTCACCAATTTCCGGAGCCATCATGCCGAAAGCCAGTGTCGTATCAGGATTGACCCGGAATCGGAGATGGTTCGGCGACAACACTCGTGGATGGATAGGCCGCAGGCGGCCGACGCAGTCGAAGCAGGATCTCCGTGCATGTGACGGGCAAGCATTTGCCCGCCCGGACAAAGAACGGAACTCCCTGCCAGCGCCAGGAATGTATTTCCAGTCTCAGGGCCGCAAAGGTTTCCACTTGCGAATCGGGAGCGACTCCTTTTTCAGCCCGATACCCGCGGAACTGGCCGCGCACAAGGTTGTTCTCATCGATCGGTGAAATGGCTTTGAGCACCTTCACCTTTTCATCCCGAATGGATTCGCTATCCATCCTAATGGGCGGCTCCATGGCCAGGTTTGCGAGGATTTGGAAGAGGTGATTCTGGATGACGTCGCGGATTGCGCCGGTCTTGTCATAAAACAGTCCTCGTCCCTGGACTCCGAAGTCTTCTGCCATCGTGATCTGCACACTCTGCACGTGGATCCGGTTCCAAAACGTTTCGGGGAGGGCATTCGCAAAGCGGAAATACAGCATATTCTTGATGGGGCGTTTCCCGAGATAGTGATCGATGCGAAAGATCCTCGCCTCGGGAAGCGTTCGATGCAGAATGCTGTTGAGCTCCCGCGCCGAAGCGAGGTCGGTCCCGAACGGTTTCTCCAGCACGACACGCGCGCCTTGAACGCAGCCGGATTTCGCCAGTTGCTCTATGACGGTCCCGAACAGGACGGGCGGTATCGCCAGATAGTGCAATGGTTCCTTCGCGGAACCGAGTGCCTTTCGGAGAGCCTGGAACGTCGCTGGGTCCTGATAGTCGCCGTCCACGTAACGCAACAGGCCGCACAACTTCTCGAATGCCGAACGGTCGAGACCCTCGCCGTGTTTTTCGAGGCTGTCGCGCATCCGCGCTCGCATCTGGTCCAGGGTCCATCCGTTCTTGGCCACGCCGATAATCGGCACGTCGAGGGTACCGCGTTTGGCCATCGCCTGTAGAGAGGGAAAGATCTTCTTATAGGCAAGATCACCCGTCGCCCCGAAAAACACCAGTGCATCCGAATGGAGGTCGCTCATCTAACTCTCATGGCTTGACCGGTTTTTCGTGGTGGCCGCCGAACTGGAACCGCATGGCCGACAACAATTTGTCCTGGTAATCCGCTTCACCGCGCGAGCTGAAGCGTTGGTACAGGGCGGCGGAGAGGACCGGCACCGGCACGGCCTCATCGATGGCGGCCTTGATCGTCCACCGACCCTCGCCCGAGTCCGATACCTGGCCTGAGAATTTCGCAAGAGCGGGATCCTCGATCAAGGCGGCAGCCGTCAAATCCAACAGCCATGAGGCCACCACGCTGCCGCGACGCCACACTTCGGCGATGTCGGGCAAATTGAAGTCGTACTGATAGTGGTCCGGGTTTCGCAACGGCGTCGTCTCCGCATCGATGTCGTGGGTGTGTTTGCCGATGTTGGCGTCTCGCAAGATGCCCATGCCTTCGGCATACGCGGCCATGAGACCGTACTCGATCCCGTTGTGCACCATTTTGACGAAATGGCCGGCGCCACTGGGACCGCAGTGCAAGTATCCCTGCTCAGCAGTGCCATCAACCCTTGTGCGTCCGGGGGTGCGCGGGATCGTGCCAGCGCCTGGAGCCAGCGTCGCGAAGATGGGATCGAGATGCTTCACGACGTCCGTCTCGCCGCCGATCATCATGCAGTACCCGCGTTCGAATCCCCACACGCCACCACTGGTGCCGACATCCACATAGTGAATCTTGCGTGGCGCGAGCTCTTTCGCACGCCGGATATCATCGATGTAGTACGAATTGCCTCCGTCGATGACAATGTCTCCCGCTTCGAGATGCGGCAACAGATCGGCAATGGTCTTGTCCGTCACCGCTGCGGGAACCATTAACCACACCGCACGCGGCTTCTCCAGTTTCTTCACGAGGTCTATCAGCGACGACGCTCCAACGGCTTTCTCCCGAACCAAGTCTTCGACCGCTTTCGGCGACATGTCGAAGGCCACGCACTGGTGACCGCCCTTCAGCAGCCGCTTCACCATGTTTGCACCCATACGCCCCAGTCCAATCATTCCAAGCTGCATGATGAGGGTCCTCCTATGAAACCGATCACAAGATTCTACGAACCGCTGCTACGGTAACGTCAACTTGTCTTTCCGATAGCGACCTGTGTCTTTTCTTTC
Source organism: Nitrospirota bacterium (assembly GCA_963729585.1). Classification (GTDB taxonomy): domain Bacteria; phylum Nitrospirota; class Nitrospiria; order Nitrospirales; family Nitrospiraceae; genus Palsa-1315. The sequence continues at coordinate 5,208 of CAVSOJ010000016.1, forward strand.
ATGATCCCGACCTCCGAATCAATTCCTATCGGCTTTAAACCACCGCGAGAAATCATAGTACCCTGTATGACCGGAATCAACATGAGCTCCATTCCCTTTGCCTGATCACGAGCTTCTTCCTGCCCGTGCGCCAATCACGCACGATTCGTGACGAATTCCCTATCGATGATTTCCGAGCCCATGACTTTGCAGGGGAATGTTGCTAGAATTCCGACCCCATATATTGGAGGAACCGCATGAGCCCACTAATGACGGAAACCCGATCCTCTTTCGGTGCTCGCTCCCAGCGATTCACGGGCCGACGACGCATCGTGACAGCAACCGTATGCGTTTGGATCGGCGTGACGTTCAGCGGACCCATCCTCGAAGCGGCAACCGTCCCGACAGCCGATGAAATATTGCGGGAGTTGAATATTTCTGACAGCGACCGGCAGAGCATCCGGGAGGGCAAAATTGTCAAGTGGACGACCAGTGAAGGGTCGGATCGGGAGCTCGCCATTGGCATGGCCTTGCTGGCCAAGACAAAAGGCGCAACAATTGTTGAGCTCTTTCGTGAGGCCAGTGCGTTTAAAGTGGAAGGAGCGATCACGGCGCATGGCAAGATTACGGGTGACGGGACGCTGGCCGACTTTGCGCGCGTGAAGCTGGAGCCGAACGGAGAGAAGGAAGCCCAGCGCTACCTGAACGTGGAACCTGGCGAAAAACTGAATCTGGACGCGAAGGAGATCGCCGCCTTTCGGGCCCTGAAGTCCTCCGGCGAGGCCGGCGCGGTGCCGGTCAAGGAGGTCGAGGCACAGGTGCGACAGACCTTGCTATCGCGGTACCAGGCCTATCGGACCAAGGGACTCTCGGGTATCGCGCCGTACCAGCGAGGGGACGGAATCAAGTGCTCGTGAGCGACGAACTGTCCCTCTCGGTCAAGCAGATGAAAATCCTGGCCAAGTATGTCCTCTCCGTGTATGACGTGCTGCTCGATTATCCGGCGGCCAAAACCAAGGCCGGCAAAGAGCTACTTGAGGAACAGTTTTACTGGCTGAATTTGGACCTCTTTGGGCGTCCGACATACGTCCTGTCTCACCGCATGCTCTTCCAGGTCGGCGATGCCTATATGGCTTCGGAGCGCCACTTCTACACCAGCCATGACTACAACAGCCTGCAGCAGGGAATCACAGCGCTCCCGACGAATGATGGCATGCTCGTGCTCACTCTGGTCCGCGTGTCAACCGACCAGGTTGGCGGCTTCGGATCCTCAGCGAAGCATCCCGTGTCCCGTGCCCTTATGGGGCCTTACCTGAAAGACATGTACGAAGCCCTTCGGGCAAAGGCAGAGAAGCAGTAGTGCGACTCCGATTCAGCTCAGGTTTGTTAATCTGACCCTGTGGCTTCTCCACGCACAGTGAAGCCTTGTAACATCTTGTGAAAGACTGTCGTTTATTTTCAGCCTTACCTCGCACATATCACGATCACCCTTGCCGATTTTTTCCAATTTTAAGTGACTGGCATGAGGCCTCTGTCGATGGATGATAGAAGCATATCGCCATGGGAACACCGGAGTGCGCGGATGCTTATGAGCGCGGGCTTCTTGCTCATTGCACTCGTATTTTTTCGGTAGCTCTGGGAGAGAGCGGTACAACGCCAGCATCAGCCGCAGTATCCGAAAGTGGTGAAGAGGCCAAACCGGACGCGGAATCAGACGAAGGGTAAACGCCGCCGGCGCGATACCTCTGCTGGGCGCCAATCCCGAAGAGCGAACGCGACTCGAAGAAGAACGCAAGCGCTTGTCGGCAGAAGCGAAAGCCTTTGGGACGGACCCCACCGCCATCAACGGGTACTATGAACTGGCGTATGCGCACAGCACGTTCACCAACAATCTGCGCACCGATTCGGCGACCGCCGAGGTCAGACTGCCCATCACACCCAACTGGCTCGTGCGGGTGACCCTGCCCTATGTGTGGGCCGACCTGAACCAGCCCCGCGGGTTCACGACGAATGGCACGAGCGATCTTTTGGTTCGAATGGGCGGGCGGCTGTATGCCAGCCCGAATATGGCCCTGTTCGTCGGAGCCGATGTGTTGTTTCCGACAGGCTCGAACGATCGACTGAGCACTGGGAAATATACCCTTGGCCCGGCTGTGGCGTTGGCGGTCCCGCTGGCCCGATTGCGTTCACTCTTCTTTCTTTTTGTTCAGGACTCCAGTTCCATCGGGGGCGATCCCAGTCGAACCGACCTTCACTTTGCACAGGTCCAGTCTTCCCTCAACACCATCTGGACCGATCGATGGTACACCACGGCAGCCATGTCATGGGCCATGGATTGGGAGAATAACCGAAAGACCACGATGAACCTCCAGGGCGAGGTCGGCCATCGGTTTGGTAACCATTGGAACGTGTTTGTCAGCCCCGGCGTGGGAGTAGTGGGAAGAGACACTTTTTTAGGTTTGGACTGGACAGTGCAAGCCGGCGTGCGTTGGGTGTTCCAGACGCCGTTCTTTGGCGAAAAAATCGTGGAACAGTTACCAATTCAGTGACGCCGAGCTGACCTATCAGCCGGTTGAGATGAGAAGAGGTCGGATATCAGGCCAGCACTGAACAGGCCAGCCCGAGAATCATCAGGGCGACGAACATTATCGGGGTTGTGCTACCTCATGAGCTCGGCCACAGCAGTGCGCAATTCCTCTGCTTGAGGATTGCTGACGGTTCTTTCCACGAGGATGTCGGTCGGTTTCACCGGCTTGCCGTAATAGGCTTTATTGGCCTTATCCGCTACGGCAATGTACCCTCCCTTAATCGCCGTCCCGGCGAACGCGCCTTTCGCGCGCGTGTAGACGAACAGGTCGGCTGTCAAACCTTCAAGCCCCGATCCGCCACCCATCGGTCCGGCAGCGATTCCGATTTCCATCCCGAATTTGAACTGCCCCTTATAGAATTGTTCCAGACCCCTCTGGCTCCTCACCACGATGACGGCCTCCGAGAAATCGCCGCCTATTTGCAAGCCAAGACTCAAAGAGCCAGCCGTGTAAAACGCCGGGTAGGACCATTTGCCGGTTTTCTCATCCCGCACCAACAGCACGCCCTTGCCTCCCGTGACACCGACCCCGGCGGCGCCCCTGATGACTCGCGGCACGATGTAAAAGCCTTTGGCTACTCGGAACCAATCATGCAACTCGCTTCTCAGAATAGGCGAGGCGGCAAAGTTCTCCCAGGTCGTCCGCGCGTTATCCACGAGCTCCTGCTCTTTGGAGATGTCAGCGGATCCGGCAGGCGTCGCGAGCAACGCGACCATCGCTCCGACAAGGGCACAACCGACCCAGCCCAGCTTGTAGTGTGAAACTTTCTGAATCATGTCTGATGCCCCCTATGGAGGATGGTGGCGGAAGGAGATCGCCGGTTGGCACAAATACACTCTGCTGTCCGCACATATCTTTCAATCGGGGAAGGTAGATGAGGGCTCGTGACGGAACTCTGCGCCACGCCCCTCACCGGTCCTACGTCGAATACCTAGGGCTTCGGCTTCTCACCACAGTTCCCTAGCCCAGCGAGTGTACAGGCGCGGTAGTCAGCCTGGAGCGCCCAGAAATCCATCGCATTCTTCACGTCGGCCCAGTTGTCGACCCCTTTTCTTAAAGCCTTTCCCCCGACCCTCCTGTCGATCGCGGCCCCAATCACCCTCCCAGTCTCGGAATCGGACACTTTGGCTTCCGCTTGCACCCCCCCAACAAAGGTGGGCTTGTCGGTGGCCATTCCCTTAAGTTCAGCCACAGCCCGCAATTGGGGAACGACGGTGGAGATCATGTCCAAGGCCACCCAGCTCTGCTCGTAGTCAGTGAGGGCGATCTGAATACGCATGGTCCCCGGGCCCGGCTGATCCACCAGCTCGAAATGCTTTGACAACCCCAGATTCATCTTGTTGTAGAAGTAATTTATCAACATCTGCGTATTTTGATTCGAGTTGCCGCCCCCCAAATGCTCGGGCTGACGGTACAGGACGATCGGGTCGAGAATGATCTTCTTATAATGCCCCTTCTCGACTGCGCTGGTATCAACCCACTTCAGCGCCGCCTCAAGCTTCGACTCGTCTCCGGGCGTCATCTTGGCATAGAGCTCATCCCCCAGAAACCCCGACTTGTCCACGCTCATGGCATGCCGCGTTTGGGCGCAGCCGGCCGATAGGACCAGCGCCAGGAGTAGACAGGCCATGACCTGAATGGCACCAATCGAAATTTTTCTTTCCACCGAACACCATCTCCACCGTCCTTGTTGTGTCCTGGTCATGATCGATCCTCCTAAAATTAAGTATTTCCCTAAGCGGCGCAGGATTCTACCTCGGCTGCTCGGATCCTGCAACAACTTCAAATTGACGCATTCCCCTGGAACATCCGGCGGCTTATTTCATCCCGGCCAGAAGATCGATGAGCCCCTGGTCGGCGAAGTCGAGCCGAATGATGCCGAACCGTGGATAGTCCAGATCAAAGATCAAGTAAATGGTGAGTGTCACAACGACTGCAAACGCGACGACGTGGAGCCTGACATTGCCGGTGTTGGTGTAGGCCAACACATAGCCGGCCAGCATTGAACAGACCAGCCCGAGAATCAGCAGCACCGAAAAAATTAATATTGGGGTGTGCGTATGCGCTGCGATCGCACGAGAGGTCGTGATGTCGATCATTTGATTCAACGCCGGGACCACGACGATCGTGGCCTGCGGCGGCGCCTCTTTCAACGCAGCGAGGATCCCGGTCCAGATCTCCTTCTGTAACGTCGTGGCAATCGCCGCCTGCTTGTTCGACGCATCTATATCGGGCAAGACACGGTAGACAGCAATCCGCGCTGTGACATAGCGTCGAAACTGGTCCCGCAGCGCCGGTTGCGACGAAGCCGGCAGGAGATCCAGCCGCAAATAGGCGGTTCCGATCGCGTTCCCTTCCTCCACGACCAACTGACGACGTAGCTCATACCGGGCAGCGGCGCCCGAGAACGTGAACGCAATCATCAAGCCCATCAGGCCGAAGATGGCGGTTTCGACTCCCGTCAGTCGCGAGCGAACGACATCTGCCTCCTGCGCGAGACTTCGCCGTCCCAGGCGCTGTCCGAGCGCCAGCATCAGGAGCATGCCGGCAAACAGACCCAAGACCAGCAAGAAGGCGATGGAATTATAATTCATGCCTGCCTCTCCTCCCATGTTCTCTCTACGGCGAGACCGGATGATTGCACCAGCTCAACCGGCAGGAGAAACAAGGAGAGTACCGCCCGAAGCAAGACGAAATTTGATCCTCTCCCAGCATGTGGGCTTCCTCGCCAGATTGAATTGATGAGTTGTATACAGATGTCTGCGGCCAGTCACACGAGCCACTCGTTCACGCCTGCGATGGTAGAGACAAGCAGATTGTCTGTGATGTGCGGGAGAGTATAAAGATACGGCATTCAGGTGTCTAGGTAGAACCAGGCAGACGCTCAGTTTTGCCGAGGGCATTCAATACGCCGGCATTGCTCGAATGTACACGGTCTGCTAGGCTCCCCGCTCCGCTCGGACCACTTCTCGAACGGATGACAGTCTTGATCACACGTGTGGAATTGAACGCCGCTGCGCTGGGGGCGCTGTTACTCGTTGCCGTCCATCTCGTGGCTCAACCAACCTGGGCAGATGAAACGCAGGCTGCATCTCCATCCCCATTGGAGCCCACGCAGGCGGACAAGCCGCCACCAGATAAACAACCAACCGATCACCCAGCTGAGCAGCGTCTCGGACCGCTCGCACGACGATTACAGGAAGTTATCTTCGCGGACGATTCCCGAGTCAGCGTCCCTCAGTCCCAGGCTCACCTTGACCAGATGCTTCATGCCCCAGAGTGGCTGCACATGGGCCTCGACTTCCGTACACGCTACGAATCCTACAGCCAGCCGGTCAAGAAGAACGAGACGACCGGAGCCGCGCAGTTTTCTGAACGTACGGATTTGAATGTTGAGGCGCGATACAAGCCGTTCAAGTTTCATGTGGAGTTCCTGGACGCCCGCCCCCTCTACAACTACGGCGTCACGGTCAGCAACCGGATGGAGGACGAGAACGATTTGCTGCAGCTCTACGGCAGCGTGGGAACGGACGATTTTCTCGGATCTGGTGTGCCGACCGAACTCCAAATCGGCAAGTTTACCCAGGTTTTTGGAAAGGGAAGGCTTATCGCAAGAAGCAACTACAGCAACGTCCCCTATTCATTCGTGGGCGCTCACTGGACGTTGGGAACACGCAAAGATTGGGAGCTTCGGGCATTTGTCATGCGACCGATCCAGAATCAACAGACGTCACCGGACTTCGTCGCCGCAAATACGCTGTTTAGCGGCATGTCGTATCTGGACCAGAGGATGTCCTGGCTCCATACAGAACTGTACCTCTATTACATCACGCAGAACGAACAGGCACAGGGCAGCACCGGCATCAATCAGGACCAGAGTGCCCACGGCCAGTTAGCGGATCTGTATACTCCCGGTTTCCGGCTCTTCAAGCCGGAGGCCAGAGGAACCTTCGACTACGAGATCGAATCCGACTACCAATTTGGCCGCTCAGCCCTCAGTCCCGGAGGCCCCCTGCTAACCACATTCGCCTACTTTCAGCATGGGGAGGTCGGCTATACGTTCACGCTCCCCTGGACACCGTCTCTCCGCTTCATGTACGACTACGCCAGCGGCGATAGCAATCCCAACGACAACAAGAACGGTCGCTTCAATACGCTCTTCGGCACACAGAATTTCCCGTTCACATACACGGGCATTTGGTCGCTGTTCAAGCAGTCGAACATCAACTCCCCCGGCTATCTCGTTACCGTGCAACCACTGAAGGATCTCCAAGCCATCTTCAAACAGCGTTTCTGGTGGCTGGCCCAATCCAAAGACGAATTCATCGGGGCAGGTCTGCAAGACCAGACCGGACGAGCCGGCAGGTACGTGGGGTCGGAACTCGACCTCCGCCTGGCCTGGACCGTCAGCCCGAATATGCTGGTCGAAGGAGGGTGGCTCTATCTGATCAAAGGAAGTTACTATTCCAATCTCTTGAAGGAGGCCGTTGCCGGCGCGCCTAACGACAAAAATACTGATTATGTGTTCTTGTCCATACGACTCTTCTTCTGATTTCCAACATCCACATGGACCTCTGGCTCTAATCGCGCTCAGGTGATCTTCGAGGAGCAACGAGGTCCCAGTATTCTCTCATTGACAGTCCCCGGGTACCGCGATAGGTTTCAGCCTCTTCATGACCGAAAAATGGGAACGCTCTCCTGAATGCGGGGGAATTGAGGAAGACGGTCGAGCCGATTCATCCTGCGACAGGAGCACATGCGATGACCACGACCACCAACACACGCGAACTCCCCCGTATCACGCTCCTGGTGCTCTCCATCGTGGGGCTCATCACCGCTTCGTTCTGGGTCTTGCGAGAGTTTCTGCTCGCGGCGGTCTGGGCGACCATGATTGTCGTCGCGACCTGGCCGCTCATGTTACGCGTGCAATCGGCGCTGTGGGGACGGCGCTCGCTCGCCGTCGTCGTGATGACCCTGGTGCTTCTGTTGGTGTTCGTCATTCCATTCTCGCTCGCGATCGGCACGATCGTCGTCAATGCCCATGAGATCGTCGTCTGGGCGGAGTCGCTCGGCGAGGTCAAACTGCCTCCACCTCCCGACTGGGTGCAGGCAATGCCGTTTGTCGGCCCGCGAGCCGCATCCGCCTGGCAAGAATTCTCCACCTCCGGGCCGAAAGAGTTGATCAGGCCATACATCCGAGACGCAGCCGTTTGGGTGGTGCAGAAAATGGCGGGCCTCGGCGTGATGACCATACATTTTCTGCTCACGGTGGCCATCGCCGCGATCCTCTATGCACGAGGCGAGATTGCCGCCACGGGCCTATGCAGCTTCTGCCGTCGGCTCGCCGGACCAGAGGGGGATAACGTCGTCTACCTCGCAGGGCAGGCAATCCGTGGCGTGGCCCTTGGCGTCATCCTCACCGCCATCATAGCGGCCGCCCTCAGCGAAATCGGTCTCGCAGCTGCGGGCGTGCCGTTGCAGCGATTCTCTCCGCCATTATTTTCTTGCTCTGTGTGGTACAACTCGGACCAACGCCGGTGCTCGCCTGCGCCATTGCCTGGCTCTTCTGGAAGGGTCACAGCGGATGGGCCACGGCGCTGCTGCTTTGGTCAATCGTGGTCGTGGGTGTGGACCACGTATTGAAGCCGATTCTTATCACAAAGGGGGCTCAACTGCCGCTGCTGTTGGTGTTCGCGGGCGTGCTCGGCGGACTGACCGCGTTCGGTCTTGTCGGCATCTTCGTCGGCCCCGTCATACTTGCCGTGGCCTATAAGGTGACCGAGGCGTGGGTGCGTGAAGAGTCAGCTGAGGGTACCGTTCCCGGAACGAATGAGTAGCAAGAGAAGAACGCCATAATGAGTTCGATCTTTCCTTAATAGGGTTCCTCGTTCAGTCTGAAGTGAGGGCACGATGAGTTGGCAAACGTCTATGGCCCGTGAGTTTCCTGAGGCCGTTCCACAGGACCGGTTTGTCGTCCAATCCTATGAGAGATTGAGGAAACACGGCTTCGTGGCGGAGAACACGATCGCGTTCGCGAGTGTCTGCCGCGACGAAATCACTTTACCCCTGGTGGACGATATTGAGAGAACCTGGGGAGAAGCGTTTGTATTTTCCAGTCTCGGTGGCCTGCCACTTCTAGGCAAGACCGGGTTCTTGGCCGCCCAGCAGCATGCCCCTATAGATGAACGCGGCATAGAGCGATATGTGTATTACGCCCTGCCGCATATTGCGATCGGACCTGACGGAGAATTCGGCCTCTACTACCGTCCTGGTCGCCAGAAGGCCTCCCATGCCTGTGGCGCCTTGATGGCGTTTCAACATGAACTCGACAGTGGCTCTCTCCAATTGGCGCCCGATCCTGATGACATAGAGCAAAGTGTTCTCAAGCGAAATCTGTTGCGCAAAATCCGGTACGGTGATGTCCCGAACCTACTGTCTTTGACCAGGATCGCTCACGATGTCATTCTCGAAGAGCTCGAGCGAATGATTCATCTGACAGTCGATCCCACACGAAGCGACTACGGCCTATTCACCGGGATTCAGATCCACGTCCCGGAAGGCCGACACTTTGTGTGGCCTGGGGCAGCCTATGTGGTGATGGGTGGAAAACGGCTGAGCCTGTCCGCCGGGACATGATGAGGAGTTCGATCGGTCACGAGGTGAATGGGAATGTGACCAAGACGTTTTTTGACAGGGCTCAGTGTTTCACCACTTCGTCCAAAAGACAGAACCTTCAGAACGACCTTTAGCCTCTTTCTGCCTCTTTAATCGTTCCACGCACAGTATTCAAAAACCTCCCTCCAACTCAAGACCCGAGAAATCAATTTCTCCAGGGCTTTACGTATCCTTCCGCCCGTTCCAAAAACAAATCCTTCCCACACGAGCCGACCTCAGGATGAACCCATACTACTCGAGGCATGATATGTCCGATGGGGTAAGGTCTCTGGTAATAACTTCCGCCTCATACTAGTACCTCGCCTAGGTCTCCCGCGACGCATTCCTGCGCAATATGCGGGCGTACACGAGCACCCTATCCCATAGGTATCGCATCGAAGCAGCCCTCTTTGGTTCACCTGCTATACTTCAATTGGATCGCGAAGACATCAAGTCCGATGGCCATGTGAGAAACTCAATCGAGGAGAATGTCCATATGTACCGCTTAATGATTGTGGTGATCCTGATAGGTATCTTTCTCGCCCAGGACGCCCCTGCATCACAGGTACCGAATTCCAGGACTGAGGTGAACGTTGATACCATGTCCATGCCTCAAATGGGCAAAGCCCAACCCTCCAGAGCCCCAGACATCCTGGAGTCCAAACTCGTCGGACGACTCTATACATTGACATACGGGGGCCGGGAACTCTGCGAACAAGTGGGGCTAGAGGAAGCGGCACGATTTGAACTCGTGCTAGAGGGATTTCACGATGCCTTTCCAGATGTCATGCAACAATTTCAACAATCGTTGTATTTTGAGGAGACCAGACGCGGGTTTTCCCGATGGGTCAAGGAAAGCCCAGAATTAAAGTCCAAGGACGAATTAGCGAATCTCTGCCTGGCAGACTACAAGCTTTTAAAGGCCTACACCGACAACAAAGACGATCCAGAGGTTGTAGAGAATGTTTCACGTATAAGAAAGACCCTCAAGCATTGAACCAAGCTGATACGCCTGCCGGCCAGTGGTCTGAGTGATGCGCAGCGCCCGGTTCGGTGCACATCATCTTTTACTACCCTCTCACAGTCTGGGTATGGGCAAAGAAGTTACGAAGCTCACCCCCTAGGAGGAGCCGATGGGTGCACTCCACCGTCTCCCTCCTAGGGGTCGAGGACATTGTTAGATCGTGAGCCCTTAGGATTTTGGAGTTACCCGGACTTCCACACGACGATTTTTCTGACGACCCTCATCCGTCGCGTTGGGTGCGACTGGTCTTGTGTCGGCGTAGCCAGCAGCAGTGATGGTATCTGTCGAGACGCCGCCTCCTGCCAAGGCTGTGACGCCGTTCGCAGCCCGGGCTTCTGACAATTCCTTATTGGTCGGGAATCGCTTCTTGAGCGAACTCCGGATCGGCCGATTGTCGGTGTGTCCATCCACTTCCACCTTGTATTCGGGGTAGTCCTTCAGAATGGCGCCAACTCGCGTGAGCGCATCTGTTCCGCCCGGCTTGAGTTGATCTTCGCCTGACCCGAACAGCATCGAAGAAGCCAAATTGATCAGGAGACGCTCATTATTGAGGTCTACCGTGATGTTGCCCTGCTCGATCTCAGGCCGCAGCGCCCGGATGAGCCCCCGTTGTGCCTCGTTGAGTTTTGCCATCTCGGCGGAGAGGTCTCCGCGGAGAGCAGCCAATTGCTTATCACGATCAGCCAACTGTTTCTCTAAGTCCGCCACCCGCTGGTTCGAGGCTGCAAGTTCGGCTGCGAGTTTGTCCTTATCGGCTCCTCCGCTGCTCTGTGCCGCGGCGAGCTGTTTCTCAAGTTCCGCGTTCCGTTGCTTGGCCGCGGTAAGATCTGCTGCGAGTGTGTCCTTGTCTCCCGCACCGGCTTGAAGTGCCGCGAGTGAGGCTTGGGATGCCGCGAGTTCAGCGGTTAGGCGATCCCTATCTGCTTGAACAGACGGCAATTCGCTCGCCAGCCTCGAAGAATCGCCCGCACTGGATTGGAGAGAGGCCATCTCCCGATCGCGGTCCGACAACTGTCGCTCAAGTTCCGCGCTACGCGACTTGGACCTGTCGAGGTCAGCCTGGGCCGATCTGATGGCATCATTGGAGCCGGACCGAAGGTCGGCGATCTCCCGCTCACGATCGGCCAACTGCCTCTTTGCTGCGGCCAGTTCATCTTTCATCTGCTGCTGTTCTTTTCCCAGGCGCTCGGGTGACGGTATTCATAGGCGCCATTGCTGGATTCCGGACTCCAACTCCAATCGATGGCTCCTGCATTGCCGGCGATGGCCAGCATACTGACTGCCAGAATCGATGTCTTGATTCCCCTCATGATAACCCCCTCCAGTTAGGAATATGTGTGTGGGCTCGACTGGGCGATCCCCGCCCCACCTACGATACATCGCCTCTTCTACTGCGTGACGCGAATCTCGACACGGCGGTTCTTGGCTCGACCCGCAGCGGTCTTGTTCGGTTCAACCGGATTGGTGTCTCCATACCCGGTCGTCTTCGCGTCGCCACGTCCTCCATCGGCCAGCGCCTTGGCGGCATTGGCCGCACGAGCCTCGGACAATTCCTTGTTCGTCGGGAACTGAGCCATCAGGGCACCATGGATCGGCACGTTGTCAGTGTAACCGTCTACGGCCACCTTGTACTGGGGGAACTTCTTCAAGACCGCGCCGACATGCCTGAGCGCCTCAGCACCGTCCGGCTTCAGTTCATCTTTACCAGAGCCGAACAGATAACCGGAGGCCAGGTTGATCAAGAGCCGCTCGTTGTTCAGATCGACCGTGATGTCGCCCTTCTCGATCTGAGGTCGAAGGGACCGGACCAATCCGCGCTCCGCTTCTTTCAGTTTCGCCATCTCGGTAGACTGTTCAGCCCGGAGGCTGGCCATCTCCCGCTCGCGATCAGCCAACTGCTTCTCGAGGTCGGCAATGCGACGATCGGCCGCAGCCAACTCGGCGGCAGCCTTGCCTCTGTCGCCCGACGCTAACCGGCTTGCCGCCAGTTCATCCCTCAACCGCTGCTGTTCCCTCTCCCAGGCGCTCGGGTGACGGTATTCATAGCCGCCATCGCAGCAGATTGCACTCCAGTCGACAGCTCCTGCCGTGCCGGCGAACGCCAGCACACTCACTGCCAGAATCGATGTCTTGATGCCCCTCATCATAGCTCCCTTCATTAGGAATGTGACTCTGCGGGCTTATACCGGGCGATTTCCATGCGGAGCTGCCACTAAGTGGTGCCCCTTGATCGCATCGTGAATTTTTAGCAAACGTCTCTCTTCGTTCGTCGATCTAGCAGATGGTTTCTTATGTCCTTTTCCAGTTTCTCCCCCCGTTAGCTCGTGGCCCAGACAGAGGGTAATGGTGATTCTTGCTGTTGTGCAAGAAGTGTGGCACTCGGTCGGGTGGAAGGAGAGTGTATAGTACACACACACATGCTTGCTACCTCCATGACTTACATACTGAGTCACTAGACGACGGTGAGGGATACCTAATGACTCTGTGTAGAGAAAGGCGACAACGGGCCGGCAGACATGAGGGCGGAATGCCCCACGCATGGAGGGAGGTCCTGTTCAGCTGTCCGCATTCGCTATAACTTGCACGCAAAATCTATGATTTTAATTAGATGATAGGCCATCGAATGGCGTTTCATATTGGCATTCGACTTGCGTTGATCTTCGCTTGAATCTCCAGAAGGAGAGTCTGCAGTGATCATTAACGCAAGGAGGGGAGCATGGGGCGATGGATTGGTCTAGTCGGCATAGCACTGATAGGCGTGCTTGGGCTGGTCGGACAAGGAGAGACGGCATCGGCAAAGGAGATTCGGTTTATCGCGGGTGAGCCCGCCACTGACCGGTCGATTTGGCAGCCAGGCGCGGTCATGATCGACCAGAAGAATGACCTGAAGGAGCCCCTGTATTTCATCTTGGAGAATCCAACGGGGACCGATCATGAGTTTGCCGTCCACGGTCTATACACATTTCTCCCCGATTGGAAAAAAAGCGGGGGGAGATATGAGGATATCGGGGGGCAAAGAGTGGAAAACGTGTTGGCGCCGATTCACGCCCTCGTCAAGGCGAAGAGTACCCTGAAAATCGAGGTGTCCACTGAGGGCTTGATCGGACGGAGGGACCTCGGAGCTCGGTACCCGTTCTTTTGCCCGATACACAAGGATCTGCACCTCGGTGGAGTGATCTTTGTGGACTAAGACGTGAGGGTTGGCCTGGCGCGTTGCCATGCGCATCACGGCCGAGGATCTGGCCGAGATGCTGCGGGAGGTTGGCAAAATCACCCCTGTTGGATATTATCCATCCTCCCATTGCGCCGTCCCTGAGCTCTCCATAATTTTCAAGGAAGGGGAAAGGAGCAGACTATGGCGACCGAACAAGAGCGACTCGAGGAAGCCCGCCAGAATGAAAAACTTTGGAAGAAATGGGGCCCCTACCTGAGCGAGCGGCAATGGGGCACCGTGCGGGAGGATTACAGCGAAAACGGGGACGCCTGGAATTTCTTCACCCACGATCACGCCCGCTCGCGGGCCTATCGTTGGGGCGAGGACGGTCTGGCCGGAATTTCCGATGACCAACAACACCTCTGTTTTGCGCTGGCCCTCTGGAACGGAAAAGACCCGATCCTCAAGGAACGTCTCTTCGGGCTCACCAATAGCGAAGGCAACCATGGCGAGGACGTCAAAGAATATTACTTCTACCTCGACAGCACGCCGACGCATTCCTACATGAAGTACCTCTACAAGTACCCGCACGCGGCGTTTCCCTATGCCGATCTGGTGGAGACGAACCGCCGACGTTCTCGGAATGAGATGGAGTATGAACTGCTCGACACCGGCGTCTTTAAAGACGACCGCTACTTCGACGTCTTCGTGGAGTATGCCAAAGACGGCCCGGACGACATCCTGGTGAAGATCACCGCGGTCAATCGAGGGCCGGAGCAGGCCGAGCTGCATCTATTACCGACCCTGTGGTTCCGCAACGACTGGGCATTTTGGATTGCCCCCTCCAACCGAGCGGCCGAGAAACCAAGTCTCAAGCAGATCAAGGCAGCGGCGGGCGCCCGCGCGATCGAGGCGCAACATGCGACCCTGGGTACGTACTATCTGTACTGCGATGGCAAGGTACCGCTGCTATTTTGCGAGAACAGCACGAACAACGACCGGCTGTTTCCCGGCCAGCCCAATGCCTTCCCGTATGCCAAGGACGGGATCAATGATGCGGTGGTGCAGGGCCGCCAGACGTCGGTGAATCCTGCACACGAGGGGACGAAGGCCTCGGCGCACTACCGGCAGATGGTGGGGCCCGGCCAGTCGATGACCGTGCGCCTGCGCCTCACCAATCAGGCCCTCGCCGTCCCTTTCGGGCCGTGGTTTGACGAAACCCTTGCGGCCCGCCTCAAGGAGGCGGACGAGTTCTACCGTTCCGTCACCCCGCCGTCCGTCTCCCCGGACGCGGCCAACGTGATGCGCCAGGCGCTGGCCGGCATGCTGTGGAGCAAGCAGTTCTTTTTTTTCGATGGGGACAGCTGGCTGGAGGAGCACCACTCCAACCCACTCCATTCCGGCTATCAGAACTCTCGGAACTCGGAGTGGTTCCACATGATCAACAAGGACATCATCTCGATGCCGGACAAGTGGGAGTACCCCTGGTACGCGGCCTGGGACCTGGCCTTTCACACGCTGCCGCTCTCGATCGTCGACCCGGATTTCGCGAAGCAGCAGATGCACCTGATGCTGCATGGGCTCTACCTACACCCCAACGGGCAGATGCCCGCCTACGAATGGAACTTCAGCGACGTGAACCCTCCGGTCCACGCCTTTGCGACCCTGTTCCTCCATCGCACCGAACAGGCCCTGCGCGGCGAGACGGATGTGGCATTCCTCAAATCAGCCTTCAACAAGCTCTTGCTGAACTTCACCTGGTGGGTGAACCGCGAGGACCGGTTCGGCAAGAACGTCTTCGAGGGGGGCTTTCTCGGCCTCGACAACATCGGCATCTTCGACCGGAGCGCGCCGCTTCCCACCGGCGGCCACCTGGAGCAGGCGGATGGCACGGCCTGGATGGCCCTGTTCAGCCAGAACATGATGGAGCTCGCGGCTGAGCTGGTGGCCCACGACCCCACCTACGAAGACATGGTGATCAAGTTCGCGGAGCACTTCCTCTATATCGCCGGGGGGATGAACAAGCCAGGGCCGGAGGGCATGTGGGACGAGGAGGACGGCTTCTACTACGATCTGCTGCGACTCCCGGGCGGCAGCGCCCAGCGGCTCAAGGTCCGTTCAATGGTCGGGCTGCTTCCCCTCTGTGCCACCAGCGTGATCGAGCCGTGGCAGCGGGAACTCGTTCCGCGGCAGGCCGCCGCACTTGTAGCCCGCTGGCGCCAGATGCCTGAGCTGTTCAAGTCCATGCACCCCACCGGCCCCGGGCATTTGGGGGTGAACGAGCGGGGGATGATTGCCTTGGTCAATCCGGAGCGGCTCCGACGGATCCTCTCGAAGATGCTCGACGAGAATGAGTTCCTGAGCCCCTACGGCATCCGCTCCCTCTCCAAGTTTCATGAGCAACACCCGTACATCTTGCACGTGGGCGGCCAGGAGTACCGGGTGGACTACCTTCCGGCGGAGTCGAACACCGGCATGTTCGGCGGCAACTCCAACTGGCGAGGGCCGGTCTGGATGCCGGTGAACGTCATGATCCTCCGGGCGCTCCTGAATTTTCATCTCTACTACGGCGACAATTTTAAAATTGAATGCCCCACCGGGTCCGGCAAGATGATGAACCTCTTCGAGGTCTCCAAGGAGATCGCAGATCGGCTGTGCCGGATCTTCCTCGGGACGAGCGCGGCCGGCGTCCGGTCTATGGAGGCACGGAAAAGTTCCAGTCCGATCCCCACTGGCGCGACCACATTCTCTTCTATGAATATTTTCACGGCGACAACGGGGCGGGACTGGGCGCGAGCCATCAGACCGGCTGGACCGGGTGCGTGGCCAAAATCATCCAGCTCTACGGCCTACTGGACGCCAAGCGGTCCCTGGAAGGGGGCAAGCAGGCGGCCTTCCGCAAGGGCACCAAGCAGGGCGCGTGAGGTCGTGAAGGCTTACCAAGCACATCCCCCTGATCTATCAGATCAAGACCTGGGACTGGAGGTGAACATGGTTTCTCCCAAGAGACTTCAGC
>CAVSOJ010000017.1:0-65262 GCA_963729585.1 Nitrospirota bacterium
TGGACGTCGCTCACGTCACACCTTCCCAGTCACCGGACCGCTCACACTGATTCAATGGCATAGTATTGCTTCCTCCGGATGGGGAACTTCCACATGAGAAGGTTCAATTATCTTGACAGAGAAAGCATTTGCACTAGCCTGAGTAGTGCGCGGATCAACGGCTGGTCTGTCACCGAAGGAGGATTTATGTTTCAACGCACAGTATGATCCTGATCGCTTGTTCTTTATTGGTGTTACCGACTGTCGATGTAGGAGCGGCCGGGAACCCTGACAATGGTCCTGGATGTGGTCTGGGAAAGCTTGCCTGGATGGATTATGGGACCCCAAAACAAATTGCACCCCAGGTTATGATGGCAACGACGAATGCCACCTTTGGCAGCCAAACATTCGGGATCTCCTCCGGCACGTCAGGTTGTGCCAACGACGGCGTGATTATGAAAAACAAGCACATCAATATGGCGAGCCGCGCTTTTGAGAGTCTGGCAGAAGAAATGGCTCAGGGGCAGGGCGAGCATCTCGCCTCCCTGGCAGCGTTACTCGGAGTTCCAGAGGAAGCCCAGCCGGAATTTTTCGCGCTGGTTCAAGAGAAATATACTATCTTAGTCGGGTCCGACGACACGACTGCGGTGACGATGCTGCAGGCGCTTCAGGCGGCCATGGCCGAACGTCCTGCTCTCGCCAAGGTGTCCTTTGTCAACGAGGATTTGCAGAACGAGATCCGATAACGAGGGGAAAATAACGGGACCCTTCCTCAGTGCATATTCTTTCGTCCTCTTTGGATATTCCCGTTAGGGATTTTGATCCGTCTTCATGGCTGAGAATATGCCTGCATTCAATCCGATTTTAGACAGCCAACGCAATCCCTTGGATTTTAAACGAGAAAGCGGTTATCAACGATGGGTGTAGAGGCTGCCCTCCACCAGACTTATTTAGCCCGGTCGCCAGCCGCATGAGTCCCGTATAATCCCCCGTCACTTCCGCCGTCAGATACCGCCCCTCGCCATCCGCACACGGATGCAAGACGATCGCCTGCCCTAACAGCAGGCGCAGCTGCGCGCGGGCCAGATCCACGTGGCGCTGTGTCACATCGCGAGGTCGGTGATCAGGGCCTTGAAGCGCCCGATCGCGTTCGGGAGCAGGGTAGGGATTAGCGCGACGGGCTTGGGTTCGATTCTGAGGAGCCGAGCGCGCCGCGTCTTGTCGCGCAGGTCGTCGAGGAAGACTTCATTCATGATGCCCTTGAAACTGGAGAGCATCTTATGCCCCTTCTGGGCGGTGTCGAATCCGTCAGAGAGGCCAATAAAGCGGACGCCCCAGTACACGAGCTGACGGCGCGTATGGATCAACTCCGCTTCATCGCGAGTCAATCGGTTCAGATCATCGACCAGTAGAATATCGAACAGGCGCGCCTCCGCGTCTTTCAACATGTGCTGATAGTCTGGACGGACGTGGATACTGCCCGAGATGGCTTTGTCCTGGTACCGATGGGTGATGGTCCAGCCTTCTTTCGTCGCGCGGGTTTCGCAATTCCTGAATTGAACCGTGACGCTACTGTCTTTTTGATTGTCGCTGGAAAACCGGGCGTACAACGCAACCCGTGCCATGATTCAGTCCTCCTATGTGGCGCCCTGTGTGTTCATCAATCGATCGAGTTCCTTTCCTCTCAGGCAATGTCCTCCATTACCTTGAGGGTCAAATGGCGCCTCATCTCTTGTGCACCGTCGTGCCAATTCCCATCCCATGCGATAGCCACCCGCAGGACCGGAGTCGAAAATCTTTATGCGTTCTTTAGAGAATCAACACCATCCCAACATAGAGACCTTATTTCACTCTGCAGTATCCTGACTGAAGGAATCACAGGTTCGTTGTGGCCGTTTACAAGGAGCGCGATCATGAAGGGGGATGACGTGGGGCATTCCCAGGAAACGGCTTCGCGGCCGGCAAGTATATTTTCAGCATCAGGCTTCAACAGACCTCACCCTGAGCGAACAGTGTTGGCCGTCTGTTGTGTCTGCGGGCTCATTCGAGACGAGAGCGAATCTTCCGCCGATCGCGAGCGGTGGGTGACGCCGGAGACGTACCGACAGACCCGTGGCGTCAATCCGGTCGATTACCCTCTCACTCACACCTACTGTCCGGGGTGTTACATTCAGCTCATGCGTAGGATCAGAGCAGTATAGCGGGGCTGTCGCCGGGTCAGTCTCAGAACCAAGGTCGCGATCAAGGTGCCCATGGCGTGCCATCGCTCATCCCTCCTTCTTATTCCACCAACTCCGCTACCGTCACCTTCAACGCCTTCGCCAGCCGCCGAACCGCGTCGAGCTTGGGGTTGTTCTCCACGACCTGCGCGACTCAGCCCTCCGTACCCTATTGGTTAGTCCGGTCCGCAGCGGAACACGAATCGTCGCCTATATAAGTCAGGTAGCCCCTGGACGAGACGCCGCTTGCCTTGCGGTTTGTCCGTTCCCCTCCTACAATGGGCCTCCCTGCGAGGCGCTCATGCCCTTCTTGATTCGTCCTTTTCGTCGCTTCCCTGTTTGTTGTGCTGTGACCTACCAATGCGGCCACTTTGAGGGCCACGGCACCGTGTGGAATCTCTCCGCAACGGGCTGGCGGTTCACTGGCAATCCGCCGTTACGGATGGGGGAAGTGTGTTCGGTCACGGTGAACCTGCCGTCTCAACAATGGGCCTACATAGCCGCTGGGATTGTCCAATGGGTGCGAGGCGAGGAGTTTAGGGGTTTAAACGCTCGTGATCGACGACGAGTCACGGGAAGACATGGAACAGTACCTCTGGTAGCAATTACAAGAATCCATTGAGAGCATCCCATGAATGACCCACGCCCCACACGCGATACCATGTCCGTCGAAGAAGCAACCATCTCCACACATGCGCTTGATAGACCAAGAATGAAAGTATTTTATCTGTGTGCCTTGACCGACGCTGCGCGTTTGATAGGTTCCGCCGCGAGGAGGAGGGGCAATGTCGGAATCCAAGGATAAGATTCAGTCGGCTATCGTCAAAGCTCGTGCGGAGTTGGAGGAGGCCCTGTTAGAGCTCGAGAAGCTACCGGCGTTTAGTCATAGTGCCGTCTTCTTTGCGGCACACGCACTCAACAACTTTCTCACCGTGACGGGGGGAACGATCGAACTGCTCTCGTTGTCACTGGCGGACCACCCCGACCCCCAAGTTCACATTTGGCTTGAGGCGTTGCAGCAGGCAACCAACTTGATGACACACACCGTCAGCCAATTGATGAATGCCTCGACGGTCCGGGACGCGAAGCTGCGGTGTGAAAAGGTAGATTTGCCGGTCATGGTGAAACGCTTCTGCATGTATTATGACCGCCTTGCGGCTCAGAAACAGATTCGGTGTCTCTCCGAGTCCACGGTCGATGTACCCTCGGTTTGGACGGATCGAGTGGTGACCGCCGCCGTGTTGGAGAATCTGTTCTCGAACGCGGTGAAGTACTCATCACCCGGAACACGTATCTGGGTCCAAGTATCCGCCGATCGGGACGGCGTGGTCTGTAGTGTTCGCGACGAAGGCCCGGGCCTTAGCGAAGAAGACCAAGCCAAACTGTTCCAGCCTGGGGTACGACTCACCCCGAAGCCCACGGGTGGAGAGCCTTCGACAGGGTACGGCTTGGTGGTGGCAAAGGAGTTAATCGAACGGTTGGGGGGCACGATTTGGTGTGAAAGCGTATTGGGAGAAGGGACCTGTTTCTCATTTCGACTGCCCCGGTACCAGGAAGAGGTCCATGGTTTGATGGAGCGGTTGCCGAGGCCAACTCCATAAATTCGCTTGGCCTCCCCTCACACGAGGCGTCCAAAAGAAAGCTGCCGTCCTTCGATGCCCGACGCAGACATAGACCGGGCCAACCTGAAACAACCTGCTTTGGGGTCAGGGATGAACAACTGTCTTATGAGAGCCACGGGGGAAATACAGGAGTCATTTTGCGGCGCGTGGCGGGCTAGCCTCATCGTCTCCATCCTCGACGACGACACCATCGAAGTCCCGAAGTCCTGCACAACCAACACCCGGAATGCATCCGCCTCAGCGCGATCGACTGCCCTGAGAAAGGCCATGCGTTCGGCAAGCGAGCCAAGGACGCTGTGTCAGTGTTGGTATATGGTAAGGAAGTCATCTTTGGCTGGTCCACCAAGGAAGCTGAGGCGCTGCCCTGTCCTTGCGCTGGGCCTAAAGTATGGTTAGGTTTCCCGTCGAAGGCTCTCTTGCCCTAATGGACGTGGTTCCCTCGATAAAAGCTGTCCTCGATATTGCTGTTCCCGCCCTGACCTTTCTCCTTATGATTGCAGTCGGTCTTGATCTGACAACTCACGACTTCTTGGAGGTGGCTTCCTCACCTAAGCTTGTGACGGGAGCGATGCTCGGACAAGTGATCCTCCTGCCTGCGGCAGCGATCCTACTAGTTCAGGTGCTTCCGCTCAAACCTCATATTGGGACAGGCCTCCTGCTGATTGCCGCCTGCCCTGCAGGTGGGCTGTCCAATTACTTCACCTTTCTCGCACGCGCAAGAACGGCGCTGTCCGTTTCCCTCACCGTTGGGTCGTGTTTGGCAGCCGTTGTGACCATGCCGGTGACCATGGAGGCCTATGAACTCGCTCTTGGGCAGGCGATAGGATTCAAGGTGCCAGCCTCGAAACTGATGATGGACCTTCTCGCGATGCTGGTCCTCCCAGTCCTTAGCGGGATGGCCCTGCGTCACTATCAGCCTGTGTTCGTGAAGCGGCACGAAGTCATATTTCGATATGTGAGCCTGATCGGACTCGCCGGGCTTATCGGCTACGTACTGTCTCAAGAAGGCGGCCATGTCGCACAGGAAATCGGCGATACCGTTCTGGCAGGCAGTGCCTTCCTCGGCCTTTCCATGGCCGTGGGATATAGCACCGGGGTCGCTTCGGGTGGTGATGTCAAAGACCGCTTTACGCTGCTCATCGAGTTCGCCGGGAGAAATGTCGCGATTGCCACCGCGATCACCGTGACCGTGCTTGGTCGCGTCGAATTTGCCGCCTTTGCCACGGCCTATTTCCTGATTGAGGTGCCAATTCTGTTTGCGGCGGTTATACTCTTTAAAAGGGATCGCTCCTGGATTTTTTGACCCACCCTCCTTCAAGTGCGGCTGTGGCTAACCTGTGGCAGAACTATCGTGCCCTATCGGGTTTGATCGGTTCCTCCCGTGCCTCTCACTCTTCTGTAATTGATTGAGATTGAAACACTGAGAAGAGATCAGGCCCTATTGTCTCTGGGGCTTCGGGATTTTCAAATCTCACCCCGTCCGCCACACATTACCCAAAATAATTTCCTGCTTTGAGATGATCCTGTTGGGTGGCACATCAACGTCAATCACACGCTGGTCAAGAATGGCTGGTGCTGGTGGTACAGGAAGTATGTACCAGAGAATGTGATTTTAGCGGAGTTGCAACGAAGAGCGCGAAGATCAGGGCCAGGGCTGTGGGCCAATCCGCATCCGGTGCTCGATCGGATCGGAACACCCGCCGCAACCTCGTGATCGAGGTGTTGGTGAGCCTCCTGCTCTGGCTTTTCGAGGCCCCAGCTCCTCGATTTGGCCGGGAGAGAGTTGCTCATGGCCGCTCGCGTCACCCGCACGTGCCCCCACCGCGTGAGCCACCCCAGGGAGAGGAAAAACAAGAGGCCGAGGCCCAGGACAAACGACCAGAACGCTAGAAAGCGGTCCAGAAGGACGGTGGCCACACTGCTGTGTCCGAGCGTCCCCTGTACAAAGAGCTCAAGCCCAGCGCTGATGAGGAGCAACAGGCTGGCACTGGCAACACCCCATCCCATCCATTGAAACGTTCCGTACTCCCGAGTCTTGCCATCCATAGGATCACCTCTGGTTATGGGAGAGAACATGGCGTGGCGGTGGATATTTCACGAGGCGCACGTGTCCGACTCAGGTCACATTGTGGTGGCCCGGAATCACAGACACGTGGACAAAGCACCACGACAGATTCATTTAGCGCGTCCTTATGGACATCCACTTGGTCAATTTCCGCCGTGCAATGTCTGCGCCGTCGTCAGGTTCATACGCAAGGACTCGTTGTCCGGCTGTTGCAAAGCACTCTGGAACGGGTACCGGGCGACGAAGGGTTGACTTCCGAAGAGGGAGTTGGAATCGCTTGTGGAGGGGAGCGTGGGGATAGCTTGACTCAGAGTGCGGTCATCGGGCAGACCGGGTTTCCTGATTTCTTGAATCGGTCCGATGACGAAGGCAGTCCTATCGTGCGCCGAGGTTCTCACCTCCGGCAGAGTCGTTCGTATCGGGAGGACTTGTCTTTTCCCGTTGTAAGGGGGAGCGGAAACGTTCATGAACGGTCTGTGGGGATTGGCCGAGCTCTTGACAATGGATCTAGTCATGGCTTGCTTGAAGAGTGCATTGGTGCGAATGTCCTGGCTCAAACACGCACCAAATGAGCCGATGCTCTGTTTATCCATATAATAATAGCCGCGGGCAAACCGGCTGCTTTTCATGTACGATGCGACCTCGAGTGCCGGAGACGGTATAAGTTGCCCGTGGATATCCCGCATCACGGTCATGGTGAGTGACACGGTGCTAAAAGTGGTGCCCTTCCATGTCGTCATCCTTTGGATCGTGCCGGCTTCTGTCAGATCGGTACCCTGGCATTCTGATGCCGCAGCCAGATTTGCAGGGGCAACGGTCGCGACGAGGCTTATGGCGGCCAAGAGAGACGGAAGTCGGTGCGAGAGCCATCTGTTTTCCGACTGCGGTGCTTTTTGAGTGAAATAAGGTGTCATAAGGCCTCCAGCGTCTCTTCAATTTCTTCGTCTGCTTATAGGCAGCGCATAGACTATTCCAGGCGATTGACCATTCTAGATTCACAAGGCAAGTCGTTGACAACAAAGGGGTTATCGGTCAATAGCAGGGGATTATAGGTGTGATGTACGGTTTGTTGTGACGAGGGTGCTGTGCCAATATAGCGGCACGGTGCCGAAGGATCGGCGCGAGCCAACCGTGTACGATACATGGCGATGGTTCGGCCATATGGAGATGTTCGTCTGTTGAGGCTAATAAATGGAAGGATGGTAAATGTTACAGCAACCTGAGAGACGGGAAAGGATGCAGTCACAGTATTCTACGACCTCATTTTGGGTCATCATAGGGGTTGGAGCTATTCTCCTCCTTGTGGTTATCTTTACGGGGAACGTCCTTGTTATTGGAGGAAGATTAGGGCAAATCCATCAAGCCATTGAGCTGAGCTTCTACGGACTTGTTTTCATGTTTGGATATCTATTGCTCGTGCGACCGCTTATCCCGATTTTCTATACGCCCGTTTTCCCGGTCTCGCAATTCCTCGACGGGGAGCAACCAGTTGATCCCAAGACCTGCCGAACAGTCGCCAGGGTCATACTACGGCGGGGCGGGCTCAGCAGTGGAGAAACAAAGTCACTAGCCATGGCGTTGCGGCGGAGCGACGATCTCACGCCATTGCTTAGAAAGATTTTCCAGAGCAAGCTTAAGGTAGTGGATGATCTGACGAAGGAACATGCAGAACTTGCTTTTCTCTCCACTGCGATTTCCCAAAATGGCAGTCTCGATGCTGTGATGTTAATCCATACAAATTTTAAATTGCTTAATGAGATCGTTAGCACCCTCTGTTACCGACCCTCACTGCCGCAGTTGATCAAAATGTACGCTCAAGTTTTTGTTGCATCTCTCGTGGCTGAACGCTTTGAAGATGTGGAACTGTCAGACTCATTTTCACAGATCGCCGCTTCCATTGGTGGAGGAGCAGCAGCTTGGATCCCCGGCACCCAGGTATTGGTAACGTCAGTGTTGCAAGGGATGGGAAGTGCATTTCTAACTCTCAGAACTGGAACCTTAGCAAAGAACTACATATTGGAGGGTGGTGAACACTTCGCCCCAAGAAAGTCGAGGAAATCAGCGAATCGAGAGGCTGCTAAAATGCTTCTTCCTGTCATGGCAACGGCAGTGATGAAATTTCCTGCTTCGGTGCGAGGATTGCTGAAACCCCTAAGTTGGATTTTCAAGCAGCCCGTACCGCAGGCTTAGCGAGACCAGTATTCTAGGACTCAGGAGAGATTTGTCCAATTTAGTTGGCCACCTGGTGAGTGCTAATGCTCTTCGGCTTGCTCTATTCTTTCCTATTGCCATCCTGTCATTCCCTATCACTCTTCATGCGGCTGGTTTCATGGGCCAAGTTCGTCTCCGTCTCGACGGCGACACCCTGATGCATTGAATAGACAGGAGGGATTAACGGGTGACAGGCAGAACACAGTCACGGCTTCAGCTGGCACTAGCTCTCGTCCTGCTGCTCATTCCGTCCTCCCTGCATGCCTGGGCACGGGAAGGGCATGAGATCGTGGCCATCCTCGCAGAACAACGACTTCACCCTCACGTGCGAGACGCGGTGGTCGCGCTCTTGGACGACACCACGTTCATTGAGGCGGCCAGTTGGGCGGACAAGGTTCGGGACCAACAGACCGCGCCGTGGCATTATGTGAACATTGAGATCACCGAGATCGAGTATGACGCCGCTCGCGTCTGCCCCCACGATCAATGTGTGATCGGGCAAATCGAACGCTTTCGTCACGTGCTGGCGAATGCCGACGGAGACAGTCAGAAGCGTCAAGAAGCCCTCAAGTACCTTATCCACTTTGTAGGCGACCTGCACCAACCGCTTCATGCCGGCGAGAATAATGACCGTGGGGGAACTGATGTGCCGGTGGAATTCCTCGGCGAGACGATGGATCCGTACCGTCATCAGCAGTGGAATCTCCATGCCGTGTGGGACAGTGGGATTCTAGAAGTGCGTGATCGTGATGCCCACCACTATGCGGCGCGACTCAACGCCTGGTTGAACTCGCAGACAGAAGGCGCGTTTCAGGACGGCTCGGTGGTGGACTGGGCCATGGAGTCACATGACATCGCGAGGGACCACGTGTACGTGCTGCCTCACGATCGCAACCTGGGGGAGAAGTATTACCGAGCCAATGTGCCCGTGGTCGATCAACAGCTCGCCAAAGCGGGAGTCCGACTCGCGAAACTCCTGAATGATGCGCTAGGGAAGAAGTAAGCCGGAGGCGCGGACCTGGACACGCGCGTGGCAGAGCTGCTTCGGAGGTTGGTGCTGGTGGTACCGGAAGCATGTGCCAGGAGATGTGACACTCCAGGAATTGGGAACGAGAGCGCGAGCATCCAGGGCAGGGCTGTGGGCTGATCCGTATCCCGTCCTGGGAATGGCGGAAGAGGAAAGAGCGTGAGCAGGCAGACATTATTTCATGGTGTTGCCGCGCTTGGGTTCAGCCTGCGGAGTTTTCAGCGGGACCCGAATCGTTGGCCTAAATAAGTCAGGTATCGGGTGCCCTCCACCAGCTTTATTTTGACAGCCTAGCGTTTTGATCGCCTCCCTCCTACAAGACGCCTCCCTGCGAGGCTTTCATGCCATTCTCGATTCGCCCCCACCGTCGATTTTCCCGTTCAGTGCTCCGTGACCTCTAACGCAGTTCTCTTCCTCAAGCTGCTGCTGGCCCACGGGAGAAAGTGCTGGTGTGGCCCATTCTGGTGCTGCAACACGAAATAAATCGTCTGGCTTCGCAGCCGTGGTGAGAAGCGCAGTGGTCAGGATTGGCCACCGCTTCATGAGGGCAGGCAATCCCACCGTCCAGGAACGATTGAGTTGCAGGCGATCACAGAGCCCCCCCAATGCCGCCATGCCGAGCAGCGAGAGCAGCAAGAAGAGGATAGCACGGCCCGGGGTTACCAGCTGGGTTCGCGTCACGAGGAGGGAAAAAATCTGGAAATAGATGACAAATTGGAGCATAAATAATACGAGGGAGTTTTTCCCGATTTTGCTCCAGGATTCGGAGGTATCGGAGGTGTCCGAGATATCTCTCGTTGTGCGTCTCACCCATTTTCCAGATTGTGTACCCGATCAGTAGCAAGGCCGCGGATCCAAACACAAGAAGGTACCAGGGGCTTGGGGGGTACTTGTTGAAGGGCGATACAAGGTCCCGAATGCGGGAGTACATTTCCACCACACCGGCGATAGGGTGTACTGCAACAAAGAGTCGTAATGCACCATACATCAGGACGGCAACGCACAGGACGATCCCTGAACGTCTGGCCAGCTTTTCCCCGGCGAGAGCTAGCGTCTCCCCATCAAATCTGCTGAGCCATTCGCCTATCGATGTCCCACCTAAATACACGGCAAACCAGGGGAGAAGTGGAAACCAAAAGCTGACGGCTCCCGTTTCATTAGGGCCAAAGAAAATGCCTTTCAAAAGCAGCAGCACACCATTGTCGGGATACCATAATGTCCACCCTGCCCAACTGATTAGATACAGCCCAATACCCACCTGTACACGCGTCGCAGCCTTGGCGTATGGGAGCACAAGGAGACTACCAATCATGCAGAAGGCGATCGTATCGGTCACATATCCCCTGGACAATGCGGTCGCATATTGTCTGGGCAATGCCGTCAGGAAATCCTGCTGCGGCAAATACATATTGGTGGCTGCGATGATGCAGTGTCCTACAGTCGCCACAAACAAGGCGCGGTCGAACAGGCGAAAGCGAAACTGCGGGCCATCTTTATGCGGTACACTGCAGAGGTACCCAAGGACCATACTGCTGACAAATATAAACATAGGAGTGGCCATTTTGGTAAATTCAAGCAAGCCGAGGAGCAACGTATTTGTCTGAGCGTGCGGATCAAGCGAATACGTATCAAGGAAGTGGTTGAAACAGACGAATAACAGGGCAATCCCGCGTGCCACATCCAGAGCGACGATGCGCCCTGTTGAGTGCGGTGTAGCCCCACAACCTTGGATGTTCGCCTGTGCCATTAGATACTACGCTCGACTACCGCCCAGATGTCGACGGAACCGACAATTTATTGACTCAGGCTGTATGCCTGGGAAACGGGCTCCTGTGCAAGAGGCTTCTGCAAGGAGTATGTAGGTTCCCATGGAGGTGACTTCTTTTCCGAAGGCGAGGTCAGCGACGGCTTGTTTGTCCCATCCCGAGGCGCGATCGCTGGAAACTCCCCTTAGCCTTGGCTCAGAATTGGAGGGCCGGCATTGGGGTCCCATGGAACATTCATAGTGGACCAAATTTGCCCGGGCAGGTCAGTTCGCCGATCTTCTGGATCAGATGATTACATGACTCTCTAATGCGTCCAAAGCAGGCCTTGAAATCTTCTTGCGTGCCGCAATAGGGATCGTCAATTTCAATGGAACCATTCCGGCAAAATTGACCAAGAAGAAACACTTTGTGGCGATCCTGAGCGTAAAGTTTCGATAGCCTGTCCTTCTGGGCTACCTCCATGACCAAAACGAGATCAGATTCTTTAATCAAATCCTGGGAAAGGGGCGTCGTGGAATGGCATTGCAATGAGAGCCCGTGTTGATGGGCAATTTCCTTAGCCAACGCATGAGCCGGCTTTCCCGGGTGCGTTTCCATACCTGCAGATTTGACCTTCATGACGGACCCATTCTTGCTGGCCTGCTCTACAAAGTAGGCTGCAGCAAGTGCGCTTCGAATGATATTCCCCTACAAACGAAGAGGATACTGTGAATCGGCTGCGGCATCGCTCTTGGTCGTTTCATCCGCTCAAAAGCTAGGTGCACAAATTTTATGCGTGGATAGACATGCGTGGTCGCCTCTTTTAGCACGTGCCGATACCAACCCAGGTCGTCTATCAGTCCTAGCATCTTTGCCTCCTCATGCATTTCCTCTCAGTAGAGTCTTCACGAGAGTTCCTATTTCGTATCGCGCAGGGCCGAAATCATACAAGCTCCCGCTCCTTGGACTGAAGACTTCTGAGCCGGCCGTGCTGGCCAATTCCGACTGTGCATTCTCCGGGATCGACCCATATTCAAGTTTGATAGAGATGGCGAAGGAGCATGGGAAATAACAAGCATGAGCATAGTGACGAAGTGTTATCAGCTTGTAGCGCGGGCATTACAAATATGTAAATTATCCTGACTGTCGTTTCACGATATAACGCCATCTGCTCAAGAAGCCTCTCATCGAACGAGATCGCTAGAGGATTCTTATTTGGACAAGCCGGTTTGGCTATTCACAACGCTGAAGGTCTACGGTGTGGTTTGTTGGAGAGCGAAGGTCAGGTCCTGAGTGAGGGTTTCCGGCTGACCAAAGGAGGGGAAAGATGGCACGGACGCGCTCTATGCTGAAAGAGGCCATTGGGCATCGGCGGACCGTAGAGATTGAAGCGGGTCGCAGCAGCTCGGTTGAAGACGCTGTCGCAAGCGCGGAATCACAGAGCACATGTAGGATTCGGTGGAAGAAAGAGTACGAGGGACCCCTGGTGGATTAAGCTAAGCGGTCAAAGGCCTCGAGCAACAGCACGCCCGATTCAAAAAGCTCGTTGCGGATCTGTCCCTGGACAATGCCGGCGGATGTGTCGTGCTGTTTAACCCATGAAACCGATGCTACTTGTTCCCACTTGAGTGAAGTAAGCTCTTCCTGCCAATCTGCAAAATGGAAGAGGGGAGACGCAACGCTCTCCAATCCCAGTCCCCCCTCCGTCATGGCGGCAAAGAGACTAATACAGGGAGGGGCAATCATAAATGCAACTGCGACCATGGTCCATAAGAATGGCCTCGAACCTTCTTCACCGCCTTGCTCCCCGAATCACATTGAGGCTCACGGACTCAGAGACGCTGGCCTGAAACAGAACTGTCGATCGGTGGGCTTGCTCGCCATGGCCCACAAAGAAGCAATGCCTTGAAGTTCAGCACGGATTCGAAGACAGGCCCATTCGGACTTAATGGGGGAATTGTAGGTGAAGGTCGTCACCCCTGGAGGCACGATCGACGATAGTGTCCAAATTGGTTGGATCGACGTGGAGGCTTCAATACGATGGGACGCCGAAACCATACTGGGATCGGTCCAGCGAAGTTCTATGCCATTCTGAATGGGCACCTTTTGTACGGCCGTTGGTTCAGCGATCGAATTGTAGGATATCGCTCCTGGAATAGCGCTCTGGCCAATGGGGAAGGTAGGCGACGGTTGGTTGTTACTTCCGACCGAGCTAGACGCACCCATGGATTCGGATGTTTGTCCGCTCGCTGCTGCGTTGCTCGCCGTAGCGCCCCTCATGGGGGAGCTACTCGCTGTCGATGCATTCGCCGTGGCGCTGATGGCCGTTGGAGCATAGCAAAACTGACGATCGTTCAGACCTCCTGCCATCGCCCAAAGAGAGACAGCCGATCCAACTTCAGTTCTGATCCGCGTACAGACCCAGGATGCATCGATAGGAAGGTTGTAGGTATACGTGGTGGTGCTGGTCGGGAGAACGGCCAGGCTCGACCATCCCGTACTCGTTGAACTGCTTATTTCAATACGGTGCGAGGCGGAGACGGGAGCTCTGGGGTCTTTCCAGGTCAATTGAAACCCCGCCTGCCTGGGAGTAAGCACAACCGATTGTGGCTCAAAGATGATTGTGGACGCCACAATCGGCTGTGTGAGCATGGGAACTCGCGCGGGGGTAAAACAGTATTGCCTGTCAGATGGTCCACTAGCCTCTGCCCAATTAGAAACGATCGGTCCGCTTTCTCCTCTCACTCGGTAGCAGGCCCAATCCGCCCCTATAGGTTGATAAGAGTTGAAGGTGGCGTTATCGGGCGGAAGAACCGCTGCCGCTGTCCAGTTGGGTTGAAGGGAACTGGATACTTCTATGCGGTGGGCGACAGGGGAGCGGTTGGCGTCGGTCCACGCAAGTTGAAAACTTGCCTGGCTCACTGCCAAGTGGACGGAGGTTGGTTCGGACAAGCTTGGCGGAGGTATGGGGTTTACCAATCCGGTCAGCTCAAACTGCATGACTTGCGAGGGTGCACTCTCAGTTCCATTGCCGTTATATGCCGTGACCGCAACATACCATTGTCCATTGGCCGCCACTTTGGCATCCGAGCACCTGACGTTCGTCTGACGACCCACGTCCCTGACCTGATTGAGCTGACTGGCAATTTGGCCGAAGTAGGCTCGGTATCCTCCTAGATTGGAATCAGTGTTGGCATTCCACGTGAGCTGACAGTCCTGATACAGCACCGGACCGGCGGCATGAAGCTTACTCGCCAATCCTAAAGGGACGACAACTATGGCAAAGAGAACGATGCGAAGCAGTACGGCGACAACCATAAAAAATAATCGCTTCTGGAACAACCCTTCGGCAGCTCTTGATGGGCCCAATCACGCGCAGTAATATAACGCGAATCCCACCACGGTTGATTATGGCCGATCTCAAAAGCATGTAAACAAATTGTCAAATGTGATGCAGAGGCAGAGA
This sequence comes from Nitrospirota bacterium, assembly GCA_963729585.1. Taxonomy (GTDB): domain Bacteria; phylum Nitrospirota; class Nitrospiria; order Nitrospirales; family Nitrospiraceae; genus Palsa-1315. Next base: position 14,335 of record CAVSOJ010000017.1, read on the forward strand.
TGAAGGGATGAGCGATTTTTACTCTGTGAGTGCTGGCTAGCGCCGGCTATTCTATCGAAATACCCTGTTCCACTAGCTGAGGGTAGAGCGGCAACGTAGAGCGTATTTTAGTTTGTCGGTCTGTGTACTGTTGACTGGGTCCAGTCCGAGATCTTCAGGCAACTTCCAATTCAGTTCTGCTCCAATCACAGAAAGGCCCTTCATGGAAATCGTACATAAACTGGAGGTCAGATAGTTTAGGTTGCCAAAGCAACCCGTTGAATTTCAAAGCGGAGGAGCGATGCCAACAACCGTTGGATCGTCTGCCCTTCGCCAGATCAAGCTCGCTCGTGCCGCGCGGTTCGTCTCGGCATCAGGCGCGTATCAGACTGGCCGAGAGGCGAGGGGCCTGTACCTTGACCCTCATGGACCAACCCTCGCAGAATTATCGCCCTTTAAATAATTGCAAGAGAGCGAATGCAATAGCGGAAGGCCATTCTCGCCGCATCTTTCTCCTCACCCAACTCGTCCTGCGTAATTCACAGCTAGTCGACTCCTTCATTCTAAGGTAGAGACCTGACATTGTGTTAGGGGCAAGTGAGTGAGATAATGAACATGTTTTCACCGACTTTGCTTGGGCCATAGTTTCTGCTTTTCCCGGATGGATCCCCATCGGGTGTTCCCTGCGGAGAAAGGAGAACCTCCCTCGATGTACCTATCAGTCTTTATCCTCCTTGCTTCTTTCTGCCATGTCAGGTTGTAGCCGAGGGCCAACGGTTGTACTCGATCCCGCCTCGCACGATCTCGGCCAAGACCACTGGGCAATTGCGTCTTATTACAGTCGCGAGGCGGCGTTATCGCGCCAGCAGGCCGAGGCATTGGCCAATCGGGTGGTGGTCTATGAACGGCTCTTTGGGCGGGAGTCTGACTGGGTCAGCGGCACACGTCTTTTAATGCAGTATTACGAAGAAGCCGCGCACGAGCAGGACCGGCTTGCCGATCTGCACCTGGAACTGGGCAGGGGTGGGTCATCTACTCCCGCTCACACAATCTAGAGTTCACTAACCGCCACGCTTGCTGTGGCCGTATCGGGAGGAATATATGACACGCCCCATCACGACGAGCCTGTTGATCGGCTTCCTTCTGCTGGCGACGGCGTGCGGCACCACTGTCCAACCCGGCCAACGGGGGTTGTTCTGGCATCCGTTCTCCGAAGGGCTTTCCACCCAACCGCTGAAGGACGGGTATTACTGGCGGGCGCCTTGGAATGACGTCTACCTGTACGATATTCGGTGGCAGAGCTTCACCGAAGACATTGATGCCTTGAGTGCGGATGACCTGCAGGTACTTATCAAGGCGGCCATCATCCTTCGGCCCATTCCGGAGGAGCTGTACTTCCTGAACCAAGAAGTGGGCCCCGACTACTATCCCCGGATAGTCAAACCCCAGTTTATGGCCACGGTGCGCAGTGTGGTCTCCGGCTATACGATGGTGACGGTGCCGGAAATGAGCGCGGAGATTGCGAGCAAAGTCCAGGCGGTGGTGGTCGAAAAACTCAAAGGCCGGCACTTGGAAATCCAGAGCGTGGCCTTGGCCGATGTCGATTTCCCGCCCATTGTCTTGCGGGCGATTGAACAGAAACAGGCGAAGGAACAGGAAAAGGAGCAAAAAGAATTCGAACTGACCATCGCGTCCAAGGATGCCGAGATTGCCCGCACACGGGCGAAAGGCGAGGGCGATGCGATCCGAATTCGGGCCGATGGCGAGGCCGAAGGGGCACGGATCAGGGCCCTCGGCCAGGCCAAGGCGCAGGAAACCATCACCAAGACCCTGACCCCCGCCTATCTGCAATATAAATTGTATGACAGTCCGAATTCCAAAGTGATCCTCTTGCCTGACCAATTGAAGGCCCCGATCCTCATTAATCCGGGGGAGTCACCCAGCGCCGAACATCGAACCCCCACTCCCTAAGAGCGAAAAGTATGGAATAATCCCTCTCTTTTGAGCACGAAGGGCGAAGTACTCAACCCGGAATAGATCTGCAATGGCCCGGTCACGATCTGGTTGGCCTGTGATGATGAATGGCCTCATCGCGGACATTACGATGATGTGGTGTGCGGGTAAAAACCTTCAGCATTCCATGCAGGAATAGAACGAGCCCCATGCAGCGAGCATTGGTCTGTCTCTTATTGTTGCTTTCCCTATCCGGCTGCGGGGTGGTTCTTCCCTACATGTACGATGCAGGAAAACTTGAGGATCATTTGGCCGTGTCGACGCCGAAAGAGCAGGTATTGAAGAATTTTGGCAAACCGGACCGTGTGGTTCAGGATGATGGACAGCAAGCCATTTGGGAGTACCGGGTCTATCCAAAGGGCGAGTGGGTTGGGTACCTTCTCCACTGCCCATTCTTTCCTAACTGCTATTTCCCCGGAGAAGCTGCCAAACCCTATTACTTGGTTCTGCAAGAGAATCAGCTGTGCATGTGGGGCACCCCTGATGTCGTCCGTACTTTGGCGTGGAAGGTCTGTGGGAGGGCTATAAGGCCGGAGGGATCCCGGTCGATAAAAGCTCTCATGAGGAAGGGATTGCAGATTTCCGTGATTCCTGTGTTCATGCCTCCAACCATCTCTCCACTACCACAACGGCTGGCGGTGTTGCCCGTCGCTGGAACGACAGATGACCGGGTCATTTCATGGCTCGATCTCACGCTGAACTTTTTGCGCACACGACATCGAGAGTTGGTGCTCGTGGAACGGGAAGATCTGCGAACAGTTCTTGATGAGGTTGGCATTCAATACACCGGGCGAGTTGATGAGGATACGACGATTCGCGTGGGCAAGCTCGTCGGTGCGGATAGTCTGTTGACATATCGTCTTGCCATATCGGGCACTGGCGAGCCGATGTCCGCGTCCTTCGAACTTCGCCTTCTTAAGGTGGAAAGCGGTATCACGGTTTTTCGCCAGATCGCCTCGTCGACAAACAGTCCCTCTTCGACAGAGTTAGCTGCGGGGCGGGTATATGAGTCGTACCCCATTGCTCGTCGTCTCGTCGTCGAAGAGGCTGCAGCATATGGGCTAGCGGCCCTGGCGGCTTCGTTTGGCGACAATCCTCTGGGTGTGGTCGCTGACTACAGCTGGCCCGGCCAGGGAGTGAAGCTTCTCGGTCTTCTCCAAGGGGGCCCGGCCTTCCTGGCAGGAATCAAACCAGGTGACCAGATTCTAGCGTTGAATGGTCAGCCATTTGAAAATTGGACGGATCCGATATCACTCCCTCTTCGTGTGACCGTTGAGCGGGATGGGGAGAGACTGGAGATAACCGTAAGATAATAAATCATGGATGACCTCGAATAATTCACGACCTAAGCCGGAGTCCCCTTTTTTCTTCTAGGGGAAATCCTCAGTAACAGGTGTTTGTGATTCAGGCAAATTCTGCTACACAACTCTGGAAAATTGCATGTCGGTCGACTGGAAGGCAGTAGCGGGTTTTGGCTCTGGCACGAGTACTTCCGTTTGATCCTTATCCTACCTTTCTATCTTTTGAATCCCCCCGTTAGAGGTACCACGTTCGGGTCTTTCGAAAACGGCACAGGGAGGGTAAAGTTTTCGTAGAAGACGATGTTATGTCGTGAGCAACTCAGCAACCCAAGTTGCCACCGGCGGCGAGTTTGACTGACACACGTCAATGGGAGTTCACGTCGTGGATTATCAGCAGGAGCAGGCCATAGAAGCTCGGTATCGTGGACGCCTTCCGCTCCAGTGTTCTATCGTCTTTGCGGACGGCACACAGACAGGCGAAGGACGGGTTCGCGACGTGTCGGTGCCTGGCTGTTTAGTGGAAAGTCTCGTACCGCTCAAAATAGGAGCCTATCTCCAACTGAGACTCTTTCTTCCTGATCATCAGCCGCCTCTCTTTGTCTCGTTGGCGGCCGTACGCTGGGTCCAGGGACTCCGTTTCGGACTCGAGTTTGTCAGGATGGAAGAGAAGGCGTGCATTCGCCTCAATCGCTTCGTTGCTCTGCAGGGTGACTTTTGGGCGCGAGTTCACGACTAGCTCAGTTCGCCGTCCTATTTCCGGCCAATATTCCAGATTTCTCTAACTCTTGGCTCTTGTCTGGCCCGGGGAGTACCAGCAGGTCCGAGAAGCGTCGCGATTACGGCATCCTAACCGTGTGTGTCGTGGCTAGGCTACCAAGAGCAACCCTTACGTTTCAAAGTGGAGAAGAAGTAGCAACGACTGTTGGACCTTCGTGGCGGGTGCGGTTCGCATCTTATCTTATCTCATTTCCGATAGATCACTTTGACGCAGGCGAGAAAGTTGATGAGCTCGGCGGTATGTCGTCGGATCGCGTCTCGGTCTTCTCGTGCCGCGGCCTCCTCCAAGGCGGCTCCCATCACGCTGATGGCGTCGAACCCATATCCCCCTCCGTCCCCTTTCATGCGATGACCGATGATATGAATTTGCGCCAGATTATTCTGTTGCAACGCGGTTTCGAGTGTCTGCACGTCACGTCGACGATTCTCTAGAAATCCGGGAACGATATCTTCAAGGCCTGGGTCGATATGCACGGTAAGGGCGTTCACTTCGTTCGTGTTTGGTCCCATTGTCATGAGGTCCGCCGTCCTTTACAAGCCTGGAGGACTTCCAGGAGGGTGTGCTTCTTGATCGGTTTGGTCATATGGGCATTGCATCCAGCTTCGAGAATCCTGACCCCGTCTTCTTTCAGCGCCAGAGCGGTCAAGGCTATCACCTGCGTGGGGGCGAGGTCATGCTCCCGTTCCCAGGCCCGAATCGCTTGCGTGGCTTCATAGCCATCCATCACCGGCATCTGCATGTCCATCAGGATGAGGTCGTAGTGGCCGCTCTTGAATAGCTCCAATGCGATGACTCCATGATCCGCGATGTCGAGGCGGTAGGGAGTCTGCTTTAAATAGGAACGGACCAGCACCTGATTGTCTGGGGAATCTTCTACCAACAAGATGCGAAGTGCCCTGACCTCGGTAGGAGGCGCGAGGGCTACTGGTGCTGAACCAGTCGTGTGTTGGATGCCCTTAGAACGGTCGAGGGCGATGCTGATAGTCTGGAGCAGGTCCGATTTCCTGATGGGTTTGATCAAATAGCCGCCCAGCCCCATGTCATAGGTGCGGGCGATATCGTCGGCCCAATGGTGAGAGGCTAGCATCACAATCGTCAAGCCCTGGGGTGGGCTGGTCTGTCTGATCTCTTCGACGACCTGGAACCCATCTATATCCGGCATGCGACAGTCGAGAAGCATGAGTTGGTAGGGTTGTGCCGAATTAGAGGCTCGATGCCATTCGGCGATGGCTTCGTGGCCGGACGGAACGTCCGTCACTTTTGCTCCCAAGGCGGTCAAGGTTTCGCGAAGGATCAGGCGGTTGGTGGCATGGTCATCGACCACGAGAGTTCTGACGCCCTGAAGATTGACTGGGACGCTGTCGTGTGGGGGTGTCGGATTGGATTGCACAGCCAGCCGTACGCAGCAATGAAACGTGCTGCCCTTTCCGAAGGTACTCTCCACCCAGATTCGTCCGTTCATGAGCTCAGCTAATTGCCTTGAGATGGTCAAGCCTAAACCAGTTCCCCCATATTTGCGTGTAATTGAGGCGTGGGCTTGGGTGAAGCTTTCAAAAATGGCAGCAAGCTTGTCGGACGGAATACCGATCCCCGTATCCGTAATTGAAAATCGAATGGCCCCAGGCATGGAGAGTTCCGGATCCGGCATGACCCGCACCGTGACGGACCCGTTGTCGGTGAATTTGATCGCGTTGCTGATGAGGTTGATGAGGATCTGGTGTAGCCGGTTGGGGTCTCCAACTACGCCAAGGGGGACCTCTGGCGAAAGATGGCAGGCGAGTTCGAGGCCCTTTTCGTTGGCTCGCATGGCGAGAATCTCAATGGCTTTTTCAACCAGGTCGCCCAAATCAAAATCGGTTGATTCCAGCTCCAGGTGTCCGGCCTCGACTTTCGACAGGTCGAGAATGTCGTTGATCAGACTCAACAGATTAAAGCCGGCTCGGCGGAAAATGCGCAGGTATTTCCGTTGATCGGGGGCTAGGTCCGTCTCCCATAACAGATCGGCCATGCCGATAATAGCATTCATAGGCGTCCGAATCTCGTGGCTCACGCTGGCTAGGAACTCGCTTTTGGCCCGGCTGGCCACTTCTGCAGCTTCTTTTGCGACCACGAGAGCCTGTTCCGTTTCCTGGCGCTCGAGGGCTTCGCGTTTCCGGCCAGCCCGCTCCAGTCTAAGCGCAGCTTGAAGTTGTGCCAACGACGTTTGTGGCCGGCGTGCTTTGGGCGGAGACTTGTGTCTGGAAGAAGTGGTGGTCCGGGGCATGGTCAGCGTGTTGTTAGGATCGAGACCATGGATACCTGCCTATCCCGTCTCGACCGAGCGTCAGTCTTCGTGAGAGTGTGGGACGAGAGAGAGAACGCCGGCTTGTTTAGCCCGGTTGCGGCCTTCCTGCTTGGCTTGATAGAGCGCTTGATCCGCGGCCTTGATCAAATCGATGGGGGAGGTGTTCCGGCTCGGAATTGTGCTGGCAAAGCCCACGCTGATGGTAGTGCAGCCACCTTCGGAGTGCGTGATGCCAAGAGACTCAATCCGTTGCCGAAGCGTTTCCGCCACTTGTGCCGCTCCATCTGTACGGGTACCGGGAAGGACGACCACGAATTCGTCGCCGCCGTACCGAGCGACGAGGTCTCCTGGCCTGTTGACGGCTCCCGAGATAGCGGCGGCAACTTGCTTGAGGCATTCGTCGCCCGACGTATGGCCGTGGGCATCGTTGTAGGATTTGAACCGATCGATGTCGAGCATGATCAGAGAGAGCGGCGTCAATTCGCGGACGGCACGCCGCCATTCCTGGTCCAGAAAATCGTCGAATTGCCGGCGGTTGGTAATGCCGGTGAGGCCGTCAAGACAGGAGAGGCGTAGTAACATCTGGTTTGCTTCCTGGAGTTGGCGCATCACCTCAAGGAGCTCCTGCTCGCGGGCCCGTCGTCGTTCGATTTCGTGGACGAGTCGAAGGACCGACCGGATCCGAGTCAGGAGCTCGATCTTGTTGACAGGTTTCCCGATATAGTCGAGCGCACCTGCGGCAAAGGCAAGTTGGAGATCGACAGGATCGGTCTTGACGGTGACCATCATGATGGGCGTGTCACGGAATCGTTCGACCGCCTTGATCTGGCGGCAGGCTTCGATGCCGTTCATTTCCGGCATGACGATGTCCATAAGGATCAGGTCGACTCGAGAGGCGCTATGTTTACCGTCATCGAGCCCGAGCAAACGGAATGCGGCGGCCGCCGAGTCGGCGACCAGAAGATTGTCATAGCCGGCAGCAGACAGGATCGATTGAACCAAGAAACGGTCGTCCACCGAATCATCAACGATCAAGATGCCCATGTGCTGTCTATCCAGTGAATACGAGTGGTTAGCCTGAGAAATCGTAGCAGCTAGTCCTGGTAAACTCCAGGATAAAGCTTTTTGACACAGGGCTGACAGATGCCGTGGCTGAATTCGGCCTCGGAGTGTTCGCCGATATATTCTTCCAACTGTTGCCAGAACCCGCCGTCATTGCGGATCTTTTTGCAGGATGCGCAGATGGGAATAAGTCCTCTGAGGACTTTGACCTCCCGTAGCGCCTTCTGTAGCTCCGCATTGCTTCGATGGAGCTCCTCTTCGCGCGCCTTCCGACAGTCCATTTCCTTTTTCAGCGCCAGCGCCGAGGAGGCGCGCGCCAGAAGTTCTACGCCGTTCACGGGTTTAGTGATGTAGTCATTCGCTCCTGCCGCAAAGGCGGCTTGGAGATTAGAGAGGTCGTTTTTGGCCGTGACCATGATGATGGGAATATCGCAAAGATGAGGTCGGCTCTTGATCTGGCGACAGGCTTCGACTCCATCCAGCTCCGGCATGAGGACATCCATCAATATTAAGTCGATTTGGGCTGGCGATTCCTGGCCGTCCATGTTGAGCATGGGAAACGCAGCTTTTGCCGAATCGGCGGTCAGGAGTTCCGAATGACCGGCCTTACCAAGGATGGCGCGGAGAAGGACCTGTTGGTCCGGAGAGTCGTCAACGATAAGAATGCCCATGCGAACTCCTGCCAGGCGCTCACACGGTGTGCGCGAGCAATCACCTTACAGTATAGCAGGTGCTCATCGGGCTACTGGAGTTTGGCACGGACGAGGTCGCTGATCTGTTTGCCGTCTACTGGTTGGCCGGCCATACGGACCATTACGGCCTTCATCACCGCCCCCATCTCTTTCAGAGATCGAGCGCCGGTTTCCTGAATGACCGAGTCCACGACGGAAGAGAGTTGTTCGGGAGAGAGGGCCTGAGGGAGATAGGATTCGAGAATGGTAATTTCCTGTCGTTCTTTAGCGGCAAGTTCTGCTCGATTACCTTTCTCGAATTGTTCAACCGATTCACGGCGTTGTTTGATCATGGTTGTCATCACGCGGCTCATTTCGGCATCGTCGAGATCCTTCTTGATCTCCATTTCCTTGTTCATGACGGCGGCCTTAATCATGCGAATCACGTCCACGCGCAGTTGATCGCGCGATTTCATGGCCAGTTTCAAGTCTTCGCTGAGCCGGTCATGCAGGGACATAAGGGCCTCGGAGCTGAATGGGCTTTTTCAGAGTGAAGAATACCCCCTTCATTCGATGTCAGTCAATGTAGACCATCATCCACGAGGAAGTTGCCAGGCGTGGTTTTCAGGCCGAGCTGGGAGTATGATAATAAGAGGATGAAGTTGCGGCTCGAAGCAAGACAGGGGAACGTTGTGGGAGCCCGCCATGGCAAGGCGATGCTCACCGGTTCAGCTGATGGGAGTCCTCACGATAGCGGTTTTAATGGCGAGTTGTGCGAGTGTCACCCCACAGACAACCCCGAAGCTCAGCTTTCATTTTACGCCTCGAGAGGTACTGATTCCTGCTGACGTTCAGCGTATAGCGGTGCTGTATCCGCGTGGAGGGGCTCCTGAATGGTCAAGCGCCTACAATCGTTTAGAGGGGGCAACGTTCCGACTCAAGGCACTCCGTCAGAATCTGAGGATCATCGATCGTTCACATCTGCCGACCATCGTTTCGGAGCAGCGTTTTCAGGTCGGAGGTCTTGTTTCGGAAGAGAGCGCCATCCACATTGGCCGGATGTTGGGCGTAGACAGTGTATTGATTTATCGGATCGACGGGCCAACATTGCGCGACCGGTTCTTCGCGCGACAGTATAGCGATCTTCTCCCAGTAACCGTCACGAGCAAGATCATTCGTGTCGAGAGTGGGGAAGTCGTCTATGACAACGTGGTGACGGTTCGTGGGGATGAGCCAGAGGGATCCTGGTTGCTGTCAGACCAGGTCGACTATCAACGATGGAGCCGCGAGGCCATAGATCGAGGTATCATGCAGACGGTCTATGATCTAAGACGGGCATTTGAATAACGGCTGGGCATCCACCTGAAGGGAGATGGCGCAAATGAATCTTCGACGGAGCATCACGCATCAAAGTGGTTTCGCCATGGTTGTGAGTCTGTTCGTCGTTTTGCAGATCGCCGCTTGCGCCAGTAATGAACCCAAGCCTCTCCCGCAGCCGACACCAGATCAGGTTCGTGGTCATGCCGATCGAACATTCGATAAGCTCAAGCAAGAGGAACAAGAGCGCGCTGCCCAGCCGCCGGTGCCACGTGAGTGACCCCGGCATCCTACCGATTCGATTTGAGTAGGGTCCGGCACACAAGCTGGGCAATGGGTTTCACGAGCGGCAATTCCCAGAGGAGTTGTTGTCGAGATAGCTGCTCGACTTTGCGCGCTTCATGGAAAGTGCCAAGAAGGCTGGAGGAGACTAGCAGCCTCAAGACGCCCGAGAGAAAGAAGACAAAAGGCAAATTCGATGCAGGCTGGAGGATGACTCCCGCCCCCTCGATGCGTGGGGGCAAGCGTTCCACCAACCAGCTCCCAAGCAAGGCCCCCACCGACCAGCCTATTGCGTTGACCGTGCTGTACAACGCGATGGCTTTCGTCCGGTCTTCTGGCCTGACCGAATCGAACACATAATTCTGCAACCCCAACGCCAAGCCGGCCCAAACGACGCCGCCGAAGAAATTGACTGACAGGAGAAAGCCCAGATTCGTACTCACGAGGTACAGCATCGGCAAAAATGGCACTGTGAAGCCGGTGATGGACAATAAAGCTTTGTTTCCGAAACGGTCCCCAAATTGGCCCCAGGCCTGCAGGGTGAGGAGTTGACCGAGGAGGCCTGCGGCCAGCCATCCTCCATAGCCGAAATATGACAGGTGGAGGTCCCGCAACATGTACAGGACGAAAAATGGACCGGCGATCAACACGGCGACATGCATGAGTCCCGCGAAGAATAGGAAGCGACGAAAATCCTTCGTCGCGCTTTGACGCATGAATCCGCGAAATCCTTGCTGAGCCTCCTGATGGGCGGTGGGATGTACGTCTTCCACGGGGGACAAGGCAAAGACCGAGAGAATGCGAGCAGTTCCAGCGATGGAGAAAATCAGTACGAATCCCCACCAGGCGGCGGAATGTTGCCACAGACTCAACACCCATCCTGCTCCGCAGAGCGCAAGGAAGCTGAGACTGGCGATGATTTGGGCTCGGCGCGCGAAGTAGACGCCCCGTTCATGCTGATCGAGCCGATCGGCAATCAAGCTATTCCAAGCCGGTGTGGTGAAGTGGGCGCAAGCAAAATAGGCCGCGGCCCCGCCCACGACGAGCCAGGGACCCCATTGCGGAAGCAGCAGCGGCATGAGCACGATGGGAATCCAGGCAAAGGCTTGCCCAAAGGTGCCGGTAGAGATGAGGGCTTTACGATTCGGGAACCACTGGAATAATTTGACAGAGGCGAGTTGGGCCCCCGTTCCTATGAGTTGAGGCAATGCCGACAGGACACTTAATTGGAACGGGCTTGCCTGGAAGAGCAGGGCGAAGGCGGAAAGGTATTGTTCCCCACTTCCTTGCGTGACGGCCTGGCAGGCGCCATCCCGCAGGCCGTAGCGAAGACCCTGCTCGCCCGGACTCTGTGGCCTGGGGCTGTTGGGCGTGGACTCTCGAATCCGCCTTGACGGTGTCAGTTGCATATAACCATCTCTTGTAGGGAACTCTGATCGAGCGTAGCATAGACGGTGGGGGTCGGAGCGTAAATTAGATGGGGGTAGGGTGGGTCAGGCGGTTATTGACCCCTTGTTGATCTCCCGATACCATAATGATTGAAAGTTAGTCGTGGCGGTTCCAATGAGAGAGACCAGAACGATATGGAAGCAGTTGCCGGCGAGCGTGCTCGCAGGCTTCAGCATTGTCGTTTGCGTCTGCCAGGAAATAGACGCGCGGGATTTGTCCGCGCCGAAGGAGCAAGCGACGACCGAGATCGATCCCACGCAAAGCCCGTCGTTCGACGAACAGAAGAAGGGTGTCCCGCAAGCCATTTTTACCTGGATCAAAATGGCTAAAGGATATGACGTCGAGTGGGATACGTTCGGACGAAAAGGCTGGTACACGCAAGATCCCCGGTTGAAGCCCATCGAACCGGCATCTGTTTTCCCGGCGGATATTCCCGCGATCTATATTGTGTTCGAGTCAGCCCCGCTGGAGGATCCTGCCCAATTCAGCGCACAATGGTTTCTTGAAGGGGAGAAGGGCGTGCTCCCATCCGTGCCGCTCGGCAAGGACACCTTGGAAGTGCCGGGACATGAGCGGTATGGATTCTTGGAGCTCAAGAAGCCCGGAGACGCGTGGGCCGTGGGGACGTATCTGGTGAAACTGTTTATCACGCCGCTCGGACAGCAATCGTTTCATGCGGCCAATCAAGTGGGCACCATGCGGTTTACGATCATCGAGAGTGCTGCGCCTGCCGGACGTGAACCCACAGAAATAGGTCTATCAGATTCCCGTTACACGAGTGACACCGATGCACACCTACGAATATGCCTTAGGACCGTGATGTGCGCTACGATGTTAAATGCGGCGGCGATGGATATGGTCATTCAATAGAGAAAAGGAACAGGATGGGAGATCGCATCAAAGTCACGGATCCGGAGAAACTGACGTTGCTCTATGAGCGGTTCAGAGACGTATGTCTGGTTGAGAAAGAAGTCTGGAAAGAGATTTTCATGCCGCGGGAGGTGACACAGGGACCTGTACGAACGAACATGCAAGACCGCTATGACGTGGAAATCGATGACTCCGCAATCGAAGACACCTTGGATGCGAATATCCCTCGCGGCAGCCAGGCCCTGGCCGCCGCGATTCAGGAATATCGCACGCACATTTCGTTTTATCGAAAAGTCTGAGGGCTTCAGCGGGCTGCAAGGACCCGCTCGACGTCCTGCACAATTTCCGGCGCCAACGGCTTTGTGCGGTGATGGTATCGGGCGACGACCTTTCCTGAACGATCGACGAGATATTTCTGGAAATTCCACTCCACTTCGCCGGGGAACTGGCTCTGTTCAGTCAGATACCGGTAGAGCGGGTGTTTATCGTCTCCCTTCACGCTGATCTTGCTGAAGAGCGGAAACGTCAGGCTATATTTCGTGAAACAAAAGCTCTTGATTTCCTGATTCGTTCCCGGTTCCTGCTGTCCGAAATTGTTCGCCGGGAATGCCAGAATCTCAAAGCCCTTCTCTTGATACTGCTCGTACAGCTTTTCAAGGTCAGTATATTGCGGCGTATTGCCGCAGAGGCTGGCAGTGTTGACCAGCAACAGTACCTTGCCGCGGAATTGGCTCAGTGAGACCGGTTTCCCGTCGATATCATTCAGCGTGAAGTCATAGACCATGGGCGTCTGTGCTGCCATGAGTATGGTCCCTTCTTGGTTCGCCTGCGCGGGGTTCGGCTCAAGGAGGTCGCTCGATCCATCACCGGCGATCAAACCGATTCCCGCGAACAAGCCCACCAATGCATAACGCAACCTTCCCATAAGGCACCTCGCGGTTAGAGTCGCTCCAAGGCATCAATGCGTGCTTCAATCGGCGGATGCGTGGCAAAGAGATGCATGAATCCTGAGGTATTACCGGAGATCTTCATCGTCGCGAGCGCATCCTGTGAAGAGTACTCGAACTGCGAACGGGTCACCCATCGATCGATAGCCCGAAGGGCCGAGATCATCGAATTCTTGCCGTACACCTTGGCTGAAAAGGCATCCGCGCCATATTCACGATGACGCGAAAACCAGCTGATCAGGACCGAGGCCAGGATACTGACGACGATCTGGAGCACGATCGACAACCCAAATCCGAGCCCAGCTTGATCACGCTCTTCGAAGAACCGACGTACCCACATTGCGATGTAGTGCACGAAGGTATTCATCAGTCCCGCCAACACCGTCGTCGCGAACATATCCCCATTGTAGACGTGTCCCATTTCATGGGCGAGGACGGCTCGCACTTCCTGCTCCTGTAGATTGCTTAACAATCCTGTCGAGACGGCCACCATGGAGTTGTTCTTGCTGGGGCCGGTTGCGAAAGCATTGGGATCAGGAGATTCGTAAATCCAGACCTCAGGCATCGTAATGTGGAGCCGTTGTGCGATCTCCTGGACTGCGCCGTACACCACCTGCTCGGCCTGCGACCGGGGTTGCGTGATCTGGCGGCAATCCAACATGGCCCGAGCCATTTGTTTGGAGAATGCCAAACTGATGAAGGCGCCACCAAAGCCGAAGACGAGGGCCCAGACTAACGAGCTGAGGTCGACCGATCCTCGCAGATCGATCCCGAACATGGGCAGAATGATATTAATAAGCAACGGCACGGTGAGCGAGAGCGTCACCATGATGAGAATGTTGGCGGCCAACAGCAGGAATATACCCTTCATCCACTTCATCGAGATCCTCCTTCAAGAGCACATATACTCGTCCCGTCATGGGGCGAGTCATGAGTGAGAGTGATTATACTAACCGATTTCCTGAAATGCATCCCAATCGAAACGACCAAAGCTTTGTAATTCAACATAACTCCTAACACGCCAAGGTCAAGGAGTCCGAAGTGCATGAAACTCCTGGGCAAAGTTGACCCTTCCTGTCCTTCCTGTTAGAACTGGCCCAGCAGGAGGCGCCTATGCGATTACTCCATATAATATTGTTGGCAACTGTCGGGTTGCTGATGCCCGTCGGCGTGACCATCATTGATGCAGCGGAGCCTTCTCAGTCCGGCCCGCCTGTGGTGATCCCGGTGGCGGCAGATGGGGTGCAGCGAGCCACGATCACGCTTGATAGTTACTCGTATACGCCAAACCATTTGATTGTCGAAGCCGGGAAGCCGGTTGAACTGACGCTGACCAGCGTGACGACGATTGTCCCGCACAATTTTATCATCAAAGACCCGGCGGGAAGCCTATCGGTCGAACAGGATGTGAGTGCCGGCAAGACAGTCACCGTGAAATTTACACCGACTCAGCGTGGCACATTTCCCATCTACTGCGACAAACGTCTCTGGCCGTTGCCCAGCCATCGCGACAAGGGGATGGAAGGCAAGCTGGAAGTACGATAGGTGTGGCTACGGGCATAGAGAACTCCAGGCAGGAATTGCTCCGCGATCTCCTCAAGCAAGTGTCCCGTCTCTTCTATACGACGTTGGTCGTGGTTCCGGCAGATGTGCGCGATCAAGTCAGTCTCGGCTACCTGTTTGCCCGAGCGGCGGACACGATCGCGGATACGGAATTGATCGATCGTCCGCGTCGGCTGGATTTACTCAGCCAACTCAAAGCACAGTTCGTGAGCGATCAGATTGCCTGGGCTCAGGTGCGAGAGATCCAGCAAGCCGTGGGACCTATCCAGCAGAACTCCTCCGAGCGTATTCTGCTCGAACGACTGGAAGATTGCTTCAGGTTCTTCCAGACATTTTCGCCGGACGATAGGCGCCGAATACAGCGGCTCATGACCACGCTGACGCAAGGCATGGAGATGGACCTCGTGGTCTTCCCCGGCACGTCAGCAGAGGACCTCACGGTCCTGAAGACACTCGATGATCTGGATCGCTATACCTATTACGTGGCTGGCTGCGTGGGCGAATTCTGGACGGATTTGATGTGTGCGCACCGGAAGGCGTTGGCCTCATGGAAGGTGCGGGATATGTCAGAGGTCGGCGTAAGATTTGGAAAGGGGCTGCAGCTGACGAACATTGTGAAAGACATCGCCCACGATCTCCAGAAAGGCCGCTGCTATGTGCCGGCGCCGATGCTGGCCGATGCCGGACTTACCGCACAGGACTTACTGGATCAGCGGAACCGTCCACGTTTTCAACCGGTCTTGAGCCAACTTGTTCGCATGGCGGTGGAGCATCTTGACCAAGGATGGCTCTACACCATGGCGATTCCACGATTCGAGACTCGTCTGCGGTTGTCCTGCATGTGGCCGATTCTTTCCGCCGGCGAGTCGCTGAAGCTGGTGTTGAATTCGCCCGATCTCTTGAACCCTGCCGTGAAAGTAAAGATTCCCCGGAGCAAGGTCTATCAAATCATGGCGCTCACAACGTTCACCGGCGCCTGTGGCTATGTCGGGACTGCCTACTGGGGACGGCTCAGAAAACAGATCATCTAGGACTGGGCACGAAGGGGCTCGCATGCTGATTCAAGCCGGCTGGACCCAGAGGGTTGCGCGGACGCAGGCCATCATGTCAGCTGCCTGGCAGATTCTGAGAGAAGACAAGACTCTGTTGCTCCTGCCCATCGCCTCATCTGTCTGTCTGATGGTGCTCACAGCCTCGTTCGCCATGCCTGCGATTCTCGATGCACTGACTGGGGCCTCAGTTTCTGACGAACTTGCTCGGGCCGGATCACTGTCCTACGTCGGCATGTTTCTATTCTATGTGGTGACCTACGGGGTTGCCATTTTCTTCAATGCCGCCCTTGCGATCTGTGTCTTGCGGAAGTTGGAGGGAAAGCAATCGACGATTCTGGATGGGTTGCGTGAGGCCTTGTCCTGTTTCCCTCAGATTCTCGGCTGGGCGGTGGTCTCAGCGACCATCGGGGTCGTCCTCAAAGCGATCGAACGCCGGTCTGGGTTCGTCGGGAGCATCATGGTGCGTGTGTTGGGTGTGGCATGGAGCGTCGCCACGTTTCTCGTGGTGCCTGTGTTGGTCGCGGAAAGAAAAGGTCCGCTCGAAGCCATTCAAGAGTCCGTGCAGTTACTCAGAAGAACCTGGGGAGAAAACCTCCTAGCTGGCCTCGGGTTCGGGCTGCTCTACTTTTTCTGGGCCATCCCGGGCGTGTTTGGCTTCATTATCGGCGCCGGTATGATCGCCTCCCATCCATTTCTCGCCATTGTGATCATGGTACTTGCCATCATCTATTTTCCGCTCTTAGGCCTTGTGCTTTCCACGATGTCGACCATCTTCGACGTTGTGCTCTACCGGTACGCAAGCACAGGCACCGTCACTCCGGGCTTCGACCGTGACCTGCTCCAAACAACCTTCGTGACCAAGGCACCATAAAAAGCAGGCCATTGAAGTAGGGGATGTTTGAATTGGTGAGGGCGTGCTTCTTAGGAAGATACGACCTTACGGGATGGTATTGGAAGGCTTCAGTCTGGTTGACCGGCGCCTCTCGTTTTCTTCCCGCATGTAACGTAATTCAAGGTCCACTCCGGCGATAGTACTGGTCTCACTCCAATCCCGGTTCGTAAATGACACGAGGCGGTGAAGAGCGAAGTCCGAAAAAATACAACGAAACCGGAAAGGCTCGTATGAAAATACCTACAACGGTTCACCTACTAAGGTGGTATTGCAGGAAAGCGATATATGGCGAGACAATCCAAAAAATGTGACTTAACCGTCCGGTTTGTGAGCGTAGGCGGTTGTTTTATCGAACGTTGAGTGAACGGCATGGAATTTGTGGAGGGCTATGGCAGTCAAAGTTACGGATTGTTTCGCAGAACCTTAACCCATAGCATGCGATTTGCCTAAGGCTACGGAGATCGCGGTGCGGCTCGCCAGTTATTATCATAGCCCGTACTCATATGTGGTCTGAATGCTGATGTGGTCAAAAATTGACAGAACAGGTGGTGAAACATGAGGTCCAAGAACTACCGAAAACAGATGCTTAAATGGCCTCGCGCATCGCGCGAACGTAGGAAACGTTCAGGCTACCCCGTCTTTTTTTGTGGCTCCAGCAACTTCTCCCCCTTCTTGAACACCCCGTAGATCGCCTGCGAGGGACAGGCATCCAGACAGAGACGGCAGCTTTCCAGGCAGCGAGAAGAATCGAACTTGTAGGGAGGGGTCGAGAGCCAGGCCCCGGTTGGGCAGATTGGAACACAAATGGCTTGATGGGTGCAGCGGTCTGGATGGCGGATGAGGTGATCGCGAATGACCATCATAGGTTTGACTCCTTCAAAGAGACCTTGGGAAAAAATGTCGAACATGTTTCTATCAGGGAGGCTGCTCACTTCCACTCCTTCACAAGCTCTTTCAAGCGATCTTTCAACTCCGGAATCTGTTCCAGATTGTTTTGAATCGCTCCGAGAATCTTATCGACCCTGGCTGACCTGAGGGCATCTTTATCCTTCTTGACCAGACGATCATACTCCACATAAGCCGTCCGGTGCGTAGACTCGAGGAGTGTCCGTGCCACCGCTAACGCCTCGCCCAACTCATAGGGTTCCGGCGACATCGGTGGCACGATGGTAAAGGTGCCATCGGTGCACACCAGCACGGCGGCTCCCTGTTTCCCCTTGAGGGGGATGACGGCCTTGATGGTTTTTCCCTCCAAGGTCTCCCAGTTTCCGAGTAGCCCGGGAAACTGTTTCATGAAGGCCACCTTTTCCAGGTTGGCTTTCCACTTTTCTTCGACGGCCATAATGGTCCTTGTAATGCGACGCTACGATTTGAGCGGAGGGAGTGTCGTGGGAGCCGGGTGATCGGGCATGACGAGACGGGTCACGACCTCGCCCTTGATGACGTGGCGCTCCATGATTTCCGTCACGTCCGCTTCAGATTTGACTTGATACCACACGCCTTCGGGATAGATCACGACGCTTGGTCCTTGGGCACAATGATCGAGACACCCGGCTTTGTTGGCGCGTACGACGTCTTTCAAGTCCAGACGCTTCGCTTCTTGCTTGAAGTGCGCATGGAGCGCCTCAGATCCAAGCTTGGAGCAACTCCCGCGGGGATCGTCGGGGCTTCGTTGGTTTGTACAGACGAAAATATGACGGCTAAAGGTGGACACGAATGGTTCCTACTAGGATTGCATCGTGGTCGTTTGCATGCGGCCGATCAATTGTGTGACGTCCGTTGCAGTCAGGAACGGGGAGCGGCCTGCCGTTCCTGCCAGGATTGCCGCGATCTCTCGCAGTCGTAGCGAGGCCCGTTGAAATTCTTCCTGGGCAGAGAGGACGGAGCCTTGGCCTGCCGTGAGCTTGTCGAATTCCCCCAGGATATCGCGAAAGTCCCGCTGGAGATTCTTCTGCATCGAACAGCCTTCGCAGTACCATTTAGGGCTTTGATCGGTTGAGGGAGACAATCGATCATAGGTTCGACCGAAAAAGTCCTTCCCAAGCGATAACTTCATGAGCGCGGTGCCGGTAGCGCCGCAGGCATTGCAGGACCCAGCCGTGGAATCCATAGAGCTTCCCCCTCTGTCGATCATAAGCCGAAGAGCGGGCGAATCTTACACCAGGCCTGCGCGCACTGTCTACTTGATGCGGACGCCTTCGAGAGCCAGTCCGTGCATTTTCACAGCCTTATATATAATATGAAGCGAGAAATGCGGAATGAATAACTCGAGGAGGAGAGACCATGGTCGTTGGGGTGCCCAAAGAGATCAAGGATCATGAGTATCGTGTGAGTGTCACGCCTGATGGGGTGCGGGCATTGCGTCAGGCCGGCCACGACGTCTGGATCGAACCATCAGCCGGAGCCGGTAGTGGATACTCGGATGAGGACTACCGGAGTGCCGGCGCTACGATGGCAGAATCAAAAGAGCAACTGTTTCAGCGGGCGACGCTCATTGTAAAGGTTAAGGAACCGCTGCTTCCCGAGTGCCGCTTCTTCCATCCGGGGCAGACTCTGTTTACCTATCTGCATTTGGCTTCCTTGCCGGATCTGACGAAGGCCCTCCTGGATACCACAATCACCGCGATTGCCTATGAGACGATTGAGGCGAAAGACGGCACGCGGCCGATGCTCAAGCCCATGAGCGAGATCGCGGGGCGAATGTCGGTCCAGATCGGCGCGCGCTATCTGGAAAAGACGCAAGGCGGGCGCGGGCTGCTGTTGGCCGGCGTGCCAGGTGTAGAGCCGGGAAAGGTTGTGGTGCTTGGGGCTGGCGTGGTGGGGAGCGCGGCGACTCGGATTGCCGTCGGGATGGGGGCTCAGGTGACGGTGATCAATCTCGACCTTGAACGGCTCGAGGCACTCGACGAGTTGTATCGTGGTCGAATTGTGACGCGCGCCTCCACGCAAGATGCAATTGACGAGTCAGTGATCGCTGCTGATCTTGTCATCGGGGCAGTGCTCGTTCCCGGGGGCCGAGCGCCACAACTGGTCTCGCGAGGATTGGTGGCGCGTATGAAGCCGGGAGCCGTAGTGGTGGACGTCGCAGTGGATCAAGGAGGCTGCTTCGAGACCACGAAACCTACGACCCATTCGAATCCGGTCTATGTGGTGGACGGGGTGCTCCATTACTGTGTTCCCAACATGCCGGGGATCGTTCCGCGTACGTCGACTGCCGCGTTGACGAATGCGACACTTCCGTATCTTCTGCGTCTCGCCTCCCAAGGGGTGGAGAAGGCCGTCCAGTCAGACGCCGGACTGGCGAAGGGCGTGAACCTGTCGGACGGCAAGATAACCTGTCGAGCGGTGGCCGATGCTCACGGCTTGCGTTTCGACCCCCTGATGTAAGACAATCCCTCCTCGCTTCGTGGTTCAGTTGATTTTGTCGGGGCGTAGCGCAGCCCGGTAGCGCACTGCGTTCGGGACGCAGGGGTCGGAGGTTCGAATCCTCTCGCCCCGACCAAACCAAGCTTGCTCGTGCCGTTGGCCGCTGTATAGATTTTGCTACGACGGCCAGCGGATAAATCCCTCGCATAGATCTTTCTCTATATACATTCCGCACTTCGAATCAACCAGGACCTCTGTATCGCTGTATCGAATTGAGGCGCCGGATACACACCATCAATCTCTCCAGCAATGGTTCGTGAACTCTCCGTGCATGGATATGGAGTTGTTGCGTCAGGCCGGCGATCATCGAATCTCATCCAGCGTTTCCGTTCTTTTCTTTCCGAACTGTTGCGTGAAGGTTTCTCGCGCAGAATCGCAAAACGCGTGACGCTTCTGCGGAGGTGTGAGAATATCCGTTCGTTGGATGGGCATCTTCGGTAACCCAGATTCTGCCTGCATGTATGGCCGAACCAATTGAACCGTCAGAACTGCGAGCGAGGCTGGTGGTGAAGGGAAAAGTCCAAGGAGTCGGGTTTCGAATGTTCGCGGCTCGCGTTGCATTGCAGCGAGGACTCTGCGGAGGGGTTAGGAATCTCGATGATGGCCGAGTCGAACTCGAAGTTGAGGGACCCAAAGACCAGATTCTGGTCCTGATCCAAGACGTAAAGACTGGGCCGCCTGCGTCGCGAGTGGTAGCAGTTGAAGTCGAATGGAGTCCGGCGACAGGGCGATTTTCAGATTTTCAAGTGTGGTACTGAACGAAGAAGTTAGGAGCGACGGAACGTATGGCGCGAGGAGGCGAGGAGTTACGCGATCTGGGCGAAGCACGCCGCCACGTCATCGACCATGACGACGAGGACGCTGGCCGCGTCGTCGGAAGTGGAGGAGTCGCCTGCCGACGAGGAGAAGCCGGGTCGCCGTTCCGAAGGGTTGGATACCCTCAAGTGCTACTTGCGCGAGATCCGTCACTCGACCTTGCTGACGTTTAAGCAGGAGCAGCAGCTGGGCAAGCGGGTTATGGCGGGCGACGAACAGGCACGCCAAGAGATGATCGAATCAAATCTCCGTCTGGTGATCAGTATCGGCAAGCGATACATGCATCGTGGGTTTCCCTTCTCCGATGTCATCGAAGAGGGCAATCTTGGGCTCATCAAGGCCGTCGAAAAATTCAATTACAAGCGCGGGTTTCGCTTCAGTACGTACGCGTCCTGGTGGATCAGGCAGTACATCGAACGAGCGATTATCAATCAGGGAAAACTCGTGCGGTTGCCGGTGCACGTCGTGGAGCGGCTGAATCGCTATCTCGGCAAAGTGGAGCAGCTTGTCCAGGAACTCGGCCGAGAACCGACCGCGTCAGAAGTGGCGGCACGGCTGAAGACGACGGACGAAGAGGTGTTGGATCTCAAGCAAGTGGTCCGTACGACCTGTTCGTTGGACAGTCCGATCCACGACGGCGCGGATACCTTCTTGCGCGATGTGATTGAGGACCCTTCGTGTGCCTCGCCTGCCGATACGGCCGAGGGGGTCATGCGTCGGGCGGAAATGATGGAATGGGTGCAGGAGTTGCCTGAGAAAGAGCAAACTGTTATTGTGTCGCGCTTTGGGCTCGATGGGAGTGAGGCCAAGACGTTGGAAGAAATCGGCCGGGAGATGGGGTTGACCCGTGAGCGGGTCCGGCAGATTGAAATGGCCGCCTTGGCGCATTTGCGCCGTACCATTGAACGCAAGACCATGACACAATCCGACTTGCTCTGATCGATGACCGCCGTCAATTATCACGCCCTCATTCGCGAAGTCCCCGATTTCCCCAAGCCCGGCATTCTCTTCTACGACATCACCACGCTGCTCAAAGACGCCCGCGCCCTGTCGTCGCTTGCCGATGAATTGACCGCCTACTATCAGGGACAGCGGATCAGCAAAGTCATCGGCATTGAATCGCGCGGGTTCATTTTCGCGGGGATACTGGCGAACCGGTTGAACGCCGGGTTCGTTCCAGTCCGGAAGCCCGGCAAGTTGCCTTCCGACAGTTTTGAAGTCAAATACAGCCTCGAGTACGGATCGAACTCCCTGGCCATCCACCGCGATGCGATTGCCGTGGGAGAACGGGTGCTGATTGTGGACGATTTGCTGGCCACGGGGGGCACGGCGGCCGCGACGGTGTCTCTCGTTCGACAGTTGGGAGGCGAGATCGCCGGGCTCGACTTTCTCGTGGAACTCCAAAGCCTTAAGGGCCGAGACAAACTGATCGGGTACCCCATCCATTCGACGATCATCTATCCCTAGGGGCGCAGAAGTTCCTTCCCCACAACCACTTGTCAAAGGCGGGAGCGCCGTGCTATGAATGCCGGACTTTTTTTCAGCTGTTTGATGTGAAACCGAGGAACAGGATCGCCATGGCAACAAAAACTCCCGCCAAGAAGAAACCGGTGGCGAAGGCCAAGGTGCCAGCGAAGCTCGCGAAACCAGCGCAGCAAACCAAAGCCCGCTGTCATTGAAGTTCCCGACAAAGTCCTCAGCATGACCGTCTCTCCCCTGGCTGCCAAGCCGAAAGAATCGGCCAAAGAACGCGAAGATCGGGAGCGCCGCCGCCACGTCCTTCAACAGATGTTGATGCGGAAGCGCCAGGAAATCATCAAAGAGATCGAGGGGAGTCTGGGCCAATCCCTCATTGAAGATAAACAGCGACGGCTCGAGTCTGCGCGCGACGTCGGCGATCAAGCCCTCATGGATCTTGATCGCGAGTTGGGCATTTCCCTGATGGAAATGCGCAATCGGCGCCGCCAGGCCATCGATGAAGCCTTGACGAGGCTCAACGAAGGCACCTACGGCATCTGCGCGGAATGTGGCGTGGAGATCAGTGAGCGGAGATTGGAAGCCGTGCCGTTTGCGAAGCTCTGCGTCGAGTGTCAGTCGAAAGAAGAGCTGCTGGAAAAAATCGAGCGAGAAGAAGATCGCGACTAGGCACTCTTCCGCGCGATCGGTTTGCTCCTTGCCTCACGTGGTCCGTACCCCGTCACTCATCATCCTGTCTCTTCCCTCGTCAGGTGAGGCTCGCGTTCCGCGACCGCGCTTGGTACCCTGCGTCGCATGCCGGGGTGGGTGTGATGAAGCCAACGAGTAATCGAGCAGTCGTCTTGGCGAGCGGAGGATTGGATTCCACCGTCACGGCGGCCATTGCCAAGCAGGAGGGCTGCGAGCTCTTCTTTCTGACGATGGCCTATGGACAGCGCCATGCCGTCGAGGTGGAGCGGGCTCGGCAGGTCGCAGCCGCCTTGGGTGCGGTGAATCATCTGGTGATGAATCTGGATCTTCGCACCATCGGAGGATCGGCGCTGACCGGTCCGGTGGCAGTGCCCAAGGATCGAGCGGGCACAGAGCGCAGCCAGGGCATTCCTGTCACCTATGTGCCGGGACGGAACCTCATCTTTCTCTCGATTGCGGCAGCCCATGCGGAGGTGGTGGGAGCCTCTCTCATTTATTTTGGTGCGAACGTGCTCGACTATTCCGGCTATCCAGACTGTCGGCCTGAATTCATTCGCGCATTTGAAGCGGCGGTGAAGGAAGGCACGAAAGCCGGCACGGAAGGGAATCCCATACGAGTAAAGACCCCCTTGCTGATGATGACGAAAGCGGAAATCATCCGGCGAGGGCTCGAACTTCACGTCCCGTTTCATTTGACCCATAGTTGTTACGATCCGATAGGGGATCGGGCTTGTGGACGGTGTGATAGTTGCGTGATCAGACGAGAGGGATTTGCCAAAGCCGGGGTTGTGGATCCCATCGCGTATGCGATAACCTGAGGATGTTGAAACAGGCGGCCAGCGTCGTTCTCGCATCCCTCGGACCCTCAACGTACAGGAAAGAGTACGCTTCGGGTCCTTACTCGCTGCGGCCTTGCTGGCCATCCTGTTTGAACATCCTGTAGGGGGAGTTCAATTGGCTGTGTCTCCTGAAGAATTTTTCATGTATCTCACCATCGGGCTGATCGTGCTCGTGCCGATCGGTGCTCGGCTCTATCGCCGCATGACGCTTCAACGCACGCAGCAGATGTTGCGTGAACAGTTCGCGCAACACAAGGGTACGGATCAACGGTCCTGATTTCATGACAAATCCGATGACGTCACGACCTCAGATCGGAGTATGGTTGCTGGCGCTGGGCCTCCTCGTGGCCTGCGACCCCTCGCAACCACAACAAGCGGTCGGGGGCGGTCCTGTGCCGGCCGAATTCCAAGTGGGCGAAACCAAATTCAATGCGAACTGTGCGGCTTGTCATGGGGCGCAAGCGGCAGGAACCGATCACGGACCTCCGCTCGTGCATAAGATCTACGAACCGAATCATCACGGGGATCCGGCCTTCCAACGGGCTGCAGCCAACGGCGTCAGGGCGCACCATTGGGAATTTGGCAACATGCCGAAGATCGAAGGCGTCACCCCCGAGGATGTCGATCAGATCGTGAAATATGTCCGGTGGCTGCAACGCCAGGCGGGCATTCAATAGGTCCTCCTTCTTCTCGCTTTTCCTCGTTTGACATTGAAACGCCCTCCTCGTCGCCACGAGTGGTGGGCGGTATTATTGAAAGGATTCCCCGGGTGGCGCAATGCCGACACAACAACGCACAATTTGGCAACGCGGAGAGCGCATGTGGGTTCGAGCTTGGACAATCATGCTGATATGTTCCTTCATGGGAGGCTGCGCGGATTCGGCTCGCCCGGTTCTCACTCCGAGCGGCACGCCCATGCCGCGGGTCACAGTATTGACCTACAACACGTTGCATGGACTTGAGCCCAGCGGACTCACGGTCCAAGCCAGCGAATCGAAAGAGGCACGCCAGGCGCGGCTCGATCTCCAATTTCGAGAACTCTCCGTGATCCAGCCGGACGTGATGCTCCTTCAGGAGGTCAATCCGCTCCCCGAGATGGCCGAGCGATATGTCACGGCGATGAAGGGTGTCGGTTTGCAGTATGCATCAGTTCATCAGGTGGATGCCTGCGGCATTCGGCTCGCTCCTGGATTGGCGATTGTCCCGGGGTTGAATAACGGCTTAGCCGTGCTCGCTAAGGCCCCTCTGCTGCTGCGAAAAGTGAAAGGTCTCAAGCTCAGTGGAGGCATTGGCCGGTGCGACGATTACATGGGCTTTCAGACGGGCGCGCTTCGATACGCCCTGATGACGGAAATCGAAAACCCGAATACTGGCAGGAAATTGCTCACGGTGAGTCTCCATCTGCACTCCGGGATTGAGCGGAGCGCATTCTTCATTCAGAAAATCAGCGAAGCCGTGGAGCAGGGGAAGGTCCGGCGTGAGGACTTCGATGGCATCGTGGCCGCGATCGAGCAAGACCAGGAAAGACGGCTCAATGAGATTCAGGTGCTCCTCAAGGAGATCGAGAAGCTGACCGCTCAGGAGACCTATTTGGGAGTCCTCGTTGGCGGGGACTTTAATTTTGAACCCGACGACCCGGAATACCGCGAACTCGAACGCGCAGGGCTCAGAGACATCTACGCGATGGCGAGTCCCGAGACCGAGGTCTACAGTCTTGATCCTCAACGAAACGTGATCGCCGGCCAGGGCGTCCGGGAGGTGCCCTCCACACTTCGCGCCGCTCTGAAGCGACTGCCGGAGGGCCTGCAGGAGAAGATTCTTGAAGGTTATCAAAAGGGGATCAGTGAGGCGAGACGGGTTGATTTTCTGTTTTTGATGACGCGTCCATCAGACGTTCCGAAAGGCTGTTTCCGGCAGGAACTATTCGGAGGACACGGCGCGGCGTCTGAACCAGGGTCGGATCACTACGGCGTACTCGTCACATACATCGCCGATGCGACCCAGTGTTGATGAGAGGCGGTGGCGATAACCGCAAAGCCCGGCAAGTTGGCGAATGGAGATTTCACGTATGAAGGGATACTAGATGTCCAGAGACATACTGGCCGTAGTAGGCATCCTTGGTGTGCCTATCGCGATCGGGGTCGCTATCTTCGGGGTCGCTATCTATTGGTGGGAACGCCGGATGTTACGACTCATTCCCTTTTTGTATTCAACGGTATTGTTATTCGTCTGGTTTGGTGAAACTGCCGAATCTTTTGCCGATTTGGTAATGCATGCTCTGGTTGTAAATTCAGCTACTGGCTTTATGCTGTTTTTTGCGTGGTTACAAATTCGTGAGCCCCATCCGCCTGTCCGGTAGAGGTTCGTCAGAAAAGACGCTTCCCGGCAGGACTAGAACCCACTTTCTCTCGGTGATACAGGCGACAGGAGAGTATTTGAGGGGTACCTGCGTGGGCCAAAAGGCCTTTGTGATTTCCTTCAGGATCAGGGCTGGAAATCGAATGGGTCAAAAACAACTGGTTTAGGGCTCCCCTTCCTGGACGACTTTTGCAACTGAAACGGCATTTTCATTTGAGTAGTCAATCAGCTTTTGACCTGACCGGACCGACCACATTTTGTCCAGACTAGCTCATTCTAGACGAAATCACCCCGGCTAGGTCATAATTGAGCAGCCGGAAGTGTGTGTGTCGCCTCCAATGTGACAGGTGCGGCGCTTTGAGATATCCGAGCAGCTGCCTTGCAAAGTCGACTTTTGCAAGTAGGATGGGTCAGTTCTTAAATGACTCTTTCAGAGCGTAGTTAGAGCTGTCACCAATGCTCGGGCCGACTATTTCCGGGGGCTAGTCATGACGAACACTCGAATTCATCATCGATTTCGCGACGCGGAGCGCCGACATTCACCCGCGCGTCCCTCGCAGAAATTCTCGCTCAGGGCAAATCCTCCTTGTCCTATACGCAATGGCCAATCTAAAATTCTGAGATCATCGGCGCATCACACCAGTTTGGTGTAAAGGAGCTTGTGCCATGTTCAAAGCTATCTTTGATTTCGTGAACCGATTCCCTGTTGTTCTGACCACCTTGGGAGTGACTGGGCTTGCCATTGGCATGGGCGTCGCCAGCGCTGGGGAATATAACCCTATTACCAACTGTTATGATGATCCCTCAGGCGTGGCCCCTCCAGTTTGTTATGGCGACAACCGTCAACCGCAAGCTGCGACCCCGAAAATTGGCTACGACCCCTGCTATTTGAAGCAGAACGCCATGCGCCCTTGCGAGCGGCCGTCACCAACGCCGGTGGGCGTCGATAGACATATCGTCGGCACGTGGGAAATCTCCGTGCCGAACGCACAAGGCGTTGAACGCTGGGTGTGGGAGATCCGCCCAGACGGACGCTATACCTTTCATGCGGAAGGTTCCGGAGGTACGCCAGCGCATAGCGGCACCTTCGCGGCATCCCAGGGCCACTACGTTCTCGATTCGACGACATCGGCGTGGAAGGACAATGGAACGTATCAAGTGAAGGCACGTGATACATTGGTCGCGACGGGTAAACTGGGCACCGGATCATGGCGTCGCGTTGGGCCGAACACTAAGGTCGATAGCGCGGCAGAAAGCGGAGCGCAGGCCGCGCCACAGCCGCTTAAGAAAAAATAGTCCCGCCATTATTGCCAAAATGGTTTCTTTTTGACCCTTTGCCCTCACGATTTAATGTGCTGAAAATCTGGACCAGTTTGCGTGCACAACTCACGAGGTTCGTAAGCCGGCCTCTATTGTCTCGTGTACTTCCCCATCAGCTCAGCCTGTTGAAGAATGTGCCCCTGCATCACTTTCTCCAAATCCTTCTTCGTTGTGCTCGGCGGTAGCGTGACGGTGGTATCGAGCGCATACAATTTGAAGAAATATCGGTGCGTGCCAGATGGGGGACAGGGCCCCCCGTAGCCAAGGCTGCGAAAGTCTGAAGTGCCCTGCTTCATGCCATTCGGGAGCGAGTCCCGTTTGACCACATGTGCCTCAAGGACTCGCACCGTCGCTGGGATGTTCCACGCAACCCAGTGCACCCAGGTGCCCATGGGGGCGTCGGGATCATCAGCAATCAGCGCCAAGCTCTTCGCCCCATTGGGAACATCCGACCAGCTCAAGGGCGGGGACGCATCTTGCCCGTCACAGGTGTATGGCTTGGGAATCATGCCCCCGGCCTCAAATGCCGAACTTTTGAGTTCCATCGATCGACCTCCTTTGCTCCGAAGAATGGGCCTCGGGGCATGACCGAATATCATGCTGCTCGTTTTCGCTTGAAGATGTTGACGCCTGTCAAAATTGCCGACCAGCGGTATTGCTTGGCTTCTTCGTTATCTTGCATATCCCGTGGGAGATGCCATAAGGAGTAAATTTCCTCCTCCCCTTTGTCCTTACCGTGCAAGCCGGTCCACGCCCCTAGGGTGCCGTAGGGCCCGAAGTGGACACAAAAGACGATCCGATCGCCCGAGGCGAAGCCGGTGAGCTCGAATCTTTCCGTGGGAGGTGCATTCCCGACAGCGGTTCTGTATGTGCCGCTGACGCTGCCATCTTTCACCGTTAATTCCATCTCCGAGCCCAATTCATTCACCCAGACCCCAGAAAAATCACTGGCAGGTCTTTCCGACTTGTTCTGCAGGTACTTGCTGAAGTGCCGAAACATACAGGCCTCCTGACTCAGAAGGGTATACATGCCATGGTGTGACTGGATAATGAACTCTGGTTTTGTTTTTGGAACAGGCGGAAGGATACGTCAAAGTCCTAGAAAAATCGACTTCTCCACTCTCGACCATGAGAGAGGTTTTTGAATGCTGCGCACAGAACGATTAGGACGACGGAAAGTGCTCAACGCCACGCGCGTGAATCTTGCCCGATCGACGGGGAGCCTGAACACGTTGAACTAGCGAAAGTCGTGCGATCTCTTCTCGATGTGCGTGGTCTTGGTTCAGATTCGGCCCAGACCCCTCTCGCTTCTGTTCTTCTTTTTCGAGTCGCTCAAAGGCATCGACGGGGCGCACTCCGTTGAAGCTCAAGCATTAGGATTCAGTTAGCTCTCCAGTCTGAGCGGTTTGTGGTTCAGTGTAGTATTCACGCTGGACTGAAATTGCCAGGGTGGGTCAAGGTCTCTAGCTCCTTTAGTCTCCCAGTCCGCAAATCATAAACCCATCCGTGCAGGTGAGGTCCCTGCTCCCCCGACCAGGCTTTTCGCACAATGGCCGTCCGGGCGACATTCCTCAGTTGTGCGGTGACATTGAGTTCGACCATGCGGTCGAAGCGCTGCGCGGAGTCTGACATGCGGTCGAGTTCGTCCACGTGACTGCGGTAAATTGCCTTCACTTGCTCTAGCCATTGGTCGATGACCCCGCTGTCCTCATGGCGCATCGCATGTAAGACTCCGCCGCAATGATAATGCCCGCACACGATGATGTGCTGCACCTGGAGTACCTCTACCGCGTATTGCAGGACGCTCAGCACACTCAAATCGCTATCGGATACCTGATTTGCGATGTTCCGGTGCACGAACAGCTCACCCGGATCCGATCCGGTAATGTCTTCGGGTGGCACACGCGAATCGGAGCAACTGATCCACAGAAACCCTGGCTTCTGCCCGTGGGCCCCTTTTTGAAAGAAATCTCCGCGCAGAGCCAGCTTCTCCTTCACCCAAGCTTCATTCGACAGCAACAGCTTGACGTACGGGTCCATCGTGTTAACTCTCCGGCCCGAGCGTTTTTCCCACAACATGTTTGAGCTCTACTGTGATGCCTTGGTGGTCAGCCATCTTCCGAAAGTCTCCCACAACTTCCAGAATGTCGCGGTCGATATAGGATGCCTTCGTTCCGTCGATCAACACGTCGGCACCCTCTTCGATGGTTCGCAGTTTGGTTCTGAGTTCGTTCTTGTTGAGAAATGTCGTGTCCTTATTTAGACGAATGAGGTAGGCGTTGTCCCTGGTGACTACGGTGACCGCATCGCGGTGGTTACTGCGGAGGACGAAAAACAGTCCGAACGCGATGCCCAACAAGACCCCCTTCAGGAGATCAGTAAACAGGATGGCCAGGACCGTCCCGAGGAAAGGAATGAACTGAGTCATGCCCAGTCGGTATACCGACCGATAGAGGTTCGGGTTCGTGAGCTTATACCCCACCATGATGAGAATCGCGGCGAGAGACGCGAGGGGTATTTGATTTAGCAGTTGCGGGATCAGGCATGCGCTCACGAGCAAGAGCGCGCCATGGACAAAAGAGGCCATCCAGGTACGACCACCGGCATTGACGTTGGCAGATGTTCGAAGCACGACGCTGGTAAGAGGTAAGCCGCCGCAAAGTCCCGAGACCACATTGCCTGTGCCCTGTGCCCAGAGTTCTCGATTGGGGGAAGAAATCCGCCGATAGGGATCAATGCGATCTGCTGCTTCGAGCGACAAGAGGCTTTCGATGCTTGCAACAATGGCGAGTGTGAGACTGATCGACCAAAAGTTCTGATTTGCAATTTGGGAAAAGTCCGGAAAGGTAAACTGACTCGCAAGATCCGGTAACGATTTGGGCACGGGCAGATTTACTAGGTGTTCCGGATTGCCGATATACAGCCCAGGGGCCAATACTCGGAACCCTTCGTTCAGTATGATGCCCAGTGCAACGACCACCACGGAACCAGGTACGAGGATGAAGAAGCGCAAGGATTTCGAGGCGGCCTTTTCCCATCCGATCAGAAGGACCAAACTTAATATTGAGATCACGATCGGACCACCGAGGACAGGAGCGGCATCGGCAAAAATGGCCGATAGCGTGTTCATGTCGCCGGGTTCCAGGAAGCTCAAGTCGCCGAGCCAGTCGAGATCATGACCGACCGCATGGGGAATCTGTTTGAGGATCAGGACCAAACCGATACCGGCGAGCATCCCCTTGATGACGGAGTTCGGCACATAACTGCCAATTGCCCCGGCTCCTCCTAGTCCCAAAGCAATCTGAACCAGGCCACACATGACCACCGCCGCCAGGAACGTTTGGTAGGAGCCCAGCGTTTCCATTGCGGTGACGACAATCACAACGAGTCCAGAGGCTGGGCCACTCACGCTGACCTGCGAGTTTGACAACAATGAAATCAGGCAGCCACCCACGATTCCTCCGATGATGCCGGCGAACAACGGTGCACCGGAGGCATGCGCAATGCCTAGGCAGAGGGGGAGGGCGACCAAAAAGACGACGAAGCCGGCTGGTCCATCCTGCTCCAGAAAGTGGCTTCGAGTGGGGGTCAGAGGACTCATCGGATATCGAACCAAATGCTCACATCAGGCATGTGGAGAGACATTTGGGAAATTTGTTTCCAGACTATAGAGCATTACGTTGGAATGCAAGGTGCCAAGCAAGCGGGTGCAGTTGAAATTGCGAATGCGACGTAACAGTACATAAACAATCTTATTTCATCAGCTTGACAGAGGGATGGCTGTTCTTCGACTGGGTGCCAGAACGGTGAGCGATATTATTGAAAGGGTTCCCCGAGTGGCGAGAGTTGCTGTCAGCTCTCTCACTGCATTTTCCACAAAACGTGAAAAAGTCCTGCCCCCAAGCCCTCGAAATTTCAGCCTGCCAAAACTAGTCTTCTGCTGTCCCTAAATTAGATGATTGGCGGACGGCCCGCTGATTAAGAGTGGAAAACAGGCAATTTTCAAAAGACTCCCTATTGCAACGGTTTCCCCCATTTAGCTAGCAATACCGAGATTTTAAAGCATTCCATCTAGTCCATAGATTCCGATTCCTTCCTGTCCGTTCCTGCATCGTCCGGTCACAAAAAGGGTCACATCTGTCCCCCGATCAAGGAGATGTTATGAAAGTTGACGACGTCGAAATCACGATCGAGCACAGCTCGGAGTTGTGTCGTTTACACTCCCGGCTTGCCTACTTGCTGGATGATCATCGGAGATAGCATCCCGAAGGGACTGCGGAGGCGATGTACCACAACCCCGTCCTGCTCGGCCTGCACAGCCTGCTGTTCCCTTCCTCGCAGGTGGTAGGCATCTTCGCAGTGCACCCCTTTCCTGATAATCTAAAGCTCATCGTCTTATCGATCGTGTATACGAAAATCAGCCGGTAATAACCGACGATAGGGTCCCGCCATTATGAAGCGAATCATTTTGTAGGGCTGAAACCCACACTGTGCATACACACGGCGGGACGGCTCATTTTCTGGCACGACACCCGTCACAGCTCGCTGAAAGCCTTTGGCGCCAAAGTACCGCATCATGTGCGCGCAGAGAGCGACCTGGATCGAGAGACCGCGAAAACCCGGCTCGGTGAATGATTCATAAAAATAGATGCTCTTGTTCGATAAGGGCATGACAAGTGACACATAGGGGCACATGTTAATTCGATGGGGGGTCGCCCAGGCAACCGCAATCAGGCGGCCCTCGTAGCGTGCGGCAAAACAAGTATGACCGTGGCTGAAGCGGTTATGGATCAGCGACTCCTGTCCTTTGGGTTGCAGCTGGAGATACTCAGCCATGTGGGTGTCATCCAAACAGTCGATCGTCACGTCCACGCGAGGTAAGATCATCGGCATCCGCCTGTCCAACCTTCGCTCCAGCAACAAAACTCGTCTGTACACAGTAGCCGCCAGAATCTTGAACCACACCTGTTCGAGCCGGTCTTTCCAAATTCTCACGGTAGCTCCACCTGCGACCCGACTGTTCGGCTTCGCTACTTTGTTAAAGGATTTCTGGTTTAGCATGTATTCCGGGGAATCTTTGATACATGTCCTCAACGTCTTGCCGAGAGCTTCCCAAAAACACAAGATCGCACATCCCGTTGGCTAACCGCCCCGTGTTGTAGGGGATGACTCCATGCCCCGTACAGGGATCGAAGAAAAACCCACTATGCATTTCTTGCAGTTCAGAAAAAGAGGCGGCCTTCGTTGTTATCTTGGCCGACAGAAAAGCCTTGATGAGAGGGTTCGAGCGTCCAGCCTGCAACGCGTTCAGACGCTCCATCAAAAATACCGGATAGGTTGCCGCATTTACTCTTGCGTTGATTTCGACAAAGATATGCTCGTACGCCCCAGTCTCCGGATGAACATATTCGACGAAATCGAAGCCGGCCAAGCCGGTGAATCCTCTCGTCTGTAGCCACTGGGCAAGTTTCCTCGCCGAACAGATCATGCCGGCCAGCGCCTTGGCATTCGACGGAAACACGTTGCCCTTATGCGAGAATTTCTTGTCCACGCGTTGATCAGTGGCGCCCACGCACCAAATTGCACCGGTGTCAGGCTCCACAAACATCTGGACGTTCGGAGTCGCAACGATATCAAACATCACTTGCACGAGATAGA
Source organism: Nitrospirota bacterium (assembly GCA_963729585.1). Taxonomy (GTDB): domain Bacteria; phylum Nitrospirota; class Nitrospiria; order Nitrospirales; family Nitrospiraceae; genus Palsa-1315. The sequence goes on from CAVSOJ010000017.1 coordinate 47,378, forward strand.
TGTGATGAATTTGTTGCTCGACAAATGTTCTTAATTTCCGCTCGATGTCCTCGGAAGCCCCCTCGGCAACGAATGTGCCTGATCCTGCAGCACCATATGTCCCCCTCACAATCACTCTTCCGGTGTGAGAAACATATCGCGCGATCACCTTTAGTAACGGAGTCACGTCGAAGCGGCTACAGTCAAAATGTGTGTGGAGATCGACAATCTCCCCTGGAGCCAGGGGGACAGCCAGTTCGTATGCCTTGGCATGAGCGAGATGTTTCAGGTTGGCACGCGCTACAATGTCGGCATTCCCGCCGAGGACACGGATCGGTTTGCCTAGTGCGTCCTCCAATACCGCCGCAAGATCAAATTCGGCAGACGATGCAAGGTAGGGATTCAGCACAACGCGGTTCCTGTCAGGAATCAGTTCGCGGATCGCACGAAGCGGCTTTGCGTTGCGGAGAAGCATGCTCGCAAGTGTCCTGTCTGGGTCATCACCGAACTCAGCCTTGATTTCTATAATGCGATCGCCATTGGGACCAAGGCCTAGACTCGACAGATAGTCGACGTACCGACGATCAACGTTGCCTACGACACAGACTATGTCATCCGGTCTCGCGAGAATCAGCGCTCGTTGGTCGTAATGCTTGTACCCAGGGAGGTACGTCTCAAGGGCATTTCGTTGGACTAATGCAGTGATGTGGTGGGTAAAAATCTGAGTGACTTCCGTGTCCTCGAGTGTACGAAGGATAGATGTAATTTCGTCCATTTGCGGTCACCTCGCCCACATGCGCCGACGATTATCGTTCCAGATAATAGGCCGTTGGTCCCCCGCACCTCTCAATTGAGCACCTCCGATTCAGGCCTATCGCTTTTTGGCTTTCATGAATAACAGCTCCCAATTCATGCGACACGCGTTTCTTTCGACGGAATAGCCCACGTGCTTTCGAATTCCCTCTACTACCTGGGCAGAGTCTGCTTTATCGACCCCGAACAACATTTGACAAAACCCTCCCATGGCCTGAGGGGAATCAAATTTCCAGTGAAACGGGATCAGCGGTGACTCCATGATCACAAACCCACATCCCGCGATCTCTTCTTGGATCTTGGCATGGATATAATTCCCTTTATGTCCCATAGTATTGTGCTCGTTGACAAATCCGTCCAAGAATTCAGAGACTGTCGAGTGGGCTCGCACGTCAGCAATAGTGAACGTGCCTCCCTGTCTCAATATTCGATAGGCCTCGGAGAAGAACCGTTCCTTCTCATCGACATGGTGCAACGCGGCCAAGCTGATGACTTTATCCACGGAGCCGGTCTCGATAGGAATATCCTCCAATGTTGCCAGCAACACGTTGGACGCGCCATTATCCCGGCAGAGATCGGCAAACACCTCTGATGTTTCGATATGAATAAACGATGGGGTTCGATCGACAAAGTTTCTCAAATACCCACCGCCAGAGGGAACATCACAGACGATCTCTCCGTCTTTCATGTCGGCCATACGGACGACATGATGGAATTCCTCTGTTCGAGCCTGCGGGTACAGGGTCATCGCTTGATGATACAGATGACCCCTCTTTTGAAAGATATCGCGGTACGCTGGAAACATTGGTCACCTCGTGTCTTTCGTGCCCACGTCGCTCTCGCAATGAGATTCTTACATGCGATCATTGACCAAAGGAGGCTTCACCATTTGATCAGGCCACTCAAGTCCGTCATAAGCTGATCGAATGCGGGATCGATAGACTCGAAATTTCCCGTTTGCGTCCATCGGGATTTCCGGTACGAGATCTACCCGGAACTGCACGTCCGGGCCGACCAACTCGACGACTGGTTGAACCAACGCTGCCATCTCCTGGGTGGACGGTCTATGAAACGGGACCACTCTCATCACGATAGAATCCAAGCCCTCCTGGGTAACTTGAAACTCTCGAATCCAGGGAACCTTAATGATCCCGAGTTCATATGGATGGACAACCCTGTTGCCGGGAAGCACGAAATAGTCGATCATGCGTCCTTGGATCGATCGAATTGTCGAGAACGGTTGTCCGCATCGGCAGGTCGATTTCCCTTGGTCACCAGATCCCCGAGCCGATATCGGATCAACGGCATCGCAAACGAATGCAAATCGGTCCCGACGACTTCCCCGCTCTCGCCTTCGTTGACAGGACGATCCCCTTGATAACTTCCAGAATCATCCCGTCATCGCAACAATGCAGATCACCCGTCCTCGCGCACTGCCAGGCAAGAAGGTTAAATTCGCTACTTCCATAGGTGTCATAGACTGGCACGGAGAATCCGTCCTGAATCTGCTGACGCATGAGGGGAGTGAGTACTTCTCCGCCGGTACTCACAAAGCGTAGCCTGAGTAATCGCAGTTCATCGCTACTAACTGTCTGCGCGATTCTGGCCAACACGCCGGGATAGCCCGATACGACAGCGGGCCTGAACTGGTGCAAAGCCCGAACAATCTCCTCGGGTGATAGTAGGCAGTTGACTACCATTTGCCGAGCAATCCCGAACGTGGCCAGGATGCGCTGGACTATTTGGTGATCCTGCGGTCGGTGACTCCGCAGTCCCATCACAATACAATGCTTGTCGCTCGCTCGGAGACCCAGCGACCGGAGCGCACGTAACCGGAACACCCCATGCAGGCGCTCCTCCAGCCAAGTCCGGCGCACGGTGAACGGCCTCCCGGATGACCCACTTGAAGCACGAGTGATTAGACATTCCGGATTCACATGTCGGGCGACTATCTCTTCGACCGGTAAACTTTGCAAATCACTCCTAGAAGTAATGGGCACGGCAGCAAGATCCTGGACCGCTCTGATGTCGTGGGGTTTCAGTTTATGTCGATCAAAGAGCTCGCGGTAATAGGCCACATTGCGATAGGCATGTTCGACTAACCGGCGAAGACGTTCATTTTGAAAGGCAACGAGCTGCTCCCGTCCGACATGCGGATGGCGCAGCATGGAATAGAGCGTCGATACAGGGTTGAGATGAGACATACTCGTCCCTTTCATGATGGGCGACACCCTTGAACAAATAAGTCATCCCATAGTTGGACGCTGAGGACACCGAGCAACTCTTTTCCGAAATGCGCCTTGCCATGTTGATGCTGTTCAAGCATGTGTCGAACATGCTGAGGATTGAAGTAGCCTTTCGTGTGAAGCCTGCTCTCGGACAAGGCGTCTTCGACAAATTCAGGCAGACGACGTTGCCATGGCCAGAATGGAGCGGAAAGGCCGCGCTTCCTGCGTTTCAGGATTTCCGTGGGTAAGACACCTTCCAGAGCCCGGCGGAGAATATGCTTTTCATGAAGCCCACGCATTTTCAGGTTGGGTGGAATCTGGCTGCACAATTCGACAAATTCATGATCGAGGAACGGCACACGTGCCTCCAGGCCATACGCCATGGAAGCAGCGTCCAGGGTTCTCGTGATGTAGTCCGAGAGGCGCGAATTGATTTCGAGGTACTGCAGTTGAGCAAAACGTCGCCATCGTTCAAAATCTTCAGGAAGACGGAGTTGTTGCTCTGTATCGGTGAGAAGACTGTGGTTGTATCTGAGATGTTCGGAAAAGAGGTTATCGTGGCTCTTATCGGATGCGTTATCGATAATCCGTGTGTATCGGGCGAGGCCCATCTTGGCAGGAGCGGCGAATGCCCGGCTTGATCGAGACCATTTGTTCCTCAGGAACGGGATGCTTGCGATAAGGCGACGCAAACTGAGTGGAAGGTTGATGAACGGCTGAAGCAACCGTTCGACACGGTACCAATGATAGCCGCCAAAGATCTCATCCGATCCCTCACCGGTCAGGACAACTTTCACCTGCTGCGCAGCTAACTTGGCGAGCAACATATGGGGGATGCCCCCCGCTGAGAGGTTTGGATCTTCACGATGCCAAATTACTCTCGTTAACAGTTCGAAGTCGGCGGTCGTGCAGGTGGTGATGTGGTTGAGGAGATCGTAGCCTCCGTAGTCTGAGAGAATCTTGTTCGGACCTATCTCGTTGTAGAGTGGATCTTCAAATGCCACGGAGAAAGTCTGGACAGGGTCGGTACTCGTCGGCTCATCAATCCCGTCACTGCGCTTGAATCGATTCCACTGCTCAAATAGGAACCTAACGGCACATCGCTCCGGAGGTGGAGGCGAACGGACTCTTCGAGTTTGGCGCGCACTGCGTCGGCCCACTCCTGGGGGCTTCGTCGAGGGCCTTCCTCTCCGATCGAAGGGAAGCAGAGATCCCAGTAGCGCTGGATCGTGAGACAACCGCTTTCATAGAGAAGATAGTGTGCCGGCTGAAGCCGGCGAATTGTGCTCAAGAGGGTTTTGGGCGCTAAGACAAACCCGACCGCAAACAATTCCTTCATTGCACCGGGGTCAACCTGTCGTTCGATACAACCGCTGGCGAGAATGGCTTTGTACTCCGACCCAAAAAGCAAAGCGTCGGGAGTGGTTGCATAGCTCAATGGCTTGATGCCGAACCGATCTCTAGCCAACATGAGCCGTCGATGACGGGAATCCCAGATAGCGAAGCTGAACATACCTCTCAGGAAATCCACACAGCGCACCCCATGGTCCTCGTACAAGTGGACGATGACTTCGACATCCGAATTGGTCCTGAAACGATGGCCGGCGGCCTGTAGGTTTCGACGCAGTTCTTGGTAGTTGTAGATTTCTCCGTTGCACACAACCGTGATAGAGCCATCTTCATTGGAAATGGGTTGATCACCGGTTTGCAGGTCGATGATGCTCAGTCGGCGGAAACCAAGACCGATGCCTGGTTCAATAAAGTACCCATCTCCATCCGGTCCACGGTGAGTCATCATGTTCGTCATGCGATGAAGCATATCCCGGTCAACCAGCCTCTTGGGATCTGAATACACAACGCCGCACAATCCGCACATAGTTACTCCTGCTCTCGGCTGTCCCTGTTCCTCTTAGCCAACGCTTGCTGAAATTCGTTCGGACCCGGCTCCATTTTTGAGGGCCTGCAAATCAAAGCCGGGACACAGCTGATCGCAGTGGTCACACACAATCGTCTTGCCACAGTGTGTCTTCCAACACCCAATCTCGCCGAATTGGGCAAAACAGATTCGTGAAAGGTGGTCCGTTGCTCGTCCCCGCAAGAGCACGAGATCCCCATGGCGAAGTTCCGATTTCAGATGCTCAGCCGCCATCAACAGATTTGCAAAAGCATGCACCCTGTCAGGGTGCATGCCTGCTGCCACGGCGGCCCTGGCCGCATGATGCGCATGATCACTCACAAATATCGCCACGTCGGCCACGCGGGAGGCTGTTCGACCCAGTTCCTTATTCCGATCACGCGCCTTCAGTGATTTCTTAGGCCAATCAGAAACATCGCTCAGGACGAGCACCCGTCTTGCTGCTTGAGCATCTCCCAAGACTTTCACGGCTGCTTGCCAGGTAACGTATGAGCCATTCAATTCATCTCGTATCATCGTTGCGCCATTGGGCAATTTGATTGGCTGCATCCGTGCCGGATATGGCACCACATTGGCTACTGCGGCAGCGGCAGCTTTCAGTGGAACTCCGCAGGCCAGCGCCCCTGCAATCCCAGCCAGCACAGAATTGGCCCAATGCCGACCGACCAGTTTCGTCTTGATCCGCTCCACTTCAGACCTTGTGTGCACGCGAAGCGTCATGGTCTCAGGCCATGTCGAGGACACTTCATCCGCCCACAGATCCTGTCCAGCCGACAGTCCGAATGTTTTCACCTGGCATCGACGACCTGAAGCCATCAATCGAACTCTTGAATCATCGGCGTTGAGGATCGCCAACCCATTCGGTAGTACCGCATCGAGGAGAGACGATTTCTCCGCTGCAATCTCTTCAAGAGATGAAAATACTTTCGTATGGCTTCTCGCGACCGTAAGGACGACAGCCACATGAGGACGCACCAATCGAGCCGATCTCTTAATCAAACCTGGCCCGTCCGTTCCCATCTCAATGACGGCGAAGCGGTGCCACGGTCGGACCCGCAACATCGTGCGAGGCACTCCGTGGCGATCGTTTTGATTGTTCAGTGTCGAGGCTGTGCTGAACTGAGTCGACAGAATCTCGGCCATGCATTCTTTCGCAGTGGTTTTTCCACACTGCCGGTGATGGCAATGAATGTGGTGCGAAACAGCAGGCGCCGCCACAGATATGCCAACGCATAGAGGAGCCAAAGGCGGCATGACCAGAGAAGTGCACCCACATTGATAGCGCGCGATCGATAACTCATCTCGCACCTTGATAGGTTTGCTGGGAATCAGGCCCGGCTCCGATTATGTTCAAAGATGCTCCCTCATCCATCATCGGTTGGCGACCCGACCCAGTAAGGAGGTAGAGCCGATGTAGTCCTCCAACCCAAAGAGATCGACAGTTCTGTGACTCGTCTGCATGGAGGGCGGACAAGCGTCCTTCGTCTCGAAAGATAAGGCCCGTGTGAGAGAGGAAGTCTTTCACCACGCCGTTCATGCCATTCCAACGGACTAACAGATCGTAGTACATGTCGGACCCGTCATAGAGAGTCATCCCCCATTTGCGTTTGTACCGCAGTAATCCGTCGTGCAGCGAAGGCCGGGCGCCTCTGAAATCAACCTCCGCGCAACTCAGCTCGCGTGCATGCGCAATGCTGTAATAATAAAGCGCCGCCATTATGCCTCTCTTGTTCAGCGGAAGTTCACCCGAAGCCAGGCCCATTGCATGCAGGTCGAGCATGTCGTTTTCCGTTCAAAGAGGATGCCTGCAAGGGGATGAGAGCCCCCGCATGATCCAGAGGATGCCGCCGTTGCGGACACGACGTTGCAATTCATGCCGGCTCTGACGAAAGCCAGCGCTCCGTGACGGGCTTGCGAGAAGGGAACATACATGGAATCGTAGAACTCGTGAAACCGTTCTTCCCCTTCGGTAACCAACGGTTGTAACTTATGCCTGCGAACCAAGCGCATGTCCTCGCGGATACTACGGTTGCCACGCACCAACGCATCGAGATCGTCAGGAACGGCAAGCCGCGTGCCGACCCATTCGGGAACCGCGAGATAGTCCTTTCCAAAAAATTTCTGCGCCGACAATCGGTCTGCACGGACTATGGTCAGATCGGCTGACTGTTGGAATCGATCCAAGAATTCAGGTAGTGCTCTTATTCCAAGCTGACCGAGGAATTCGCGCTTTGGTTCGCCGGAAAAAAACCGCCGAGGCAAATACTGGGCCCACGGCTCATGTCCAATGAGAAGGAGCCTGCCTGATTGACCAGTTCTGTGTGTCGGACCACGCAAAAAGACAGCCGGAACCTGCCGCAACCCGGACCAGTTCAGCAGGAAGAGTCCGTGCCGCGTCACAAATTCTCGCGTTCGGTCCGGCAGGCAGAAGGTGAGATGTTCTGCAAACCTATGGACAGGTTCGGTCATCGTTCAGACCCATCACCCTTGCCGCTGGCTTCCATCCAGCATTTTGTGCTCTAGGGATCTCTCGATACCCCGCTTCGGTCAGGCGATACCATCGTCGAAGCCCGTCAACCCACAACTCATGTTCGTTCGGAAGCTCATTCCCGATGAGCGCGGAGAATCCTCCTTTGTCCCGAAAGATCAGCGGCGTGTGTGATACAAACTCCTTCACCACCTCGTTGACTTGATCCCATCGGACGAACAGATCGTGATAGCTGTCGGTCTTGTCGTACAAGGTAGCGCCCCATTTACTCTTGTACCGCAACACACCATCAGTGAGAGTTGAACGGCTCCCTCTGAAATCTACCGTCTGGCAGCGGCGCATCCGTGCCAGCTCGATGATGAAATAGTAGAGCGCAGCGATCGCGCCTTCTTTCATGAGCCTAGGGTCTCCATCCAGTGACCCCACCGCAAGTACGTCGAGCGTGCCTTCTTTTTCTTCAAATAGGAGCGCCGCAACACGCTGTTTGTCTCGGCGCACCCACAGAATCCCGCCGCGTCGAACCCGGTGCCGGAAGTCGTGAGCCGGCCGTACCACCAGCAATTCTCCATATCGAGCCTTCGACAACGGCAGATAGAAGGTGTGATAGAACAAATCAAAATCCTCATCGCCAGGTGAAACAACAGGTTCATACTTATGCCGGCGAACCCGCCTCATATCCCTTTGAATGTTGCTGCTGCTTCGCACCAAGACATCCAGGTTGTCCGGAACTGTAAGCCTTGTGCCTACCCATTCGGGTACTGCGAGATAGTCACCGCGGAAAATGGTGTGTCCCGACATGCGATCGACACGAGCGATTGTCAAATCAGTCGACTTTTGAAACCGGGCCAAGAATCGCGGTAAAGACCGGACCGTTACCCGACCAAGTAGTTCGTGCCTTGACTCACCAGCGAAGAACCGCTGTGGGAGATACTGCACCCAAGGATCATCTCCGGCTACGAGAAGCCGACCGACTTGGCCGGTCTTGCTCGTCGGACCATGCCATAACGTCACGGGTACTTTCCGTAGCCCGAATCGGCTGAACAGAAAGAGCCCATCGCGGGTCAGCACCTCATGGGCCCGGTCGGGTAGCCGAGAGACGAGATGGTCAGTGAGCTGCCGTATCGACCCGTTCATTATCGGATACTCCACATGACATCGTTCCCAATACTGCTATCGGTCAGAGATACCAACCACGAGACTCCCGCGAATCAGGGACGGTCAGCGCAGGTGCGGCATGGAACACACCCTTTGCGCGATAAGATCGCCTGCCACACGATGGCCCTCGGCATTCCAATGGCCATCTCCAATCGTCGCATTCGAGAAACCATGCAAGAACACCTGGTGTTCTTCTGCATACGTAGCCGACGGCTGGACGAGACTCAACACGGCAGTGTCATGCCGTTCCGCCCACGACACGATGCGTCTATCTGGATAAAGCAGATCCTGCACTCCCAACTTTGCTGCGAGCTCTTGTCGATGCCGAGGATCCGGATGAACCTGATCCGGGTTGCTTAAGATGACCAGCAGGAACTCCGCGCCTTTCTCTCTTACCTCATCACGCATCTGAGCGATCAGCTTCTCAGTCACCTCCCATGCTTCTGTCCAGAGCCGTTCTTGCGGCTCAAGGTATTCCATTTGATCGAGTCCAATCACCGATCCAACCGCCCCAGACACCTTGTTTCGGTGATTCAGATCCGCAACATACGCTTGGATCTTGTATTCCGCCTCTCTCAAGACTTGCAGAACGCGCACATGCTCAAATACCTTTTGACTGAATTCGAGGTTTCGAACATAGAACGCAAGCGAATCGCGGAACGACGCATCCAGGATCAAGCGACCGTCTCTCTCTATGAAGTATGGCCGCGTCGAGTCGTTCTGTAAGACACGGGAGTTGTTCCGAATATCGTTACCGGTGAGGAATGCAAGGATCACGAGATCAGGAGAGTATTCCCACCCCTTATGCCGCAACATCAATAATTCTTGGGCAGTGCCATAGCCCGACACACCAAAATTCAGCACTTCAATTTGGCGGCCTGCCAAAGACCGACACCGCTGGAGGTCTTGTTCCAAGAGCGCCCAATAAGTCTGTCCGACGGGAACTTGTAGCGCTTCTGAATACGAGTCTCCGAGGATGGCGATTCGAAACGTGCCAGGCGATTTCTCTTTCTTGTGCTCACGATCTCGGAAACCTGCACTGTTGATTCGAATATAGGTGAGACCTTCTTTTTTCCACCATCCTTCAGCGTTCGGCTTAGGGGCATAGCCGACGATAGGATCAGCGATGTAGTAGTAGGGATAGGAAATGCCGGCAAGCCTCAGACCCCCCTCCAGAATCAAGAGTCCAATAAGCCCCCCCGCGAACATCAACAAGAGATTGCCAACCCAGCGTCTGCCCATGATCTATCCGCCAAAGATGAAGTCACTATTTCTTATTTCATTCGCAGAGAGGTTTCAGCGCCTCGCCGATCATATCGACACACCCTGCTTGCACTTCGACATAACAGGCCTGAATTTGCCGGATGCCTCGGGCTCCAACGCCGTATAGTATTCGCACTCGATCACGGCGGACTCTCCAAGCAGTCGGCGCAAGTCAGCAAGAATGTCTCCGACGACCAGCCGATACGATTGATAATCCACCGTGACAAGCCTCAGCTCAAATCGCTCCGGCTTATGTTGGATAAGCTGGTATTTCATCACTTCGTTCCTCTGGCTCAACACCGCCCAAACCGCCCGAGGATGAACAAACCCTCCGTTAGAACGAAAGAGAATATCCTCTACTCTGCCTTCAAGCTCAGAAAGCAGAGGCAAGACGCGGCCACACGAGCACTTGCCAGTCGCTAAGGACGCGACATCCCCGAGACGATAGTTGAGAAGGACAGTTCCTCTGTTGACGAGATTAGAAATCACCACCTGCCCTCTGCCTCCGGCCGGGACATCCTCGCCATTCGCGTTCATGATTCTTACATGACAGAGATCATCATGGAGATGAAAACCATGCCGAGCTTCGCAAAGAAAGCCGATCTTGAAAGCTTCTACCGCGTTGTACATTGAGAGGACTGGTACGCCGAACTCCTTCTCAATAAGCGCCTTTCCTGGATCGGTCATACATTCCGCTCCATAGAACAGTACCCGTGGGAGATGCATCTGGGTTCCCTTGAACTTGAGGGTCTTGAAGAGCGCCTCCAAATAGGAGCCATAGCCGACCAGGATGTCAGGCCGAAAGGAATTGATCGCGTCGACGATCTGCTCGATGGGCTGCAAGACATCTAAAAGCAGGCGTGGCCTGGAAGAAGAAGCAAACGTGTGCTTTCGATAATATTCCCAGACTTTGTTGATCGTGGACCTGGGCCGCACGATGTAAGCCTCTCTGAGCCCAAACCTTTTACCACACATAGTGAGAGAACAGGTCTTTCCCGTTTCCCGTACGCGATGTTGGCGAGAAGCGAGTCGTGATCATGGTGAATCGTGGAGGGCTCGCCAGTGAAACCGCTCTGTCGGAAACGCGATGGAGTTCTTCCCTCGCCTCGATGTAGAGATAAAGAGGCTTGGGTTCTTACGGACTGTAGGCTTCTCCACTAAGGGAATAAGGCGAAGGTCATGGACCGTTTTGATGCTCCGCGGATCAATACCTTCCTTTCGAAAGAGATTCTGGTAATAGGGGACTGTGTCTGCTGCGTATTTGACGATCTGTCTGAGCCTCGCATCGCGAAGAGCCCACAACTCCTCTTCGGGTAGATAAGGAATACCTTTCTGGCCACGCAAGTTCGCACAAACCATGCCACTTCCGTGCACCTTGTTGAGAAAATCTCTAATGATCGCGCGCCACGCACGGATGAATCTGCCTCTTCTCAGCTCGGACGGCGATAAAGTGCCCGGTCAGATACCGCGTTGGCCATTGCGACATTCTTTCGAATGTCTGTAGCCAGCGCAAAAAATGTCGTTGTGCGGGAAGCTTCGCGCGTGAGCATAAGAGCTTTGCGACGAGTACGGCGATCATGCGCGGGCAGTGCAGCACCGTCGTGACATCCCTCACTTCGAAGCCTACCTCCCGCAGCAACTTCTGTAACCGCCAGGGACCGCACGTGGCGCCGACAAAGTAGGGCACGATACCCAACCGGTTCAACAGTTTGAACGGAAGATGGTTGCGAACCGCAATGGTCGGATTCGCCAGATTATCCAGAGTCACGATGAGCTGCCCGTCCTTGCGAAGCACTCGGTGCAATTCCCGCAAACTCACAGTGATCTCCTCCAGCGTCCGGAAATGATCCAGCGTGGAATTCGACACCACAACATCGAACGACTCCCGTCGGAACGGCAGATCGCGTACATCTGCACAGGCTCCACGAGCGCTCACCTCGCCACGACAAGCCAATTGTACGTTCTTGAATGACAGATCCATCCCGACGACACTGTGGGCGCGGGCCTGCAGGAATCGAGTGAGGCCCTCTCCCACCGCTTCATCAAACGTATCGGTCTTTAGCAACCGAGGAACTGGCTGTTCGGGAAGCCAACGAAAGAGAAGGGATTGATTGATCGCGTCACTATGTTTTCGCCAGAGCCGATCCGGGCGGGTCTTTTTCCATTCGTCCGCAATGGATTCCCAGTAGCTCGTCTCCTCAACCATCACTATGTAGCCTCCCCATCTAAACAATGGCAGTGTAGGGCGTTTAGGTCTTGCCCACAATACCTCGCCGCTAGAGCAAGGCCCTACAGAAGAGGGGTGACTGCCCTCACCGCGTTATTTGGCATGGCCCATTGGAAACCGCATGGGATGGGATTTCCGCAATGTGTTACCAACTGAATCAAGAGCCTGGTGGGAGGGTTGGGGAAAGAAGAACAATCAGAACTTTTCAGCCGAGAGATCAGCGTGGCCGGTCGTGCGCATCACTATTGCGCAGCGAGTGATGTCTTCGATCCATCATTGCCAGGCACAGGAGCCCGATCCCGATCCAAGCCAGTTCGCGGAACCGCCGCAGCAACGCGAAGGTGATGCCGGTGACGTCGGAATAACCAAAGGCTCTCAGCAAGGCCAAATTCCCTCCGTCTTGGGCGCCGAGGCTGCCGGTAACCAAAGTGGACAAAGGACATGGCAGAAACAAGGTCTAAGCCTCCAGCGAAGACCTGCATTACGGTACGGAGAGCAATCCTGTGACCTGTCGGCGTTGTGATGGCTGTCTCGCGAGGACGACCTGCACGGAGCAGGGGCATCCTGCCAAGCGCAGCGGCCGTCCATTTTTCTCCTTACTAGGGTTGGGCCACTAAGCCAACCGCGGCCGACTCGTGCCAGTACGTTGGGTCAAGAACCCCTGTGTGAGTGCATCAACCAATGTGGTGAAAACAAAAGACTTTCTCTGGAGGCAAGATAGGATTCACAAACAACTGGTTTTGAGTTTGCTAATGACCCAATTTCTGGCCAGAGAGATCTCGTACAACAGCAACGTACCGATCATCGGACATCTTCGTTGCACTGATTTCGACCGAGATGACAGTCCCATCTTTTCGCTGTAACAATCGGTTAAAACGCAAGGGCTTGTCATAGCGAACTTGTTCGAGGCGTTGCTGAGCAAGGGGTTTTTCTTCAGGAGTATAGGTGTCCTTCACATGAAGTTGGAGCAACTCTTCTCTCGTGTACCCAAACATTTCACAGACCCTCGAATTCGCCATCCTGAAGTATCCAGCCAGATCTAACACCACAACGCCGTCCGAAGCCTCCTCCATCAAGAGTCGATACTGACGTTCACTTTCTTGCAGCGCCGCTTCCGCTCGCTTGCGCTCGGTAATATCTTGAGCAAAAACCAGGACTCCGATCACGTTCCCCTGGTGATCACGGTAGGGCACCTTGTCCGTCTGTATCCAGCGTTTCTCACCAGATGCCGGTTGGTATAGTTCGACAATGCCGAGTTTGGGCATGCCCGAAGCGATGACCTGCTGGTCATCCTGGTAATATTGTTCCGCTTCCTCCGGGTAGAGGTCAGAGGTGGACTGGCCTTCCACTTCTGCCACAGTCTTGTTGATGGATTCAGCCGCGGGTCGGTTCGCTCGTAGGATGCGATTGTGGGTATCCTTGTACCAGACCATGGCCGGAATGAGGTCCAACAGGACCTGTTGCTCGATCTGCTGCTGCAGAAGCTTCCCTTCAGCCTTCTTTCGCAGAGTGATGTCGCGGACAATGCCACAGCTAAACATCTGCCCTCCGAATTTCCATGTGCCGAGCGACACCTCAATGGGAAATTCGCTCCGTCTTTTCTTAAGCCATAAAATTCGATCGTTCTACCAGTCAAGGGTGATAGGCCAGTGGCTTTGGCACTCTCAAGCCTACGCTGATGGTCCTCCCGGTACCGAGTCGGCATGATTATGGTCAACGGCTGTCCTAGAATCTCTCCCTCTGTATGGCCAAAGAGCCGTTCGGCAGCAGTATTCCATGAGACAATCTTCCCGTCGCCATCAGCGAGCACAATCCCGTCCGGTGCAGTCTGGACAACATGGCGAAACTGCGCTTCACTCCCACTCAAGGCGTGCTCGACACGATTCATCTTGAGCACCAATCTCCGTACCTCAACGGCTTGACGGAGAATGATTCTGAGCTCATCCTTGTTGTGGGGCTTAGTGATGTAGGCAAAGGCGCCCCGGCGGAGGGCCTCCACCGTGTGGCTGTCTTGTGTGGATGCGGTGAGGACAATGACTGGTAGGAGGGGGTCGAATTCCTCCAACCCACGAAGGACCGCGAACCCGCTCAGATCCGGCAACCCCAGATCCAGGATCACTGCCCCAAACTGGTGCTGTTCGGCTTCGCGCAGTGCCTCCCGTCCCGTCATCACACTGCGAACCGTATACCCTTCATGTCGAAGGAGATCTTCGAGAACCAGACAGATATCTGGTTCATCATCCACAATGAGCACGGACGTAAGATGTGACGGGAGTTGTTCGACGCTCATCATCTCACCGAAACTGGGTTAAACTTGGAGCCATTTTGATGAGTAGCCCCCTTTGGAAAACAACCCGTGGCAGCCCTCGTCGAATCATTTGTTTTTGAACCGGCGGAAGGATATGCGAAAACTCTAGGAAAATCGACTTTTCGGCTCTTGACCATGAGAGAGGTTTTTGAACACTGTGCACAGAACGACTAGGACAATGGAAGGTGTTCAATGCCGCGCGCGTGAATCTTGCCCGATCGACGGGGCGTTCCAGTCCCTCGATAGCCGGTCTTGATCGTGAAATGGCGAGGTATGTTCAATCAGGTTCCTGGCCACTCACTATTTGCATGTAATGGCCAAATATTCTTCCGGCGAAGGGATACCGCCTTTCTCTGTCACCACGAGCGTCGAAGACGCAGCGTCGATCGTGTCGTAACCATTCGGACACAATTCCGCGGCTTTTCTCTGACATTGATCGAGCGACCGTCCCAAGCCGCTACATTCCATCGAATAGGCTGGTTTCCCGTGTGGTCCCTCAAACGGTTTAGGCTCGACAGAGAGGCAAGAGGCAAGGGACAGCAGCAGGGCAACCAGATAGAGTCTTTGCACGCTCATCGTCCTTTCATCTTCTGGCAGCTCACTTGCCCGCATGGTAGACCATGTCTCTATCTCTCTGGACGGGTGCCGGGTCGTATTTGTCCATGACCCATATGACACCATGTACGGAAAAGATCAACTCAATAGGATCACTGTCAAGGCCATAAATCTCTGCCAGGAGGATCGCCATGCCCGTCAGCACGAGTCTCAGCGAGTGAAGCGAGCTTGCACTCGTTGCATGCGATACGTCGTATTTTACGAGTGGGAATCCAGTTTCCGGGGGAAGCCCGCTTGCACCGCTTGATGAAGCGGACCCCACCATTAGTGCATAAGATCTACGAACCGAATCATCACGGGGATCCGGCCTTCCAACTGGCTGCGGCCAACGGCGTCAGGGCGCACCATTGGGAATTTGGCAACATGCCGAAGATCGAAGGCGTTACCCCCGAGGATGTCGATCAGATCGTGAAATATGTTCGGTGGTTACAACGCCAGGCGGGAATTCAATAGGTCTGTAAGCTCCCTTGTCAACGAGACACTCTCAAAGGAGAATTTCTGACTTCAAGTTGGGGGTTGGTCGCACAGACCTTGCAATAGTCTTTTAAATTGAACACGTGTAATATTCAGTTGTCTATCGGCTGCTTTCTTTTGATTGTTCTCAAGTACTTTCTCAATTCCTTTCATTATTTCTGCAAATCGCTTTTCTAGATCAGCAGGGCCATACTTATGAAACACATTAATTCCTTCCTCCAATGCTAGCTTCAACTGGAGCAAGTTGGTTTGCATTTCGATTCGACGATCGACAAGTTCCATATAAGTGAGTACCAACCGGTCTTGAGAGCTACTATATTTTGGCCACAGCCCAAGTTGTTTGTAATAAGCTGTTGCAATTTTCTGAAGAGCTATAGATTTCTGCATATTCTCTGCGTAACCACCTCCTTTATGGGCTGCCTCAAAATAACATTGAGCCATATGAATCTGCACGTCCGCATATTTTTCAGTATCTTTGTAGCTTTGGTAGATGGAGGCGACTTCATCCCATGCCTGAATGCATTTGAACAGATTGCTTTTTACATCTATTCCTAGCCCGACGCGCATCGCATAAGTCCTCCCTAAACCATTCTGTGCCGCAATATATGGACTCCAAGGAGAACGATTCTTATTTGCTTTAGAAGCTTCCAGGAAGTGGTTTTCTGCTGACAGAAGGTCGGTACTGGATGGAGCTCCCTTGTTCAGATACAAATATCCGAGATTCGCATGGGTCCCAGAATATCTTCCATCACGGTCTTTATCTTTAACTGCATCCAACTGGTCTTCAATAGCTTTTATCCCACGCTCAATATTCTGTTCTTTGTCCACTCCTCTGACTGCGAGATGCAAATAGGTCGCTCCTAAATTCCCTTGGGCTGACCAATACATTTCCTTATTGCCGTCCTTTAACCACAGCTTAGATGCTTCAATGAATAACTTTTTTGCCTCATCGGTGGTGGAAGTGTCTCCGGTGGCATTCATCAACAGGGATGTCACACCGAGCACATTCAAAACAAATGGGTAACCGCTGTCCTTCTCAGATGACTCGTACGATTTACGCGCAATCAGAAAATGACTCTTAGCTCTTGGTAGGGATTCTTGGGGGCCTTTCGACCAGGAAATATAGTAGTGTGAGAAGCCAGCGAAGATGCGAACGTCGCGGTCGTGAACACTTTCTGGGATTCCTTGTTGAAGTAGGGCCTCGAAGCTTTCGCCGCTTTGGGCCAATCCTTATTTTCATAATATCTGATGGCAACTATATACTTTACGAGCTTAATTGGTTCTTGAACTCTTTGAGGCGCAGCGCGAATGGTGTTGGGTGCGGAGCTTGCAATTCCTGATTTCTTGATATTTCGTTTATCGGATCGAGCCTGATCGGAGAGCCAAGCTTCTTAATGTCTTTGCCAATCGTTATTCTTGGGAAAAATTCATCCTTGTTCAAGAGGCCAGCAATTTCGCCCCAGATGAGCATACTTGCGTTAACTTTTAGGCAAAGCGCTTTAGCAAATGTTTCCCTTTCCGATTCGGTGATGCCATTCACTTCTTCCCCTAATTCGCGGACTTCAACCAGATTCTTCAGTGTCGCTTCCCTTTGAAGATACAGCTCTAGTTTCTGTACTAGCTCTCGTTGAGCAGAATATTCTTCGCTATCTCCCCTAATTCTTGCGATCCATATTCCAATTCTCTCTCCTTTCGTAGGATCCTGACTCATGTCGCTTAAGTGTTTCTTGGCGGTCTTTAGTTCCGGAATGATCTTTTGGAGGATCGCTTCATATTCTTTATCTGTAAGGGCTCCATTTGCATAATCCACACAGATTCTGAACTTAATAATCTCGAAACCATGTATGTCCTCAGGTATATCTCTAACGATTTTTTCCGCGTCAAACTGGAACCCTGCCGTGGCCTTAGCAATTCCTTTTACACTCTCTACGGCCATATCCATTTCAGATTGACGTCCTTGGGAATATCCTCTGGAGGAGGCGTAACACAAGAGATCTTTCTCTGATCCGTTGTTCTGGTAAACACTTCAATCTCACGAGTAGAGGAAGGGGTGAAAAACCGATAGAGGAGGAAGCCAACTCCGACAATCGCTAGAAAAGCCAACACAGTAAGAAAGAACTTAGATGCTGCATTAGCCTTCATACCATTAGGCGCCTTGGAGCAGTGGTAGGTAATTCATGATAGGAACGTAGAAGGCTGGGTAATTTAAAGTATTTTCTCGACTCATGGCGAGGCGCAGTATGCCGGACTACCGCGTTCGCAACAATGGAGCCGCACATAATGCTGTGATGTACGTGACGTACCTGTCCCGCTGGGGGCGGTGGAGGAAGCGCTTGGAAATCGTCCGGAAGTGCAGGCCCAGTATACGAGAATCCGCGCGATGGAGCTGACCTATTCCTCCATCACAGGAGAGCGGTTGC
>CAVSOJ010000018.1:0-22119 GCA_963729585.1 Nitrospirota bacterium
CACCAACTCTAAGAGGCTTTCGCATATATGACACGACTCCTCTATGCTAGCTGCCGCGCGCTGTTGCCCGGTTCGAAAACCTAGCCGACGAACTCGCCTACCGCGTGGCAGGTCACAACGAGTGCAGTGAGCGACAAACTCGCTAAGGAAGGCCTCAGCAATCACCGCTTACGCCTCACCGGGCCGACCTTAGTCGCCAGCAAGGAAGCTGACCGTCACTGCACAAGCGAGCGCTTGAACACAAATAGCGTTACCGCCAAAACTGTAAGAAACATAGAATTTCTTAACCATGTAAACACGCATCAGCTATCTCGTCAGGGCGTTTCGCCGGAGGACCAAGGTGCCGCACTACGCCGCCTTGGTCCTCCCATCGTAGACACATTGCTCCAATCGGACACCGACGAGCCTCCTTCATATCGTTCCCTCGAGAGCCGCACCACAGTCGTCCTTCAGCCATCAGCGATATGCCGTCGCCTCCCATGGTGTGATTACGATATGCAGCCACATGCCGGGAATCTCAAGAATGTGCGTCACAACCGTGAAAGCCAACGCCAGCGGCAGCTCGTACGTTTTCACGTTGTAATGGCGAAAGCAACGAAGGCAAGCGCGAACGCTGTCGAGTGTCTTACCCGCCACGATTAACGGTATGGCCATGGCGCCGGCGCGAACTAGCCCTGCATATGGAAGCCGATCATCGTGTAGCCGAGTAATGACGGTGCTATACCCGTGATTACGTCGTATATCGCGCTCCATCGGCCATGCCTCGAAATCGTGCACCACCACAGTCCTGGGTCGAACAGCAAGGTCGCACCGTCGCGAAGCATGGCCTCAGACTGTATCCGTGACGCAAGGCGCCAGTACCAACGGGGAGTGGATGGCGACGATAGACCCCGCGTCGAAAGCGGCGGCATTGCCGGATATGAACCGAGTGGAACCAGGGCGCCCGGGATCAAGATAGGAACCGCGACAAAAGACCCAGCATTCGCTCCATGCGTGAACGACCGGGGTACAGGGTCTTGGCGCTGACGGCTGCAACGTCGGGATACTCGGCAATGGCGGCACGTAACACCCGCAGCCACGACCGCTGTGGGATGCAGTCGGCATCGACGATGGCCAGCCAGTCGCCGGTGGCTGCTTCCACCGCCCGGTTCTTCAATTCGTACGACGATTCGGCGTCGATGTATAGGATCGTCATATTGGGGACCATCCCTGACACGTCGCTCGGGATCAGGCCTTTGAATCGCGATGACTCGACGAGCATGAACTCTTCGGCAGGCATCCCCTCTTGGCTCACCCATGCCCGTAAGGCGCGACATAGGTCCTCCCAGGATTTCTCCTCGCCGGCCGCGTAGTCGGAGACCACAATGACAGAAAGCCTGGCCAGCGTAGCGTCCGTTTCTTGTCGTTCCATGCAATGATCTCCTCTGAAAAACTAGTCTCTTGGTGCACGCGCCGTTCAGGGACTGAATTCGTGTGGCTCTCCCATGCCCGCAGCGCTACCGTTTAAAGTGGGCGGACCATCTGACGCCAATCGCGACCATGCCGTCTCGGGTGGAGGCGGAAATCCGGAGCGCGAACAGTGTAAAGCGGGGTCTAGAACCGAATCACAAACGAAGCGTTTCAGTTTTTCCGGCATGTCGGTCGACAGCGAATTGTCCACGTAACTCCTCTGATGGAAGTTGATTTGCCAGTTGATCCGCCTCGGACGAACTCAAGAAGGCAGCCCAGTCCTCCGCTTTGTCGATAACCACCAAGCCCGGCCCGGATACAGATGCGAAACCGCAGACTGCCTGTGGAGTGGCAAGCACGGGCATCCGATTGTACAGGCTCTCCGCAACCTTGATGTTGACACCGGCACCCGCACGGGTGGGACAAACCATGATGTCGACATGACCCCACACTGTCGCGAGATCGTGCACGATCCCGTGGCAGACAACTCGATCACGAAGAGGTATCTGCTCACTCTGACGCCCAAAGACGTGAACCTGTAACGGACGGCGCACCTTTGGGAGAACCTCATCGATCAGCCACAACCAGTGCCGACGATTCGGCCACCAGGCGAAATCGGCGAGGTATCCAAGGCGCAGCGGCCTCTGGACTGAGGGTTACGGGGTGCCGGAGGATTGTAAACAGCGGCGGCACATGAATCGCCCGCAGGCCAGGCACTCGGGCTATACTCCCAAGCCATCTCGTTACCGAAACGAAGATAACTCCGGCGGCACGATGGAAACCATCGAGTTCATAAACGACGATGCTTGGCGATCTCGCGTTTGAGAAGAGGTGAAAGAAAACGGTAACCGGCCAGTTGCTGGTCCAGCAACTGATGCTCCAGGTTATGCGCAATCAGCACCGTGGGCATTTCAGGCGGGAGCTCGTCACGACCCATAACATGTGGCTTCCGTTAATCAGTACCGCATCGAACCGGCGAGAGCAAACGGCCTCACGAATTCTCACCCGAAACTCATGCCGGCGCGCCGCAACAGAGCTTTTGCCCGGAAGTTTCGAAAACCCGGATTGAGCCAACGAAACGGCTTGTCGGACCGATACCACGAACCCGGGGGCGCATGCCGAGGCCCCACCAACTCCACATCAAACCGATTCCTCCCATTCCGTAGCGCTGCAACGATTCCCCGGGTATAGGCCCCTGCGCCAGCCCGGGTGTGTGGGCAGGAGTCAACCAGCGACGCAATGAGAATCTTTGCCATAGCAATCAGCGGTATTTCGTTCTACCCGCGTGTTGCTGAGTGCCGTGAGGGTGTCTCGCAAAGCATTCCAGAGATTTTGCTGCTCCAGCGGCATAGTCGAAAACGATGATCACGCTGATGGCAGGTCGACTCATCAATCGAGCCTTCCTCGTCTCAGATCCGACAAGCATTCTGTCATCGATGACATGCGTTGCAATCCTTTGGAAACAACACCTTCTCCGCGATACGTTGCAGTCGACCGCGTCTCCGTACGATCCATGCACAATTCCGCGTCCAGCTGCCGACGATCCGCAACAGGGTCCAACAGCAGACCATAGTCGTCGCGTACAGGATCGCCCATCGGTTACTAAACACCTGGGCGATGTATGCTCGGAGGACATTGTCGCTCGTTACAAGAGGTACCGCAGTCGACCGTGTTGCCAGAAAGCACTCGCGCTCATCGAGTGGAACCGTTTCGTGCAGCACGAACACTCCGGCACGAAGCGGAAATGATCCTCTTCAATGCGATGGCGAATGCCCAGTACACACATCCGCCTCAACCAAATCAAGAGTGGGTCGGATGAACAGGCTCGTCATCACGGTTTCTCTCCGCATCAGCCCCCGAAACGTGGCCCCCAGATGTTCCAGAAGAACAGCAGGCGCAGGGCGACTTGCGCTGACCCAGGGATCCCTGGACACCGACTGGAAGAACAGATTCGATCGCCCAGAACCAGCTGCATACCAGAGACGGTTTCGAGGCGTCCGTACGCCAACACCACCTGCAGGGTGACCTTCCAGAGCCAAAGTTAGTTGTGGAGAAACATAGTTCGGCCCGGATATAGATCATCAGTGAGTCATCCACATAAAATACTTGCCCGACGATGACTGCATGAGAAGATTATAGTGTTCGACCCAATTGAGTCGATCGTGAGCAACCAGCACCCGGACACGGGAATCATCCTTGAAGTGCTCGGCCAATACATCGACTGCATCGTCTTCTCCATGCCGATCAGAAAGGATAATGTCGATGTTCGGATATTCGATCGCATCGAGATTGGCGATGATGTCGGCGACCAACCGCCTCGAGCGGAATAGGGGAACAGCGATTGAGACCAGAGGCAAGGTATGTGATGCCACGTGTCAGCCAAGGCAGTCCAGAAATTGTTGAGCAAAGGAGAACGGCGCGCGGGTCAACTTCCGGTATACAATCGAGAATGCCGTCGTGCTGTTGCACGCCGATATGGAATCGTTCATGTAGTTCGCTACCTGGATCATCAATATCTGTCTTCCCCATGAGAAAATCACACCGGCATCGACCACGTCGATTTTGGCATGGACCATACCCGTCACGACCTCCTCGAAACCTGAAAGGGCTTCCTGCGCGATACGATCCGCCTCAGCATCATCGATCCGGCCAGCGCAGGCCTGCTCCCACTCCTGAGGCACGCTTACGCCGTCGGTCCACCCTCGCATACAGGCCGGATACCAGGAAATGTACGTATTAGCGCGGGGATGCACGACCACGTCCCCGTACGGGCCAAGAACGACGGTCAACGACGGCAGACCTGCAAGCGTTCTGGGTACCCTCCCCATCAAACAGGATATTTCAATCGATACACCCATTTCCGTTGTGGACGAATCCCCATATAGCTTCATCGACTTTCAGTCTTCCATCCCACAAGCAATTGACGACAGATGTCGGCATGGCGCTCCCACTTTGTGCCGTCTTCACGAGATCCTTCGACACGAAACCCGTTTGCAGTTCGGTCGCGGATTGACCGAGCAGCAGAAACACTGCTCGATAATTGCACTCGACCGAGCAAGCGCCGCGCGAATCATTCGACGAAACCCTTCGAGTTCGAGCGACGCCTCGACAGTTTGGACGCCACTCACCGAAAATTTCTTGTCAATAGGTACCCCTACTTGATCGACGGTAGGAGGGCTCCAGATGGATGCAGGCCGCTTGCCGAGGTAACTCCCACCCTCCTGCTTCAGAACCGTCCTGTACTCATGTTGCAACTTCTCATAGCTCCCCAGAAGTACTTCGGGCACGACTCCATGGGAGATAGCGATCACGTACATGAAGGGATAGGAGGTGAGAGCCGGCCATTCGATGTCCACCCCCGTCCATTCATTGAGTAACCTCGAGAATGACGGGTGATACCCGCAGCATCAAGGCAGATGTCTTGAAACTGGGATCGTTCGCATAGACAAATCCCATGTGAATCTTGCCTTGCATTTTTGCGAACCCGCGCATCAACGAGGCAATCGGAAGCCTTATCACCAGGGCCACGGCATATCCTCTTCGTTGAGAAGACCCAACGCGACCGACACCCTGGATCCAGCCCCCAAAACGATCGCTTTTTCCAATGCCACGGAACAATCCTCTTCCTACACAAATCCTGTTCTTGAACTAGGACAATATGTCATCATAAAAAGATATGACCCCTTGGGGCACGAGTAGCTTGCGCTCGTGCTCCAGATAGTGCTCTTCGGGCACATCACCCACCTCTCCCTCTACCCAGGCTCCCTCTCCCCCCCCCCCCGACCTCGACGGGTTCAGTTTTCCGGACCAGCAACGAACGGACTACTGCAATCTCCCCATGGCGAAACTCCCCGATCCACCAATAGCCAAGCAAACTGAACATCCCAAGCAGGACTAGCTTTGCAAAGACGAACAACCCGGGAGTCGACCACCACAGCGAAGCCACACCAACAACGAGTCCGATCGCCAGACTACGCATGAGGGTCGCGACCGGTGGCCACACCTTCCACAAGGCATACACGCTCACGCCGACGGCCGGCGCCCCAAGTGAAGAGACCACGACGGTCACCAGCGCGGCTCCTTGCTCCCCTGATCGAGGAATCAGCCAGATGTCCCCCCAGCGCCACAGAACAACGGGGCCGTAAACATCACTGTTCGGCTGGAATCCCGCTGCCGTCATAATGGTTATCGACACCATCAACATCACATTCAAGATCGCCCCGACAATCAACAACGCTAACAGCGGTCCTGCCTGAACAAACGCGAAGCCGAACACGACCCGCACAATCTCGGCGCCGCGCCCGCAATGATGCCGCGACCGGAATGAGCAACAACGTGACACGCATCGCATCACGCGCAAGTTCCCTCGCTCGCTCCCGTTGGCTGTCGGCAAGTTGGCGGCTCAACGTGGCTAGAAGCAACGACGAAAATGTCCAGGAAAACAGGCCCGGAAGGAGTGAGAGACTTTGAGCCGCACTATAGATGCCGGCCTGTGTGGCGGTCCCCCCGAGGATCTTCAGCATGAACAGATCCATACCGTTGTAAAAAATGAGACAGAGTGAGGAAGGAACAACAGGGCCCCGTAACGCTGGATCGGGATGGCATTCGCGCTTGCTTGATGAACATCCCGGGACCGAGGTACCACCGGCTGAGCCGGAGCTCTACAGCTGACGACCCGATCACACCGAGCAATGCCCCAGTGATGGAAAAACCTGCCTCCACAAGCACCACCACGAGACAGAGCCTGGCCAGCCAGCGACCGGCCCTCGCGACTGCACTACCCTGGTAATTACCCGTTCCAATCAAGACGTTTCGATAGGCTTGTCCTACACATAATAGGGGAATATCGACCGCACACACGCGAAAATAAAATGCCAAATCCGGTTCATTGAGGAGCACGCTGAGCGGTGCGGCAAGAAACCATACAAGAACCATGGCCGCGATCCCGACCTTCAGACTGAGACGAACCACCATGGCACCGACTGGTTTCCAATCGCTCGTTTCTCCCACAAACTTGATCGTCGCTTTGGCAAAGAATGAATTGATCGCGCTTTCGATCCAAATGATCGTGGTCAGCGCCAGGGCCAGTAAGCCATAGCCCTGCGGACCAAACTGTCTTGTCAAAAAGCCGGTCGTGATAAGGGCCGTCAGCGGAAACAGGAACTCCGCCAGAAAGATCCGGGCGGTCCCATCCATCATGCGACGGCCTGTTGGAGATGTCCGAAGGCCGAGTCCGCTTGCTTCCAAGTCTTGTACACTTTCTATCATCGCACCCAAAACTGTTCCACTCAGCCTGTTCAAGAGAACAAGCTCCATCTCACAAGGCCCAAGCAGCCTGGGGGGGGGGGGGGGGGGGGGGGGGCTATGCGTTGGAATCAATTCGGCTCACCATGCCTTGTCACATATGCTGGAGGGGGCATATTCAGGCAATCTCGCTTTACCTCTGACGAACATTGACCACCTCGTTGTAGACTCGCCCAATGGCCCATCCGACGACCCCGCCTATCAAGGCTCCGTAAGAAGTCCACGAAACTGCCCCACCATGTCACGGAGTATCCGATAAAATAGTTCGAGAGGAGTTGAAGATGCTGCCCGGCCTGTACTCCATCTTTAATCACGAGCCAGGCAGTCGCCACAAACATCCCCACTCCCCCCATCAGCGCGCAGACGAGAGCCAGCGCATACGTCTTGATCCTTACGAGGGTTTCACTAACTCTCATCTATCTGACTTGGTTGTGGTGTCATCGTCTCACCCACTTTCTCGTTAATGGATTACAGCTTGTCGAGCAGATGGCGGCGTTCATCACGCTTTCCGCGCCACCGGACGATCTTTGCGTAGCCATTGAGCGCCGAGTTTCTTAGTCCAGCAGCAAGGGCCCCCACCGCAAACCCAAACATCCCTGCTTCAAAAAGACCAATAACCGCACCAGCCCACGTAACCTCAAACCCGAAGAGGTAATTCCCGAGCAAGGACAACGTTGGGCCGACTACAGGCCCACCTCTCAGTAAGAGAATGGCTGAGGCGATAAAGATTCCAAGACCGCTCACAACTCCTACGGCCAGCCCTAAGGCAAGTGGATCTATTTTCGCAAAGGCGACTTCGATCACTTGTCTTCAGATTCCTCTATCGCCTCACCGACCGATACGCTGACTCGGTTGGCACCAGCCGATCCCCGCCATTCGGCTGGGTCACCCGTTCTTCCTCATGATATTCCTTCTCGGTATTGACCGACCAGACATCGTGCCGTTCTCCCAGGATGTTGCCGGCCGCATACACTCCGGTCAGCATGGAATGGTCTTGGTTGTTGTACCGATGCAGCCCGTTTCGCCCGATGGTCTGTAAATTCGAGAACATCTCCAGATACTGCCGGATGGTGGCGACACTGTTTTGATACGTTTGGTCATAGACCGGATAGGCCTTCTCCATACGAACCACTGTCCCGTCTTTGACCTCTCGCGGATCGATCAACCCGATGTGGGCACATTCTCGAATGCCAAGTTCAATGAGCCGCTCCTGCGGCCATGACCATTCCTCGTCCTTGTCCCACAAGAAGTATTCCAATCCTAGTGAGGTCCGCGATGGATCGGGCACCATATAGGGACTCCAGTTCTTGTAATTCTGAATCCGCCCGAGCTTGACCTCCGGCGAATGGACATAGAGCCAGTTGTCGGGGAAGACCGACTCGCGATCCACCACCAGCACCACCGTCAGATAATCCCGGTAGCGGAGGCCTTGCGCAGCCTTGAGCACTTCGTCCGGCGGCAATGGATCCAGCGCATGGACGAGTTCACGAAGCGGCATAGTCGAAACAAAGTGCCGGCCGTCATACTCAAGCTGCTCACCGCTTGCACTCCGCCCGGACACGCAGTCGACTCGGCCGTGACGGTGCTGGATACGCTCGACCTTCACCCCCTGCACCGTCTGGGACCCCTGACGTTCGATCAAGCTTCGACATCGTTCCCACATCATCCCCGGGCCAAAGCGGGGATAGTGAAATTGCTCGATCAGCGAGGTCAGCGTCGACCCGTCTATTCCGTGTTTTGCTCCAAATAACGCATTCCGGACGGCTTGTTTGAGAGATAAATTCTTGATCCGTTGTGCGGCCCAATCCGCCGAGATCTCTGAACAGGGAATGCCCCAGACCTTTTCTGTATAGGTCTTGAAGAAGATATTGTAGAGCCGATACCCAAAGCGATTGGACACCCATTGTTCAAAGGTCTTTTCGTCGTGGATGTGGAAGAATTTCGCCTTGACGTAGCTGAGGCCGATGAGAAATGATTCGAGCGGACCGAGACCGGCCAACGCATTCATCGGTTTCAGGGGATAGTCGAAGAAATGCTGGTTGTAGTAAATGCGTGAAATCCGTGGGCGGAGCAGAAACTCTTCTCCGAGAATTTCATGCCACAACTCATTAATCAGGGGGACCTTGGAGAAGAATCGATGGCCACCGATATCAAAGCGATATCCATGGTAGCTCACGGTCTTCGATATACCCCCCACCTGATCGCTGGCTTCGAGCACCGTGGAGGTCATGCCACGCTTCCCTAACTCATAGGCTGCCGTAAGCCCTGCTGGTCCCGCACCGATGATGACAGAAGATTCTCGGCTCATGAGCGTTTCTCTACCCGTGATCCCGAACGCAGTGATTCCGACGTGAGTAGCGATGCAGGCTTTCCGAGGCCACGATCACGGTAGACGAGGTGGCACAGAGTTCCAATTGCGAAGGCAACCCCGCTATACAGAAAATAGAGCCAGTGCCATGGGATGGTTTGGACTGCAAATCGGAGCCCGCGTTTTCTCAGAAAAAACCGGTAGAGCCGGACATTGAGGATGAAGAGCATCAGCCCCATCACGGCGGCCCCAACCAAGAGAAGCGGCTGCCAGGGGGACAGCAACAGTGCGATGAGAAGTCCACACGCCAACATGACGCTCACCCGCCCCGAGATACCTATATTCAAATCGTTCACAAACCGCCATCCCGATGGATGAGCTGAGTCCATGGCAAGGCTCGCTGAAAGAAGTCGGCCTGTAACATCGATACGACCGTCCAGCGCTTCCAATGCTTGACCTGGAGCGACTTACACAGTCGAATCGTATAGCCGGCTTTCTTGAGGCGGTAGCCTAGTTCAATGTCTTCTATAGAGGGTTTGGTATACGTTTCATCGAATCCACCCATCGTGAGGAATACATCTCGACGGATCGCACCGCAGGCTCCCCAAAATGTTGACGCCTCCTCACGACCATTCTGATGGACGTAATGATGGAGCAGGTTCCGGTACTGTGAGAGAAAGTTCGTCTCTTTTGGTTGATCATCATACGACCCGATAACCGCCGCTACTTCAGAATGCTGAGCAAAGATCTCTTTCACCCGATGGACAACGTCCTCAGGAACGGTCACATCGGCATCGACAAAAAAGAGAATGTCCGACTTCGCCCTCGACGCCCCAAGGTTTCTCGCGCGACCGGGGCCTCCGGGCGTGGGAAAGCGATGGACGGTAATGCCAGCTGCTTCTGCATACTGCGAGGAACCATCAGTATCGCCATCGCCAACCACGATGAGTTCATCCGGTGGAGGTACGGCACGCCGTATCGATTCCAAGCTCGCACGAAACTTTGCCCCCCCGTTGTAGACGGGAACAACGATTGCGACGGTCAACGGTAAGAGATTTAACGTTGTTTTCCCCCTTGTGGCGTATCACACACCCAACGCCAGAGCGAGTCACCAGGAGTCGCAGGTCGTCGCTCCACACTTCCGTATGCCAGGAGCATGAACCCACCAATGAATTTTCACTAGATTAGACGATGCAACCCAACACAACAAGCCCACCATGAACTGGAAGAGTGCCTACGGAAGAGGGATAGACAGGCGACGAGCTCCCGCCTGACTGATCGGGCACCACTCCACATCTTTCCTGATGATCTAAAGGTTAGCGTCTTATCGACCGTGAATACGAGAAACAGCCCAATAACCGACGAAAGGGTCCCGCCATCACAAAGCAGGTCATTTCATAGCCAGTCTTTCCAAAATTTCACGGCAGGACCATCGACGCCCAGACTGTTTAGCTTCGCTACCCTGCTAAGGAATTTCTGATTTAGCATGTATTCAAGAAAATCTTTGGTACATGTCTTCAACGTCTTCCCGAGAGCTTCCCAGGAACACAAGATCGCACATCCCGTTGGCTAACCGCCCGGTGTTGTAGGGGATGACTCCACGCGCCGCGCAGGGATCGAAGAAAAACCGACTATGCATTTCTTGCAGTTCAGAAAAAGAGGCTGCCTTCGTCGTTATCTTGGCCGATAGAAAAGCCTTGATGAGAGGGCTCGAGCGTCCAGCCTGCCACGCGTTCAGACGCTCCATCAAGAATACCGGATAGGTTGCCGCATTTACTCTTGCGTTGATTTCGACAAAGATATGCTCATACTCCCCAGTCTCCGGATGAACATATTCGACGAAATCGAACCCGGCCAAGCCGGTGAATCCTCTCGTCTGTAGCCACTGGGCAAGTTTCCTCGCCGAACAGATCATGCCTGCCAGCGTCCTGGCATTCGACGGAAACACGTTGCCCTTATGCGAGAATTTCTTGTCCACGCGTTGATCAGTGGCGCCCACGCACCAAATTGCACCGGTGTCAGGCTCCACAAACATCTGCACGTTCGGAGTCGCAACGATATCAAACATCACTTGCACGAGATAGATGTGATGAATTTGTTGCTCGACAAATGTTCTTAATTTCCGCTCGATGTCCTCGGAAGCCCCCTCGGCAACGAATGTGCCTGATCCTGCGGCACCATATGTCCCCCTCACAATCACTCTTCCGGTGTGAGAAACATATCGCGCGATCACCTTTAGTAACGGAGTCACGTCGAGGCGGCTACAGTCAGAATGTGCGTGGAGCTCGACAATCTCCCCTGGAGCCAGGGGGACAGCCAGTTCGTATGCCTTGGCATGAGCGAGATGTTTCAGGTTGGCGTGCGCTACAATGTCGGCATTCCCACCCAGGACACGGATCGGCCTGCCCAGTGAGTCCTCCAATACCGCCGCAAGATCAAATTCGGCAGACGATGCAAGGTAGGGATTCAGCACAACGCGGTTCCTGTCAGGAATCAGTTCGTGGATCGCACGAAGCGGCTTTGTGTTGCGGAGAAGCATGCTCGCAAGAGTCCTGTCCGGGTCATCACCGGACTCAGCCTTGATTTCTATAATGCGATCGCCTTTGGGACCAAGGCCTAGACTCGACAGATAGTCGACGTACCGACGATCAACGTTGCCTACGACACAGACTATGTCATCCGGTCTCGCGAGAATCAGCGCTCGTTGGTCGTAATGCTCGTACCCAGGGAGGTACGTCTCAAGGGCATTTCGTTGGACTAATGCAGTGATGTGGTGGGTAAAAATCTGAGTGACTTCCGTGTCCTCGATTGTACGAAGGATAGATGTCATTTCGTCCATTTGCGTTCACCTCGCCCACATGGGGCGACGAGTATCGTTCCAGATAATAGGCCGTTGGTCCCCCGCACCTCTCAATTGAGCACCTCCGATTCAGGCCTATCGTTTTTTGGCTTTCATGAATAACAGCTCCCAATTCATGCGACACGCGTTTCTTTCGACGGAATAGCCCACGTGCTTTCGAATACCCTCTACTACCTGGGCAGAGTCTGCTTTATCGACCCCGAACAACATTTGACAAAACCCTCCCATGGCCTGAGGAGAATCAAATCCCCAGTGAAATGGGATCAGTGATGACTCCATGATCATAAACCCACATCCCGCGATCTCTTCTTGGGTCTTGGCATGGATATAATTCCCTTTGTGTCCCATCGTATTGTGCTCGTTGACAAAATCGTCCAGGAATTCAGAGACTGCCGACCGGGCTCGCACGTCAGCAATAGTAAACGTGCCTTCCTGTTTCAATATGCGATAGGCCTCGGAGAAGAACCGTTCCTTCTCATCGACATGGTGCAACGCAGCCAAGCTGATGACTTTATCCACGGAGCCGGTCTCGACAGGAATATCCTCCAATGTTCCCAGCAACACGTTGGACGCGCCATTATCCCGGCAGAGATCGGCAAACACCTCTGATGTTTCGAGATGGATAAACGATAGGGTTCGATCGACAAAGTTTCTCAAATACCCACCGCCAGAGGGAACATCACAGACGATCTCTCCGTCTTTCAGGTCGGCCATGCGGACGACATGATGAAATTCCTCTGTTCGAGCCTGCGGGTACAGGGTCATCGCTTGATGATACAGATGACCCCTCTTTTGAAAGATATCGCGGTACGCTGTAAACATTGGTCACCCCGTGTTCTTCCTGCCCACGTCGCGGTGATCGGGCCACTCAAATCCGTCATAAGCTGATCGAATGCGGGATCGATAGACTCGAAATTTCCCGTTTGCGTCCATCAGGATTTCCGGTACGAGATCTACCCGGAACTGCACGTCCGGACCGACCAACTCGACGACCGGTTGAACCAACGCTGCCATCTCCTGGGTGGACGGTCTATGAAACGGGACCACTCTCATCACGATAGAATCCAAGCCCTCCTGGGTAACCTGAAACTCTCGAATCCAGGGAACCCTAATGACCCCGAATTCATATGGATGGACAACCCTGTTGCCGGGAAGCACGAAATAGTCGATCATGCGTCCTTGGATCGATCGAATCGTCGAGAACGGTTGTCCGCATGGACAGGCTTGGCTTCCCTTTGTGACCACATCACCAAGCTGGTATCGGATCAGCGGCATCGCAAAGGAAAGTAGGTCGGTGCCCACAATTTCTCCCCTCTCCCCTTCCGCCACAGGGATACCATCCCGCAGGACTTCCGTAATTAACCCGTCGTCACATGAGTGATACTCCCCTGTTGCCCGGCATTCCCAAGCAAGAAGGTGAAATTCGATGCTTCCATACGTGTCGCAGACGGGCACGGAAAACCCGTCCTGAATCTGTTGACGCATGAGCGGCGTCAGCACTTCTCCGCCGGTATTCACAAAGCGTAGCCGGAGTGATCGCAGTTCCTCGCTACTGATTGTCTGCGCGATTCTGGCCAACACGCCGGGATAGCCCGACACGACAGCGGGCCTGAACCGGTGCAGAGCCCGAACAATCTCCTCAGGTGATTGCAGGGCGTTGACGACCATTTGGCGTGCAATCCCGAAGGTGGCCAGCATGCGCTGAACTATTTGGTGATCCTGCCGTTGGTGACTCCTAAGCCCCATCACATAACAAAGCTTGTCGCTCGCTCGGAGGCCCAGCGACCGGAGCGCACGTAACGCGAATGCGCCGTGCAGACGCTCCTCCATCCAAGTACGGCGCACGATGAATGGTCTCCCGGTTGACCCACTTGAAGCACGAGTGATTAGACACTGCGGCTTCACATGTCGGGCGACTACCTCTTCGACCGGTAAACCTTGCATATCACTCCTGGAGGTGATGGGCACGGCAGCAAGATCCTGGACCGTTTTGATGTCGTGAGGTTTCAGTCGATGTCGATCAAAGATCTCGCGGTAGTAGGCCACATTGCGATAGGCATGTTCGACCAACCGGCGAAGACGTTCGTTTTGGAAGGCAACGAGCTGCTCCCGTCCGACATGCGGATGGCGCAGCATGGAATAGAGCGTCGATACAGGGCTGAAATGAGACCTACTCGTCCCTTTCATGATGGGCGACACCCTTGAACAAATAAGTCATCCCATAGTTGGACGCTGAGGACACCGAGTAACTCTTTTCCGAAATGCCCCTTGCCATGTTGATGCTGTTCAAGCATGTGTCGAACATGCTGAGGATTGAAGTAGCCTTTCGTGTGAAGCCTGCTCTCGGACAAGGCGTCTTCGACAAATTCAGGCAGACGACGTTGCCATGGCCAGAATGGAGCGGATAGGCCGCGCTTCCTGCGTTTCAGGATTTCCGTGGGTAAGACACCTTCCAAAGCCCGGCGGAGAATATGCTTTTCATGAAGCCCGCGCATTTTCAGGGTGGGTGGAATCTGGCTGCACAATTCGACAAATTCATGATCGAGGAACGGCACACGTGCCTCCAGGCCATAGGACATAGAGGCAGCGTCCAGGGTTCTCGTGATGTAGTCCGAGAGACGCGAATTGATTTCCAGGTACTGCAGTTGAGCAAAACGGCCCCATCGTTCAAAATCTTTAGGAAGATGGAGTTGTTGCTCTGTATCGGTGAGAAGACTGTGGCCGCATCTGAGATGCTCGGAAAAGAGGCTATCGTGGCTCTTATCGGACGCGTTATCGATGATCCGTATGTATCGAGCGAGGCCCATCTTGGAAGGGGCGGCGAATGCCCGGCTTGATCGAGACCATTTTCTCCTGAGGAACGGGATGCGTGCGATGAGGCGCCGGAAACTGAGTGGAAGGTTGATGAACGGCTGAAGCAACCGTTCGACACGGTACCAATGATAACCGCCAAAGATCTCATCCGATCCCTCCCCAGTCAGCACAACTTTCACATGCTGCGCAGCTAACTTGGCGAGCAACATATGGGGGATGCCCCCCGCTGAGAGGTTTGGATCTTCACGATGCCAAATTACTCTCGTTAACAGGTCGAAGTCGGCGGTCGTGCAGGTGGTGATGTGGTTGAGGAGATCGTAGCCTCCATAGGCTGAGAGGATCTTGTTCGGACCTATCTCGTTGTACAGTGGATCTTCAAATGCCACGGAGAAAGTCTGCACAGGGCCGGCTCCTAGTCGGCTCATCAATCCCGCCACTGCGCTTGAATCGATTCCACTGCTTAAGTAGGAACCTAACGGCACATCGCTCCGGAGGTGGAGGCGAACGGACTCTTCGAGTTTGGCGCGCACCGCGTCGGCCCACTCCTGGACGCTTCGCCGAGGGCCTTCCTCTGCGATCGAAGGAAAGCAGAGATCCCAATAGCGCTGGATCGTGAGACGACCGTTTTCATAGAGAAGATAGTGTGCCGGCTGAAGCCGCCGAATTCTGCTCAAGAGAGTTTTTGGCGCTAAGACAAACCCGACCGCAAACAGCTCCTTCATTGCACCGGCGTCAACCTGTCGTTCGATACAACCGCTGGCGAGAATAGCTTTGTACTCAGACGCAAAAAGCAACGCGCCGGGAGTGATTGCATAGCTCAATGGCTTGATGCCGAACCGATCTCTAGCCAACATGAGCCGCCGATGACGGGAATCCCAGATAGCGAAGCTGAACATACCTCTCAGGAAATCCACACAGCGCACCCCATGGTCTTCGTACAAGTGAACGATGACTTCGACATCCGAATTGGTCCGGAAACGATGGCCAGTGGTCTGCAGGTTACGACGCAGTTCTTGGTAGTTGTAGATTTCTCCATTGCAAACAACAGTGATAGAGCCATCTTCATTGGAAATGGGTTGATCACCGGTTTGCAGGTCGATGATGCTCAGCCGGCGGAAGCCGAGACCGACACCCGGCTCAACAAAGTACCCGTCCCCATCCGGTCCACGGTGAGTCATCATGTTTGTCATGCGATGAAGCATATCCCGGTCGACCGGCCTCTTAGGAGCTGAATACACAACGCCGCACAATCCGCACATAGTTACTCCTGCTCTCGGTTGTCCCTGTTCCTCTTAACCAACGCTTGCTGAAATTCGTTCCGACCCGGCGCCATTTTTGATGACCTGCAAATCAAAGCCGGGACGGAGCTCATCGCAGTGGTCACACACAATCGTCTTGCTACAGTGTGTCTTCCAACACCCAATCTCGCCGAATTGGGCGAAACAGATTCGTGAAAGGTGGTCTGTTGCTCGTCCCCGCAAGAGCACGAGATCCCCATGGCGAAGTTCCGATTTCAGATGCTCAGCCGCCATCAACAGATTTGCAAAACCATGCACTCTGTCAGGGTGCATGCCTGCCGCCACGGCGGCCCTGGCCGCATGATGCGCATGATCACTGACAAATATCGCCACGTCGGCCACGCGAGAGGCTATGCGACCAAGTTCTTTGCTCCGGTCACGCGGTTTCAGTGATTTCTTATGCCACCCAGTAACATCACTGATGACCATCACCCGTCTTGCTGCTTGAGCATCTCCCAAGACTTTCACGGCTGCTTGCCAGGTATCGTAGGAGCCGTTCAATTCATCCCGTATCATCGTCGCCCCATTGGGCAATTTGATTGGTTGCATCCGCGCGGGAAACGGCTCCACATTGCCTACTGCGGCAGTGGCAGCTTTTAGCGAAACCCCGCAGGCCAGCGCCCCTGCAATCCCAGCCAGCACCGAACTGGTCCAGTGCCGACCGACCAGTTTCGTCCTGATCCACTCTACCTCAGTCCTTGTGTGCACGCGGAGCGTCAAGGTCTCAGGCCAGGAAGAAGACACTTCATCCGCCCATAGATCCTGTCCAGCCGACAGTCCGAATGTTTTCACCTGGCATCGACGACCTGAAGCCATCCGTCCAACTCTCGAATCATCAGCGTTGAGAATCGCCAACCCACTCGGGAGTAACGCATCGAGGAGAGACGATTTCTCCGCTGCAATTTGCTCAAGAGATGAAAATACTTTCGTGTGGCTTTTCGCGACTGTCAAGATGATGGCCACATGAGGACGCACCAATCGAGCCGATCTCTTGATCATCCCCGGCCCGTCTGTTCCCATCTCAATGACTGCGAAGCGGTGCCATGGTCGTACCCGCATCATAGTGAGAGGCACTCCGTAGCGATCATTTTGATTGTTCAGTGTCGAAACTGTGCTGAACTGAGTGGACAGAATCGCAGCCATGCATTCCTTTGCGGTGGTTTTCCCGACACTGCCGGTGATGGCAATGAATGTGGTGCGAAACAGCATCCGCCGCCATAGATACGCCAACGCATAGAAGAGCCAAAGGCGGCACGACCAGAGAAGCGCTCCTACATTGATAGCACGCACTCGATAACTCATCTCGCACCTTAATATGTTTGATAAGAATCAGACCCGGCGGCGGCTATGTTCAAAGATGTTCCCTCGTCCATCATCGGTTGGCGACCCGACTCAGTAAGGAGGTAGAGCTGATGTAGGCCTCCGATCCATAGCGATCGGGGACTCTGAGACTCGTCCGCATGGATCGCAGACAAGCGTCGTTCGTCCCGAAAAATAAGGCCCGTATGAGAGAGAAAGTCCTTCACCACGCCGTTCACGCTATTCCAACGGACCAAGAGATCATGGGACGTGTCAGTCTTGTCATACAGAGCATTCCCCCATTTGCGTTTATAGCGAACCAATCCGTCGTGCAGTGAAGGCCGGGCGCCTCTGAAATCTACTTCTGCACAACTCAACTGGCCGGCATGCGCGATGCTGTAATAATAGAGTGCCGCCATTATTCCTCTCTTGTTCAGCGGGAGTTCTCCGGTAGCCATGCCTATGGCCTGAAGGTCGAGTGTGTTGTTTTTCCGTTCGAAGAGCATGCCAGCAAGTGGATGCTTGTCCCGAATGACCCAGAGAATTCCCCCTTTTCTGAGACTACGTCGCAAGTCGTACCGGCTCTTGACGAACGCCATTGCTCCGTGACGGGCTCGCGAGAAGGGGACGTACATGGAATCGTAGAACTCTTGAAACCGTTCCTCCCGCTCGGTGACCAGCGGTTGTAGCTTGTGCTTGCGGGCCAGGCGCATATCCTCGCGGATACTACGGTTGCAACGCACCAATGAATCGAGATCCTCCGGTACAGCGAGCCGCATGCCGACCCATTCAGGAACCGCGAGATAGTCCTTCCCAGGAAATTTCTGCGCCGACAATCGGTCTACACGGGCGATAGTCAGATCGGCTGACGCGCGCAGGCGATCTAGCAGAGCAGGCAGTTCCCATGACACCACATTTCCGACCAGTTCGCGTTGGGGCTTCCCAACGAAAAACCTGCTCGGCAAGTAGCTGACCCAGGGATCATGTCCCGCCACTAGCAGTGTCCCCTGTCGACCAGATTGATTGGTTGCTCCCCGCAGCAACACGACAGGGATCCGTCGCAGTCCCAGGCGCGCCACTGCAAAAAGGCCGTAGCGCGTGAGCAGGATTTGTGCTTTGCCAGAAAGGCGGGAGATGGTCCAATCGACCACCTTGCTTGCTAGCTGATTCATGCCCTCCCTCTGCTCCTTTTCATTCGACGGACCGCCACAACATTCGCTAAGGGCTGCGAGGCTCCATCGCACTAGGCTCTAAAAATCGCCCTTAATAGACAGCTTGGAAATAAAGCTCCTGAACTTTGGCGTGTCGTTCCGGAAGCCACTCACGCATTGAATGTCTACCCTGACGGGCTCACCCAAATGCTCCATGAAGCGAGATCGCAACTGCACTAGTGCGTCCTTGTTTGGATCTCCGCGAAACGCCAGCTCCACAACGAGGTGCTCCGCACTTTCCTGGATGATGCGATATTGCTCGAGGCTGTCCAGCGTCCTCAGGATGAAGGTGAACGGCCAGAGAGATACGATCTTCCCGCTGGGGAGCTTTACCGCGTCGTCCAATCTGCCGAGAGGAGAGCTGATCAAAGGGAACGGTGATCCACAGGAACATGGCTTCTCCGTGAACTTGTATACGTCTCCGAGGCGATAGCGAATGAAGGGTTGCGCCAAAGCAGTCAGGCTGGTGACAACCGCTTCGCCGGAGATTCCTGGTTCGCCAGGATACTTGGAATTTGAACACTCAAGAATCACATGGTCTTCGTTGACGTGAAGCCCCTCGTGCGCCGGGCATTCAGCTGCAATCCTCCCAACCTCATTCGCACCATAGAAGTTGAACATTTCTGTCTTGAGATTGCCGTGAATACCGGCCTTCAGTATTTCGTCGCACACTTCCGCTGAAGTGATAAGTATCCTCGGGTTGACGACCGTGTCTAGGCGATAGTTCACTCTGCACAACAGCGCTTTGAGAACCGTCGGGTAGGCCCACAGGATCGTGGGCCGGCTGCGTTTCAGCAGGTCGATTTGATCGTCCAAAGAAAGAGTCGGAGGAATATTGACGCTACGATAGAAACCCAAACGCTGGTGGAACCGCACGGCATGTGGTTGAGCGGGGCCGAGTACCGCCAGACGATCCTGCGGGCGGAATCCAATCGACAGCAATGTCCGAAATTCAATCAGCTGCCTCCTTCTCAACTCGCGGCCTGTCAGATAGATCGCAAACGGCTTTCCTGTCGTTCCACTGGTATGCACCACCTGACAGGCTGTAAGATCGATCCCCTTCGCGGTGCTGCGTTCCACGCCTGCCTCCCTGAGATCGTCTTTCGTCGTGATCGGTATGTGCTGGAGGTCTTTGACGGTTCGGATATCATCCGGCAACAGTCCGGCTGACTGAAAGAGCGACCGGTAATAGGGCACATTCTCATATGCGTGCCGAATCAGGGCCTGAAGCTTTCGATCCCGCACAACTTCTAACTCCAGAGAAGGCAGCCCCCGATTGTTCATCAACCGTCGAAGTTCGAGCGCCTCGCCGATCATATCGACACACCCTGCTTGCACTTCGACATAACGGGCCTGAACTTGCCGGATGCTTCGGGCTCCAACGCGGTATAGAATTCGCACTCGATCACAGCCGACTCCCCAAGCAGTCGTCGCAAGTCAGCATGAATATCGCCGACGACCAGCTGATACGATTGATAATCCACCGTGACAAGCTTCAGCTCAAATCGCTCCGGCTTATGTTGGATGAATTGGTATTTCAACACTTCATTTCTCTGGCTCAACGTTGCCCAAACTGCCCGGGGATGAACAAACCCCCCGTTTGCCAGAAAGAGAATATCCTCTACCCTGCCTTCAAGTTCAGAAAGCAGAGGCAAGACGCGGCCACACGAGCAATTCCCAGTCGCGAGGGACGCGACATCCCCGAGACGATAGTTGAGAAGGACAGTTCCTTTGTTGACGAGATTAGAAATCACCACCTCCCCCTTATCTCCGGCCGGGATATCCTCGCCGTTCGCGTTCATAATTCTTACATGACAGAGGTCATCATGGAGATGAAAGCCATGCCGCGCTTCGCAAAGAAATCCGATCTTGAAAGCTTCTACCGAGTTGTAGATTGAGAGGACTGGTACGCCGAACTCCTTCTCGATAAGCGCCTTCCCGGCTTCGTCATACATTCCGCTCCATAGAACAACACCCGCGGGAGATACATCTGGATTCCCTCGAACCTCAGGGTCCTGAAGAACGCCTCCAAATAGGAGCCATAGCCGACAAGGACGTCAGGCCGAAAAGAATTGATCGCATCGACGACCTGCTCGATGGGCTGCAAGACATCTAACAGCAGGCGCGGCCTGGAAGAAGAAGCAAACGTATGCTTTTTATAATGGTCCGAGACTACGGTGATCGTAGACCTAGGCCGGACGATGTAAGCCTCTCTGAGCCCAAACCTTTTTCCGCATATGGTCGAAAACACAGATCTTTCGCGTTCCCCGTACGCGATGTTGGCGAGAAGCGAGTCGTGATCATGGTGAATCGTGGAGGGCTCGCCGGTGAACCGCTCGTCGTAAACGCGATGGAGTTCTTCCCTCGCCTCGATGTAGAGATAAAGAGACGTGGGTTCTTACGGACTGTTAACTTCTCTACCAAGGGAATGCAGCGAAGATCATGGACCGTTTTGATGCTCTGCGGATCAATGCCTTCCCTTCGAAAGAGATTCTGATAGTAGGGGACTGTGTCCGCTGCATAGATGACGACCTCTCTGAGCCTCGCATCGCGAAGAGCCCACAACTCCTCTTCGGATCGGTAAGGAATGCCTCGCTGACCACGCAAGTTCACACAAACCACTGCGCTTCCGTGCACCTTATTAAAAATCTCTAATCATCGCGGGCTCGGCACGGATGGCTCTGCCTCTTCTCAGCTCGGACGGCGATAAAGTGCCCGTCAAATACCGCGTAGGCCATCGCGACATATATGCGAATTTCTCGCGGCCAACGCAAAAATCGTTGTTGTACAGGAGCTTCGCGCAGTGAACACAGGAGTTTTGCGACGAGTACGGCAATAATGCGCGGGCAGTGCAGCACCGCCGTGACATCCCTCACTTCGAAGCCGACCTGCTGCAGCAACTTCTGTAACCGCCAGGGACCACAATGACCGACAAAGTAGGGAACGATACCCAACCGATTCAACGGTTTGAATGGAAGATCGTTACGAGCCGCAATAATGGGATTAGCCGGATTATGCAGAAGTCAGGATGAGGTGCCCTTCTTTGCGGAGACCGGTGGAATCCCGCAAACTCTCGATGATCTCATCTAGGCGTTTGGAAATGGTCCAGGGTGGAATTCGACACTACCACGTCGAACGATTCCTCTCGGAACGGAAGATGGCGTAGATCGGCACAAGCCCCACGAACGCGCACCTCGCCAGGACAGCCCGAACACTCGTCTGGAATGACAGGTCCATCCCGACGACCGTGTGGGCGCGTGCCTTCAGGAATCAGTAAGACCCTCCACCACCGATTCGTCAAACCTATCAGTCTTTAACAGCCGAGGAAATGGGTGTTCGGGAAGCCAACGAAGGAGAAGGGATTGATTAATCGTGTCACTATGTTTTCGCCAAAGCCGATCCGGGCACTTGTCTTTTTCCATTCGTCTGCAATGGATTCCCAGTAGCTCGTCTCCTCAAGTATCACTATGGAGCCTCCCCGCCTAAACAATGGCAGTCAGAGCGTCAGGTCTTACCCACAATACCTGCCCCGCTAGAGGAAGGCCCTGCCAAAGACAGGTGGCCGTCCTGGCCGCT
>CAVSOJ010000019.1:0-16918 GCA_963729585.1 Nitrospirota bacterium
GAATGGTGATGGCGGTCATCCCTCTTTCGTAGGTGTTTCTCTGTTCAAGGTGGGCTTGTTGTATTGGGTTACATCGTCTAATCTAGTGAAAATTCATTGGTGGGTTCATGCTCCTGGCATACGGAAGTGTGAAGCGACGACCTGCGACTCCTGGTGGCTCGCTCTGACGTTGGGTGTGTGATACGTCACAAGGGGGAAAACAACGTTAAATCTCTTACCCTTGACCGTCGCAATCGTTGTTCCCGTCTACAACGGGGGGGCAAAGTTTCGCGCGAGCTTGGAATCGATACGGCGTGCCGTACCTCCACCGGATCAACTCATCGTGGTTGGGGATGGCGATACTGATGGTTCCTCGCAGTATGCAGAAGCAGCTGGCATTACCGTCCATCGCTTTCCCTCGCCCGGAGGCCCCGGTCGCGCGAGAAACCTCGGGGCGTCGAGGGCGAAGTCGGACATTCTCTTTTTTGTCGATGCCGATGTGACCGTTCCTGAGGACGTTGTCCATCGGGTGAAAGAGATCTTTGCTCAGCATTCTGAAGTAGCGGCGGTTATCGGGTCGTATGATGATCAACCAAAAGAGACGAACTTTCTCTCACAGTACCGGAACCTGCTCCATCATTACGTCCATCAGAATGGTCGTGAGGAGGCGTCAACATTTTGGGGAGCCTGCGGTGCGATCCGTCGAGATGTATTCCTCACGATGGGTGGATTCGATGAAACGTATACCAAGCCCTCTATAGAAGACATTGAACTAGGCTACCGCCTCAAGAAAGCCGGCTATTCGATTCGACTGTGTAAGTCGCTCCAGGTCAAGCATTGGAAGCGCTGGACAGTCGTATCAATGTTACAGGCCGACTTTTTTCAGCGAGCCTTGCCATGGACTCAGCTCATACATCGGGATGGCGGCCTGGTGAACGATTTGAATATAGGTATCTCGGGCCGCGTAAGCGTCATGTTGACGTATGGACTTCTCGTCGCACTGGTGCTGTCCCCCTGGCGGCCGCTTTTCTTGGTCGTGGCCGCCGTGATGGGGCTGATGCTCTTCATCCTCAATGTCCGGCTCTACCGGTTTTTTCTGAGAAAACGCGGGCTCCGATTCGCAGTCCAAACCATCCCATGGCACTGGCTCTATTTTCTGTATAGCGGGGTTGCCTTCGCGATTGGAACTCTGTGTCACCTCGTCTACCGTGATCGTGGCCTCGGAAAGCCTGCATCACCACTCACGTCGGAATCACTGCGTTCGGGATCACAGGTAGAGAAACGCTCATGAGCCGAGAATCTTCTGTCATCATCGGTGCGGGACCAGCAGGGCTTACGGCAGCCTATGAGTTAGGGAAGCGTGGCATGACCTCCACGGTGCTCGAAGCCAGCGATCAGGTTGGGGGTATATCGAGGACCGTCAACTACCATGGATATCGTTTTGATATCGGTGGCCATCGATTCTTCTCCAAGGTCCACCTGATTAATGAGCTGTGGCATGAAATTCTCGGAGAAGAGTTTCTGCTGCGCCCACGGATTTCACGCATTTACTACAACCAGCATTTCTTCGACTATCCCCTGAAACCGATGAATGCGCTGGCCGGTCTCGGTCCGCTCGAATCATTTCTCATCGGCCTCAGCTACGTCAAGGCCAAATTTTTCCACATCCACGACGAAAAGACCTTTGAACAATGGGTGTCCAACCGCTTTGGGTATCGGCTCTACAATATCTTCTTCAAGACCTATACAGAAAAGGTCTGGGGCATTCCCTGTTCAGAAATCTCGGCGGATTGGGCGGCGCAGCGGATCAAGAATTTATCTCTCAAACAAGCCGTCCGGAATGCGTTATTCGGAGCAAAACACGGCATAGACGGGTCGACGCTGACCTCGCTGATCGAGCAATTTCACTACCCCCGCTTTGGCCCGGGGATGATGTGGGAACGCTGTCAAAGCTTGATCGAACGTCAGGGGTCCCAGACGGTGCAGGGGGTGAAGGTCGAGCGTATCCAGCACCGTCACGGCCGAGTCGACTGCGTGTCCGGGCGGAGTGCAAGCGGTGAGCAGCTTGAGTATGACGGCCGGCACTTTGTGTCGACTATGCCGCTTCGTGAACTCGTCCATGCGCTGGATCCACTGCCGCCGGACGAAGTGCTCAAGGCTGCGCAAGGTCTCCGCTACCGGGATTATCTAACGGTGGTGCTGGTGGTGGATCGCGAATCGGTCTTCCCTGACAATTGGCTCTATGTGCATTCGCCGGAGGTGAAGCTCGGGCGGATTCAGAATTACAAGAACTGGAGTCCCTATATGGTGCCGGATCCATCGCGGACCTCACTAGGGTTGGAATATTTCTTGTGGGACAAGGACGAAGAATGGTCATGGCCGCAGGAGCGGCTCATTCAACTGGGCATTCGAGAATGTGCGCACATCGGGTTGATCGATCCGCGAGAGGTCAAAGACGGGACCGTGGTGCGTATGGAGAAGGCCTATCCGGTCTATGACCAAACGTATCAAGACAGTGTCGCCACCATCCGGCGGTATCTGGAGACGTTCTCGAATTTACAGACCATCGGGCGAAACGGGTTGCATCGGTACAACAACCAAGACCATTCAATGCTGACCGGCGTGTATGCGGCCGGCAACATCTTGGGAGAACGCCACGATGTCTGGTCGGTGAACACGGAGAAGGAATATCACGAGGAAGAACGGATGACCCAGCCGAACGCAGGCGATCGGCTTGTACCAACACGAGTCAGCGTATCGGTCGGTGAGGCAATAGAAGAATCTGAAGACAAAGTAATCGAAATCGCCTTCGCGAAAATAGATCCACTCGCCTTAGGGGTGGCTGTAGGGGTGGTCAGCGGTCTTGGGATCTTTGTGGCCTCAGCCATTCTGTTACTGCGAAGTGGGCCTGTGGTCGGTCCAACGTTGTCCTTGCTCGGGAATTACTTCTTCGGGTTTGAAGTCACGTGGGCTGGTGCGGTTGTGGGTCTATTTGAAGGAGGAATGTTTGGGTTTGCTGTGGGGGCTCTTGCTGCTGGACTAAGAAACTCGGCGCTCAAGGTCTACGCAAGGATTGTCCGGTGGCACGGAGAGCGTGATGACCGTCGCCATCTGCTCGACAAGATGTAATCCATGAGTGGAGAAAGCGGGTGAGACGATGACACCACAACCAAGACAAATAGATGAGATTAGTCAAACCCTCGCCAGGATCAAGAGGGATGCGCTGGCTCTCGTCTGCGCGCTAATGGGTGGAGTGGGAATGTTTGTGGCGACGGCTTGGCTCGTGATCAAAGATGGTCGGCAGGCCGGGCAGCACCTTCAACTCCTCTCTAACTATTTTGTCGGATACTCCGTCACGTGGCCAGGGGCGTTAGTAGGATTAGTCTACGGAGCCATAACAGGGGGGGTCGTCGGGTGGGCGGTCGGCACGATTTACAACAAGGTCGTCAACTTTCGGCAGGGCTAAAGCCTCGACAGAGATGAGGGCTTACAGGATGACTTCGTTGGGAAAAAGAACTCGTCAACTCTTGAAAAGTCATGGGAATATTCCCAGGTCTGGTTTCCGTCTCTCTCTTCTTTGTGTTCCTGTAGAGAAGGGAATGTTTCGGCCTGACCGGAATCCAGATGCATGGTGTGCGTAATTGTCAGTGGTTGACATCGAGATCTGACGGGCCCTTCCACGCATGACTCACGTTGTTCTTAGTACAAGAATGGAAGGTAGGCCAGCTTCCGAGGAGTATCACCAATCGTCCCCGAACAGTTCGAAGAAACTCACCCGCCGAACTTGTCTGGCGATGTTGGGCGATCTTTTCTAGGCGAATCCTGACAGGAGGTAAAAGGTTCAGTGGACTCATTGCTGACGGAAGGAACACGGCCCGAAGGAAACGCCGTCTTGAGGCGCAGAAAGTGCTTTTCATAAAAATGCCAACTCAAAAATGCGAGGAGTACGAGAATCCTATCGCCATGAAAAGGTAGAGGAGTTGTTTTGGCAAGATCGATCCCGCGCTAGACTGAGCACCTCGACCTTGTACATCAAACCCAAACTTTTCAAGCCAGCGGTTCAAGTGACCATGAAATAGATAGAGAGCAAAACTATACTTACCGAATGAGCGAAGGACGGTGTTGTGTGTAAGGCGAGCTCCAATACCATCCAGATTGGCCGTCATGGTGCCGACAAGGAGGGCGCCCGAGCATGCGGCAATCAGCGACAGTTCTACCGCGAGAGCCAGGGTATAGTTGGGATGATCGATGTGTCGCAGCATAACCTCGATGGCGACAAATGGCACGACCGTCGCGATAACGAGAGCAAATACGAACGGCCGCAGGGCGTTGAGACCTGTTGGTGTTCGAGCCACCGTCGCAAGCGCGGCGCCGACCGCAAGAGAATCCATGCGTCCAAAGGTAACCGTGAATACTGCCGTCCAACTCAAGCCCACGGCGGTCATCCCCAGACGCGTCACCAAGCTCAAGAGGAAGAATGCTCCACAGGCCCACCGTAACTGTCGTTCTGACAGGACAAGCACCAGTAATGGCCATACGAGATAGAACTGCTCCTCAATCGAAATAGACCAAAAACCACCGGTT
This sequence comes from Nitrospirota bacterium, assembly GCA_963729585.1. GTDB lineage: Bacteria > Nitrospirota > Nitrospiria > Nitrospirales > Nitrospiraceae > Palsa-1315. The sequence goes on from CAVSOJ010000019.1 coordinate 4,564, forward strand.
CCTAGCGGAGTGGCGGTCCAAAAATCTCCCGTCCGAGCCACAAGCCAGTTGGTCATGTGAAACCATACCCACCACAAATGATCTCGTAGGACCTCGACTTGATTTGTCCATGCGGGATCGCCGACAAGTGGATACAGGATCAACAATCCGACCACAAAAGCGTAATATAGGGGAAACACCCGCAAGATCCGGCGAAAATAAAAGTTCCTGAAGTACCGCTTGCGGCCTTTGGCATCCAAGAGAATGCTCGTGATGAGAAACCCTGACAGGACGAAAAAGAGGTCAACGACTGTCCATCCATAACGCGCAAATGTGTACAAGGGTATATCCCAGGTCGCAACAGGCTGCATCAGGGTGAAATGGAATAACATCACCATGAGAATGGCGATGCCCCGCAAACCGTCGAGACCTGGTTGTCGTCTGCTCTCTTGCTCAGAGGAGATTTCGCTCATCGAGAAGGCAGTCCTCTTGCTTCGTTATGCCGGGCAAGTATAAACCAATTGGAAGAGACATGAATGGTATAGGAACTTCTTCGCGCTTCAGCATACTGCGCATAGCGCCGGTCTTGCTTCCTCTGGCCATCATTGTTGTGACGGGGATTCAGGGGCTGGATTTCGGGAATCATTGGGATGAGAAGGGCTATCAACTCGCCCCTGTCACAACCATGCTGTCTCTCCGGGCACCGCTCCCGGGTCACTATGGATACCCTTCCTTTGATTACTGGGTGAGCAGTGCCGCGTTGCTGCCGGAAATTGTAACTGTCTGGGGGGAGAGCACCGATCGAGGGAATAAATTGCAAGCTGTCGTGGGGAGCCAATCATTCCTTCTGCGCGTTCGAGCAGTATTTCTCGTCATCGCCTCCTTGTCCATATTGTGGGTCTATCTGTTGGTCCTGAAATGGCGGGCGTTCTGGCAGGAAGCCCTGTTAGCAGCGTGTTTTCTCGCCTTCTCGTGGGAAGTCGCCTATCACATTCGATGGATTGCGACCGACGGGATTCTGATGCAGTTTGGCGCGCTCACCCTCCTGTGCACAATGGTCGCCTATCTCAATCCGGATGGCACCAGATGGTTCTATTTGGCAGCAGTTGGCGCTGGCCTTGGGATGGGGACAAAGTATCCGGGGGGCTTGTTACTGGTACCTGTCATGGTCGCGGGATTTTTGCGATACAAAGGTCTGGCATATGGTCGCCTCATTCTACGCCTATCGGTATTGATCGGAATCGGTCTCGTCGCCTTCCTGGTTTCGACACCAGCAGTGGTTCCTCGGCCGGTCGAAGTCTTGAACGGCATTCTATATGAAGTCCGGCACTACGCCTCTGGGCATGCCGGTCATTCAGTGTCACCTGGCGCAGAACACGGATGGAGGATGCTCGTCTATTTAAGCACCAGCGTATTCTCGCATTTTCCGATAATCGCCTTGATCCTGTTTGGATTCTCTCTCATCGGCATTGTCGCGTTGATTCGTGAAGACCGGAGCTTGGCAACGGTGGTCCTTTCCTTTCCTCTTCTCTATTTCCTCTACTTCAGCATTCAGCGAGCAATGGTCGCAAGAAATCTTCTTGTGTTAGTGCCATTCCTCGCGGTTCTTACCGCCCGCGGCGTTGTGACCGTATGGAACTGGACATCGGTGATACCGTCACAGGAGCATCGCACAGCAGGTTTTGTCGGGGAATCCTCTGCGCGGTCATCATCATGACCCTGTCGGTCAATATCGGCTGGTTGATCTATGCTGCCGGAACCATAGTTGACCGGCATAGCACTCGTTTTGCTGGCAACGCCATAAAGCACATCGAGCAAGAATCATGGAACCGATTTTATCTATCCCCGTTTGTAAGAGTTCATCTAGAGCAGGTCGCACAGGACATGCCGACCAATGTTACACCAGAGGCTGGCGAGGCCAATCGTGTACTGCTCTATGCCAGTGAAGGGCTACCTCATTGGCAGGATTGGCCCGCCAATAGACGGGACCTCACAGAGCGTTGGTTCGGCCCCTACGAAGTCAACTTTAACATTTATCCCAATTGGTGGGGCGATGACCGAATTATTGAGATGACGAGCCAGCGTGCAAGCGAGCTGGGGATTCTGCCCTGCTGTAAAACGAGACAGATACAATTCTCGGCACCTCCTGTACACTCGAAAATTCGCGTGAGAGACGCTCGGTCAGAGCCGATCGCATCGACCTGGGCAATTCCGGATGTAGACCCCTGCGTGCTAGTTTCGCGTATCGAAGCCGAGGCAGTAATGGGTCCGCTTCGGGAAGAACCCCGCCCTGGAGGGACAGCAGCTGATGGAACAGCCTGTATGTATATAGCCGAACGTTCTATCGTTTCGACCGTCGGAATCATCAGCACACGGTCTTTTGATGACAGAAGGTACGAGTCTGGGAATGTCTCCCTCTCTACCACACCTCACGAAATGTTCCTTACTCGGAAGAACGCCTTCCAAGACGTAAGATTGCTCGCAAGACAAGGCGGCGTTGCCCTTATGATCCATGTTGCGGCTCGGGGCCCCTCTGAAGCGGAGAGAACTACAATTGCGAGACTCCTGGCTACCACGGCACTTGAACGTCTTGCCGGAACTTCCTCGTAAATTCAACATAACCGTCAACATTCAGTATCGTGCCCCTCCCGTGTGCTTGGGTGGTTGGTGTTATCCGAAGGCGGGTAGGACCTGTCTGGTATTGAGGGGGGCTTATGCATTACCAAGATCCAGATTGCGGACTCACAAGGACAATGGAACTCGGCCTAGGTTCCGGCGATGGCAAATGTAGTGATTGAACGGGACGAGACGATGTGCCTGTATGCAACTGACCTGAAAGGTATCACGAAACCAGCGAGTCGATTCTCGATGCTGGAGGGGCTTGGCCTTGTATTCGCAAGTCTTTCGACAGTATATACTTGTCGCGCGAGAGGTCAACGACCAATGGTTTCAGCCGGTTACGTTCTTCCTCAAAGTGAAGGAGGCACCGCCGTTCGCATACGCGCAGATATGTATAGTTCCTTTTCCAGGCGTGGAGGCTGGCGTCACTCACTTCGAACTGTGGGGCATAGGCTAGCCAAGAGGGGTGCAGGCGACAGCGCGTTACTCACTCTTGGGGAATTGTTGTGGGCGCGGGTGGGCCTGACCTGAGTGAGAAGCCTATTCGTGCTTCTGGTCATGCGGAATGAGCATCATTGTTTTGAGCATTGTGGCCTCATTACGCGGCTTGAATGTACTAGCCACGCAATATGAACACAACTGTGCCGACCAATCCTTCGATTCCTCGCAGCCGCTTTAGTTCAGAGTGGATCATCTACATGCTATTAGGGCTGCTGGTCGTCGCCCTGTGGTTGCCTCGCATCCATGGGCCAATCGATTTGCGGTGGGATGGTGCCGTGTACTATGTGCTCGGAACATCCCTTGCCGAAGGAAAAGGATACCGACTACTCAATGAACCTGGCGAGATCCAGGCGAATCAGTATCCTCCAGTACTCCCGCTGATCATTGCGGCACATCAAATCGTGCTCGGGACAAGCGATCCTCTTGTCGTTGGCCGCTTTCTCCGACTCTCATCATTTTTAGCCTTTGCGACTTATATCTTTGCCATTTATGCGCTCCTGCGACGGCATCTTTCGAGCTCCTATGCATTCTTTGGGACGGTGATATGCCTCTTGAGCGTCCATACGTACTTTCTCTCCGATTTGTGTTTCCCGGACATGCTCTATGGTCTTCTTACCGTTGGGTTTCTCCTTACCTATACAAGTGAAAAGCGGTGGCCCACTCCAGCATGGGCTGGAGCCTTTGCCATTACAGCATTTGCTTTGCGTACCGCCGGTATTGCCCTACTCGCGGCTTGGATAGGTGAAGGGCTCGTGCGGAGGCAATGGAAGACCGTGCTCATTCGAGTCGCGATGACGGTGCTTCCAGTCGTCGGATGGTTCTCGTATGTGCAGTACGTCGAGACCAGCGCGGAGTATCAACGCCCCGCCTATGCATACCAGCGTGCCGACTACATGTTCTACAACGTCAGCTATGCGAGGAACGTTTCGCTCAACGACCCCTTTGATCCAGACCTGGGGTACTCGACATTCTCGGATCGGGTCGAACGGTATCTCCACAATGTGGCCCAGAGTGACGAGGTATATCGGAGAGACCGTGAGCTCGATGAGGCCTGTGTGGGAGAGAGAACGGGAAGTGTTCTCGAAGCGATTAGGCATTGACGCTGGACCACAGTGGATTGTTGATGTTCCATTGTTTGCCTTGGGATGTCTCGTTCTGGTTGGTACGGGCATACTTGCAACCCAAGGAAATGTCATTATTCCACTTTGCGTCCTCTCTTCCATTTCGGTGATCTGCCTCACACCCTGGCCGGAGCAATTTAATCGGTACTTGATGCCAACGGTTCCCTTGTTGGCATTGTCCTTGTGCGCCGCGATTGCTTGGGTATTCGGGCAAGCACGGCAACCTCCGCTGAGAAAATGGAGGGGCGTAGTTCTGGTCCTTGTATGCTCCCTTGTGGTCGGAATCGCGTTACAACAGATTGCGACGACCGTGGCGGTGTATGCGAACCGCCACCTCCCGGTGCAGTACCAAACTCGTCAAGGCGATAGGGTCTGGTATCGCCTGTTTTTCTATATGGACTCCTATCGCGCACTGGATTCCGGTGTGGATTGGCTGATGGCGCATGCCGAACCACGTGACGTCATCGCTGTCTCGATGCCCCATTGGGTCTATCTAAGAACGGGAAACAGGACAGTGATGCCTCCTTTCGAATCTGATCCCATCAAGGCCGAAGAACTCTTGGAGTCCGTGCCGGTCACCTATCTCATGCTTGACGAGGGTTTGGCTATTGATAGCAAACGTTTCATGAAAGGGGTCGTCGAGGGTTTCCCTGATCGCTGGAAACGCGTCTACAGTGATGACGTCGTGACGGAAACCGGAGAGCGGCATGAACAGGCGTTTGCAATTTATGAACGCGTTCACCCTGCGCTCGGTCATCGTGCAGCCTGAGACGGGATCGGTGCTCTTCATGCCGCCAGAAAGCTCTCAGCGAAAAGGAGCGTCATGAAGTCGGCTGATGCGAGGTAGGAAGGTCGCCGGTTCTCGTGCAAGTGTTGCAATGGCTCGATGGCCGTGCGGACGCCTTGCACGATCTGTGCGAACGGCAGAGGTTGTTGCTGATGGTGGCGGTCTCGTTCGTGTACTTTGGGGCGACAAGCGTCTTGGCCTCGCGCAAGCCCATGTGGAATGATGAACTGTTCACCTACTTTATCGCTCAAGCTCCCACGCTCTCCGGTATCTGGTCCGCGCTACTCACTGGCGCAGATAGAATCCATTCCCATTCTACGTGCTGACTCGATGGTCGCTTGCCTTGTTCGGTGTCAACGAATGGGCCCTTCGCTTGCCGGAAATGATCGGGGTGTGGGGCGCAGGATTTTGTCTCTTTCATCTCGTGGAGCGCCGTAGCTCTTCGATGTATGGGTTCGTTGCGATGATACTTCTCTTTGTGACGGGAGCAAACCTCTACAGCCATGAAGCCAGACCCTATGGGCTGGAACTGGGTTTCGCTGCCTCGTCCTGGCTCTGTTGGCAGGCTGCCACAGAGCGTCGCATCCGTTGGTTGCCGCTGTTAGGTTTATTCGGGAGTCTAGCCGCTGCCCTATGCAGTCACTACTATGCGGTCTTGGTGTTTATCCCGCTGGGAATCGCTGAGCTCGTACGCACCTACGACCGCCGCCGTGTGGATTGGGCGATCTGGCTTGCAATGGGTGGAGCACTCTTTCCTCTGTTAGTCTTTCTTCCCTTGATTGAAAAAGCGCGGACGTATGCCAAGGGATTCTGGGCACTTCCAAGCTGGCAGTCGATCCCGGATGCGTACTCGTCGTTGCTCATGCCGGCACCCCTGTTACTAATGTTTATCTTGATCTTTGCCGGGATCGTAGCATTGGTGCATGTGCGAGGTCTCGATAGTCGGGCCTCTGTGAATATTTCTGCGATACCGGGTCACGAATTGGTAGCTGCGCTGAGTTATGTGGCTTTCCCAGTTATCGCTGTTGTACTAGCGATGTTGGTAACCGGAGCGTTTGTACCTCGTTACGCGTTACCGACCGTTCTTGGCGTGAGCGTGCTGGTTGCGTATACAAGTGCTCGGCTTCTTGATGGGCGAGCTCTTATTGGGGCGGTCGTTCTTGTCCTGTCTTGCGGCGGATTTGCCATGCTGTCGGCTCGCAGTTTCCCTTCGACCCCAGAGAAGGTGCTTGGTCAGGGGTATGCCCTGGTTCGGAGCGCGGCAGAGAGCGATTTGCCAGTTGTCGTGGCCGATCTTCACACGTTCATGAGGTTGTCTCACTATGCTCCGCGAGACCTCTCTTCTCGCTTCGTCTACTTGGCCGACTCGGAGAGGTCGTTTCGGCACCTTGGACATGACACGATGGATCGAGGCATACTGGACTTGCGACCTTGGTTTCACTTGAACATCCAAGAATCTGAGCCATATAAGACGGCAGAGTCTCGCTTTCTGTTGTATGTGCATGGTGGATACCTGGGGGGACCGTGGGTTAACGGCGAGGTGGGCCCGAATCTTAATTGGATCGTATCTGATCTGATTGCGACCGGTTGGCATCTTGAGTTAAAGACAAGACAGGATAATCAACTTCTATTTCTGGTCACTCGAAAGTAGCGTGCGAACATCCGCCCGTATCTGAGGTCGATGGATGAGTGTCGTGACTGCGACCGTACACACCCAGCCTTCTCCCCATGGGCTTGAGTCATCAGATTCCCCCATGGTGTCCGTAGTCCTTCCATGCCTGAATGAGGAAGCTGCCATTGGCGCCTGCCTCCAAAAGATCCTCGCGACCTTCGTGCAGGCGCAACTCGATGGTGAAATCATTGTCTGTGACAATGGCTCGACTGACCGTTCCGTGGCAATCGCTGAAAGCATGGGGGCTCAAGTGGTGCATCAGCCGGAACGCGGATATGGAAATGCATACTTGAAAGGGTTTGCGAGTGCCAAGGGCACGTACCTTGTCATGGGCGATGCCGATGACACCTACGACTTCACCATGATCCCCACATTTCTCGAGAAGCTTCGTGCAGGGCATGACTTCGTGACCGGTAGCCGGTATCTGGGAGGAGGGCATGCCACGATTCCTTTTCTGCATCGGTGTTTTGGAAACCCTCTTCTTACGACGATCCTCAACGGGCTGTTCAAGACCAAGTACACCGATGTGTATTGTGGATTCCGCGCCTTCAGTCGGCGTGCCTACGACCTGATCCAGCCCGTCAGCCCCGGCATGGAGTTCAACCTCGAACTGGCCATCAATGCTGGCCTGGCCGGATTGAAGATCACAGAGGTGCCGATTCGCCTGCACGAACGAAAAGGCGAATCGAAACTGCGCACGTTTCGCGACGGATGGCGCAGTCTACGGATGATGTTGGTCTATTGCCCGAATACAGTGTTCTTCGTTCCGGGATTCCTCTCGCTGGCGCTTGGATTCTTCGCCCACTTCGTATCCCTGGTGGGCGTCATTCAGTTCAACGGACAGCCGCTTGGTACTGTGACCGGGATATTCGGAACGATCTTCAGTGTGGCAGGATTTCAGATCCTCAGCCTCGGATTGCATGCCAAGACCTATTCATGGAGTCGACGATTCGATGTGGACAACAGGAACCTTGCGGCATTCTATGACTGGTTCCGCCTGGAAACCGGGTTGCTCCTCGGCGCTGGTCTTCTTCTCATTGGGGGATTCATTCTTAGCTTGCTTGTGTGGGAATGGATCAAGTCTGGCTTTGTTCCCCTGCCACATCCCGAATGGGGGTCATTCGGCGCGACCCTTGTGATCATGGGAGGGGGAACCATTTTTTCTTCGTTATTTATTTCAGCCATGTCCATGAAAAAGTCATGACAGGCGAAAGAGGGAACAAGACACCATGAAAGTCTTCATCACTGGCTCAAGCGGCCTGATTGGGTCCGAGCTCGTGGCGTTTTTCGACAGCCGTGCCGCTCGCGTAATCGGCGTCGACAATAATATGCGGGCGGACTTTTTCGGTCCGGAAGGTGACACGACGTGGAATCTTCAACGGCTACGCCAGAACACTCGACGGTTTTCTCATCACCAGCTCGACATTCGAGATCGTGAAGGGCTTTCCAATCTCTTCAAGCACGAAGGCCCGTTCGATCTCATCGTGCATTGCGCGGCCCAACCCAGCCATGATCTGGCGGCCCGTCGTCCCTTTGACGATTTCGACGTCAATGCGACAGGAACGCTCAATATCTTGGAAATGACTCGGCAACATTGCCCGGAGGCCGTCGTCGTCTTCATGTCGACGAATAAGGTGTATGGAGATGCCCCCAATGAGTTGCCGCTGAAGGAACTGGACCGGCGATGGGACTACGCGCGCGCCGAGGACTACCAGGGTGTAACGGAAGCGATGCGGATCGACCGCTCAAAACACTCCATCTTTGGGGCCAGCAAGGTCGCAGCCGATGTGGTGACGCAAGAGTATGGCCGCTACTTTGGCATGAGGACACACTGCCTGCGTGCCGGTTGCCTGACCGGTCCGAATCATTCAGGCGTCGAACTCCACGGGTTCCTGTCCTATCTGGTAAAAACGCAGCTGAACGGAAAGACCTATACGAATCTATCGGGTACAAGGGAAAACAGGTTCGGGACAATATCCACAGTTTCGATATCGCTCGGGCCATTGAGGAGATCTATGCGAATCCCCGATGCGGGGAAGTGTATAACATGGGAGGCGGGCGAGCGAATTGCCTGCTCCATCCTGGAGGCCTTCGACATGGTCGAAAGCCTCACAGGGAAACAAATGCGCTACGAGTACGTCGATCAGCCTCGTTCAGGAGATCACATCTGCTATATCAGTGACCTGTCTCAATTCCAGCACCACTATCCGAAGTGGTCGGTGACCAAGTCGCTCGACGACGTGTTTCGTGACATTGTCGGGGCCTGGACCGTTCGGCTGCGTGGATTAAGAGGATCTTTTGAGTACCTCAGACCAATCGATGCTCGACACCCTTGCGCTTCGTGAGGAGACCCGGGACGACTATCTTGTGCGTCGCGACCCTATCGCGACAGATCGTCTCCGCTGGCGCGCGCAGTCATTCCGACACATGGTGCACCTCTTGCCCGGGCAAAGGATTCTCGAGATTGGGTGTGGCAAAGGATTTATTCACCCAGCAACTCGCACGGGTCACTCACGGTCGAAATCCCATCACTGCAGTGAGATTCGGTTCTTCGTCCGAAACACCAGCCGACTGGCCTGAGTCGGCGGAGTTGTGTTCGGGAGCATCGTTCCCAGGAACCCTGAATGGTCGACAATTCGACTTTATCGTCGCGATGGATTTGCTCGATCGGCGTAACTGCGCCGTCGTACTCCAACACGTGTACGGGCTCTTGAAACCGGGCGGGCAGGTGCTGCTGTATGAAAGCAACCCCTGGAATATTGTGCTCAAACTTCGTCGGTTTCTTTCGCGCCTGTTCGGCCGGTCCGACCCACGATCGCTTCTCAGCAGGCCTCAGCTCTATGAACTCCTATCGGAAGTTGGTTTTATCCGGGTATTTGCGGTCTTCAACGATTTTGTCTTTGCGCCGCTCTCACCGCGGTTGATCTGGCTGTTGCGCAATCTTTCCATCATCCTGGAAAATGCGCCGGGGATCCGGACATTGGCGGGTTCCATCTTGGTGCATGCGCAAAAGCCGCCGCGCATCGTCGAGCGGGCCGCAGTGTCGCTGGCCACACATGACGAACTCAGGCGTGCAATCTCGGTTGTCGTGCCCTGCTATAACGAAGAGATGAATGTCGAACCGCTTGTGGCCGGGCTGCGCCGTCTCTATGACGACTATCTTCACGAGATTATTCTGGTCGACGACAACAGCAAGGACGGAACAGCCGCTCTCATTCGGAATATGGCAGCCGCCGACGATCGGATTCGACTGGTCTCGCGCATCGGTCAGAACGGAGTCGGGCATGCTCTTGCCGATGGTTATCGAGCGGCGACAGGGCAGTTCGTTTTAACCATGGATTGCGATTTCCAACACTTGTTGCCCGAGATGTCGGATCTATTCGATGCAGCAGTGAAGGGGTACGATGTGGTAGTTGGCAGCCGGTTTTCCCGGCATAGTGTCTTGCTGAACTATCCGTTCGGAAAAATCGTCGCGAACCGCGGGTTCCACCTGATAGCCCAGATCCTGTTGCTCCGCCGTTTCCGCGACCTCACGAACAATCTCAAGCTGTTGCGCCGCGAAGTTGTGGACCATCTGCTTCTCTTGGAACCGTGGTTCGCGGTGAATGCTGAAACAGGGCTACAGCCCCTTCTGATGGGTTATCAGGTGAAAGAAGTTCCGATTTCATGGATCAATCGTACGCCGGAAATGGGCATGTCTTCCTTCAAGCTTGCGCAGGTGGGGTGGGGATATTGGCGTGTCCTTGGTCGTCTGTGGTTGCGGTCTGTTTTTGGAATAGGGGCGTACCGCAAGATGTCTGTACGGGAAGGGGCGCGGCATACCTGGCGCGCCACCGATGCCGACCGGCTCCGGCCCCTGGGCGAGAACAAGAGGTCGGGCTAATTATGGACTGCTCGGACAGGACCAGTTCTCTGAACAGGGTGGTGAAGACGACTTCGTCCTTCAGCCAAGAGACCGTCTTATGTTTTGGATCTTGACGGTGCTGGGAGGTGGCGCGATCGGCATTGCTTCTCTTCTCATGGTTCCAACTTCCGGCCTGGGGCTCACATCCATTTGTCATGGTCGTCCTCTCTGCGATCCTTTCCGTGTATCTGCTCAACAATCTTGGGCGATGGTGGATATTACCCAGCATGAAAAGGCCAAGAGCGATTCCGGCGAGAGCAGGCTGGAAAGTCGCCGTGGTGACGACATTCGTGCCAGGCATTGAGCCCTTGGAATTGCTGGAGCATACGCTGAAGGCCCTCGTTGCACTCGATTATCCGCACGATACCTGGGTCTTAGATGAGGGCGATGACGATCGAGTCAAGCAACTTTGTGCCGCAGTAGGCGCTATTCACTTCAGCCGAAAGCACTATCCTCACTATCAGACCGATGTCGGGATCTTTCGGAAGGCGTCAAAACATGGAAACTATAACGCATGGCTCCATGAACTGGGGTTTGAGCGGTATGAGATCATGGCGGCATTTGATCCCGATCATGTTCCAAGTCGTGTCTTTTTGTCGAAAGTCCTGGGGTATTTCGATGATCCAGTGATCGGTTATGTGCAGGCGCCGCAGGTGTATTTCAATCAGCAATCAAGTTTCATCGCAAGAGGGGCGGCAGAGGAGACTTATGATTTCTACTCTTCAGTGCAGATGTCCTGTTATGGGATGGGATTCCCGCTCATTATAGGATGCCACAACACGCACCGTCTCCGCGCTTTGGGTGAGTGCGGAGGATTTGCCGCGCATGATGCTGACGACCTGCTTCTCACGCTGTTCTATCATAATCGTGGATGGCAAGGTGTCTATGTGCCTGAGGTCCTGGCTCGCGGGCTGGCCCCTGTCGATTGGCCTACCTATCTGAACCAGCAGCGGCGGTGGACTCGCTCGGTCCTCGACATCAAGCTACGAATCGCACCGTCGGTTGCTCAGAACCTCTCGCCAACTTCCAAAGTACTGAATGTGTTGCATGGGTTAAATTATGTCCATAGGAGCATCGTGTTTCCCATCGTCATGATTCTTGTTGCGCTCATGTTGATGCAGGGGACAGTGCCTGATGTTGTGACTGCGGAAACAGTGGTCAGTGGAGGGTTCACAATCATCATGCTGCATCTCTGGGCGAGGTGTCGGCAGCTATTTTACTTGAATGAGAAACCGGAGCGGGGTTTTCATTGGCGAGCCAGCCTCCTGCAATTCGCGAAATGGCCCTATCAGCTGGCAGCAGTCGTTGACGTGCTCGTCAATCGCCAGTTCCCTTTCGTGACGACTCCGAAAACGGCGGGTGCTTCTCGTGCGTCGTTCGTACTGTGGCCTCACTTGACGACCCTCGGTGTGATTGGATTGGCGTGGGGGATCGGCTTCGCTATTCATGAAACCATTCCTGTTTCGGTTCAGATCTGTGCGGGTATGGTTGTAGTCGTGACGTTGGGCTTGATGGCCACTGATTGGAGGTGGGTATCGAGACGAATTATCAAGTAACAGGTCCTTCCTGAAGCGTGCCTTAATGGTTGGCGGGGGTTTCGAAACCGCCTTTGTTACCAATCAACCATTCGAAACATCGCTTGAATTGGTTCTTCAGGCAAGCCCGAGACCCGTCCTGGCTATGCCTTCGGGATGGCGTTCTCTTGCTCACCCGTATCTTTGCTGTCAAACTTCCGCAGAATCCTTAAGAGATTCATCTGCTATATGAGAGAC
>CAVSOJ010000020.1:0-14020 GCA_963729585.1 Nitrospirota bacterium
GCTGCGATGCCTCATGCGGCAATCGGCGGTGTGAGTGTGCGATGGGTCAGCGGAGTATCCCAACCGAGGCCTTTTAGAATGACGAATCCTTCCGCATTGGAACGTCGAGTACTCCTCTCCTGTCTTGCCACAAACAGGACGGCTCAACAAATCCTATCGGACATAACCGATCCTCAGCTGTCATGGGAGAAGCTATTTGATGCTGCTCGCCGGCTTGGAGTCGGGGCGCTGCTGTATGTTCGGCTTGGTGAACTCGGTTTACGGGACAAGATTCCTGTAGATGTGGCTCGGCGGAGCAAGGAGGAATGTTTTTTAAGCCAAGCCAGAAATATGAAAGTCTATGCAGGGCTAAAAACCGTCTTGACAGCGTTGACCCTGGAAGGACTCTCAGTTGTTGTGCTCAAAGGTGCAGCCTTAGCGGAACTTGTTTATCGGCATATCGGATTGAGGACGATGGCGGACGTGGATTTGCTCGTAGAAAAGAAGGATCTCGACAAAGCAGGAGCGATTATCGAACGACTGGGTTTCTTACCTAACGAAGGCTACCGAAATAAACAGTGGTATAGAGAGCACCATCACCACATGGTGCCGTACGTCTCTTCTGACGGTTGGATGACGATCGAGATCCACTGGCATATCATTGAGCGCACGGCTCTCATCGATATGCCGATCGATCAATTGTGGGCGCGTGCGCAACCGGTCCGTATTGCCTCTGTACCATGCCTGGCATTATCTACGGAGCACATGTTGTTGCATGTTGCGCTCCACCTTTCCAGCCCCAATAGATTTCTGGGGCAACTGCGTGGCCTGTATGACGTTGCGGAATTGCTTCGTCGATTTGGGCACGAGCTGAATTGGGAAGAATTGCTCAGGATGGCGGCCCTTGCCGATGCACGCAAATACCTCTACGTGGTGCTGTGCCTGGTACGTGATGCATTGGGATCAGCCGTTCCGGTCGAAGTGTTGAGACAGCTGCGGCGAGAAATCTCTCTGTTGCCGTTGGAGGAACGGGTGGTCAAGCATATCGGTCTGCATGCTGCATTCATCGTCGACGTGGAAGAGGATTCCTTGTATGAATGGATGTTGCTGGATCTGCTAAAGAACCTCCTCGGTTGCAGAACTCTCAGTGAAACCTGCCGTGATGTTGTCAGCAAGATTGTTCTTCGGGCCAGAACAGGATTGGCGAACAAATGGGGCCATCGAGTCAAACGGCCCGCTATTCGTTTCTAGCCTCGTGCCACTCTCGTGCAGATGAGGCCGCAGCCTCAACGGTCTCCCACACGTCGTCCTTCTCGATATTGGCGATTGAACCGGCCACTGCAAGTCGGATGTTCGAGCCGATGCAATGTGGCGCTTGATCGCGGGCCGTGCGATCCCTTCAAAACGAACGCCAAGGAATGCGAGTTGGGGCGCTCCTCGGGGCGTACGTTTTCGCTCTATCGTAGTTCTACTGATATACCAAAGTAGGGTATTGACCCACTTCTGGTGAGCTAGGCAGAATCTGGAGGTCGGGCTACTCTTCGCTACAACATGGCGTAGTTCCTCGACCGCGATGGATGGGCAGGTATGAGGTAACGCCGGAGAGGAGTCACTCCGCGTGATTCTCGTTCTTGCCGATTCTGCAGATCCTTGGACGACACTGGTGCATCGAGAGTGCATATCGTACCGGCGGAGATCTCTTCTGGATCCATCCTGCACGACTCTTGGACAGGGTGCTATTCAATTGGCCGGTGGTATCGGAGGTTTCGAACGTACCTGGAAGTCTGGTGGTCGACGGCAGACCATTCTTCTGTCTGACCTCACAGGTATCTTCGCACGACTCACGCTACCTCCGCCCCTAGAACTCGAAGAACTGTCTCTGCAAGATCGTGACTATGTGATCAAGGAAACCAATGCGGCCTGGATCGCATTTCTCAATGCGTTGCCTTGCGCTGTGGTGAATAGGCCTGTTCCTGGTGGGCGGCCTACCATTCTCGCCGGAAGCTCTTCGTCACAACTAGTTCAGGATCACGGATTTCTCCTTCCGCCTTCTCTCTGCACGTCGAGTCAGGCCGATGCGATTTTTCAGTTCTCGGTCTGGGGCCAGCGGGGCTACCTCAAGCCGCTAGGGTCGCTGAGCCGGGAATGCTCTTGCAGGCGGATGATGGTGTCGAACAAATCAGCCGTATCATGGAGCAGCAGGCGATCGCAATTCAAGCGATCCCGCGTGGACAGCGGGTGACGGTCTATGTGGCTGGAGAAGAGCTCGTCGCGACAGTCCTACAGCCAGATGACGATTTGCGGCAGCATGGACCTTCCCGCTTTACACGCAAACCTGCCTCGATTTAGTGCGTGCATTAGGACTGACATTTGCCGAATGCCAGTTCGTCGTGACTCCAGAAGGGCCAATCTATTGTCTCGATGTGAGCAGCGCTCCCAGCTTTTGGCATTGTCCACAAGAGGTTCAGCAGTGGATCGTGTGTCGGCTGGTCGATCATCTTTCTGAAACGAGGAGTCTACCGCTGCATGATTCTCTTGATGGGCCCGATGGCCGATCCAGTGCTCGCGAACGTCTGTGCGAGACTCGCAGCCAGAAACGCTGATCTCATGCTGGTCCATCCGGGGTCGGAAGGGGACAGCTGGGACATCGCATGGTCGGCTGACCGGGGTGTGGTGGCCGACCGCCTTCGCATCGGCAACCGATCATCTATCTGTCGGATATTGACTCGGTGTATCTCCGGGCGATGGGTAGCTGTGCGGCATCGACTCCTCGCGAGCGGCTAATCGTGACATCTCTCTGGGAATTCGCCGAGAGTCTGCCGGTATTGGTGGTCAATCGACGCCAGCCGTCGCACACCAACATGTCGAAGCCCTATCAGCAACGGTTGATCTCGCAGTACGGCTTTCAGGTGCCGAAAACGCTGGTGACAATGGTGCCTGAGGAAGCGCGGGCGTTTTACGACCAGTGCCAGGGACGGGTCATTTATAAGTCCATTAGTGCGGAACGTTCGATCGTGAAGCTCCTGACGCCAGAGGATTTCCCCCGTTTGGAGCAGATCCGGTACTGCCCGGTGCAGCTTCAAGAAATGATTCCCGGTACAGACTTGCGCATTCACACGGTGGGGGATCGCCTGTTTGCGACCGAAATTCTATCGGATGGTGCGGACTATCGGTATGCCGAGCGTGAAAACAAGCAGCGCACGATGCGGGCGGTCGAATTGGAGTCGGACCTACAGACCAGCTGTCTGAAGCTGGCCGATGGTCTTGGGTTAAGCCTGAGCGGGATCGACCTTCGTCGGACACCAGATGGCGCCTATTACTGTTTCGAGGTGAACACCAGCCCGGGGTTTACCTTTTTCGAGAACCACACGGGCCAGCGAATTGGGGATGCTTTGGCAGATTTGCTCTGCGCAGGGAGGGCCTAATCATGGGATGTGTACAAGGTGGAACAGGAGGGACTGCGATGATGAGCCGACAACCGTTTATTACCGAGGATCTGAGACCGGATTTGGCCGTTCAGCCCGACTCAGGGCAGCCGACGCTTACGGGCCATGCGACGACCGCACAACTGGCTGACGCCGCCCTGGCGTTGTTGTCCGACGAAGAACGGCAACAGGTGGAACGGGGGAGTCAGGACAAACATCGCCAACTTCTACAGTCCGTTCCGCAACCTAGTGCCAACGTACAAGGCACTACGTTAGATGGTGAAACCGTCCTGCTGGACTTGAGTACCGGCCGCTACTACACGCTCAATCGGGTGGGAACAGCGATCTGGGAGCATTGCACAGGCAATCAGTCTCTCCAAAGCATCCACGCGGCACTCTGCACGCGATTCGAAGCCTCGTCGGAACGCATTGCCGACGATCTTCTCGCTCTCGTGACGCATTTGGGTCACGAGGGACTCTTAACACTGGAAAGGAGGTGAAGAGGAATGGACCTTCAGCAGAAGGAATCCTATACCGAGCCCGTGTTGGTCGCGCATGAATTGTTGCGCGACATCACAGGGCAGAAGTATCGGGAGAAGCAACCAGAGAAAAGCGGGGTTGAGAGCGTGACCTAGTTCTCTGGTGTCGTTCATGGATCGACCGGTCCGCGAGGATCGGTAAACCCTTGGAGGGAGGTACAGACGAATGGAACATCAACAGAAGGAATCCTATACGGAGCCGGTATTGATCGCGCATGAATTGCTCCGCGACATCACCGGGGTCAAGTATCGGGAGAAGACAAGCGACAAGGTCGGCAGCGAGGGGCCAGGGTAGGCTTCTCACAGGTTTATGGGCTGGCCGGTTCGTGAGGACTGGCCAGCCCATGAATACAGACAGGTTCAATGGCGGCACTCAATGAGACGGAGGATGCGATGACCACAGCGACCGCAAAGTGCGAGTACCTGTTCTCTATGCACGGAGTCGAACTCCACTATCAGACATCGTCTCCGGCGTTTGTGGCGCCTGTGCTGACGTTTCTCCGTCATTTTCACACGGATGCCGTCACTGGAGGCACAGCCCTCACGATTCGCTTCGAGGAGGTTGCCAGTCGAGCGGAGGTGCCGGTGAAGGTTCCCGGTTCGGCGAAGAGTCTATTCTCAGGTGCGAGACCGTCCATGGGCGATTCCTTGCGGTCCATCTGGCGATGCGATGTGAAACAAGACGGTGATCGATTGATTGCCGATTTCCACGAGCAGGGTTTGTTGGTGATCGACGGTGCGCGAGGAATCGCCGAAGGCTATTTCATCCATCCTGACGCGATGCATCCGGACGTCTGCACGAGCTTTTTTCACTATGCGCTGACGGAACTCCTGAAGCGGAATGGATTGTTTACCGTGCACGCGACCGCGCTGGAACTTCATGGCCACGGTGTCCTGATTCCCGGCTATAGCGGTCAGGGGAAAACAACCACATTCTTGTCGTTGCTCCGGTCGGGGTTCCGCTATCTGGCCGATGACTATCCGCTGCTGCGTGACCGCGGCACCCACATGGAATTGCTGGCCTTTCCCATGAAGATCGATGTCACGGATCGCACCATCGAGTTCTTTCCCGAACTCCGCACCGCGGCGCCTGGAATCTTGCAGCAGGGGATCTATAAGAAGAATTTCCAAGTCGAAGACATCTACCCAGATTCCATCGGCGGTTCCTGCACGCCGGCAATGATTCTCTTCCCACATGTGGTGGACATGCCGCACAGTTGTCTGGAGCCGTTACCGAAAAGCCGGGCTCTTGAGGGCATCATGCCACAGGGATTGTTGGTCTATGACCAAGCGGTCGCTCGGCACGAGTTTCAGGTTCTGTCACGACTCGTGCAGCAGGTCGATTGCTATCGCCTGCATTTTGGACGAGATATTCTTGACCTTCCCAACCTCATTGCTCCATTGCTGGAAATGCGCAAGAGCGCGTAAGGAGCCATGTTTGTTGAAACGATAAGATGGTTTCTGGAACGAGCGGCGGAGTACTCTTTCTCCGCCTTTGCATCGTGGGGAAATTTTACTGCCGCCATTGGAGTAGTCAGAGGGACTTTTACCGATTTGACTAGCGGTTTGGCGTGGCCGTATCTCCTCGCCAGTCTCATGATCTCCGGGGCCGCCTTCATCTTTTCAAGGAGGAATGACGCTCTGCCGGCATCGTCATTCAGGGCCTTTCTATTCCCCCGTCATGTGTACCGTCACCCGTCAGCGGTTCTGGACTACCGGTTCTATATCGTGAGCACCCTTCTCAAGGCGGTTCTCTGGGTTCCAATATTGACCGGCATCGGCCTGCTTGGACAAAAAATGATGAAGGCGTTTCTGATCGGGTATGCGACGTGGGAACCACCGACGACGTTGCCGCTCGCCTACCTCTTCGGCGCGGTCTTAGGCTTTTATCTCCTACACGACTTCATAAACTATTGCGCTCATGTCCTGCTCCACAAGGTTCCGCTGCTCTGGTCATTCCACCAGGTGCACCATTCCGCCGAGGTCATGACTCCCATCACGGCCCATCGAGCGCACCCGATGGAATTTTTCGTCACGGCGATATTGCAAGCTCCGGTCATCGGACTGGCCTTTGTCTTTTATCAGGACATTTCAGCACACGAGTTGGAGGCGACCGCGATCTTCGGTATCAGCATTGTGTCGTTCATGTATGGGTTATCGGGATTTCATTTACAGCATTCTCATCTCCCGATCTCCTACGGTCCTCTGTTGAACCGGTTCATTGTGAGCCCGATCCAGCATCAGGTTCATCACAGCATCGATCCGCGGCATCGCAATAAGAATTTTGGTGTCAAGTTTGCCGTATGGGATGTCCTCTTCGGCACGCTCTATGTGCCGAGGGAACCTGAGACACTGCAGGTTGGTTTGCCGGACGCGGATCCGCGGGAGTTTTCAACCGTTCGTAAACTCTTTTTTCTCCCGTTCGCGAAGGCGTTTGGCGGACTCGTGACGCTGCCCTATAGGAGAGGATGATGCAGGCACAAGCCATGCGAAAAAATTCCCGTGCTTCTTCATCGATGATTCAAGCTTCGGATCGACTATCTCCATCGTATACTCCCGAAGGACAGTTACTCATCTGGTGTGCACGAACGGACCTGTCCGTCAGAATCCGTCACCTTGTTCGAGAGGCAGCGGGAAGACCCATGGATTGGCAGCTCGTACTAAGTTTGGCTTGGTACCATAGCGTGGGGCCGCTGGTGTATCGAACGCTGAATACTGCGTGTGCCGATCTGGTGCCGAAAGAGTCCCTGGACATGCTCAGGCACCGGACACAAGCTGGGACTCTGTTGAACCGCGCATTGGCACACGAGTTGGTTCAGGTTTGCCAGGCTTTTAATGAGAGTGGCATACCGGTCATTGCATTCAAGGGCGTACCGTTGGCGGTAATGGCTTACCAAGACATTATATTGCGCGACTTCGATGATTTGGATCTCATCGTGCCGCAGGCTCGTCTGGCCGATGCGCAAAAGGTCTTGTGGTCCCAAGGTTTTCGACCACTTAGTCGTTCGCGCGATGAATTTCAGACCTCCCATTTTGATGAGCCCTATCATGTATTCGTCAAAAAGAATAGTCCGACGCCAGTGGACCTTCAATGGGTCATGGCTCACGAGCAGTTTGCGTTTCGACTTGATCGAGCCGATATATGGGATCGTTGTGTCCCGATGTCGATCAATGGCCAGCTGGTCAAGACG
Organism: Nitrospirota bacterium; assembly: GCA_963729585.1. GTDB lineage: Bacteria > Nitrospirota > Nitrospiria > Nitrospirales > Nitrospiraceae > Palsa-1315. The sequence continues at coordinate 7,135 of CAVSOJ010000020.1, forward strand.
TTGGCTCCAGAAGAGTTGCTCATCATACTCTGTGTGCACGGGTCCAAACATGCATGGGAGCGACTGAAATGGGTGGTGGACGTTGCCGAGCTGCTTCGCTCTCAACAGCTGAATTGGGAGCGGGTATTTTCGACCGCGACGAAGTGGAAATGTCGCCGGATGTTGCTGCTGGGCCTCGCGCTTGCCAATCGGCTTATGAAAATCCCGCTTCCTCCGGACATTCTGAACGCCATATCCGCCGACCATGATGTGTCTGTGCTGGCCCAGTGCATGCCGAAGGGTTTGCTCACTCATCAGCATGAAGGGATCGATGAGCACGATGGACCGGCCTTGTATTTTTCTCTGAAAGATAGTTGGTGGGAGCGCTGGCGCTACGGTCTGGTTCTGCTCCATCACGACCATCCCATACTTCGTCGTCTGCCTTCCTGGTTCCGATGGCAAAAGGAACTCACCCTGCTCGCTCACATCGTGCAGCCGCTTCGCGCATTCGCTGTTCTGTGTCTTCCGGTCAAGAGCCTGCGCCGCGCATTCGTCCGTTTGTTTTTAGGGCCGGCTCATTGAGAACCTCCTGCCATTTCCGATCTTCTCGTTATCTTGGTGCCCGTTGCCCCTGAAAAATTCTGCATGGTAGGATAGCGTTCAATAGTGCGAGAAGCGTATCGCCGATGGCGGCTAGCTTCTGGCGGAACCACGAGCGAACACTCGACCACTTTCGAGCTCGTTCCACATGCTCTTCATGTTTCGAAGAAGGAGGCTGCTAATGAAACGTCTGGCTCTTCTATTCAGTGTCTTGCTTTTTCCGACGCTTGCCGCGCACCTGGTCCTTGCCGCGGGATTTTTTAAGGTCGGTGAAAAGGCGCCCTCGTTTACGTTGACGGCCATTACCGGTGAGACGGTCGGATTGGATGCCTACAAGGGAAAGGTCGTGGTGCTCGGACTGTTTCATATCTGTGATCCCTGTATGATGCAGGGAACGACCCTCCAAAAGGTTTCCGAGATGACGAAGGGCAAAGATGTCGTGGTACTCGGCGTCAATTCTTCCGGCAATTCGAAGAAAGAAATCGGCGAGTTCTTGTCCGCCTTCCCGGTGAAAGTCACCTATCCTTATCTGCTTGATCCGAACAAGGTGACCGACAAGTTGTACGGTGGAGGGAAGTTTATTCCCAACGTGTATGTGATCGATCAGCAGGGCGTGATCCGTTGGCAGCGTGTCGGCAATATGGATCTGGCTGGTGAAGAGGTGATTGTGGCGGAAGTTGACAAGTTATTGGCCGCTGGAAGCAGTAAGATGTAACGTGCATCGCGCCTGAGAATTCTCGCGCTCGCGAACGCGCACGAGAGGACGCGTGCGGATGAGGATCCCCCAGCCACAGGTCAGAGGAATACCGGTGTCCGTGAGGGAGAGGAAGAAGACGATGGATGAGATGGAAGAGGGAAAGCAGAAGTTTTTGGAGGTGGTGAAGGGGACGGATGCTTCCGTGCAGGTCGTCATCCCTGTGACGCCTTCTAATAGTATGTTTCTGATTTCCCTGACGAAGGGGGCGAACCGAAAATTTATTACGGTCTCAGAGGACGACATCATCGATTTGCCCAACGAAGCCAGTATCCTGACGAAGGTGACGAAAGTCGTGAAGGATGCCGTGGCGGCATTATGAGCGAGATGTGCGCGAAACGCGGGAAGGGCGAGACATGCCAGTGAGGCGAAACTATATGAGTGACAAGCTTCGCGTATCGCGCAGGATGCGCTATCAGTCTTCGGGCTTTCTATGAGGAACCTGCTTCCCGGTATCTGGCAATGGTCCTGGTTCTCTGAAGAGAAGCAGCTGGACTTCAACGGGCTCTTTCTCACGGTCGGGGAGCACAAGATCCTGATCGACCCTCCACCGATGACAGGAGAAGCGAGTTCCGTGATTCTCCGCAATGGCCCCGTCGATTACATTATCGTGACGAATCGCGACCATGCCCGTGAAGCGGCGAAGTACCAAAACGAGTTCCATTGCCAGCTACAAGTACCGGAGGCCGATGCGCCGCAGATGGATCTCAAGCCCACCAAAACGTTTAAGGATGGGGAATTGCTTACGGGCGGGATCTGGGTGATCCAGCTGAAAGATCAAAAAGCTCCCGGCGAGTCGGCCCTGTTCATTCAGCAGGGGAAGGGCGTGCTGATTGTCGGCGATGCGTTGATCGGGAAGCCGGCCGGCTCGGTCAGTCTCCTGCCGGCAGAAAAGTATGCCGATGTGACGAAGGCTCGAGAGGGGCTGCGCCGCCTCCTCAAGTACAATTTCGATAGTCTCTTGGTCGGCGACGGCGCCTCGATTCTGACCGGAGCCAAACAGGCGGTGGAACGGTTGCTTCAGCCCGCATCATGACGCTACGCAACGGACTTTCCGAAGAACTCAATCGCCAGGGCAACGAGCATTTTTCGCGCGGCCTCTATACCGATGCCTATACCTGCTATGCCAAGGCGTTGGAATGTGACCGGCTGACCGGAGATCAACGGGCATTGGCGGCCACATTGGGAAACCTCGGGAACATTTGCGCGGTCAGTGGGCGTCGGGAGTCGGCGCAGACCTATTACCAAGAGGTGTTGGAACTCCAGAAGATTCTCGGGGATGAAAAGGGGATCGGGACGACTTTGGGCAATCTGGGAAACCTGAGGGCCGATGCCGGCGAATGGGATCGCGCCAAGGCCTACTATCTCGAAGCATTGGATCTCATGTGTAAGACTCACGATGAAGCGGGCAAGGCGGTGCTTTTTTCCGATCTTGGCCTGGTCGCGCGCGAGACAAAAGAGTTCGAGCAGGCGATTGGATATTATGAACAGTCGCTGGTTCTGATGCGGCGGTTGGGGAATGAGGGAGGCGTGGCCGATGCCTGGCGGATGCTCGGTCGGACGTTTTTGCTCCAGCAGCGCTACGACGACGCCATCGCCTGTTGTCAAACCAGCCAATCCATTGCCGAGCGATCGTGCGATGAGCTGCGGACAGGCGGCGCCCGTTACGTGCTGGTCCAATGTTATGAAGAGACTGGGAAACTGCGTGAGGCGGCGGATCTCCTTGAACTGGTGGTGCACATGGACCGCAAGTACCAGTTACCTAAACTACAAGAGAATATCCAACGTTTGGCGGGTCTGCGTGCCCGCCTCCTGGGACAGGATGAGGCGCCACCTCATCGAAGGACGCACGTATGACTGACGGAACCCCCACAGCCTGGACCGCTCTCAAGACCTCGCTCGTCCCCACATTTCCCCGACTAGCGGAAGTGGAAGCCGGTGGTGCGTTGGCGATGGACCTTGGCTCCGATGGATGGCTGCTGGAGCTGACGCCCGACGGACGGCTGCTCTGCCAGTATGGAGTGGCAATTGACGATGTGATGACCCTCTTGTCCGACGGGACTCCGGAGGATCTCGGCACCGACGAGATTGCGAAGCAGGCCAAGTACTTCATTCAGCCTGCAGTCTCAAAGTATCGTGCGATCTTGCTGAAATCAGGATTTTCCGAACAGACGGACATGAACGAGGCGTATGTGGCAGTTCGCTTCGAACGGAGCGTGGATGTGACGAATCCTATGGCCGTCCAGGACCTGATGCGCTGGTGTGTGCGGACGATCGGCGTGGCCCGGTGAGCAGGCGGATCGTCACGTTCGATGATTTTCGCGATGCGATTGCGGCATACCGGCTGCCGCGGGTTCTGATCGCCGCCCTTGAGCTGAACCTCTTTACTGCCATCGGTACCAAGGTCTGGACGATTCCTGCCCTGGCTCGTGACATGAAGGTCAGTGAGCGGGGTTTGGCCATTCTCTGCCGGAATCTCGCCATGGCCGGCGTGTTAAAGAAGAAAGGCGACACCTATACGAACAGCCGGTTGGGTGCCACGGCGTTGAACGCACATCATCCGGCCTATCGGGGGGACTATCTTCGGCTGATCACGGGCCATTGGGGTGATTGGGGACGGTTGTTGGAATCGGTAAAAAGTGGATTGCCACTCGATCACGATGAACCTGATGAACCGGATTATCGCCGTCGGTTTACGTGGGCCATGCATCACCGGACCTTGGAGACGGCTCCTAAGATTGCCGGCCAGATCAACTTGCGTGGTGTGCGGACCCTGCTCGATCTTGGCGGTGGTCCCGGAACCTATGCGATGGCCTTCCTCGCAAAGAACCCCACGCTCCGTGCCACGGTGTGTGACCGTCCTGCAGCCCTTGACGTGGCGAAAGAGATTGCCTCGACCCACAAGGCCGGTGCCCGACTCGCCTACCTACCGTTGGATATGCTGACGGAAGCCATTCCAGGCACCTACGATGTCATCTGGTATTCGAACGTACTCCACATCTATTCGCCGAGAGACAACCAGGGCGTGTTCCGGCGCGCGTTGGCTTCATTGAATCCCGGAGGCCGACTGCTGATTCAGGACGCCTTTCTCCATGACCGGGAAGGTCTGTTTCCCGATGAGGCGAGTCTCTTCGCAGTGTCTATGCTGCTGTTTACCGAGGGGGGCAATACCTATTCGGCAGCCGATACGAAGACTTGGTTGACGGATACTGGATTTAAGCGGATCAAGGTCTTGCGGATGAAGAAGGGGATGGAGGACTGGGAGGACGGGATCCTGGAAGCGTGGTCTCCAGGGACGAATGCAAGAACGCGCGCCCACCGAAGAAGATCAGTAAAAAGTTTACAATCCCGCTCAGCGCACTGAAGAGGAAAAGGGCGCCTGTCTCGCTCTGCTCGCCAAGAATGCTCGTGATTGTGGCGAGGTCCAATGCCAACCCCACCGTTCCATAGACGACGCAGGCCATCGCGGTCCAGGTCCATCCAATCCACACGAGGCCTGCGAGAGCCATTGGAAATGCGATCAGATAGAGCAACCATCCGATTCGGCCGACCTCCGTTGCAGGCGGTATGAGTTGGGTGGTATTGGCTCCGATGAGGCAGAGTCCTGCGAGCAGGCCGATGAGTGTCCAGGTCTGTCGCATGGGCAGGATAATAACCGCCGTTGCTCCGCACAGCAACAGGACTGGTAGGATGCTGAAAAAGTCCGCCAACTTCGTTCTCGGCTCATCGAAATCCTCAACGGGGACCCGGCCGCCTCACCACTCGGCGGCGCGCACAGACCTGGTGCTCCTTATTCGTCGCACCGTGCGCTCCAGAGGGTACGCCTCCGGTTTCGACTCGCCTGCGGCCTTGCTGGACGGACTTTTTGAGTATCCTTAGACCAGTCCCACGCCAGGAGTGGATGGTTGTGAGGAAGATGGCGATGGCAGATCCATCCGACAGCGAGTCTCAAGCCTGTCTGCTGGTCTATGACGGCGAATGCCGTTTGTGCGTCACCGCCAAGAAGGGCCTCGAACGACTGGAGACTCACGCGGATGCTGCCGCGATACGGATGGTTGCGTATCAAAGCGAAGAGGCCAAACAGGCCTTGGGAAAAGGCTATCGGCCAGGTCGTCCAGACGTCGCCTTCCTGGTAGGTCCCAAAGGGGAGATTGCCAGTGGGCTCGATGCCTTTCTGACCCTCTTGCCCGGCCTCAAGGGTGGGCGGGTCCTCTCATTCCTCCTGAACCTTCCACTGGTCAAGCCATTCGGCTATCTATTGTATTGGTTTGTGGCCCGGTATCGTTACTCTGTCTTTGGCAAAGTTCCGCTTGCGGAGGCTTCCGAGGATCCAGGTAAACCGAGTCGAAAAATACCGCACAAGTAATAACCTACGAGCCCGCGGTGCAATCCCCCTCCATAGTCTCCTCATCTACCACTTTAGTTCAAGTTCACCCCCCTCTTTCGAAGGGTTTTCTCCCCACAGTGGGGAATTTACGCTGAAGCGCGTCAATGCGAGACTCTGGCACAGGCAAGGGAGACCCGCATATGACGATCACTCAATGGCTGTCCGAGACGAGAGCTGAGGTGGGGGAATGGTTCCGGCCGATCGGGCGTGAATGCGTCCTGCTGTATCAAGAACGACACATCGAAGGGCTGACGAGGAAGGTATTCTCCATCGTAGTGATTGCTTTTGCCGTGATCGGCTTCGGCTTTCCGCTGGCAGCGTGGACTGCAGACCTATCGTCTCTCGCGCCGGTGAAACCCAAGAATATCGTGGCAGCTGGTGTTGGATATGAAAATGCTGAAACGGCGACGATTACCGTGAAAACCTATGAGGCCGAAAGCGGCGCGATTCTTTCCGATGAAACGTACGAGTTGAATGTGAGAGAGGACACAGCGTCAGCGGGCAGTCAACCGCGTGAGCGGATTTTTGCGGGCGGCGTTGGTCCGGGGGTTGACGGATTGTCAAAGTTCACGCTCCGCGTCTACGATGCGGCCACAGGTAGGTTTCTCTGGGAAGGCCTCTTGAATCTCAGTGTCAGCAATCAAGAATCCGGCTCCACCCAGCGAGTCGTGGCCCATCTCGCGCCACAGGCGACGGTGACCCAGGTCCGCAGCCGAGGCGCCATCGATGGTCAACCACAGTTTTTCCTCCGCGCCGTCGATCCGACGACCGGCCACCTTGTATGGGCCGATCAGTTCTCAGCTGCGACTGGCGCCTTCGCGCATGCAGAACGTGTCAGCAGGGCCGTCGTTGGCCAGACAGAGGGGTTCGCGGCTCCGTCGCAACAGATCCAGTTTCGCATCCGGATGTTGAATGATCGGGACCGGCAGATATTGTGGGAAGATACGATCGAGCCGACCGTGGAAGAGACAGGCGTGGCTGACGGGCACGATGGCTCAGCCGAGAATCTGCCCGCGTGGCATGGCACGGGGCCCGAGGAGATGACAAGGGAAGCGATTTAGTTAGGAGGAAGAGGTTCGTTCGACCCGCCGATGCGGCATGACTGCTGCCAGTTAGACTTTCTTTCCATGCTCCTGTAACTGATTTATCCACCGTGACTGGAATTG
>CAVSOJ010000021.1:0-48071 GCA_963729585.1 Nitrospirota bacterium
GACTACATGGCCAATTTATTATAATTGACTTCTGCAAAGTATTCTTGCTATTTAATCCACCTATCATGAATCCCAATAGCAAGGCAGAGCCTGCCAGCAATATTGAAAATCGTCTCCGCAGCTTGAGGTCGGGGAAGAACCTCTCTCAGAGTTCGCTGGCCGATATGGCCGGCATTACTCGGCAGGCAGTCTGTGCTATCGAAGCCAATCAATATCTCCCTACAACCGCAGTTGCGCTTCGTCTTGCCGGAGCGCTCGATTGTCGTGTCGAGGATTTGTTCAGTCTCGTGGCACGTGGTGACGTGATTGAGGGGGATCTTCTTATCGAACAGTCTGAGAGCAGAACCGATTGGACCAGAGTCCGCGTCAAAGTGGCCAAGGTAGGAGGCCGCACAGTCGTTCGTCCGGTTGCCGGCCTGGGCGATGTGTTGAATTATACCGTTCCGGCTGATGGACTGATCCTGGGATTCGTAAGTGGATCGGGACAAACAGGAAAGTTCCCGGCCCGGGTTCGTATACAGCTCTTGAGGGATCGACGGGTCATCGAACAGGAAATCGCGGTCGCCGGCTGCGATCCGGCCATTTTTTTGGCCGGCGAATACCTGCGGCGGCGACGTGATACATCCGCTGTCGTGGGGTGGACCTTAGGCAGTGCGGCGGCGATTGAAGCGCTCAAGCGTGGAGAGGTCCACGTGGCCGGATTGCATGTCGTGGATCCTAAATCACGAGAATCCAACCTGCCCTATCTCAGAAAACATCTGGCGGGGAGCGGATTCACGGTCGTGACGTTTGCGACCTGGGAAGAAGGGTTGCTGATGCAACCAAGCAACCCCAAACACATCCGCTCGGTCGCGGATGTGGCGCGAAAGGGCATTGTCCTCGTGAATCGGGAGCAGGGATCAGGGGCACGGAGCTTGCTCGATCAGAAGCTCGGCGAAGCCGGCATGTCGGCGCACCAACTCAATGGGTATGAACGGATTGTTGGTTCCCATCTCGAGGTCGCGAAACTCGTGGCGACCGGCCAAGCTGATGTGGGGATCGCCGTCCGATCAGTCGCACGGCTTCTCAAGCTTGACTTTCTCCCTCTTCAGGAAGCCCGGTACGATTTGGTTGTTCCGACCTGCCTACCTGACTGACCATCCCAGCTTGTCCACCTTCATGGATACTATCGTGAGTCGCCAGTTCAGAGCTGAGGTCGAGGCGCTCGGGGGCTATGACACGAGAGATACCGGCAAGCTGCAAACTTTGTAGACGAGCCGGGAGTGACGGAGGTTCGATGCTCAAGATATCCATGCAGCGTCTCGTGAGAACGACCGTGCTGTTCGTCCTCGGCCTCGCAGGCGGAGGAATCGGTTCTAGTCGCAGCGAGCGAACCCCTGGTCGTTGCCGCTTCTCCAAGCCTGGCCCAACCCCTTGAAGCGCTTGCGAAGGCCTTCGAAGCCGGTCATTCCGATGTGAAGATTCAGTTGCACTTTGATTCCGGCCTGGGTCTGCGTCGCACGATCGCAGCGATTGAGAATAATCCCACGGGACAGTACTTCTTCGGCTCAAGCCCTATCCACATTATTGCACCGGGCGGCGACGAGCTGATCACTCGTTTGGAACAGAGATCTTATATACGGCCAAAGACGCGCCGGCCGTATGCCACCGTTTCATTGGTGCTGGTAGTTCCTGAATCGCTCGTCGATGCTCCGTCGTCGTTTGAGGCGCTGGCCCAGGACACTCGAATACGAGTCGCCGTGGCAGATCCGACGCTGACAGAGGTTGGGGAAAAGACTCATGAGCTATTGAAGTCCTTGGGGATCGCAGAGGCTATGAAGAGCCGGTTGGATGTGGCGACGGATGCCCGCGCAGTGTTGGATCATGTGTTAAACGGACAGGCCGACGTTGGGATTATCTTCGGTCCGGACGCCTATGACAAGCGGGAGCGAGTTCGTGTCGTAGCCGTCGCATCCGAGCAGGCTGTCCGTCCGATCATCCATTCTCTGGCGATGGAGCGAAATTGTCCGAATCGAACTCTCTGCGAGGAGTTCCTCGCATTTTCTCAGTCTCCAGAAGCTCGAAGGCATCCTAAAAGGCTTGGGTTATGGATTGCCCAGGCAAGGGAACTGACGGCCACGGCATATTTTTTTGCCCTATGTGTCAAGTATACAAGTCATAATTTCATGTATTGATGACCAGGCAAACAGTAGAACAGGAACAGTAGGAGGTTCGTCATGTCGCACATGAACGTTATGAGGCAGTCAACAGGCTTGTTGATCGCCGTTCTCGTTTTGATTGGCCTGGGCTGTGCCCGGATGCCCTACACGACATCGATGGTTCACGAAGATCAACGCGTGACCGTCATGCTGCAACGGGAAATCGAGCCAGCCAGGATATACGCATCCCGTCCAGATTGCTCCGCAACAGGTTGCCACCATACTCCGCGGATTCTCTTTACGCGAAGAACAGCGCCTGCCGCTTCGTTGGTTCGCCGAAGAGGCTCCCCCGAAGAAAATCTTCAGAGAAGACGAACTGGAAGTATTGACCCCGCAGCTCGCCGATGCGCTGCAGAAGGCCGGGCCTGAGGAACGAGTCTACTTCGAACTCTTCGCTCCCGGTATGAACCCACAGTACCGGCGCGATGTCACCGGCGGATGGATTGCCGTGCACAATCAGCTGCTCCATCTGACCATCGATTACTTTCATGTTCAGCAGCCTGTCCGGACATACGACGTATACGACTACAACTATCCGATACCCTGGACCCTCGAACAGACCTACCTCCTGTACTTCGAGCCCGGACGATTTTACGTGGCCGACTCCAAGACCGACCGGCGCGGAGTGGACTTCAGAGAATTCATCAAAACCAGCCCGTTGCCGTGATGGACAATCATTTTTTCAACGAACTGATTCATTCATCGCTGTTCAGCCTTTCTGAATGGCGGATTAAGCGGAGGATCTTGGCATGAGCCTACTTCCAGGAACGACTTCACACATTGTCCATAGAGGTCTGCGTCGGTTGCGAATTGATGTGGTCATGGCGATCGGGTTGTTCTGTATGGTCTGGTATCTGCCCATGGAACTTTTCGCAGCAGAGACCGGACGATTGGTCGAAAAAGATGGCAAGTATGTGTTCGTCGAGAGTATGGACCCAGCGACTAAACTGCTCCTGGAGCGAGCCGTCAAACAAGGCACCATTACGCAGGAAGAGTACGATGCGGTCGTGAGAGAATCGCAGGAGCGAACCTATTTGCTCCAGCCCAGCTTCAAGGCGTGGTATGACCGGGGCTTCAACTTTTCCATGAATGACAATGCCTTCTTTCTCAAAATCCGCGGACGCCTGCAAGTTCGATATACGGAGCGTGAGCGGAATAGTGCCTATAGCAACTCGGGAGATTCCAAGAATTATCCCGAACTGCTCGGTGTCTTTGGTGATTACCGGGCGAACCGCTCCATCGATGAATCCTCATCCTTCAATCTCAGGACCGCTCGACTCTTTTTCATGGGCCATCTCTTTAACCCGGATTTCAGATACAACATTCAAATCGCCGGCGAGACCGCGGAGAATGCGCAAGCGCCGGGTGCGATCACCATGCTCGATGCCTATGTCATGAGCAGTCACATCAACTGGCTCAACGTCCAGTTAGGGCAGTTCAAAGTGTACTTTGACCGGTCGCAGGTCAATTCAACGGCTGCGATGCAGTTTGCAAGCCGCGCGTACGTGTCGGACGCCTTTACGGCGGGAGGCATCAATCGTCGCGATGTCGGCATCACCATCATGAACGACGAAGAGGTCTATCCGATCAATTATTACTTTGGCGTGTTCAACGGGGTCGGCCCTCTCGTGAACCGGTTCGCTCAATTTTCGAGCGAAGAGCCGACTGTCGGGTGTCCGGGTGGGCAGACATCCGGCCAGCCGTTTCCGACAACAGCGACCTGTCCCGCAAATCAGCGGAACCTGAATGCCAATCTCCGAAGCAATGTCAACCAGCTCATGTATGCGGCCAGACTTCAGGCGAATATCATGGGTCGGGCCGGCTATGGGGAAGGAGATATTGCCTATTCGGAGACGCCCCAGATGGTCGTCGGCGGAGGGTATGCCTATAATCCAGCAATCAATACCAGTACCGATAACGCGTTCGTGGGGCTTGATCTGGCGAACCTGACCGTTCGACGTGGCCTTGCTGTTTATGGAAACGGACGAATCCTGGGGCAGGGTGTCGTCGATTTTTCAACCTGGACGCTGGATTACGCGTTCAAATTTCGAGGATTTTCTTTGCAGGCCGAATACTGGTTCAGGAACATCACACGGCATAACAAGGGACTGCCCTGTCTACAGACCGCTGGTACGGGAGGACCCTGCACCGCGTTTGCCCCTGGACAACTCGGCAACTCGACCGGATGGTTAGTCCAATCCGGCTACTATCTCATCCCGCGCAAGTTCGAAGTCGCCGCGCGCTATGCCTGGTGGGATCCGGATACAAACTCAGGAGGCGACTTGATCAAGGAAACGGATGTTTCTCTCAACTGGTTCCCGTTCGGCACGTATGACTATCAGGTCATGGTCACATATACCAATTTGGCCATGGGACAAGGTGGCTTTGCAATCGGGCGAAGCAGTCCCTTGCCAAGTACGGGAGGGTCACAGAATACTGTTCCCTGCCCGGCCACGTTCCCCTCAGGATGTGTGCCATTGGATGCGCATGCGGGTACTCTGATCGAAAACGCGATCCGAGTACAGTTTCAGGTCTTTTTCTAGGATTGCCGTACAGCCATTCGTGACCAACCGTGGTTGAGAAGAATGGCGAGCCCACATTGGAAGGAGGTGGACGATGTCCCCGCTTAACAAAGATCAAGGCTTCTGGCGGGAAGGATCTAGCGGAGGAGCTGACGAGGCGGAACTTCTTGAATGTAGCCCGTCATCACCCACGCGTAATGTCGTCGCCGGTCTCGTGGTGGCTATGTACCACGGCCTTACGCGAACGGGAATTCGGATGCGGGTGGGAGAGAGAACGGACCTTCGTGTGAAATGGCCGTCCGACCAGAGCGCAGTGAGTGGTGTCAAGATCGGGCAATGGGTCATCGCCATGGTTCCTGTGGAAGCCGTCCGGTGCGAAGCCGGCGAGTTCAGGCAGGGGAAGAGTCGATGGAATCGGTGGATCGGCCGAATCGTATTTGTGGAGCCGGTGAGAACGGCACCGTTGATCACGGTGAAATTGCTCGGGGAGAGCTGGACGCTGAAGAGTACTGGCCCGGTCGTGGGCTTGAGTCGACGTCCTCAAGTGTGGGATACGGTGAACATTGTGGTTGATCCAGCGCAAGTACGCATTGCTGTCCGGCATCGAACCATCGTTGCGATGGGTGGTCTGTTTTATCAGGGCGATCCGATGTCCTCACTCACCAATTAATAGGCTCTTCAAGGGAACAGGCTAGAGAGTATGTCAGTGCGAACCGCATTCAGAAGAGTTGGCCCAGTCCCTCCTGTGTCGTTTCAAAGAGCCGGGATTTGCTGGTTTCCAAAGGCAGCAATTACAATGATAGTATATTTGCGTAGACCGTTGTTGTCAGAGAATAGGACCGCACTTTTAATTTGATAGAAATCATGTGAACGCGGAGGAATGTTCATGAACTGGTTCAGAGGAAAGACAGCTGTTTTTCTAGTCATGTGCACGGCTTTGGTCACAGGGGCTGTCTCGTTCGGGTTGGTTTTGCCCTCTCTCGCATTCAGTGAAGACATCACTATTGCCGCCGCATCAGATTTAAACTTCGCGCTCAAAGAATTGGTAGCCGAATATGAAAAGAAGACCGGCACTCATGTCAAACTCTCATTAGGGTCATCAGGTAACTTTTTCTCGCAAATTCAAAATGGCGCGCCGTTCGACCTATACTTTTCGGCCGACATCGGCTACCCCAAGAAGCTGGAAGAGGCCGGTCTCATCATGCCGGGCTCACTCTATCCCTATGCCGTCGGGCGAATTGTCTTGTGGACCGGCAATGGGTCGCATCTTGATCTCTCCAAGGGACTGGAGAGCCTGCGTGGACCAACGATCAAGAAGATTGCCATCGCCAATCCCAAACATGCCCCCTATGGCAGAGCGGCAGTGGCCGCCATGCAATATTTCAAAGTCTATGACCAGGTCAAAGACAAACTCATTTTGGGAGAGAATATTTCACAAGCGGCGCAATTCATTGAGTCCGGCGCCTGCGATGCCGGAATTATCGCCTTGTCCTTGGCGCTTGCCCCGGCGATGAAGGCTGGCGGACAATACTGGGAGATTCCAGCACGCGCCCATCCGCCTCTGGAGCAGGGCGCCGTGATCTTGAAGCAATCAAAAAACCCGGAAGCCGCGAGGCAGTTCCTCGAATTCATCAAAGGTTCCCAGGGACAGGAGATCATGACACGGTATGGGTTTACGCTCCCGAATTAAACAACCGACGACCGTCACCGGGCTGGCTCTGCTTTTCCTATGCGCCATGGGCTGTTCTCAAGCGGCGATGCTGACCCACGAAACTGAGAATGGCGGTGTCGCAACTTACCTGTTCAAGGAGGACCGGGGCGGACCGATGGGGTCGCCCTATCGCAGAGCGGCCATGCAGCTCATCGAGAAGAAATGCCCGTCCGGCTATACCGTTCTCAAAGATGGAGAAATGCAGGGCTATAGTAGTCTGTCTACTTCGGAAGGGTCGGAAGGCGATGCCAGCGGGCGGCGCTGGGGAATACAGTTTCGTTGCAAGGGGGTCTAGTGGCATGAAGGCGGTTCTTCAGGTCTTGGGAGTCAGCGTCCTCCTCGGCGGATCGCTCGTCGTCTTCGCAGATGACGTGCCCTCGATTCAGCAACATGGGAAGATGGAGATGCCGGATGAGGCAGTGCACACATGTCAATTGCCTGTTGGCAATCCGACCGGAGCGGATCCTTCGACGCCACCCAAGAATCACGATGCTCTCTTTGAAGGTGTACAGATCGAAACGTCGAGCCTGGCGAGCTACGAACAATTCTTTGAGTCGGTGTTACACGCTCCCGTCGTCCAACGCATGGATCATCCGCAAGTGGATAGTCTTCGTGGTTATTGTTATCGAGGCGTATTGGTCGTGGTCCGGCAGGATTTTCGAACACCGCGTCCGACCGGCTGGGTGCAAATTAATTTCACGGTATCAAATGCCGACACAGTGCAGGAAGAGATCGAACGCTCGATTCGCGCCTCAACCCTGCATGAACGTAGCGAAGAGGAGCGTGCCAAGGTCGTTCGGATTCGACTCAAGACGGACGTCATGCGTGGTGGTCGAAAGGCCATTCGGCTGGAAGTCTTCGGTCCGGAGGGATTTATGATCGGGTTCGATCAATATAAATAATCTGATGGCTGAAATTATTCAGCTATCCTAACAAGGAGGATTTCCATGAAACTGAGCGCCAGGAACCAATTTACAGGAACAGTCACCACATATCACACAGGGGCAAGCGATGGCGGAAGTGACCGTGAAGGTCGGCAACATCGAAGTCGTGGCCGCAATTACAGAAGGCTCAGTCAAGAGCATGGGGCTCAAGGTCAATGATTCCGTCACTGTTGCGGTCAAGGCGACGGACGTCATGGTTGGTAAGTAGGCGCCTCGTTGGCTTTTCCGCGAACGCCTCCCTACCATGCTGCCGAATCCAGTAATAAATTCGTAGAGAGGCGTGGGCCTTTGTGAATTGGACTGCGATCTGGGTCACCTTTAAATTGGCCAGTCTGACGGCCGGTATCTTACTGATTATCGGGCTGCCTATCGCCTATTGGCTCACCTTTTCAAAATGGCGCTGGAAGTTCATCGTCGAGTCGGTTGTCGCACTTCCGCTCGTATTACCTCCGACGGTGTTGGGCTTTTACATTCTAGTCGCGATCGGTCCACACAGCCCTATCGGCCGATTCTACAGCGACGTGGTCGGGCATCCTCTTCCCTTCACCTTCGAAGGCTTACTCCTCGCGTCGATTCTCTACAGCCTGCCGTTTGCCATACAACCGTTTGCCGCGGCCTTTGATCAAGTCGATCGCCGGTTGATCGAAACCTCCTGGACGTTGGGTGTGTCAAAAGTTACAACCTTCTTCAAGCTCATCGTGCCGCTGTCCATGGCCGGCCTCGTGACCGGCGCAGTACTGAGTTTTGCGCATACGCTGGGGGAGTTCGGTGTCGTGTTGATGGTGGGAGGGAACATCGACGGAGAGACGAGGACGGTTTCGATCGATATTTACGATGAGGTACAAGCGCTCAATTATGCCGGGGCCGCCAAGACGGCGCTGTTGTTGCTCGTGGTCTCCTATGGCGTACTGCTGATGGTCTATGCGATGAATCGAAAGGTATGGGCGGTATGGCCGCAGAAATGACCATCGATCTGACCAAGACATTTCCCGGCCGAGCGCCTATTCAAGCCTGTCTCCGCTATACGGTCGAGGCCTCGACCGTATTGATCCTGTTCGGCCCGTCGGGGTCCGGTAAAACGACGATTCTCCGATCCGTTGCGGGACTCGAATGGCCGGAAGATGGGAGAATCCAGTTCTTGTCCAGGACGTGGTTGGATACAAGGGCAGGAATTCGAGTCTCTCCGCAAGATCGACACATTGGGTACATGCCGCAAGACTATGCCCTCTTTCCCACGTATTCCGTTGCTGGGAATATCGGCTATGGATTGGGCGCACTGGCTCCCCACGACAGGAAGAAAAGGGTTGCGGAGGTGGTGGAACTGTTTCAATTGCAGGGGTTTGAAACGGCGAAACCACGGGAATTGTCCGGCGGCCAACAACAGCGGGTGGCGCTTGCCAGGGCGGTCGCGCCGCGTCCGCAACTGCTCTTGTTGGATGAACCCCTGTCGTCACTGGATACTCCGATGCGCCTTCAGCTCCGCGGAGAACTCAGAATTCTGCTGAAGCAATTGGCTCTGCCATCAATCATTGTGACCCACGACTGGGCGGAGGCCCTTACGCTGGGAGATGTGATGGCAGTCATGGGCGAGGGACAGATCCATCAAATAGGAAAGCCGCACGAGGTCTTCAGTCAACCAGCCGATGCGGATGTGGCGCGGATTGTCGGTGTGGAGACGGTCGTCGAAGGCCAGGTAGTCGAGAATGCGAACGGGTTAGCCACTGTGACTGTAAACGGAACGAGACTGAGAGGCATAAGCAATGATGCTATCGGCGCAGCCGTCTATGTCTGTATCCGTGCTGAAGATGTGGTGGTGGAACAGGCAGAAAGCGGAAAAACCAGTGCCCGGAACCATCTCACCGGGCGAGTGAGCGACATTGCTCCACAAGGCGTCATGGTGCAGGTGACGATCGACTGTGGGTTTCCGCTCACCGCGACGATCACCCGGGGGGCGGTGGAAGACTTGCGTCTGGTGCCGGGCACCTCCGTCATCGCTGCGATCAAGGCCGGAGCAGTGCATCTAGTGCCGCGATCGGTCGCCTGAACGAGACATTCGAGCATCCTCGCGATGCCGATGGTATTGACCGGATCCTACCCCTCGAAGTTCACAACCTCGTTCTGCTGGTATTAATACTGGTTAGCGGAACTTACAAATCAGGCTGAATGGACACAGAGAGCCGTGGAAGGGAACACGGCTGGGCGCCGCATGGGCAATGGAATTTCGGTTTCTATTAAGGACTTCAGCAATCTCCCATACTGCGCCACCAATGCTGGCGCGCTACCGGGTTGCGCTATGCTTCGACTCGAGGGTCTCGAATTCCATCTCCCGTAACAGGTCCTTGACCTGAGTGAAGGCTTTGGCACGATGACTGATCGTGTTTTTGTGATCCGCCGATAGCTGCGCCAACGTCTTCCCTAGTTCTGGAATGAAGAACACAGGATCGTATCCGAATCCTAACGTGCCGCTCGCCTGTTCAACAATCACTCCATCCAACGTGCCTTGTGCCACCCGTATTTCGCCTGAAGGAAGCGCGATCGCCGCGACTGTCAGAAAACGAGCGGCTCGTCGTTCACGAGGTATGCCCCTCAACTCCCGCAACAATTTTTGGCAGTTGTCTTCGTAGGTTGCGTTTTCGCCGGCATAGCGGGCCGCATAAATACCGGGCTGCCCACCAAGCACGTCCACTTCCAGCCCCGTATCGTCGGCGACGGCCGGCAAGCCTGTGAATGCGGCAATGGCACGCGCTTTCTTGAGTGCATTAGCCTCGCAAGTGTCCCCATCTTCGACCACGTCCGGGGCATCCGGGAATTCATCGAGTGTATGAATCGTGATCCCGAGACCGCCTAAAAGGGCCGCAAGTTCCTCTCCTTTATGCCGATTGCGAGTGGCAAGGACCAATTCATGAATCATCGTCCTGTCCCTACTCCAATTCCCCGATCAGATCCTTCTGCAATGCAGTGAGGGTCTGAATTCCACTCCATCCCATCGCCATGAACTCATCCATTTCCTTTTTGTCAAAGGGAGTCCGTTCCGCCGTGCCCTGGACTTCGACATAACGCCCTTGTCCGGTCATGACCACATTCATGTCGACATCGGCCATTGAGTCTTCTGTGTAGGCCAGGTCGACGAGGATTTCTCCACCCACTTTTCCCACACTAATGGCAGCAAGATAGTCCGTCAAAGGACGTTTTTTGATCAGGCCTCGTTTCTTGAGGACGGTAAACGCATCGGCGAGGGCAATGAACGCTCCTGTAATAGAAGCCGTTCTGGTTCCTCCGTCGGCCTGGATGACGTCGCAGTCGAGCCAGATCGACCGCTCTCCCATCTGACCCAAATCCGTCACCGCACGGAGGGCTCGTCCGACAAGACGTTGAATTTCCAGCGTCCTGCCGCCCTGCTTTCCTTTGACCGCTTCACGCGGAGATCGTTCGTGGGTCGAACGAGGGAGCATCGCATACTCTGCCGTGACCCATCCCTGCCCCTTCCCCTTCAGAAAGGGAGGTACCTTTTCCTCAATCGAGGCGGCACAAATGACTTTGGTGTCGCCCATTTCGATCAAGACGGATCCTTCGGCATGTTTAATGAAATTCCGCGTCACCTTAACCGGACGAAGCTGATCTTTTCGCCGCCCATCCACACGCAATATTGCCGCTGCACTACTCATTCATTGGTTACTCCTGTTTATGATGCGGCGCATTATAGTTAAGGCCTTCTGAAAGCGCAATGAAACTGGCCTGCGTTCCGGAGCAGCTTCTGGAGCATGCTCAAAGGACGCACGTCTTCATCATCTCTGCCGATCGACTTGTACAAAAATACGCGGCGCGAACGGCTAAATCTGTACAAATGTTTACTCTCGCCGACAGGTTGGCACACCGAACTCTCATGTACGAATGTGAGTCCCCTCTATAAAAATACTGTCGTAGCGCGGCATCCCATTACTTCTCGGTTGAGAAAACGTCATCTGATAAGAGGCCCACAACGTGCTGAACTTTCACAATATATTGGCATAAAAGGTGCAGATGCCTTTACAGTTCTCTTGGAATCCCTAAACACCGTCACAGCATGAGAATCCACCGACCCGAGACAGTCTCTCTCTTCACATAGCAAAACCAATTAACCATGACGTTGCTTCTTGACCGATCTACCCAGCAATCCCTCCTAGACCTCAAGCGTACCCTGATCATCGACGACGAAGAGCCGATCCGTCGACTGCTGGGATACATGCTTCAAACCCATGGATATGAGACGGTTCTCGCCTCCGATGCTCGTGAGGCACGCACCAGGTTAGAGGAACAGCCCTTTGCATTGATTTTGTGCGACGTGAACATGCCTGGCGAGTCGGGTATGGATCTCGTCCGCAATATCCTGAGCCAGCACCCCCATACCGCCGTCATCATGGTAACTGGTCTCGATAGCTCGGTGCTGGCGAATGCTGCGTTGGACATGGGAGCCTTCGGATACATTATCAAGCCGTTCGAGTCCAATGAAGTCTTGATCGATGTCGCCAATGCGCTCCGCCGCCGCCGGCTTGAACTTGAAAATCGCCTGCATCGAGAAAACCTTGAAGACATCGTCAGAACCAGGACGATGGCTCTCCAGCAAGCGCTCGAGTGGCTCGAACGAAGTGAAAAGGAGCTGCGTCTCTCACGGGAGGAAACGATTCAACGACTTGCGATCGCCGCCGAATACCGGGACAGTGCCACGGCACAGCACATTCAGCGCATGAGTCACTACTGTGAATTGCTTGCCAGGAAGTATGGGATGTCATCGGAACGGTGCGATTTGATCCGCACTGCCAGTCCGATGCACGACATCGGAAAAATCGGTACGCCGGATCATGTGCTTCTGAAGCCCGGCAAGTTCACGCAGGAAGAATTCAACGTCATCTCTCAGCATGCCGAGATCGGCTATCGCATCCTCGGCGGATCGGATGCGGAAATCCTCAAAGTGGCGGCGTCGATCGCTTGGACCCATCATGAGCGTTGGGATGGCAACGGATACCCCCGAAAGTTGAAAGGCGAAGCGATTCCCGTGGAAGGACGGATCGCCGCGATCGCCGATGCCTTCGACGCGCTCACCACCCAACGGGTCTACAAGCCGGCGTTTACCCTCGATCACGCCATCAATCTCATGGTGAAACATCGGGGCGAACACTTCGACCCCGAACTCCTCGATGTGTTCTTTGCCTCTCTGGACGACATCAAGCGCATCCATGACCAGTATGCCGACCAACCGCCGCACGGAATCATCCGCGAGCCATAGCGCTGTTTTCGTCATTTCGTTGACCGGTTTTCCACCCGCCGATATACTTTCGTCATCTCGTCAGGTACAGCCCCACGAGCAGACATTCAGGTCCTGTACCCATACCATTTCGACGTTGACGAAAGGATTGCCGATTATGGCAAAGAAGACGACGGCGGCCCGCAAGCAGGGGGCGACACGTAATTGGATCGCCTATCTCTGCGAATCGCTGGTGACCTCCGGAGTCATGCCGACATGGGAGGCTGCGACCTATCTCACTGAGAACCTATTCGGAGAAAAACCAAATCCCCGTCTCTTAAGTACGACCAATGCCTATGAAGTGACGTCTCAATTCCTTCAGCGGCTTTACCATCCCCTCGTTGAGGCCGCGTCTCGCGACATCACACTGCCGGATGGTGCCATGCTGCATGTGTTCACGGATATCAGCCTCACCGGAAAATCCGCCGTGCTCGTCGTCTATATTTCCGGCAATACCCACTCGCATCAATTGTTGATGCTGGACGCAACGAAGGCCTGGGAACTGGTCTTTACTAATTCAGAGGACGTAAATCGCTGGGCAGAAGAACGATATCGGTGGGTGAAGTCAGCGCTGACCGCGGCAATCGGGAAACCGGCTCTCACGAAGGTCCTTGCAGAAGTCTCCTAGCCCACCTCCCTGTCGAGACACTCGCTCATCCCCTGCGCGCCATTTATCCTCCAGTGGGTTCATAGTTCAGGTTCGGCCCTAACCAGCGTTCAAGCACAGAAAGAGACATCCCCTTTCGTGCCTGGTAGTCGAGCACCTGGTCCTTCCCGATTTTCCCCACCGCGAAATACCTGGCATCCGGATGAGCAAAATATAGCCCGCTGACCGAGGCAGCCGGCCACATCGCAAAACTTTCAGTCAGCGTGATTCCTGCATGCTGTTCTACGGACAATAGATCAAAGAGCGGCCGTTTTTCAGTGTGGTCGGGACAGGCTGGATAGCCTGGCGCGGGACGTATCCCACGATAGCGTTCGCGAATCAGATCCTCCGTCGTCAGACGTTCCTCCTTACCATACCCCCACTCTTGGCGCGCGCGCGCATGGAGCGACTCGGCAAATGCCTCGGCCAAGCGATCCGCCAACGCTTTAGCCATTATAGAATTGTAGTCGTCATGGTCCCGCTCGAACTCTCGACACAAAACATCCACCCCTATTCCCGTCGTCACGGCAAAGGCTCCGACATAATCCGCCCGGCCGGACTCTCTGGGTGCGACAAAGTCCGCCAATGCATAACTGAACTGCCCTTGAGGCTTTTCAGATTGCTGGCGTAAGGTATGGAACGTCGTCAAGACCGTCATGCGCCTGTCATCGGCGTAGATCTCAATATCGTCACCCAGGCTGTTGGCAGGAAAAATCCCGTACACTCCGTTCGCGGTGAATAAGCGCTGCTCCACGATCTTGTGAAGCAAGGCCAATGCATCGTCATACAGCTCCTTGGCCTTCGAACCGACGACCGCATCTTCGAAAATGGTCGGATAGCGCCCGCGCAATTCCCATGTGTGAAAAAACGGCGACCAATCGATATAGGGAATCAGCTGCTCCAACGATTGCTGCGGCAACACCTTCACCCCAGTGAAGGACGGTATCGGTATGTCGACCTCGGCCCAGTTGGAAGAGAATCGATTGGCCCTGGCTCGAACCAATGTCCAAAGAGGTTTGGATCCCCGGTCCTGGTGGGTCTGGCGTATCTGATCATAGTCGGCACGGACCTTCTTGGAAAAGTCATCCCGCAAATCGTCATTCACCAGACTGCCGACGACGCCCACCGCTCTGGAGGCGTCCAGCACATGCACCACTGAATGGTCGTAGGCCGGGGCGATTTTGACGGCCGTATGGGCTTTGCTTGTAGTTGCACCGCCGATCAATAAGGGCAGATCGAGTCCTTCACGCGTCAGTTCGCGTGCCACATGAACCATTTCATCCAGCGATGGGGTGATGAGTCCGCTCAGCCCTATGATCTTCACTTGATGCAGGCGTGCAGCGGCCAAGATCTGTTCGCAGGGCACCATCACCCCAAGATCGATCACCTCATAGTTATTACATCCCAGGACAACCCCGACGATGTTTTTCCCAATGTCGTGCACATCGCCCTTGACCGTGGCGAGAAGGATCTTCCCGTTTGAGCTCGACGCACCTGATTTTAGCTTCTCAGCCTCCATGAATGGCATCAGGTACGCCACGGCTTTCTTCATGACCCTGGCGCTCTTGACCACTTGAGGCAAAAACATCTTGCCCGACCCGAACAGGTCCCCCACGATGTTCATCCCGGCCATCAACGGCCCCTCAATGACATGGAGCGGCTTGTCATATTTCAATCGGGCTTCCTCGATGTCCTGTTCGATATAGTCGGTCACGCCTTTCACGAGTGCATGGGAAAGGCGCTCCTCGACCGTACCCGAACGCCATTCATCGTCTTTCACCGCCGCTTTGCCCTGTTGCTTGACGGTGTCGGCAAAGGTGACCAATCGTTCTGTCGCATCCGGCCTGCGATTCAACAGCACATCTTCAACCAACTCCAGTAGATCCTTGGGAATCTCTTCGTATACCGCTAACTGTCCGGCGTTCACGATTCCCATGTCGAGACCGGCCTTGATCGCGTGATAGAGGAAGGCCGCATGCATCGCCTCGCGCACGCGGTTGTTGCCGCGAAACGAGAAGGAAATGTTACTGATGCCGCCACTGACCTTCGCCAGAGGAAGATGCGCCTTGATCCAACGCGTGGCCTCCAGGAAGTTCACCGCATAATTATTGTGCTCCTCGATCCCAGTCGCCACCGTGAGGATATTCGGGTCAAAGATGATGTCCTGACCTGGAAAGCCGATCCGCTCCGTGAGAAGGCGATAGGCCCGCTCACAGACCTCGATTTTGCGCTCATACGTATCGGCCTGGCCGCGCTCGTCGAAGGCCATCACCACCACGGCGGCCCCGTATCGGTGAACCAGTTTGGCCTGCTGGAGAAACTTGGCTTCGCCTTCCTTGAGACTGATGCTATTGACGACTGGCTTGCCCTGGATGTCCTTCAGCCCCGTCTCCAGAATGTCCCATTTCGAACTATCGACCATGATGGGCACACGACAGATATCCGGTTCCGACGCGACCAATCGTAGGAATTTCTGCATGGCAGCCTGGGAGTCGAGCATGCCTTCGTCCATATTGATGTCGATGATCTGGGCACCCCCCTCGACCTGTTGCCGCGCAACCGAGAGTGCGGCTTCATAATCGCCGCCCAGAATCAGTTTGGCGAAAGCCGGCGAACCTGTGACATTGGTTCGCTCACCGATATTCACAAAGTTTGATTCCGGCCTGATCGTCACCGCTTCCAGCCCGCTTAGCCTCGTATGCGGCTCGATGACGGGCGGGACGCGTGGTGGAAGCCCCCGCACAGCCTCAGCAATCAGCTTGATATGTCCGGGTGTCGTCCCGCAACAGCCACCGACAATATTCAACCAGCCGTTCTGCGCCCATTCCCTCAATTGAGGTGCCAGGCTATCGGGTGTCTCCGGGAACCCCGTCGGCAGCAATGGATTAGGCAGTCCGGCATTCGGATGAGAACTCACGGAGATCGGGGCCAGGCCCGAGAGTTCTTCAATCAACGGGCGCATTTCTTTGGGACCTAACGCGCAGTTGATGCCGACGCTGAGCAAAGGCACATGGGAAATGGAATTCCAGAATGCTTCAATAGTTTGGCCGGTCACCCCACGATTGCTCCCGGCTTGAATAAACGTCACCGAGGCCATGAGGGGAAGCCTGATGTGCCGATCGTCAAAGAACTTGTCGATGGCAAAGAACGCAGCTTTCGCATTGAGCGTATCAAAAATAGTCTCGACCAACAGAATGTCGACTCCGCCGTCGACCAAGCCACGAACCTGCTCGTAATAGACTGTTACCAATTCGTCATAGGTGGTGCCTCGTGCTGCGGAATTGTTGACATCAGTTGAAATAGACGACGTCTTCGTCGTGGGTCCGATCGCCCCCGCCACAAAGCACGACCGACCAGGCTCCGCAATCCTGACTTGGTCCGCAGCACGCCTGGCGCATTCCGCACCGGCTTTCGCAATCTCGTAGGCAAGCGACTCCATGCCATAGTCAGCCAAAGAAATGGCTTGTGAGTTAAATGTATTCGTCTCCACAATATCGGCGCCGGCCTCGAAGTACTGGCGATGGATCTCCTCTATAATGGCAGGCTGTGTGAGGTTCAACAGATCGTTGTGACCTTTCTGATCTTTCTTCCAATCTTTGAACCGCTCGCCTCGAAACGCTGCCTCATCCAGCTTTCGCTGCTGAATCATGGTTCCCATGGCCCCGTCGAGGACCAGGATGCGCCGCTGCAATAAGGCTTCTAACGATCCACTCATAAGACCTGCTTCTGCGAGAGAACCCGATGTGATTGTATAGGAAGTCGGGCCATCATAACTGACAGGTTCTTATGCCAGCAAGTAATACCGATCGTCGCGCCTTGACAGCGACGGAAGCCGCCGATACGATGCCGAAACTAGCTGGGGTGAAACTATGCTCCTGCGTCTTTCCGTCCACGTAATTGTTTTATCGCTGCTACTGCTTTCCTCGGCCACCCTCGTCTGGCTCCATCCTGTTGCAGCCCTCGCCACACCCTATTTTGAGGATGGATACCTCGGATTGACACAAACGGAATTACATCAAAAACTCGGGATGCCGCAGGCAGTCCGCGACCGGAAGGCCGCGTTGCGCGTCTTTACCTATTACACCATCACTGATTGGGAGAAGTATTTTCGGAAACTGGTTTCGCCGGAAAACGGCGAAGATGTCTATACCTTTAAACGTGACGGAATCGATATCCGATACTCATTCAGTTTCGCCGCTGATCTGAACGATCAAAGCGACAATCGCCCGTTATTCGTTCGACTCGTCGATATCGAATTTTCTCCTGCCGTCCCCCTTGCACAGGTCCCCTCACTCGTTCCCGAGTTCCATCCCTCAGAGGATGCTGCGTCCCCCTCGTTCCGGTCGAATATCTGGCTGCTTTTATTCACAGGCCCTTCGTCACCACAGGCTCGTTTTATTGTGAAAGAGGCCACCAAAGACAAGCTGGACTGGACCCTGGCTTACCAGCTATTCTCGTTACAAGGGCTGCCGGACCCGCTTACGACCAAGGCACTTATCGATCGAGTGGAAATCAGCACTCAAAGTATCGATCTAGTGAAACAACGCCAGCGTCATACCCATGACCCTATCCTCAACCCCTACTCACGAGAATACTCAGAGCGACCAGTAGCTCCCCAGCCGCCCACAGCCAAAAAAATTCCCGTCCCCAAATACGCGGACTAGCCGCACGTAGCCCGCGTTATTCGCAACGGTTTGTCTCGAAATCGTACTGGCCGCTCTATGAGATGGACACGCGGAACAGTGAGGCACGGGGGGATTCTTAAAAAAGTATGTTGACCGAACGAGCAGCGAGCCTGCCTGTCGAGACGCAGCGATGAGTCAGGGAAAAGAGAGGCTAGGGAAGGCGTTGGAGGCGCTCCTGCTGTTTCACTTGGGCCTTCCCGGCCTGATCACGGAATAGGTCCAGCGGGGCATCCTGCGAGGTAAAGAGCAAACCGGGAACGATCAAACCCAACATGACTAAACACCATAGACAGAGGAAACGGACGGCTTGGCTGCGCACCAAAAGCTTGATGAGTAGGCAGATCACCGCGGCGGCGCCGCCGATGCTGAGAACTTGTGATTGATAGTGGGTCAGCCCCGAGATATTTGGAATGAATGTACTGAGTCCAAGGCCAGTGTTGTGTGTCCAACCAGCTATCGTTTGCTGTAGTCTTACGGCGACAGAATGGTCTGATGGAGATTTGGAAACCTGCTCCGTTACCTGCACTTTCGCACGGTATCGTTCTGGGACACTCTCGAAATTGTCGGTCAATACCGGAGTGCCCCCCTCATCAATATAGGAATAGATGGTCGTCGTAAAAGCGATTTCCGGGAATAGGAGACTACTGATCAAGAGAAGCAGTATTCCAACTGTGACAGCCGCCCTGCCATTGAGCCGGAAACCATATCGTTCAGCTCTGAGGATTTCGTGTCTGGGTGCGCACATCACAACAAGTATACCAAGCACTCACATCTTATTGATTAGATTGAGGCAACCAGTCTCGCTTCCTTGACTCCTTTCGATTCACATTGCTACGATGCATCAGACCATGCATCAAACCACCGCTGCCACCCAAGAAGCGATGAACCCCTCTTCAACTGATCTCGAAGAACCGACTCCTTTCCTTCGCCGACGTCCGGTTCGGCTCATCATCTACGCCGGGCTTGGGCTGTTTGTCCTCCTCATGGTCATCCAACCGCTCGTTGCACAGCTCAAGGACCCGGATTTTCAAAAGCATATCGCGGAACATCGCGTTATGGTCGGCATGTCGAAAGAACAGGTGCTACAAGCGTGGGGAGGACCCCAAACGATCAACACGACGTTCACCAAAGAAGGCATTCGTCGTGAGGAATGGATTTTTGAAGATTGGGAAAGCGCCGCAGTCGTGAAACACCGCTATCTGTATTTTGAAGAAAGCGCCCTCATCGGCGGATGGTTTCAAGGATCAGGAGAACGGCTCCCCACGATGACTCCGTCGAACCCGCACACCCCAAAGCCGCGAACATAGCAGGATCCTGAAAAAGTCCGCCAGCATCGTTCTCGCATCGTTCAGACCCTCAACCTACCCCAGAGGGTACGCCTCGGCCCTCACTCGCTGCGGCCTTGCTGACGGCATTTTTGAGCATCCTGCAGGATTGTGAACTACGGCTGCGACGAGACATCACGCACCGACAATCGCAGTCGCCTCAGTAGCACTTCCGCATGGACTTGATCGCACTCGTCGACCATGACACGCGAAGTGAGAATGGGAAGTCCTGGATATAGGCTGCTCATATGTTCGTTCTGAACGATGTAGGCAATGCCGCTGCCCTCAAGCAGACTCGTGATCATCGCCAGTTCACCCATGCTCTGTGGCTCAGTAAGACGGATCATCGGCATGCGATGCGCTCCAGGCTCAAATCAGCCGCTGGTAGCTGACCCGCGTCGTTCCGTTGCTTTTTTTTCGCATCCCACTTACACTCATCCACGGGCTAGGGGGTCTCCGTAATTTGCACGCGGCGCGTTTTTCCCGGTCCACCCGAGATGGTCAATACACGTTTCCATTCTCGAATCTGATACACCGCCCATGCGGGCGCATGGCCTTTAAAGTAGGCATCAGGATCTTCCCCGCTGGCGTTGAGAAAAATCGGTTCGGTGAAGCCTTCTTCCAAAACATAGTCGAGGAGACAATCCGTCACAAAACCCGACCCTCGCAAGGAAACGTCTGCCAGCATCGATAAAATATCTTCTGGATTTTGAATCGTCACATGATTCATTGAAAGATCCCCACGTCGTCGAGATTGTAACGAGCCGCCCACTAGGAAGGCAACAGACATGACGCGTTCCATGACCAAAAGCCGATTCCGCGAAGAACTCTTACGCATTATGGACCGCAAGCATCATTGGGCCTGGCCGTCATTTGCAGATGGAACGGTGACCGTCGATCAAATTAAACGCCATTTTCAACAGGAATATGGCGTGTACGTACGTGACTTTCCTGTGTTCCTGGCACGCATTCACGGACAAAATCCCCCGGCTCCGGTCCGCCGAATGCTCGCCGATAATATTTACGAAGAAGACACCGGAGGGCTTTCTTTGGGAAAGTCGCACCCGGAATTGTTCCTGACCATGATGGCAGGCCTTGGATTGCCGGCACGCGACTTTGACGCCGTGCGTCTCCTACCGGCCAGTCGGCGCTACCGCGCTTGGCTGGACCGTGTCTCGAATAACCGAGACTGGGTCATCGGAGCAGCGGCCCTCACTATCTTCGTAGAAGGCAGCGTGAAGGATCGTGTGGAAATCGCCGACCCATCCAAACCAAAAACGGCTGAAGAAATCGAAGCGATCGTCCAACGCCACCCATTGGTGAAATACTACGGCCTGCCCTCCGATTCCATGGACTTGATTCGCGCGCACCAAATGGTTGAAGCCGGCCACCGCCATGATGCCTATGCCATGGTAGTGAATCACTCCACTACACGGATCCAACAACAGGCCGTCCTCAGTTGCCTCAAGAAATGCCTGACGCTCTGGCAGGCCTATCGCGATGCGGTCGCCAAAGCTTGTGGATTGAAGAAGTCCCCACGGTGAGTCAGGCGTTTATTGTTGCGTTGCTCTCCTTCTCACTTTCCCTCCTTCCAGCGGTGAGTGATCAGCCATTAGCTCTCAGTGCAGCTGTGCCGGACGACATGGCGCTTGTTCCTGGCGGAGAATTCCTGATGGGGAGTCCGGAAGGCAGTGACGGTCTTCCCGACGAACAGCCACAACGGCTCGTGCTCACTGCACCATTCTGGATCGACCGCAACGAAGTCACGAACGACGCCTATGAACGATTTATCCAGGCGACCGGGCATCGCGCGCCGGCAAACGCGAGTCCTGCTTCCACGTTGTGGGAGAAGAATGCGCCGATCTCCGGCATCGGCAACCATCCCGTGGTGAATGTCAGTTGGGAGGATGCTGTTGCCTATTGCACCTGGATGGGCAAGCGTCTGCCAACCGAGGCGGAGTGGGAAAAGGCCGCGCGCGGCACGGATGGCCGTCGTTACCCCTGGGGAAACGAATGGGACTTCAAGAAAGCCAATAGCGCCAGCTATTGGGCGGGGCGAACCATCGACTTTCAGAGCGGAACCGATTGGGAGGCCTTTTGGATCAGAGGCGAGGGAGCCAAGATTTCAAAAGACAAAGGCATTAAAGGAGAAGTGCTCACCATGCCGATCGCGAGCTTTCCGGAAAGCGCGAGTCCCTATGGCCTTCATGACATGGCGGGCAACGTGGCTGAATGGGTGCAGGATTGGTATAACCCGAATTACTATAAAGACGCTCCCCTCTCAGACCCTCAAGGACCACCTCGCGGTGCGATCAAAGCCATGCGCGGCGGATCCTGGCTGAAGCCTGCTATCAGTCTTCGCACGAGCGACCGCGACTGGGGCACCATGGACAGCCGCCCTAGTGGCACCGGCATCCGCTGCGCAAAGGATGCATTGTAGCGTGTCTATGCTGGGGGAGCGATGAAAGGGTACGGATATCACCGGGCCAGCAGATACTCAATTCGTTCGATCCGCACAATCGGCATGATGAGACCCAGGCCTTCCTCATCGTGGGAGAAGTCATAGACTAGCGACTCCTCGGGGACGAGCCGACCCATCATGACGATGTCGATATCGACTTTCTGACCGGTCTCTACTTGTCGGCGCAGGATGTCACGTTGACCGATGTCGGGAATCACGAACAGATTGCCCGGGAGTTCTTCGGCTTTGAATCGGACAACACCCCACCTGGTTGACGTCAAGATTGGCCCGATGGCCACACTGAACCTGTCCGCCGTTGGCTCATAGCGGGAAAGTTCTCCGGACCAGAGAAACACTACCGTCCACTGGAGCGGCTCCTTCCCTTCGCGCTTCGCATCCCGCTCCCGGTTCAGTGTGAACAACCGCTCATCATGGTCAGGATCGTGATGGCCATGGCCGTAGACTAAGCCCCAATCCGGCGGGCTCCCATCCAGTGCGTCAAGAAACTCTTCAATCGAATGGGGATCGATCAGAATCCGGTAATCCGGCGGCAGGATCGTCGAAATATCTTTGCGCGTGATCGTCAGGAGAGGTCTCGCACCGATGACGTCTTCGCCCCATCCTTCCCCGACTGATCCCATGGTCAGGGTAAAAACGGCGAAAACCCAGAGAGCCCTCATGGGACGAGATCACTCCGTTGCGGCGGCGACGGCTTGTTCAAAACTCATGCGGAGGGCAGCGACCGCCTGCTGCTCATCCGTTAACACTCCCCATTCGATCAACATTGCCAGACGAGGATGTGGGTCGATGCGGCGCAAGGCCTGGCTCGTGAGTCCACCAGACTCGATAGCCTTTTGATAGGTGCCCAGCCAGGAGTCGGTCACGGCACGCAACCCGGCATCGGTGGGTTTCATCCTGCCAAGTCTCACCTGTTCAAGCAGTTTCGCAAGCGGGTCTGATTGGGAGATGGTGGCAATCGTGCGCTGCAGGATCTGCTCGCTTGATTCCATGGTCAATTCGTGGAACAGGAACCGGGGCCGCGTGGGTCGCCGCAACTCCCGCAGGCACCTCCGCCATTACCTGGCAGCACCCAACCATCCGTGCCGCCAACCCCGAACGCGGAAATTTGTTTCTCGAGATTGGTCGTCCGGCACTTTGGACAGGCGGCTTGCGTTGAGCCATACACCAACAGCTCGAATCGATGTTTGCATTCCCCGCAGACATATTCGAAGATAGGCATGGATCATTCTCCTTATTGTGCTGAGTCGGTATTATAAGATCAGGCCAGCCAGTTCGCAATCTGTCAGGAGCTGTATGCACCAGGAAGAAAAGACCTTTACCCTTCGATTCAGCCTGGAGGCCTCGTTCCCCGAAGACTATGAGGGCGATGAGGAGGACCTTGCCTGGGTACGAGAGTGGGAAGCCCGAATCAAACCGGATCTGCTCAAGGTGCTCTTCGAATCGTTGCGTCAGCACCAGTCCTGGCAGGCACATGTGCGAAATCGCGGGAAGTCCCCTAGCGATGAAATTGAAATCGTCCTCGCGCGGGATTTTTCAAAACCTCAAGGATTCAGCCTGTCGTGATGACGCCAGCTCCCCTCGGTCTATACCTTCACATCCCTTTCTGTCGCCAGCGCTGTGACTTCTGCGCCTTCTACCTTGAAATCCATCGCGAGGGCCGTGCAGAGCGCTTTGTCCGATCCCTCATTCATGAGATTGGACTGTCCGCTCAGGAACACCTAGTCACAGGCCGTCCCATCCAATCCGTCTATGTTGGTGGCGGCACACCAACGGTGCTCGCCGCGACTCAGCTCCTCGCAATCCTCGCTGAGATTCGCACGCATTTCGCCCTCCCCGCAGACTGTGAAATCACCGTTGAAGCGCATCCCTCCACGATCTCTGAGCAGGATCTCGTGCGACTGTTCCAGGCCGGCGTGACCCGCATGAGTTTCGGCGCGGAATCGATGGAGGATGGCGACCTCGCTCGGGTCGGACGGCCCGGCGCTGTCCGTGAAACCGTCACAGCGGTCACGCAGGCCAGAGCCGCAGGATTCACGAACATCAACCTTGACTTGATGTATGGGCTTCCTGGTCAAAGCCTCGAGAGCTGGCGGCGAACATTGACCCACTGCCTCGCCCTGACACCCACACACCTTTCATCCTATGCCCTCACGGTCGAAGAGGATACGAGACTCGCTTCCAACATCCGGCTGCAACGAAGTCCGGCTCTGGATGAAGGACTGCAGATTGAGATGGACGAGGTCGCACAACACCTCCTCCGCAACGCGGGCTACGAGCGGTATGAAGTGTCGAACTATGCCAAACCGGGATATGCCTGCCGGCACAATCTGCTCTATTGGACCAATGGCGAATACCTTGGATTGGGCCCAAGCGCACAGTCCTATCTGGACGGGACAAGATTTGGCAACGTGGCCGACCTCGCAGCCTACGACACATCGCTTGCAGCAGGCCGCCTCCCGATTGAAGATCGGATCAGGCTTTCGGGGATAGAACAGCTCCGCGATGCTGTGATATTCGGCTTACGGCTCATTCAGGGGATTCCGACAAGCCGTCTTCATCAGCATGCGGCAAATTACGGGCATGCGGCAGTCACCGCACGGTTACTCGAGCAACAGCTGATCGAAGAAGACGGTGTGCGGAGCAGACTATCGTCACGAGGCCTCCTCCAGGCGGACACGATTGCCGGGCAGTTGTACTAGCCGCCTGCCAGCAGAGGCCCGCTTGCTCTCGCTCACGGCACCGCAAGCATTGACTTTTTCTCCAATGAGAGTGGACACTGAAGCTATATCACCCTGGAGATACCATGCCCGTCAACATGGATCCTGCAAAGAAGCGAAAAGGTCAGCATTCGCCGCCCAGTACAGAGCCGTCTTCGTCCATCAAGGACGAGAATATGCCGACTCAATCCCCTCAATTCGGCAAAGAAACAGAAGATGATCGGGTGAAGGACCTGGCGGATGCAGAGATAAAAAATCTGTGGGAAGCCACCGAAGTCATCGACATGGACAAATTCTGACGCGGATAGACGAACGAGACCGGCTGGAAAGACGAGAAATTCTGAAACGAAGATCTAGATTCTGCTAGGCGGGTAGAAAGAAGAAGGCGATCGCCAACATCATATATACTCCGACCAGCATGACACCTTCCATCCAGTGAGACTCTCCGTCCATCGCTACGAATCCCACAATCAGAACCGAGACCGTGACCGCTGCCACCTCGAACGGGGTGAAGATCAGATCCAGGGGCGTCCCGAAGAAATAACTAGCAAAGACGAGCAGTGGTGCGACGAGCAAAGCGATCTGCAGGCTAGACCCAACCGCAATACCATAGGCAAGATCCATTTTGTTTTTCAGCGCCACCAACACAGCTGTCGAATGTTCGGCGGCATTACCTACTAGAGCGACCAAAATGACGCCGACGAAAATTTGTGTCAGCCCAAGCCGATGCGCAGCCGGTTCCAGCGCTCCCACCAACATCTCGCTCATCAAGGCCACGAGACAGGTCACCACTGTGAGCACCGCAATCGACGCGCGGCGGGTCCACGGTTGTTCTCCCAGGTCGGAGGCATCGTGCGCTTCTCCGGCAAACAGGTGGCTATGCGTCTTCAACGAAAACAACAAACTTGCGATGTAAATGGCGAATAATACGATGGATATTGTGAGACTCAACTTCCGTTCAATCATGACGCCCTGATCGGAGGCGGTGAAATGAAAGAGCGCGGGAATGATCAGCCCCACAGCAGCCAGGAGAAGTAGACTGGCGCCCATTCCGGCCGCTGTCTGATTAAACTTCTGCCGTTCGTACTTCATCCCACCTGCAAACATGGACACTCCAAGTACGAGTAAGATGTTGCCCAGGATCGAGCCGGTCAGAGAGGCTTTGACGACTTCGGGAAGGCCTTCACGCAGAGCCACCAGTGCGATAATCAATTCCGCGGCATTGCCAAGCGAGGCATTGAGCAGCGCCCCAATGCCGGCACCGACGTGGGTGGTCAAATGCTCGGTGGCTCGCCCCAAGAGGCCTGCCAGCGGGATAATGGCCAGCCCCGCCGAGACAAAGACCATGAGTGGATCGGCTCGAAAGACTTCGAGCGCGACCGTCATCGGAACAAAGATGAGCAGGAAGTCAAACCACGACGTGAAGAGATATCGCACGCGCAAACCGTAACATGACAGTGAGATTTTGTCGATGAATCGACCCCTACCTCCCCTCGCGCTGTTCTATCCCTTTCATCTGTGCCACCCGGAGACCTTGGCCCGGCTCCTGACTCGCTTTGCCACCGTCCATTTTCGCGACTTCATGGCACTGCAATTGACCCCCATGTCGGGAATCACCGCATTCCAAGACCGGATGGGCATGAGTTTCCCGGATCTCGTCGAGTCCGGACGCCTGGTGCAAGGCTACGACGTAAGTGGACCGCTTTCACCGACCGTAGCAGCGGCCGTCGATCGGGACCTTCACGATCCCCTGTGGCGAGCACACTTTCACAACGCATTTCGTCGGGACCGTCGTCTCCAACGTGGACTATTCGAGCCGTCCCATAGTCTTCGCATCGGCGACAATCTCGTGGCCGGCCCGGCCGCACTCCTGCACCTCATGGACAATTCCTTTAGTCAGCAGGCCTACGATCTCGACCGAGTGAGGGAACTTTCGAGGAGGCGCCTTACCCTTGAAGAGGGATACCACTTTGAATATGGGCTCGCCCTCGTCAAGACATCCGCCTCACTCGTCTATACGCAGACCCTGGCGCTGGCACATCAGCTTCAACCGGTCACCGACTCCCCTGCTCACTTCGCACTGTATGCGCAATCCTGCCTCCGAGAGAATTGGCTGAGAACCAACCATCTTCTTATTCGAGTCGGATATTAAAAAGCGGGACCAAGTCTGTTAGAATTCGCCTCTATGGCAGGCACGACACCGCCCTTCGCACCCCCCGTCCCGGTAGAGACGACCAGCACCGGCACAGATACCGGAATCGACGCGCGGGTCATTGTATTCAATTGCGAGTGTCATACATACCAACAAGTTATTGAGCTCTTCTGCCAATACATTCCTGGGATGAACAGCACAAAAGCTTTCGAGCTGGCATGGAAGATCGATCATGATGGCGAAGCCATTGTGTTTGCCGGTTCGCTGGCACAAGCGGAAGAGATCGCCTCAAAGCTCGCGGGCGGAGGATTACGAGTGGCCGTGCAATAATCGCAGCTTGGCTACTTCTTGTGTTTTTTTGGTGCTGCTTTGGCTGGGCGCGCTTTTGCCTTAGATTTTGGCTTTGCCTTGGACTTTGAGATGACAGGATGGGTCGCGGCTTTCGCCGACCCGTGTTTTGCCGCCGACTTCGCAGGTGCAGTCTTCTTGCCATGGCTCCCTGAACCACCCTTCATGGGCTTTCCTTCAGCGAGCTGAGCTTGAAGTTTGTGTGTCGCGGATGTTTTATTCAGTTTCGTCACCATATCGCCGCTATAGATCCGCACTTGATAGAGTTCTAAGAGCTTGCCAATGGCCTTCTGATCGCCTTTTTTCGCGGCGTTCAGCAACCGGCGCCGATGGTTCATCTCTTCTTCTTCGGTATGGGAAGCAGCCCGTCGTTCCATGTCCATCCTTTCGTTCTGCATGGGGCATAAACCCCTTGCGCGGCGCGAGTATAACCGAAATGTTGAATTTCTTCTAGCGCATATCGCATATATAGATCCTAGTCGTCGGAGCTCTCCGCATTAGCCGTCTGTCGGAAAAATTTCGGCGCAGCAAAACCTTGAGGGAACGCTGCTTCGCAATGCCGCCAGAACGAAGCTGGTAGGCTCTTCAGCATCCGGCTTCGCTTGTGGCAGGTTTCACCCTATGCGTATAATGCGGTGGTTGTTTAATTTTCAAGAAGGAGTCTACCCGATGGAACAGCAACAACGGAAACAGGAAGAAACCACAGTCGCCGACGATCCAAAGGCCCGCGAAATGCTTCGGCAAGCCTTCGAGAAGACCGCCCGCTGGCAGAAGGACTTTAAGGGATTCACTGCCGACCTGACAGTGAATGTGAATGGAAAGGAAGTGAGCGGACCCGTCACGGTGAAAGGCCCCCGCGAAGTATCGGTGCAGCTTGGAGATGGTGACATACAGAAATGGGCACAGGAACAGCTCGGCATGATCGCCGTGCACCGTGGCCCCAGAAGCTTCGAGGAATCGGACGGCAAGTACTCATTGACCATGGAGGAAGACGGGCACCCGTTCGGAACCAAGCTGAACATTCACGGCTCCAATTCTTTCTACCGCCTCAAAGACAATCGCATGACCCAGATCAATCGTAAAATGGCACATCCAGGCATGACTCCCATTGCTTTTACGATCAACGTGGAAGAGAGCGCGATCACCCAAGACCAGAAGAACCTGACGACGAAGTATACCGTATATTATTATTCACCTACCGACGGGAAGCTGACCAACGTGGAGAGCTTCACCGACAGCCACGTGCGCGTCGGATCATCGGACCTGCCGGCCGCCCGCCGAATCATTTCATACGAAAACGGCGAAGTGATCGTGAAGACCCTGACATTCAAGAATCACAAGTTGCTCTAACGATTTGTTCTGCCCACCCTCTCTCCCACAAGGGGAGAGGCCACGGTGAAGAAGACTTCAATCGAGAAGCCGATGGACCTTCGAAAGGTATTTCCTCGCAGCATGCGCGTCAAGATGGAGGGCTACGTCCATCTGGCGCGGATGATCGATAAGTGCCGCGCCGTGCTAGCTGGCACTGAGGGCGAATACATCTACCCCTGCCCCATGGATGAACGGCTCATGGAGTTCGCAGGGATCACGGCCGATCAGCTCACCGCAGCCGTCAAAACGAATCCAATCGATCAAAGTGTTGCAGACTGGTTCAGGAAGACGGCGAAGCCTCACAAACCGGCTGAACTGGACGAGTGGAACGACATGATGCTGACACGCGGACCGAGCACGCCGGAAAAACAAGAATACTTCAACAAGCTCAGAGACGCAGTCGATCCTTCCCGAACCGACCTCACCGCCTGGGCCGATCTGCAAGATCTGGAAGAAGGACGCCACGTTCCACGGCAGGAGCCGGTATCCTAGCCGGAATGGGTGCTATGACCCTGGGGGCAATCAATATGAACCGACATTTCGCGATGTGGCTACTTCTTGCGGCAGGCATGGCTCTCACTGCCTGCGAGACTGGACCATCAAGATTGACTGGACCATCAAGAAAGGTTCTTGAGAAGAATGCCCAGGGTAGCGAACTGCAAAATGAAACGAAGCCCGTCGAGACACTTCCCGACGGCTGCCCCACTCTGCCCACTCCTCTTCCGGCGGGAAAAACCCGCATCACAGTGTCCTATCAAGAACCGACAACCAATCAGAATGGAGTCCCACTCACAGAGCTTCTATACACCACCATTTATCTGAGTGCATTGGAAAAGGCTCAAGCCATTCGCGTCTGGACCAATGACGCACATGGCGGCGCGTTCGTCACCATTCGCGATATCGCTGTCCCCGCACAGGAACTGAAGCTCTGTGTCACCGCGACGAATTGGGACCGCAAAGAATCGCGCCCAACAGTGCCCCAGCCGAAACCGTAAACTGTTTCATTCCGGCAGGTGGCTATTGCTGATCCTTGTTGTTTCGTGACCGCCCACACCGGCAAACCCTTTCCTCTTGGTCCGCCAGACTCTCCTGCGAAAACTGGGTCGAGCCAACGGCCCCAAGAACCCTCCAAGGTCGCTCGGCTCCACTCAAAGATAGTGCGGCCTGGTCGATCCTCTGTTGCGCGCGTCGAATGAGCACTGTCCCAGCGTGCCCCTTTCACGAACAGGGGACGACCAGGCCACACTACCGAAATCCTTCTCCACTTGTTCCTCCCCCGAACCCTCCGAAGTTCCCACCGAATCCTCCCTGCCCTGTTCCCCAATACTCACCCTTTTGAATCCGTCTATAGGGATGGCGAAGATCCGGTCGGCTGATCCACCAGAAGA
Source organism: Nitrospirota bacterium (assembly GCA_963729585.1). Taxonomy (GTDB): domain Bacteria; phylum Nitrospirota; class Nitrospiria; order Nitrospirales; family Nitrospiraceae; genus Palsa-1315. The sequence goes on from CAVSOJ010000021.1 coordinate 29,771, forward strand.
AAGAGATCGCCCCGATGCTGGTGAAGAGAGTGATCCAGAAGCCCACACCTTTGAAATGTGACTTCGAGAGAGAACCCACCCGCACGTTTTGCGCCGGCGCAGCTAACACGACCACGGATCGATAGAGCCCTTCGCCGAAATGTCCCAACTCAATCGACGGCTGCAAGTATTCGTGCCCGACTTGATTCATCACCGTGGGGGTAATCACCGGCAGCATTTGTCGGCCAAGCGTGACCGCGGCTTGTCGTTCCTGCACCGCCACCAACACCAGTACGCCATGCTCCTGTTGCGTGGATCCAATGCCCCACTTTTCATAGAGCGCCGTCGCATACTCGTTGGCCGACCCGAATGGCTTGATGGTTGAGACGGTCACCACGACCATTTCCACGCCGGTCTTCCGTTCAAGGTCCTGGCAGACGGACCGGATGCGCTCTTTCCAATCTCCATCGATTATCTGAGCATGATCGCTCACATACCCTCGCGGTTCCGGCAACTGGAGCTTGGGGCGATCGTAGGGAACGGCCTGGGCTAGACCTTCACAGAAGACAAGGCAGAGTACCATGACGATGCCAGAGATCCTCGTCATCGCTGCCCCGATTGTGACAGTCGCTCGACTGCGCGAGTGAGCTCCGTCGCAGCTTGCAGATATCGGTCAAAGAGACGGGGCACTTCGTGAGGGCCGGGAGAAATCTGTCCGCGCTTGAGCAACAAGGCGTCCAGCAAACCTTGCAGATTGAGTGTCAGCTGCTCGGCCACATCCTTGATCACCGCATTGGACTGAGAAAGGACAGGACGCCCGAGGAGACGCTGGACCCCGCGCAGGAGGGGAAGGGTCGAGGTGATAGAGAGCGGCAGCAAAATCATCGTGGCGTCATCGCTTCCGCCCCCCTCGACATAGCGTTGACGCAGACGAAGCAGATGGCTCGTGAGGCCCTGGACCACGGCCTCTCTCAACCGATCGGTCTTTACATGAAAGCCGATGAAGGGATCGCGCCCGCCCAGGACACGATGCTGCTCCTGGATTTCCAGAAACTCAAGTGGGAATACCGCTGCCGACGTGCGCAACTCCTCTTCCGTTAGAAAAAGCGGGACCACAATCTGTTCCTTGCTCCATTGACGGTGCAAGGAACCGTACTGTTTGAGGACGGCACTGTCGTACGACGACACCAGAAGGAGGATATTCAGATTAGACCGCCCCGGGAGAAATTCTCCCCGGATGGCACTCCCATAGAGCAGCATGCCTTCCAGCTGGTCCCCGAACCGGCCTTTGACGTCCTTCACGTAGGTCTGCAGCAGCTTCTGTATCTCGTCCGACAATCCCTCGATCACACGTTCAGTCATGCCACTATTCCTCACGAAGACATCGGATGTGGAGATTTCTCATTCGGACGGAAATCGGGGAGAAACCCTGCGGCAATCACGCGATCGAGCAGATTGAACGGCGCCGTCGTCCGAAACCCCGCCGTGGTCGACAGGACCTGGTAGCGAAGCCGAGCGTTCCGGTCCAGCGTCTGAAACACGCGATCGCGCAGAAAGGCCACCACTGGATTCCCCGTATTCCAGTAGAAGACTTGTTGGTCGGCCAATCGCTGCAACATGGTGACCTGCGGTCTCCTCACTCGCTCAAAGGCTTTCAGTCGGGCGGCTGAATAATCCTTATCAGCAAGACAGCCTGGCAACAGATCGGACAGCGCCATGGCATCGACCATCGCCTGCATGCGCCCCTGCGACGCATGGGGATTCATCGCGTGGGCGGCATCGCCGATCAGCACGGCGCCATCCGCGACCCATGTCGGCGTTCGCACCCGACCGGTCGGCATATAAGCCGTCTGGCTCCAGTCGCTCAGATGCAGAAATAGCCTGCTGAATTGCGGCGCAATCCGGCTCCATGCCTGCTGCAATGCTGGAATACCACGCTGCTTCACGGTCTCCATCGAGCCGCTGGGAATCATATAGAAAAGATAGACCTTGTTCCCCGTCGCCGGGAATATACCCAAAATAGTCCGCTGTCCGACGTAGTAGAACGATTCGGAAACCGGCTCCTCCGATTCAAGAATCCCAATCAGATACCCGTCGGGATAAAGATGCACGTCGGCGGGAATCTTCAGGGCCTCACGAACTTTCGAAAAGGCGCCATCGGCACCGACGACAATTTTGGCGCGGATCTGGTTCGTGCCTTCCTGCCCCTGCGTGGACAATCCCACCACCTGGTTTCCCTCCCGCAATAGTCCTGTAAAGGAGGTCCCGTAACGGAGCGTCACGCTCTTGTGCTGCTGTATCGCCGCGACAATGGCATGGTGGGCCACGTTCGGCAAGGTCACGATGGCACGGTTGTATGGCGGCGGCAGATCGCCATAGTCGATGCTACAGAGACGCGTCCCTCCGGCCCGGCAAAAATGAAAGTGCTGCACGGATTTCGTGGCATCGGTCGGCAAGGATTGCAATACCCCCAAGCGATCGAGAACTTGCTGCCCGTTCGGTTGGAGAATTTCTCCGCGCAATCCCTGAGGCGGGCCAGCGGCCTGGTCCAGCACGACGGTGCTGATCCCCTGCTTCGCCAGTGCCAGGGCTAAGACGGCTCCTCCCCCGCCTGCTCCCACCACCGCGACGTCGGTCTGTTCGATCGAGCCTGCCATGCCGCTCAATGCGTGTCCCACGCCCGATACCTCACGTGATCGTTCCACATCGCAAGGAATTTTTCCCGTGCCTTGACGGTGGTTGCGTGGTCGGTTATGACGTCGAGCCGTTCATCGTTGTACCGGTTGCCGCTTGTCGTGTGATTCATCGAACCGGAGGTGTTCACCTCATCGTCGATCACGACCTGTTTCAGGTGCATCAGCCCATCGTGCTCATTCACCAGAATGGGAATGCCTGCCAAATGCAACGCTTGGAGTGCCGTGCGTTGTTTGACGTCTTCGGTGCGCTGCCGATCCGTGATCAGGCGCACATCGACCCCCCGCTTCTTCGCCGCGACCATCGCCTCCACTGCACGGGGAGAGGTCAGCCCATAGACCGCCACATATAGGTAGTGTTTCGCATGCCCGTAGAGCGTCGCCAGCCGATCGAGTGGCGCATCATCCGGAGCATAGTAGACCTCCACGGTCGCGCTCCAGCCGGCCCCGACCGGAACCGCAAGTATCAATATGACAAGGCACAGCAACCTCACGGCGGAGGTGAAGCAGACTACTCTCATCAATGGAGGACGGCAGACCGAAATCATTCAAGTTCAAACAACATTTTGAAATGATCGTCGGTGGCCTCCCAGGCTTGAGGCGCCGACTTGGTGAGCCATTGTTGCAGAAACTGCTTTTGGCCCGGCGTGAGCAACTGTTTGATCTGGTGTGAACGGCCTTGGAGAGGTTGGAGGAAGCCGACCCGTTTCTGAAAATCCAATGTCGCAGTGCGGACATACATGTTGGTGAAGGCCGTCGGTTTCTCGTCCTCTCCATCGCCTTGAATCCAAACCGATAAAAACTTCTCTAACTGGAGTCCGGTGCTATCCATGGCTGGATCGGTATCGTGAAACAGCTCGTTTTCCGATTCTTTGAGCGGAGTGGCCTCGGCGGACCTGAACATGAAGTTGCGCTTCCACATGCAATCGCTCCTCCAAAAGGTGGCATAGTGGAGGCGGATCACGGACAAAGTCAAGCAACGATCCAGCCGGGTCCGTTGCCTTGACAATGGCGAAGTCACTTTGATAACGTGTTGAAATTGTTTAATCTCTTTGCGATGTTAGGAGTCTTTATGCAGGTCAAAATCAATGGCAAGGCAGAAGAGATTTCGGGGGGAACTGTCCTCGACCTGCTCCAAACCAAAAAGATCGAACCGCAAATGGTCGCGGTTGAGGTCAATGACACCATGTTGGATCGGAATCATCTCGCCACCACCACCCTGAACGACGGCGACCGGGTCGAGTTCTTGTTTTATATGGGAGGTGGCCGGTGAGCATGCCGATGTCGATGCACAAAGACATTACCGAACTCATTGGGCGGACTCCCCTCGTACGTCTGAACCGGCTCTCGCCCATCGGCGGGGCGACAATCTATGGGAAAGTCGAGTTTTTCAATCCCGGCGGAAGCGTCAAGGATCGGATCTGTCTCAATATGATTAACGAGGCAGAACGACTGGGTGCATTAAAGCCCGGAGGCACGATCGTCGAACCGACCAGTGGAAACACCGGCATCGGACTGGCATTGGTCGCTGCAGTTCGTGGCTATAAGTTGATCCTCGTGATGCCGGAAAGCATGAGCATGGAACGGGCAAGTCTTTTGTCGTCCTATGGTGCGCAGCTCGTCTTGACACCGGCCTGGGAAGGGATGAAGGGCTCGATCCGCGAGGCGGAAAGCATTATCGCGCAGAATCCATCGTACTTTATGCCGGATCAGTTTTCTAATCCGGCCAATCCAGCCATGCACAAAATGACCACGGCGTTGGAGATTCTCGAGTCGATCGACGGAAGGATCGATGCGTTTGTTGCGGCAGTAGGAACGGGCGGCACCATTACCGGCTGCGGAGAAGTGTTCAAGGAACGCAATCCCGACGTGATAGTGGTTGCGGTTGAACCGACCGGATCGCCGGTCTTATCCGGTGGAGAGCCGGGGCCCCACAAAATTCAGGGCATCGGCGCGGGATTCGTCCCGAAAGTGTTGAACCGGGCCATTCTCGATCGTGTGATGACCGTGACCGATGACGAGGCCTATCAAACGGCCAAGCAACTCTCGAAGAAAGAAGGGCTTTTGGTAGGAATTTCGGCCGGAGCCAACGTCTTCGCCTCGCAGAAAGTGGCCCAAGAGCTTGGGCCTGGCAAAAACGTGGTCACCATCCTGTGCGACACCGGCGAACGGTATATCAGCATCGAAAAGTATTTCAACATTTAACGGATGCTGAAAATGGCTTCCAACTTTGTTCTCGGCTTGAGAAAATCCTCAACGTACCCCAGAGGGTACGCCTCCGGTTTTCTCTCGCCTGCGGCCTCGCTCGGTGAACGGCGAGTCTCGGCGCGCCGAGGTTGGGCGGGTGAGAACATCGACCATTTTGAGCATCCTTTTGGATTCGGTAACTGACTGTCATGGAATTTACTGAAGACCAAATTAGCCGTTATAGCCGCCATATTCTCCTTCCAGAGGTGGGTGGCAAGGGGCAAAAGAAGATCGCTAAGGCCAAGATTCTCCTGGTCGGTGCGGGAGGCCTTGGTTCGCCGGCGGCGCTTTATTTGGCCGCGGCCGGAGTGGGCACGATCGGCCTCATCGATAGCGACGTGGTGGACCTGACCAATCTTCAGCGGCAAATTCTTCACCATACATCGGACGTGGGCCGGCCAAAAGTCCTCTCGGGCAAAGAGAAGATTCAGGCCTTGAACCCCGACGTCCAGGTCTCGATGTACGAAGAGCGGCTCACGGCCGGCAACGCCCTCAAGATCATCAGCGAGTACGATATCGTGATCGACGGGGTTGACAACTTTACGGCTAAGTTCTTGATCAACGACGCCTGTTTCTTTGCCGGAAAATCATTGGTCCACGGCGGCATCCTCCGCTTCGATGGGCGCGTGACCACCATTGTACCCAAGCAGTCAGCTTGTTATCGTTGCGTGTTCAAGACTCCGCCGCCGGCCGGGCTGGTTGCCTCCTGCCAGGAGGCAGGCGTCATCGGTGTGTTAGCGGGCATCATTGGCACGATCCAAGCGACGGAGGCCTTGAAACTCGTTCTGGGTATCGGTCATCCTCTTACGAATCGGCTCCTTGATTTCGATGCACGCAAAACGCAGTTCAGGGAAATCAAAGTAAAACGCAATCCCGATTGCGCGCTCTGCGGAGCGCACCCCACGATAACCGAACTGTTCGATGACGGAGATCCATTTGCCGGCTGTACCGTCCGGTCCTAATCATTGACGTAGCGAGGTGGAGTCACCATGGCCAAAATGAAAGCGCTCGTGTGTCGCGAATGCGGGAAAGACTATCCGACGAAGGCGATCCATGTCTGCGAGATGTGCTTCGGCCCCCTCGAAGTGAAATACAACTACGAGGAGATCAAGAAGAGCATTTCTCGCAGGAAAATCCAAGACGGACCGCAGAGTATCTGGCGCTATGCCGATCTCCTCCCGGTGGAAGGGCCGGCATTTCTCGGCCCGCATGCCGGAATGACCCCGCTGGTGCGCGCAAAGAATCTCGGCGCCTTCCTCGGATTGGATGAGCTCTACATCAAGAACGACACGGTGAATCATCCCACGCTGTCGTTCAAAGACCGGGTCGTGGCTGTGGCCATCACCAGAGCTCGCGAGTTGGGATTTGAAACGATTGCCTGTGCCTCGACCGGCAATCTCGCCAATTCCGTCGCCGCCCATGCGGCTGCCGCGGGAATGCGCGCCTATGTATTTATTCCTGGCGATTTGGAAGCAGCTAAGGTTCTCGGGAATTTGATCTATAAGCCGAACGTAGTCGAGGTCGAAGGCAACTATGACGATGTCAATCGCCTCTGCAGCGAGATCGCGGGTGAACATGCCTGGGCCTTCGTGAACATCAACGTCCGCCCCTACTACGCCGAAGGCTCAAAGACGCTGGCATTCGAGACCGTGGAGCAACTCGGCTGGCGCACGCCGGACCAAGTGGTCATCCCGATGGCATCCGGCTCGCTCCTAACGAAGATCTGGAAGGGCCTCCATGAAATGAAGGCCTTGGGGCTCGTCGACGACGTGCGGACGAAGATCAACGGAGCACAAGCCGAAGGCTGTTCCCCTATTTCCACGGCCTTCAAAGCGGGACGGGATTTCTTCAAGCCAGTGAAGCCCAAAACGATCGCCAAGTCGCTGGCCATCGGCAATCCCGCAGACGGGTACTATGCCCTCAAAGCGACCGCCGAGAGCAAGGGCGCCATGGACATGGTCTCAGACGACGAAGTCGTGGAAGGGATCAAGCTGTTGGCGCAAACCGAAGGGATCTTCGCAGAAACCGCCGGTGGTGTGACGATCGGCGTGCTCCAAAAGCTGGTGAAACAAGGCACGATCAAGAAACGCGATGTGACGGTCGCCTATATCACCGGCAATGGGTTGAAGACGCAGGAAGCTGTCATCGATGCGGTCGGTAGGCCCCACCGTATTCAGCCGAGTCTGGTCAGTTTTGAGCAAACCTTTAAGATGGGGAAACACGGTGGTGGTGACGCATGATTAAAGTTCGCATTCCAACCCCTCTCCGTCCTTTGACGAAGGGACAGGGGGAGGTCGACGCACAGGCCCGTACGATCGTCGAGATGATCGACATCTTGAACGTCTCCCACCCCGGCATTAAGGATCGCCTCTGCGACGACACCGGAGAGCTTCGTCGTTTCGTGAATATTTATGTCAATGAGGAAGATATTCGATTCCTGAAGGGCAAGGAGACCTCGCTCAAAGACGGCGACGAAGTCTCGATCGTGCCCGCTATTGCGGGAGGCTCATCATGCCGCATATGAGGGTGCACATTCGATTTCCAGAAGACAAGATCAAAGAACCGATCATCTATCAGATCGGTCATGAATATAAGGTCGTCACGAACGTCAGACGAGCCGACGTACGTGAAACCACCGGGTGGATGGATCTCGAACTGACGGGGGACAGCACGGAAATCGACCGGGCAATTGCGGGCCTTCGCAAGAAAGGCATCGTCGTCGACCCGATCGAATTGAATGTAGTGGAATGAAGATGGGCGAGAGGTGCGAGGCAAGGGGCTAGAGGACATCAACGATCTTATGGAACTCACTGAACAACAGATCCAGCGATACAGCCGTCAGATTATTCTGAGCGAGGTAGGTGGCAAGGGCCAGATGAAGCTGAACAAGGCAAAAGTTTTGCTCATCGGCGCCGGTGGGCTCGGCTCACCCGCTGGACTCTATCTTGCTGCCGCAGGCATAGGCACCATCGGCCTGGTCGATGGTGACGTCGTAGACCTCTCAAACTTGCAACGACAAATCCTGCATTCCACGGCCACAGTCGGCATGCCGAAAGTGGAGTCTGGCCGTAAAACCTTGTCGGCCATCAATCCGGAGATCACGATCAAGACGTATCATCAGAACGTTGACTCAGATAATATTCTTGCGTTGGTGTCCCACTTCGACATCGTCCTCGACGGCTCTGATAATTTTGCCACGCGTTTTCTCGTGAACGACGCCTGTTTCTTTGCAAAAAAGACGCTCATTTCTGCCAGCATGTTCCGCTTTGAAGGCCAGCTCACGACGATCAAACCCCATGCCGGCTATCCCTGCTACCGTTGCCTCTATCCGGAGCCGCCGCCGGCCGGATTGGTGCCGAATTGCCAAGAAGCGGGTGTCTTGGGAGTCCTCGCAGGGACGATGGGCATTCTTCAAGCGTCGGAAGCGATCAAGGAAATTCTCGGCATCGGCGAAACCATCGCCGATCGTCTCCTGATCTATGATGCCCTGGAGATGAAGTTTAGAAAGGTCAGCCGCCCCAAAGACCCGGCTTGCCGCCTCTGCGGGCCCACACCGACAATCACCAACCTAAGCAGTGACTATACCGTCACCTGCTCAATCTAACCGTGTCGGATCTCATCATCCCCCAAGCGATCCTCGATGATATGGTCAATCATGCCAGGGAACTCGATCCCTACGAGTGTTGCGGGCTCCTGGCCGGAATGAAGGGCGTCGTTACCCAGGTCTACCGAATCAAAAATATCGTGGCACTGGAAGGAGCCGAGAGATTGTCCTCTTTCGATCCGGCAAAGGCTTCGCACCTGGAACGACTGTCTCCGGCTGAACGGGCCGAGATTGCCTTTGTGATGGACATGCAGGACTTTTCCGCTGCGAAGAAGGATATTCGAAATAAAGGGCTCGATCTACAAGTGGTCTACCACTCCCATCCACACGACCCGGCCCGTCCCTCCATCACCGACATCAAGATCGCCACCGATTACGAGGAAATCTGGCCAAAAATTAATCTCCCCATCCCTGCCTATCTGCTCATCTCCCTCATGGAAAAGTCGACGCCGGATATTCGAGCCTACTGGATCAAGGGTGGGACGGTCACACCGGCACAGATCACCACGACAACCTAGCGACATTCAAGAGGCCACCCCCGCTCGATAATTTCCAGTTTGTTTCCTCTTGCCCCCAATGCAATAATAGTCCCCTCATTGACCTCATAAGAAGGAGTGCTCGTCATGCCATACATGCGTACGACTCTTCTCACCGTCTTTTTCGGCCTCTTTTTCCTTGTCCTGATCGAATACCCAAGCCTTGCCGGGGACAAGAGTTTCTACAGCCCCATCATTAATGTCGATAAGGAGAACAATCGAATCTTGATTTCCACACTCGGAGCTGTGTTCTGGATCGACGTTCCGGATACGGCTAAGCCGCACCTCGAGAAACTCCCGATCTCAGGCCTCGCGGATTTCGTCGTTGAGATGCGGGAAAATGGTCAAGCGCCCCTGCTAAAGACCTGGAAAGTCAAATCAGGGGAGACAAGCTGCGTATACTTCGATGGAACGACCTGCAAGTAATTTCGGACGCTCTGGATAGGAAATTTGTCAGGTGGCGAGCACGTCCCTAAGGATGTTCAAAAAGCCCGTTCAGCAAGGCTGTAGCGAGGAAAGGAGGCGTACCCTCTGGAGTTCGTTGAGGGTCTGATCGATGCGAGAACGCCTCTCGGGTAAAGGCGCGTCTCTGCGCGCAGGGGTGGGCGGGTGAGAAGACCGGTTTTTCAATATCCTCATTCTGAACTTCCGAGCATGTCATCGATCAGGGGACGGTTGATGTCGGTGCAACCGAGACAGATGGTATCGAAGAGGATATCGTGATTCGCCACAAAGTTCCTAGCGTCGGTTAATTTGTCGGCCATGACCTGGTCATAGCAAGTCTCGCAGAGCATCATCAGCCCCCGCGATACGGAAACGGTCTTTCGTCCTGCACTCCCGGCCATTACGTCTTATACCGACCCTTTCTGCCTCGCGAGCCAAAAGTCTTCCGCTTCGAGGTCGATTCCGCAGACGGCACATTCATAGACCTTCTCGCCAGTCGGAAGTTGGATTTCCGTCCGATCGATTCGCCCACGGCAGACATGATAAAACCGTCCGCGCGCATCATCATTGTCCAGCGGATCGCTTTCATAAACCAATACCATCGGCTCACTCTCCCTTCAAGTAGATCTTAGTATACTGGCGGACGAGAGCCATCCGCAACGGTCAGACACGCAACGGCCGAACGGGCGGAGAGAAAACAACCTTGGCACGTCTATCGTTCAATGCCTCGCATGTTCATGGGTATCAGGACACAACCTTGCAGGATGCTCAAAAAGGCCGTCCAGCAAGGCCACAGCCGATGAAAGCACCGGAGGCGTAGCCTCTCGGCTACGTTGAGGATGCTTTCGAGGCGAGAACGAAGCTGGCGGGCTTTTTCAGCATCCTGCTACACCTGGAACTGGGCGTCATACAGCCTCGAATACACCCCTCCATGCCCGATCAATTCCTCATGCGTCCCGTCTTCAACGACCTGGCCATGGTCCAGGACAATGATTCGATCGACGCCATGAATGGTGGAAAGGCGATGGGCAATGATGATCGTCGTCCGCCCTCTGGTGAGATCGTCCAGCGCCTCCCGAATCTTGACCTCCGTCTCCGTGTCGATGTTCGACGTGGCCTCGTCGAACATGACGATCGGAGGATCCTTCAGAATCACACGGGCGATCGACACCCGCTGCCGCTGCCCAACGGAGAGCTTGACGCCACGTTCCCCGATCCAGGTATCGTAACCTTCAGGAAGGGCCATGATAAAGTCATGCGCACGGGCCACTTTGGCCGCCGATTCAACCTCATCCTGCCCGGCCAAGAGGTCACCGTACAGGATATTCTCCCTCACAGTGCCATTGAACAAAAATGGTTCTTGCTGCACCAGCCCGATTTGACTTCGAAGAAAGGCCAAGGGCAGATCGCGGATGTCATACTCATCAATGGTTATGGCTCCCTGCGTCACATCGTAAAACCGCATCAGCAACTTAAGGGTGGTGCTCTTTCCGGCTCCGCTCGGGCCGACGAGCGCCACGCGTTCTCCCGCACGGACGGAGATCGTGACGTCGGTCAAAATGGGGGCATCAGTTCGATAATGAAACCCGACGCGATGAAAGTCGACATCCCCCTTCAATCGAGAGGCCGGCACATGAGCATTTGGGCGGTCCCTAACCTCCGGGACGAGATCGAGTACTTCGAACACCCGCTCGCTTGCGGCCAATGCATGCTGCAACATGTGATTGACGGAGTGAATCTGATTGATCGGCACATAGAATAGCGCAAGATACGAGATGAACATCACGAGCTCGCCCACGGATAGACGGTGCTGCAAGACTTCGGCGGTGCCAAACCAGAGCACCATGGCCCCGCCAAGACTCCCGATCAGCATCATCCCCGGGGAGTAGTAGGACCAGAGGTACATGGCCTTCAAGGTATCTTGCCGACACCGATCGCTTTTCCAGGCAAATCGCTCCTGCTCGTAAGGCTGACGATTGAAACCCATCGTTTCCCGGATGCCTGCCAGCACGTCTTGCAAGAGCGCGTTCAGTTCGGCCGACCCCTTTCGAATCACGCGATAGTACCCGTGGATGCGTTTGGTGAACAGCGCAGCTCCCACCACCAAGAGGGGAATCGGCACGAGCGCCAACAGAGCGAGCTTCCAATTGAGCATGAACAGCACGATCATGATCCCGATCAGCGTCAGCCCGGCCGTGATGATCTCTTCGAGCCCGTCGACGAAGATGCGCTGCATGTGTTCGGTATCGTTCAGCACCCGCGACATGATCTCCCCCGTCGGACGATTCTCGTAGAAACTGATCGATAATCGCTGGAGCGCGGAGAACACCTGGACGTGCAGGTCATGGACGACTTGCTGCTCCAGCCCATTGTTGAGACGGATCCGCATCGACCCGCACAGGTTTCGCAGCACATAGGCGGTACAGAGGGCTAGAAATACCCAAAAGAGAAGCTGTGTCTGCCCGGCTTGGATCACGTCGTCGATGATTACTTTGATCAGCCACGGAGGGATCAATTCGAACGCGGTCGCTAACCCGGCAAACAGAAAGGTGCCGACCACCATTGAACGGTGGGGACTGAGATACTGGAGCACTCGAAGCAGGGTTTTCACAAGCGCAGGATCTTCACGGCAAGTTAAATGGCGGAAACGGGATCGTGTCGCCAGTACTGATCAAATTCGGTGATTTGGGTGAGCGTCGACATATCGGTCATCCGATCCAAAAACAGCTTCCCGATGAGATGATCCATTTCGTGTTGGATACAGACCGCATAGAGACCGGTCGCTTCGAAATCCATCGACTTGCCATCACGATCCAGTGCCTGAACTCTCACGGCTGCCGGCCTCGTGACCTTTCCCCGCAATCCATCAACGCTTAAACAGCCCTCCCAGTTTTCAACCTGCTGCGGACCATAGAACACAATCTTGGGGTTGATGAGGACGGTTTGAGGAAATCCATCATCCCCTTCACAGCCCATCACGACCAGTCGAATCGAGCGCGATACCTGGGGGGCCGCCAAGCCGATCCCTGGTTCATCCAGCATCGTCTCAAACAGATCGTCGATGAATCCCTGCAGATCTTTCGTGCGAATATCGCGCGGATCAACCTCGGCGGCAATCTGGCGCAAGATGGGATTACCGAGCTTTGCAATCGGGAGAATAGCCATGGAGCGTACCTAACATCCTTCTTTCACACAATGAGACGAGAGGGTGGACTCACAAAAATATAGCACAGGGTTTTTCGCCCCCGCAAGGTTTCGCATGTCCACGCGAGACGGGCAAGACGCCCGGGACGGGCGAAGCGATGGAATCCAAGCAGTCTACGTCGCGCAGCTCTCGCCCGTCTCGCGCTTCATGCGCCAATGCCCGTTAGCGAGCACGCGTTGACCGTTTTGGATCCGGCAGTTCGAAGCTATCCTTCTGGCTGTTCCACCATTCCACCCACTCACCCATCCACTCTTGACGGTCTTGTTTGGTCGACGTCTCCCAATCGTGAAATTCCGTTTCATGGCGAGTCAGGATCCAGAGTGACTGGACCGCGGAGATTGCTACAAAACGTTCCTCATCGGCAATCATCCCGATGAGAATCGGCACCACCGCCTTCTCCCTGACATACCGGGATTCGAACGCGGCAGCCTTCCGAATCGTCGAATTCTGATCTTTGGCCAGCACCTCGATCGCGTCCACGGATTTGGCCGGATCCAATCGAACGGCAACCCGTAATGCATGTTCGCGCACCCGCGGGACCTCGTTCGGTTCCTTGGCTGCTGCGACGAGGGCCGGAACCGCCGAGGCCGCCTTCAACATCGAAATCGTTTCTATGACATTGTAGCGAATGCGCGGTCCCGGCATCGTCAAACCCTTGATCAGCACCGGTACGGATGGTTCGCCGAGATGGACGAATTCCCCCATCGCCCAAAACTCTTGTTTGCCTTCCATCAGCGGCAGGAGGGCTTCCGCGCGCTGAAGCTCTTCAGCCGTCAACGGTTTCGTATTTTGTGGGACGGATTCAGACGGCAGATCCTGTACCTTCGGAGGCGGCTCGTAAGGCACCTGAACCGGGATGACCCATCCTTTCTCTCTTGGTTCGGCCCATAGGGTCTGAGCCATTCCCAACATTAACACCATCAGAACGATCATCCATCGACATGCATATCGTTGTTGCACAGTCATCCCTTTCCCCCCTCTCGATCTCTCGCACTGCGGTAATGGACAATCTCATATAATACAGGCAACACTACCAGAATCAACACCGCCGCCGTCAGCATCCCTCCGACCACGACCCGAGCGAGCGGTTTCTGCGCCTGCGATCCAATGCCGGTCGCAAGCGCGGCCGGCAACAACCCGATGGCTGCGCCCAGGGTCGCCATGAGAATCGGTCGCATCTGCACATCTGCCCCCTTCCGCACGGCCTCCCGCAGGGTCAACCCCGTGCGCCGGAAATCTTCAATCCGGGAGATCAACAATACTCCGCCAAGAATGGCCACCCCAAGCGTCGAAATCACGCCGACCGCAGCCGAGATGCTGAAGTTCGTGTGAGTGGCCACCAGCGAGAGGGCGCCTCCTACGAGTGCAAAGGGGACGGTGCTCAAGACGAGGAAGGCGTTCTTGAGCGAATCGAAGGTGGTGTACAAAAGAAACAAGATGATTATCAAACTGACCGGCACCACCATCGCCAATCGTTTTTGCTCTTCTTTGAGCTGATCGTATTGACCCGCCCATTCCATCCGATACCGCTCCGGGAGACTCACCTCCTTGGCCAGGTGAACTTGAGCCTCTTCAACTGTGCTTTGGAGATCACGATCCCGCACGCTGAACTTGATCGGAATATAGCGTTCGTTGTTCTCGCGATAAATAATGAAGGCACCGGTCTGCGTCGTGATGGTGGCCACCTGCTTCAAGGGAATACGCGCCCCATCCGGCGTGCTGACCAAGATGTTGCCGATCGCATCGACATCCTGCCGAAACTCCGGGAGAAACCGGACGACGAGATCGAACAGCCGTTCTCCTTCATACACCTGGGTCACGGCCTGACCTCCAACAGCAGCCTGCACCACGGCATTCACATCCGACACTTGTAGTCCATAGCGCGCGCTTGCCTCGCGATCGACCTGAATCAACAGATTCGGCTGGCCTACGAGACGGAAGATCCCCAGATCTTTGACGCCATGGATCTGCCGCATGACACGTTCGATCTCGGTAGCCTTCCCCTCCATGATCTTCAGATCGGCGCCGAACAGTTTGATGGAGTTCTCTCCCTTCACTCCCGACATGGCTTCTTCCACATTGTCTTGAATCACCTGCGAAAAATTGAAGATGATTCCGGGAATCTCCTTCAGTCGCCCCTCGATTTCTTCGATCAGCTCATCTTTGTGCAACCCGTGGCGCCATTCCTTTTCCGGCTTGAGATTGGCCAGAAACTCGGCATTAAAAAAACTTGTCGGATCCGTGCCGTCGTCCGGACGGCCCAGCTGTGACACAATAGTCGTGACTTCGGGCGTTTTTCGGAACAACCGACGAATGTCGCTCGTCAACCGCGCCGCCTGGTTGAAGGAAATATCCACAGGCATTGTGGCACGAACCCAGAGATTCCCTTCTTCCAACGCCGGCATGAACTCTCCCCCCATCGACTGCAACGCCACGAAGGTCACTGCCAGAAGACCGACGCAGGCGCCGGTAACAACAGCCCGATGATCCAACGCCCACTCCAAGATGCGATTGTAGAAACGACGGACTACCCGCACGATCGCCGTATCCTCCTCACTAATCGTTCCTTTGAGTAAGAAGGAACACAAGACAGGGGCCAACGTAAAGGCCATCAAGAGGGCGCCCACCAAGGCAAACCCATAGGTGATGGACATGGGCGCGAATATCTTTCCCGGCACACCCGTCATCGTAAAGAGTGGAATGAACGCCACCACGATAATCGCCGTGGAATAGAAGATCGGCTGTCCCACCTGCCTGGCGGCCCGCACGATCTGCTGATGGACCGTCAATCCATGTGTTCTCCCGTGCGCGAGATGAAAAAAGATGCTCTCCACCATGATCAGCGTGGCATCCACGATAATCCCGAAATCGATGGATCCGAGCGAGATCAAATTTGCCGATTGCCCGATGAGGACCATCATCGAAAAGGTAAAGAGCAACGAGAGTGGGATCGTCAAGGCGACAATCAGGGCTGCGCGCAAATGCCCCAGGAACACGAACAAGATGATAAACACCAACACCATGCCGCTGACGAGAATATCCGTGACTGTCTCTACCGTCGTATGGATCAAGGCTGTGCGATCGTAGAAGGTCTTGATCTTGACGCCGGCCGGCAGTTTCCAAGCGTTCAGATCCTCAACCTTTCCTCGAACCTTATCGAGAACATTAAGCGCCTTATACCCCCGCTGGAGCAGAATAACGCCTTCGACGACGTCGTCGCGCTCATCGATACCGACCTTGCCCAAACGCACCCGTGGACCTACCGCGACCTTCCCCAATGTCTTGACGAAAATCGGTGTTCCGCCTTTTTCAGCCACCATCACATCTTCGATATCCGAGATTCCATTGATGAGGCCGAGACCACGAATGTTGTAGTTCTGCGCGCCGATGGTCAGATAGTTGCCTCCGACATTGGCATTACTATTGGTCAAGGCGGACATGACCTGAGAGAGATTGACGCCATAGCTGATCAATCGTCCCGGATCGATATCGACGTGATACTCTTTAGTCGTCCCCCCGAATGCGGTAACGTCGATGACACCGGGAATGCGTCGGAACTCCCGACGGACCTGCCAATCCTGAATCGTTTTTAAATCCGTGAGCGTGGTCTCGCCGGCCCCCGTGAGTTCATACCGATAGATTTCGGCTATTGCCCACCAGGGGGACAGCGACGGCACCGCCCCGGAAGGCAATTGCACCGAGTTCAGCCGATTCAATACTTCCTGACGATCGCGAAAGATATCTGTATCAAAATCAAAATAGATCTTGATGTCGCTCAACCCAAAGATCGAGAGCGAGCGAACATCCGTGAGGCCCGGCGTGCCATTGAGCGCGACCTCGATGGGAATCGTGATTTGGCGTTCGATCTCTTCGGCCGACCATCCGGCGTATTGGGTGATCAGCTCGACCATCGGCGGCGATGGATCGGGATAGGCAACGATATCGAGAACATGGAAGGCGTAGAGCCCGCCGAACAGGAGAAAAAAACCCAGGACGCAGACCATGACCCGCTGGACCAGAGAAAGTTCAACGATTCTGGCTATCATGGGGTGCGATTAGATTCCAATTGGAAGGAGGAGAACCGGCGCGTGAGAACGTTATCCTTTGACTTCCTGCCCCTTGATCAAGACCGCGCCTTTGGTCACGATGCGTTGTCCCGATGTGAGGCCTTCCAAAACACGCACCTGATCCGGTGAAATCGTGCTCACTTTGACTTCCCGTTTGATATAGTGATCGGCGCCTTCGACGAGATATACGAACTGTTTCCCATCCACTTCTAATACCGCTTCCCGAGGGATCGTCAGAAGCGGCGCAGACTCCCCGACCTGAATATGAAGGCGCGCAAACATTTCCGGCTTCAGCCGATGATCTTTATTATTGACCCAGGCGCGCAGCTTAATCGTCCTCGACGTCGGGTCTACCACGTCCCCAATGGTGGCAACGGTCGCGGGAAAACTCACGTCAGGGTATGCTTCCACATTGACCATCGCAAACTGCCCCTCTTTCACCGATGCGAGATCCCGTTCATACACATCCGCCACTACCTGCAGCAAATCGAGGTCGGCCACCGTAAACAATACCTGTCCGGATTCCCCCCCGATCGACTGTCCGGGCGTGACGTTCCGTTCCACGACAACCCCGGTCAAAGGACTCTTCATTTCAAATCGAGACGTGATTTGCTGTTGTTCAAGCGGTTTCTCCAATTCCTGTGCAGGAACCCGCAACGACAACAACCGCTCTTTCCCACGCCGGAATTCTGCACGCGCCTTGATCAATTCGTTCTCTGCTTGCTTGAGATCCTTCAACGGCAGCGCCTTATTCTCATACAGATCCTTAGCCAACTCGCGGGCACGTGTGGCATATTGAAGATCAGAGTCTTCCTTCACGTATTCAGAGTAGGCTTGGGCAATTTCCTGGCTGTCCAGCACCAACAGCACGCTGCCTGCCTGTACACGCTCGCCTAAATGCGCTCGTACCTCGAGGACCCGCCCTTGGATTGGAGAGGAAATTCTGGAATAGCGATCTTCCCCATAGGCGACCTTTCCAGCCAAACTGAGATCATGGGCCCCTGACCCAACCTCGACGAGTGTCGTTTCCACCCGCGAATGCGCTTCTCCGACTGATCCGGCCATTTGGGATGGAGTTGTGGCGGCATTGGAGACGGCAGGCTGCTCTCCTTTTCCGCAAGAAGACAATAGCAATATGGCTAAGGTCGAGGTGATGGACACACACAGTACGTCCATAACCATTGTCCTAGCTCGAGTTTGAACCTCAACCATCATGAGGGAATCTCCTGCCCCACAGCGCTTTCTAACTGGAAGAGGTTATGCTGATAGTTGAATAAGGCTTCGATATAGTTTTGCTGAATCGTCCGCGAGGTGCGCGCGGCATCGAGCAAATCAAGAATTGTCGCACCGCCCCGTTCGTAGGCCCGTTCCACGATCGTAAAGGTCGAGCGGGCATCCTCCAACACCCCTCCTACATAGGCTTCGACTAATCGCCGGCTCTGTAGCAGGTTGCGGTACGCAACTTCCACTTCATTTTCAACTAAGTTGACCGTCTTATTCAAGTCGGCCTCGGCCGTCTGGAGGTA
>CAVSOJ010000022.1:0-40856 GCA_963729585.1 Nitrospirota bacterium
GAGTTCAACCTGCGGTTTACGAATTTCAGATAGCCCAACCTCAGACAACCTAACCCCACAAGAAACCACAAACCAGGATGCTCCTGACATGGGGGCAGATGGGGCTGGTTTGTCCTGTCCTGGTAGCAGCGTGGTAGCAGATGCAGATGATGAAAGCAGAAAATAATTGATCGTCTCTTCCTCCACTGACAAGATGGGTTGCTCGATCGTGACCGTGCCGTCTTCGCTGATGAGTTGATCCAGGTTGTAGGGATGAGCTGGGACGGTCGGGGCGCCTATGAGGAGTGGATGCGCCAGAAAGACGATGAGACAGCAGATTAATCAAATAGCGGAGGAAGGCTCACATGACGAAGATTCTAGTCATAGACGATGATGCCCGCGACCGGGGGCTCCTAGTTGCCGTCCTAGAGGAAAGAGGATATGAAGTTATTTTGGCAGACAATGGTGGGGCAGGATTGATGTTATGTCACCGGCGAACTCCTGATGCTGTCGTGTTGGACCTCAACATGCCTGGAATAGACGGTCGCAGCATACTGCGGCAATTGCGGATACTGCACCCCACCCTACCGGTCGTAGTTTTTAGTGGACTCAGCACAGAAGAGGTTGAGCAAGAGATGCTGAACCAGGGCGCCACGGCCTTTATTCAGAAGGCATTTTCGCTGCATCAACTGGGGTCGGCATTGCAGGAGGTCCTGCCCTCCCCCACTCAAGCTGACAGCTGAATGGCCAGAACTCCTGGTAGCAGCGTGGTAGCAGATGCAGATGGCAAGTGTCGCGCGGTTCTTCCAGGGGGAAATGACTAGTTCCGCACGCCGCTCCAAACTTTTGCCGGGTCGATGGCCTTGTCAGGATTGAGTTTCTTCGCCTTTTCCAGCAGAATATCCGTGGCCTCCGGATAGGCGGGATCAGCGATGCAACAATTATCCACGGGACAAACCGCCGAGCATTGAGGTTCGTCAAAATGGCCGACACACTCGGTACACCGTTCATGGGTAATCACGTAAATAGCGTCTCCGACTCCCTGACCGTCGCCCACATGATTTCCCTTCGCCTCCGCGTCGCCGCGAGTTTCGAAGATAGCTTCATTCGGACATTCTGGCAGGCAGGCTCCACAGTTAATACATTCGGCGGTAATCAGTAGTGCCATGACCCTCGACTCCTTCTTCCCACAAAGATAGGGGAATATTCAGGGTTATTTAACAGCATGACAGGAGAGCCACATGACCTCAAGACACACGCTGGTGCTCCAGCGATTCTAGGGCACTTATTCGCAGGAGGTCTATTTTTATTCTAGCCGGGCGAGGATTAAGGTGCAAGAGGAGAACGCACGAGCTCAGAATGAAAATCGCTCGTTTTCACAGGCTGACATTGGCTTTCTCGCGCAAGTTGGCTAACCTAGCAGCCGCTGTTGTGCTGTACTTCTGGACTTTAATTTCTGCCTGATTCATCGCTCTCTCCACATGACGCGGCCATGGCAGCAGATTACTGACCATATTGGGGATTTGAAGGACATCATTTTCTAAGGAGGTTCACTCATGACAAATCGCAAACTCATTGAGAGGCTGGCCCATGCGCTTTCGGTTCATCACGCTCTCATACTGGCTCAGGGCGTTCTCCTTCAAAGCTTGCGTGTATCGAAACAGGAATATGCAGCTGCGGTAAAGAAATGCCGCCCGCACGCTGCAGCCTACAAATCGAAAATCCTCGCCAGCTTTCTTGAGGGCGCTCCTCCTCAGTCTGAAAAAGCCTTATGGGAATCGCTAGGCTTAGGCGATCTCTGGGGTCCATCTGGGCCAGAGAAAGAGAGCCCAAAGTCTTAGCGATTATATCCACAATTTAAAAATAACTTTTTCACATTATTCTCCGTCTCGTTAAGAGTTTCTGACTACCCTGAACTGATGACAAGCCTCCTGGGATTGTTGTCGTTATGGCGCAACGCACTGACTCAATCACTGTGATGACCTGCGGTTTGTTAGTTCGCTGCCCCCAAGAATCATCATTGCTCTAGATTAAAGTTGGATAGAGCATCAGCCTTCTAAGCCTTTCCAGTACTTCCACACAAACCCTTGTCAGTAGAGCTGAAGGCCCATCCTAGAGCGGCTTTGCGCTGGTTTGACCATTTAGTTCTATTCAGGTGGAGTGAGGCCGTGTTAGGTCTTTTTTGCTGTAGAATGAACACGCCGGGAACACGTAGGGTTTGTATTTAGAAATGACATTTTTGAATGCACAATGGAAAGACTGGGGGCAAGATCTTGCAGGGTAGTAACCTATACGTTTCCATTCAGCTATGGGGTATGTATCAGGAATTCGAGATAGAGGATAACCATGGTAATGAACCTGCTCCTGTCTTAGGCGGAGGGGCGAGATTTGAAACCACCGATACCCCAGAGACTATAGGGCCTGATCTCACCGTATCGGTTCTATCTCAATCAATTACGAAGGCCAGAGGCAGATGAAAGACCGATCAAACCAGATCGAGCACGATGGTTCCGCTACAGTTAAGCTACAGGTCTCTCCTATGCGATGCTCGCCTTGATTAGCACAGCCGCCACCAGTATGCTTCACTGAAGGGCAAGCTACGAAGCGTTATGGTCCATGGAAAGGGAGGCTTGTTGTGAAGGCGTTTGTATCAATCGTCATGATTGGCCTGCTCTCGATCATTATACCAACAGGAGCGCACGCCACTGGAAAATGGATCAAGCGGGCTCCATTTCCTGAGCCCTCCGAGGAACTTGTAGGCGCTTCGGTGGGTGGGAGGCTTTACGTATTCGGCGGCCTAGGACCGGGTTGGATTCCGCAAGGCCTAGTTTATGAATACGATCATGAGGCCGACAAGTGGACAAAGAAACAACCGATGGCATTGCCCTCGCACCATGTGGCCATTACGGAGTCGGAAGGAAAGCTCTACGCGTTCGGTGGCTTCGTGCCACCCCAGTCAGGACCGCCTGCCTGGGTGCCGATCAATAACACATGGGAGTACGACCCTGCAGCAGACCGCTGGAAAGCCCTGGCGCCGATGCCGTCAAAGCGTGGCTCGGCTGTCGCCACCGCAGTAAATGGAAAGATTTACGTGATAGGCGGGGCGGCGGTGCATCCAGGCTCAAATGAGCCCGCCTTGCAGCCAGCACGCCCTCATCGGTCTGTAGGCATCGTGGAAGAATACGACCCAAAGACCAACGCTTGGTCTCAACGATCATCCATGCCAACTGCCCGAAACCATGCGGCTGTTGGAGTGGTGAATAATAAAATTTATGTCATTGGAGGACGACTGGGAAGCGCCTTCATCTTCACAGCTAGTAATACCAACTTAGTGGAAGAATACGATCCCGCAACCGACCAATGGGGTCTAGTAAGGTCCCGCATGCCCACCGAGCGGAGCGGTGGTGCCTGGGCAGTTTACAAGGGAAAGATATACGTAGCGGGAGGTGAACACCAAGATAACCATTTGTTACCGGCGTTTCGTGCATTGGAGGCGTATGACCCGGCCACCAACAGTTGGGAAGAACTCCCGATGATGCCGATGCCGCGGCATGGGTTAGCTGGAGCCGTCGTTGGCGACCGTCTTTACCTGGTAAGAGGCGATATCCAATCCGCCGGCATTACTGGGATGCGCGTGGTAACGGACTCTCATGACGCCTACGAGTTCACCGACCGTTGAGGTGGCGAGAGGTGTATTGCACATTCGCAGCCTTGCCCTAACTCATTGCAGTAGCGAGGTTCTTTCTTAACCTGTGGCTCAAGTGTGGCTGACGTGATCAGGTCTTTACCCAAGAGCTGGCGAGAGGAATTGAACCTCCAACCTGCGGTTTACAAACTCGATTCAGAGCTGCCTGACACGACCCACGACGAGCTATCCCAAGGAAAAACTGACGAATCGGAAGAACCATCCTCTTGATGGAGCGGGATGGGTTGGCCTGTTCCGGTAGCAGAGTGGTAGCAAAATAACTGAATGAGAAGAATATCTATTGCTCTGCCTGGGACGGCAGAACGGCGGCAGTTAGTTTACGTGGATTTGAGAGAAGCCATATCGATGGAGAAGCGGTACTTCACATCGGACTTGAGCAGTCTGTCGTAGGCTTCGTTGACCTTCTGGATGGGGATGACTTCGACATCGGCGGTGATGTTATGTGCCCCGCAAAAGTCGAGCATCTCCTGGGTCTCGGGGATGCCGCCGATGGGCGAGCCGGAGAGACTGCGGCGCCCGAAGATGAGGCCGAAGGCCGAGACGGCCAGGGGCTTCTCAGGAGCGCCAACAAGGGTGAGGTTGCCGTCGCGGCGGAGCAGGTTGAGATAGGCGTTGATGTCGTGATCGGCGGAGACGGCGTCGAGGATGAAGTCGAAGCTGCCAGCGTGCTTCTGCATCTCGTTGGCGTTGCGGGAAACGACGACTTCGTCGGCGCCGAGGCGGAGCGCGTCTTCCTTCTTGTTGGGTGAAGTGGTGAAGACGACGACGTGGGCTCCGAGCGCATGAGCAAACTTCACGCCCATGTGGCCCAGCCCGCCGAGACCGACCACGCCAACTTTCTTGCCCTTGGTGACGCCCCAGTGGCGCATGGGCGAGTAGGTTGTGATCCCGGCGCAGAGGAGGGGCGCGGCTCCGGCGAGATCGAGCTTGGAAGGGACGCGCAGGACAAAGCGTTCGTCCACGACCATGCTCTCGGAGTAGCCACCATAGGTGACGCCTCCGAGGTGCTTGTCCGGGGAGTTGTAGGTGAGGGTCAGGTTCGGGCAGAACTGCTCAAGGCCGGCTTTGCACTCGGAGGCAGGTGCGGTCGGAGTCGACCAGGCAGCCGACCGCGGCGAGGTCGCCGGGCTTGTACTTGGTGACTGCCGAGCCGACCTTCGTGACACGGCCGACGATCTCATGGCCGGGGACGACGGGTAGACAGTGGGCATGAACTCGCTCCACTCGTTGCGGACCGGATGGAGATCGGAGTGGCAGATGCCGCAGAAGAGGATTTCGATCTGCACGTCGCGTTCGGTCGGATCGCGCCGCGTGATCGTGGTGGAGGCAAGCGACGATGTCGCACTGGCAGCGGAGTAAGCCTTCGCGTTGTACATAGGGTTTAGTTTGCTCCGCGGGTGCTCCGATATGCAAGATACGCCATTGAACAGAATGAGCATGGTTAGGTGAAGATTCGAAGACTTTATCCAAGCCTTTTGACCTGCGGTTTCATAAAAAGCAGGACAGAAAAAACCGTATTATTTCGGATGACTTGTGAGATGCGCTACCTCAGTGACACCAGCCTTTTCAGGGCCTCTACAAAATAAGCTAGATCAATTATTTAGAAGAAAAGCACGATGCAAAAAGTGACATTTCGTGTCATGGAATATCAATGAGTTGCAGGCGTAGGTGCCACTAGTGGCATCTGAATGAATCGCAACGGTGTAGAAGAGAAAGATCGACCCTGTGCGAGTGCTGCTATCTTCTCCTCCGCCATTCCCACGGCGGCTCTGGGTGCGGATCAGCCCACAATCCTTTCCGCCTCTCTCGCGCTTCATTCTCCAACCCTTCCAGCGCCGTATCCGTTGGCGCATACCTCCTGTACCACCAGCACCAGCCGTCTTTGACCAGCGTGTGATTGACGTTGGTTCCATCGGGCAGGAGCACATCGGCAATGGTGCGACCAGCTCAGGTGCTGCCGAGGCTGGGCCCAGAGGCGAGGGGTATTCCCATATCCGCCACTCGGTGGGGGTTACGAAACCGAGACCATATTATGGGAGACCCGAACAACTCGGGGAATTCTTCCTTGACACGGTGAGGGCAAAAGACTATGTATGATTCTACTATGTCCGACTACAGGCATCAGCATTACATGTCAAGCCCATCGCAGACTGATCCCCCCTCTGTGTTCTTCTTCCTGTTCTAGGTTCTCCTGAATTGCACGCTGTCTATGCGGGCCGCTTTCACCTAGGAAGCGGCGAACGCGCATATCAAACAACGTGGGAATAAGCAGCGGAGTCTACCATGGAGGTAGAGAATGGCTGTTGAAACACGATACGCTCAGATAACGCCTGACGCCCCCTTCGATTCCAGGAGAGTGACGTCCCTGGTGCCCGTCTGTTGTATGTGCGGACTGTTACGAGACGACAGGGGACCGTCTTTTGATGATGAGCGTTGGGTCACGCGACGGACGTATCGAAACCTACATGGCGTGAATCCGGCCGATTGCCGTCTTACTCACACCTACTGTCCAGGGTGTTTCACGCAGGTCATGAGGGAATCAGGGGCAGCCCAGCGGACACTTGCCAGGCCTAATTCGGTCAGCAATTGTTGAGTGTGACGAGCAGAGAGCCCGGAATCGTAGGTCCGACTCGGCGAGAGGTCCGCGATGAGAATATGTCGGAGTCGATGCGAATTGAGCACTCCACAGATGAAAAATAATCGTTACACATCCAGCCCCTCCCAAACGGATCCCCCCGCTTCATAAATTCCCTCGATTCGTACGCCGTCGTCGGAACCTCTTCGCTGAAGAAGCCGAGGAGGTGCCAGCAAACTATGAAATGGGACCGGACGCTACATATTTGGCGAATTCGGCCCCCACCTGTTGGCCTGCTGGCCATTTCCGAGAGTGCTGAATCTGCTGTGTCAGCCGCGCACGGTGAAGCTCTTCGGCGCGAGAAAGGTGCAAACCCATGCTGATGGTTTCAACTATTATTGAAAGTCGCTTCAACACCGTATTACGAAAACCTGACCGGCGTTATGGGGTGGCCTACCGAGCTAAGGTATGAATTATCGTTGGAGCTGGTGAAGAAGCTAGATACGACGGTTGGATTGCAACGGACAAGGCTCAGCTCGATTTAGTACGAGAGGCCGATTGGGCCTATTATTTTGAGCCAAACTCGGTGGATGCGATTTTAGCTGAGCATGTGTGGAAACACCTCGATTGTAATGCCGCGATCGTGGCGGCGCAGAACTGTTTCACATATCTCAAGCCAGGCGGGTACATCCGAGTTGCCGTGCCCGATGGATTGCACCCGGATGATAGTTATATTGATTATGTGAAACCGGGCGGATGGGGAGCAGATTCAGATGATCATCATGTCCTGTATACCTACAGCACGTTGCAAACCGTCTTTGCATCAGTCGGCTTTCAGATTCGCTTGCTCGAATATTTTGATGAACGCGGGAGGTTTCATGATCAGGAACGGGCTCCGGCTGACGGGATGATCGCGATCTGCACGATTCGACAGCAGAAACCTTACTGGCGAACTGGCATGCACCTCGATTATTCTGGATGCCAGAAAAGCCAGCCTAAGATTGAATGGTTGGGTGCCCTCGCTTCAGGATCTGACCTGTCTGTGAGCGTCAGGCCACAAGGAGAGCCGTCTGCACGTCTTCGCCGCACCGTCGAACAGTAGTCAACGCCCCGGACAGGAGGCCAGTTGATAAGGTCAGGTCTACCAGCGGCCATACGCAAAAAGTACGTTTGCCAGGGACTGTCTGGGGGAATATTGCCAGTATCAAGGGAAACCATTGTTCCGGACCGTGGGGAACGATTCGACGTTCTATCACCCTCCCACCACTAATCAGCTACGACATTATCTGAGCCAAATCCCCAACCGAAGGGGAAGGAGGAGTCGATGGATGAATGAGGATGATCCAATGACCGAGGGGACGAACTGAAAGGAGACTGGATATGCACCCGCTGTACCGACCGATAGTGCTCATCATCTGGTTGTGCGCCGTCAGCATCGGCTTGAATGGCCTCGCGCTCTGGTGGCTCCACGAGGCACGCATCCCGACTGCCCCTGTCGCGTCAAGTCAGGCGGTCGGCATGCCGATCCCTCATGTCAAGCCGCCTGCGGAGATGGCCCCCTGCAAACCGACCGTCGCAGGAAACGAGGCGCCACTAGCGGAACGCGAGGCGGATATTGCCCAACTCCAAGCCGAAGTAGACCGCCTGAACAGTACGAAAGGAAACGACGGCGCTGCGTGGCGAACCAAGGCCGAGCAGCTCGAACAGGAGTTCACCATGCTACACAAGGTGGCAGAACGTGTGCTGGAAATGGATGCACGCCACTGGCAAGAAGGTAAACTGATGCTAGCGCATGCATTGATGAAAGAGAAGACGTAATTCTATGGAACCCCATGACGTTCCTGGACGACTACGCCACAGGGGCGCAGGGGTACACCCGGAGGCGCCGCATGGTGTCTCCTAGAAAAAGATGTTGGGGCCATCGGCCGACGACCTACCGACGGCGACGGTGAGCGCTAGCGTGTCGTGCCACGAGAAATCCTGTTCAACAGTGATTTCTGCGGCCTCACGCGGCAGAGGGCAACGCATCTCACCCCCAAACTTTTAGACATGCCTTCCTCTTGGGGGAAAAGGCCCGCGTTGTAGGCATCAGACAGTTTGTTGGCTGATGCGGATTAGACATAGAGGAGGTACGCCATGAAGCCTATTGACGGATCTGTGGGAGAAGCGGCTGTTCTCGACATGCTGCAAAGAACTGGTCCCTGCTCGCTAGACGATCTCGTCAGGTTCCTTCCAAACCTCTGTTGGGGCGAGGTGTTCGTTGCTGTTGACCGGATGTCGGGAGATGGACGGGTGTTGGTTCGCCAATCCAGGTACATGTCCTATGAGATCAGACTTCCCCCGCAACTCGCGTCACACCGTTCACCATCTCGGCAGGAGGAGCCGTAACCAAGACTCCTTTCGCCGCACGATTATGCATAGGATGTGGCCAGGCTGCGTGAACTGTTTGGCTTTCTTGCCTAGGCGTGGCCTTTCTCGTGGCAATCGAGGCCGCTGAGACGGATGCGTTCGGGATGGTGGTTGTGCAGGACTTCGATGGTGTCGCCGTCGAGGATGGAGACGACGGGGCCGGGCAATAGAGGTAAAGAGCACGCTAACGGCCGACGAGTTGAGGGACGCAATAGCAAACCATCGGGATCTCCGCAGTCTCCGCTACCTCCCCTCAGCGATGAACGAAGTCTATCAGGCAGTCGGGCCTCGAGGTATTATGGACGGGCTAACTCGATCTGTTCAATCCCAAGCCCGGAGACTCCGTGATGGGCTGTTGTACACCGGAGTCGCTCTCGTCATCAGCTTGTCCCTATCGCCTGACGCACAAGCCCTGCAACTCTATCCGGCGACTCTAGATTTCCAAGCCGTGCCGGATGGCCCTTCTCCCCCAGGCCAAATCGTGACCATTTGCCAGGATTCGACTAACATGGTTATCTGGATTAGCAACGACGACGCAACATGGGTAAGCGTACAGCCTACGATGGGAATGATGGCGAGCTCAACACAAGTCTTGGTGAGTGTGAATCCCGCGGGCTTGCACACGGGTCCGTACACCGCAACCGTGACGATCACCACGGCTGACGGAGAAAGCATCCAAATTCCAGTGACATTGGCGGTGATGTCCGCGACCAGTAACGGACCAACGAACCTTTCTTGGGGTCCAAGTATCTCGACCGATGTGGCCGGTTATTGCCTGTATATCGGCACTGCCCCAGGCATCTATAGTTTCACCGTCGATGTCGGCATGGTGACTTCCTATACACTCAGTAATCTTGAAGTCGGGAACACCTACTATTTCGCCGTGAGGGCCTATGATAGCCGCGGGATTGAGAGTGACTTCTCGAACGTAGTGAGCAGGAGTATCTATTGAAGAAGAACATGCCTCATATGAGGGATCCGGGGTGAAGCCCGAATGTGAATCCAGTCCTTTGAGGAGACTTTCTCACACTCTACAAACAGAGGTAATGAGCTAGGATTTCTATCGTGTTGCCGTCTAGTGCGGGGTATGAGACGCGTTCTTGCCGTCCGATGCCCCCCACCGTCTTCTGCTGTTCCGGGGGGAAGCACCTCAGGGAGAGACACGTCTTACACAAACAGTCCAGGTGCTGCCTGTGGACACAATGCTATGCAGCCACGGTCTGACTCCAGGATCCATCCAGAGGCCGCACACTCAACCGGTAAGCCGTACTTGGCACATTGTTTCTGCACGATGTCTCACCTTGAGGTAAGGTACTCCTCCACGTCCTCCCGTGACTCGTCGTCAATCACGAGCGTTTCGACCCCATACTCCTCGCCTCGCACCCATCGGACAATCCTGGCGGCTATGTAGATCCGTTGTTGAGTCGGCAGGTTCACCGTGAGCGAACACACTTCGCCGAATCGCAGTGGCAGATTGCCAGAGAACCGCCAGCCCACGAGCGAAAGATTCCATACGGTGCCGTGGCCCTCGAACAGGCCGCATTGGTAGGTCACAGGGCAACAGACAGGGAAGCGACGGAAGGGGCGAATCAAGAATGGCATGAGGGGAGCCTCGCGGGGAGGCGTATTTTAGGCTGGTACTGAAAATGGTGCAAGGGACGAGTGGTGAAATGGTTGCATTAGGGATCTGCCGTGGGACTAGCAACGGACCCCGTGGCTCAGTCGAATAGAGCGTTAGCCTTCTAAGCTAAAGAAAGGGGATTGCTTAAGTCGTTGATGGCCTGGGCAATCCCCGCATCATTACTGGCGATTCGCGTTTCTAGCATCTCGTTCTCTTCGTCTCTCTTCACCTCATTGTGTGTCAATTTATCCGGTTTACTAACACCCTAATAACACCCCGGCACCCCAAAAAATCGACATCGAGCTTTTGCGATAGAACTCATTTCGACGGGGCGCCAAGTTTCGACGCAGTGGATGGTTAGCACTAAGCTCGTTATGTAGCCCGTAAGTTCTGCCGTTTCTCGCTTTCCCATTTGTGAGAGCAAGAAGGGGACAAACATCACGCTAAACCCATGTGGTCTACATGCCCTGAACGATAGACCGTAGCCATGTGTCGTCCGGTCTCATGAACGGCTGCGTTGTTTATAGGGCCGATGGTATAGAAGTCCATAAGACCGCGAGCCATCACAACGATTGGCTGTGTCTCATAGACTGCCAGAAGCCTTGCTGCCTGCAATGCCATGTCCTCTCGTCGGAATTGATACATAAGAGTCCTCGCTATGGCTAAGGGTTAGCACTGGGGAATATCCAATCGGTTGTTTTAGAAACCCCTGGTTCTGATCTAGGCGACCGTGGCGCCCCAGCCATGCTATTTCCTGCCACCCTTGAACTTCTTGTACTTCGCCAACCGCCGGTCAACGTTCTCTTCGTTATCCGTCAGCCAGGCATGGCAAATATGGACGATCACATCCGACAACGAGGTCCCATACGTGCCAATGAGTTCTTTGAGTTCATGTTGCAGAAACGAAGGCACGGTAATGCTGAAGTGCTCGGTTCGAGAATGGTCCGGCGACGCCGACTTGCCCATAGATCACCCGGGGGTATAGTATATGACGGTTCAATATAGCACCAATATCGAACCGTTAACAAGCCAATACATCAAACTAAAATCACGGGATCTCATGGCCGAAGCACTCTTTCAAGATTTTCAAGCGAATCGGCGCGCTACGGTTCAATCCCCCCAGGGAATAGACCGTAGATCTCAATTGACCATTCCACAAGAAACGGATAATTGATACACAACTTGGTGATGAAGCAACCATGCAAACGCAATTTCAAGAATTATTAGCGGCTGCTAAATTCGAAGAAGCAACTGCTCTGCTGCGAAGTGAACTACTATCCGACCGATTCATCGATCCTCGTTCGAATTATCACTGGCCAACTTTTGCCGATGAGCTAGCTAGAACACTTGGAAACAAACGCGGGGAAAACGCTGTTACGGAATTTTGGGATGGACTTGCAAGCTTCCTACAAAAACAAATAGAGCCGAAGTGGGGACATGTCCATAAGGGCTATGTCTATTTTCGATTGGGCCTAAATGTAGCGGCATTCAAGGAACGGAAAGAGCAGTTGATAGAAGCCTTCGTTTATCAGGGAGCGATCGATAAAGCTCTCTTTCAGGAGCAACTGGACAAGCTAAAGGAAGAAACGACACAAGCTGAGATACAACTCAACGAGGTTAGACTTGAAGAGCTTGATGTTGAAGCTGTGCTAAATTTCTCAGAGTATGTATTCCTCAATGCAGGTCGGCTTTGGTTTGAGGCGTCTTTGGACCAGAAGCAGCGGCTTCAAGGAGTGATATTTCCTGGGGGAGTGACGTTTTTGGACGGAACTTTTGGAACCGCCAAAACCTGCCTAGCTTTCAACCTCTTACAGACTCCTATCCTTCCCAAAAATGCCCTGGTGTCCCCAACGGGATTTGAACCCGTGTTACTGCCTTGAAAGGGATAGTCAGAGGAATTTTCGCAAATCGGTTATTAAAGCATAATTGGCGGTCTTCCCACTTTTACATATATTTTCGAATAGTTCCACATGGAGAAATCAGGTTCCTCGCTTCCATTAATTCTCAGCAATTAGGCATAATCTATTCTTTCTGTCACACTAGTGTCACGGCTCACGCCACAAGAAATTTATCTCGGCCCGCACCATCATCGCTTCCTCCACGGGCTGAGCCTCCTGACAACGACCAGGTAGAACACCGGCCCGGCTCACACTGTGCCAACTGACAACATAACCCGCTCGATCCGCGACCCGCTGATTAAGAGTGACAAACCGCTATTTCCCATAAGGCTCGCTATTGCAACGGTTTCCCCAATTTCATTAGCAACAGTCCTTGTCCTGCAGCTTCCATTAGTCCCATGTCCGATCCGTTCTTCCTATCATTCCGGCCGTGTCTAGTCACAAAAATGGTCACATCTTTTTCAGGATTTCATGACAATGACCTCAAGCAGCAAGACACAAGCATGGTACTAGTGGCCGCAGAACGACTCTGCTTGTCGCGCCAGGCATACAACAGCCGTCGATTGATGCCCAGTTTCTTGCAAGCTCCACAATGTTGTCACACTGATTCAGCCGATCGACGGCCATTTGCCGAAAGGCCTTTGGAAACTTGCCCACACGTTTCTTGGCCACCTGTCACCCCCTTCGGGTGCCAAGTGTGCCAATTCGCCGTGTCTCAATCTAGGGGGTCAGTCCAGCATCGCTGTGATCAGGACCGGCCTGTTTCTTGTTCGATGTGGTGGCTCGGCCACGTCGGATTTTCAACAACGGGTTGGCCCCCCTGATTCGGTGTCAATTGCCCTCGTCTCTCGCGAACACGACAACGGCGTTCGCCGGAATGACGATGGCGCAGGACGCCTCGAAGCCGTGGAGTGGCTTTCCGGTGGCCTCGACGGCGCCACCATTCCCAACAACAGTCGGGTTGACCCAACTGTCGTACACATCGGTGTTAAAGACTTCGAGCCACCGGCCAGCCTTGGGGAAGCCAACACAATAATTGTAAAACGTGGTGTCGTTCAGGCTCGCGATCACGATCACATCGCGGCCGAGACCGTCGATCCACCGATGGAACGCCAGGACACGGTTCTGGTTGTGCACGTGAGAGACCCGAACGAGCGGGCCGCGCAGGGCGGGCTGCCGCCAGCGCAGTCGAATCACATCCTGGGTCAAGCGCAACTGGTCCACCATGGGTTTTTGTCCTGACATCACCCCGTCCCAGTCAATGACATCGGCGCTTTGGGGATCATCGCTCCATTGTTTGTCCTCCAGAAACTCTTGGCCCATAAAGAGCATGGGGATACCGGGTGCCGTGGGAGGACCGTTGTCGCCCGGCGAGACCGGCTTCGTGCATACCAGGAGCGGGCGTTGGAGCCGTCTGCCAGGTGAGGAATGCGCGACTGCGCGCCGGCCTTGACCAGATCGTGATTTTCGATACAGGTCGCTCCGCGCCAAGCATCCGGCATCTGAGTGGGAGAGAGGTTCTGGGCGACGGCATCCAGATCGACTTGGGCAGTGGCGCCAAAGGACGCCTGACCGATGGCGTCTCGAACCGCCTCTCGCAAGCCATCGTGCTGCGTGACGTCAAACCCGGCCCCGTTCTCGGTCCGCGGCGTCACAACCGCGGTCGTCACTGGCCAGAACTCTGCGTTCTGGATGGCGCGAGGGTTGACAAATCGGACCGTATCCGTCAGATCCCGGCAGAACGTCCAACCCGTATCTCCGTTCAAATTCACGAGGGCACTGATTTCATCATAACGGAATCCATCCACATGGAATTCATGTACATAAAAGACGGCGCTATTGATTACAAACTGTCGGACATCTTGGTTCCAGAGGGCAAATGAGAGGCCTCCGGCCCATCCCCGATCGGTAAAGTAGAGGCTATTATTGTTGTTCCCGTTCGGCGCGCGATCCCAGAAGTATAGGCCCGCATCGTCGCCCTCGAAGCCGCCAGCATGGTTGTAGACGACATCGAAGACCACCGCGATCCCATATAGATGACAGAGATCGATCATCGCCTTGAGCTGATGCGTTCCGCTGCTGAGGTCTTCGATCGTGAGCGGGGGCTGCTGCTTGGCCGCGAGCAGTCGATTCACCGTGACGAGATAGCCCGACAAGGCGGTCCGATCGTAGACTATGTAGCCGAAGTCAGGGGAAAAATAATCGGCGCCGTTGTATCCCATGCTGAATGTCGTTTCGAACTCGTCGACCGGGAGCGGCTGTAGCACATTGATACCCAGCGCTTGCAGGTACTCGATCTTGCCGATCACATCGAGAAAGGTGGATCCCACGCCCGGTGCCCGGGGGGCATACGTGCCGATGTGGAGCTGGTGACGACCATGTTCGAGAAGTCGGGGGTCACGAAGGCCTGATCGTGCCAGGGAAAGGCGCGGGGATTGCGGATCAGACAACTACAATTGGGGAAGGGCACATCCACGGCGAGGTCTCGCGCATAGGGGTCGCGCTTATAGCCACGGCTGCCGCTGCCGACCACATAGAATTTGTAGGGATCTCCGTCTCGTGCCCCGGAGACAAATCCGGTCCAGTAGCCGTTGCCATCCTTGGCCATCAATTGATCGGGGATCTGCTCGAGCCGCGGGACACCGCCGAAGGTGCCATTGAGATAGACCGCCAATGCGCGGGGAGCCCATACACGAAACGTGGCTCCCTCGTTGACCAGAGTCGCTCCCATGGGGGTGTCCGCAGTAATGTGCGCTTGGGAGATCATGCAAGGCCGCCCAACACCCGAAAGTTGCGTCAGATGAGGACAGGTACGGGGATCACGCGCGCGCTATCCTGGCGGAACATCGCGACAATCTCCGAGAAACAGAGAGTTTCTCTCTTGTCCAGACAAGTTGGCGGAGGGGGCGAGATTTGAACTCGCGGACCCCTTGCGAGGTCTCCAGTTTTCAAGACTGGCACGTTCGGCCACTCCGTCACCCCTCCATCCAGAACTCGTTCGACCGTGACGCTCATCATCAAGCGCGACGGATATATGTCGTAAGTTTTCGATGGGGCTTGTCTCTCACATTTCATACCCAGAACCGTTTCAGACTCTGGAGATGGATTACCTGTCAGTATCCTACTCTTTGCGAATTCGCTCAAGCCCGCCCATATAGTGACGCAATACCTCCGGTATCGTGACGCTCCCATCCGGTTGCTGGTAGTTTTCGAGGATGGCCACGAGCGTGCGTCCGACGGCAAGCCCGGACCCATTGAGGGTATGAACAAACTCTGTTTTCGCATCCTTCTTCCCGACTGTGCCTTTATATCGAATGCCGGCTCGCCTGGCCTGAAATCCTTCAAAGTTGCTGCAGGAGGAGATCTCCCGGTATTGGTTCTGGGACGGAAGCCAGACTTCGATGTCGTAGGTCTTTGCCGCGGAGAATCCCATATCGCCGGTGCAGAGCGTGACGACTCGGTAATGAAGTCCTAATCCCTGCAAGATCGCTTCGGCATGGCCGGTCAACCGCTCCAGTTCTTCATACGACTGTTCAGGTTTTGCAAATGCGACCAACTCCACCTTGTTGAATTGGTGGAGGCGAATGAGGCCTCTGGTGTCTTTTCCATAGGATCCTGCTTCGCGGCGAAAACAGGGGGTATAGGCCGTATACCTGATCGGCAGCGCGCTTTCGTTGAGTATCTCGTCCCGGTGAAGATTGGTCACCGGCACTTCTGCAGTCGGGATCAAGAAATAATCTTCATCTCGCAGCCGAAAGAGATCCTCTTCGAATTTGGGTAACTGGCCGGTTGCCGGTCATGCTCGACCGATTGACCAGGAGTGGCGGCAGAACTTCCCGATAGCCATGCTGTGTCGTATGAAGGTCGAGCATATAGTTGATAAGGGCCCGTTCGAGTCGCGCGCCGGCGCCCGTCAGGACGGCAAATCGTGCGCCGGCGATTTTCGCGGCCCGGTCGAAATCCAGAATGCCGAGCGCTTCGCCGAGATCCCAATGGCTCTTGGCGGTGCGGTCAAGGTGGGCGGGGTTCCCCACCGTCTGGTCTCCACGATTGCTGTCGGCGTCTTTTCCTACCGGCACCGAGGCATGTGGAAGATTCGGGATGCGGAGATTCAGATCGGTCAGGGTTTCTTCGACACGCCCGTAATTCGTCTTCAATCTTCTTGATCCGTTCGCCGACAGCCTTCATGGCCGCCATGGCGGCATCCGCCGGTTGTTTCTCTCGCTTCAGCGTGGCGACCTCTTCCGATCCTTTTTTCAGTTCGTGGCGAAGCTGCTCGACCTGGCTGGTCAAGGTGCGACGTTGTTCGATCAGCGTGCGGAGTCTATCCCAAGGGACATCGGCGCCACGGGGGCCAAGCTGTTCCCTGATAGCGTCCAAATTGTCGCGGAGTGTGCGGAGATCATACATAGCGTGTGTTCCAGAAAGCGGCTGGAATCTAGCATCGGGGTAGGGGTTAGTCAATGAATCAGGCCGTGATATTCCGCCTGGCAGGCGTGGTTTGTCCCGTTGACAGGAACGGACGTATCGAGGACCATATTCCGATGCGCACGGTCATGAATCCACCTAATCCGTTTGAGTCGCAGCACCGGGATCTGTTGGAGCCTGCTCCGCATGTTCAGTTGCAGATGTATGAAGATTCGACCCGTGACATTCTCAGCCGGAACGAGAGTCCTGACTTGCCGTTTCGCTGGAGCCTCAATCCCTACCGCGGTTGCTTCCACGCCTGTGCCTATTGCTACGCCAGACCGACTCATGAGTACTGGGGGTTCGGCGCCGGCACTGATTTCGAGTCAAAAATCATCGTGAAGCGGGAGGCCGCGACCTTGCTCCGCCGGACATTCGAAAAACCTTCGTGGAAGGGCGAGTTGATTTTATTTTCCGGGAATACGGATTGTTACCAGCCACTGGAAGCCTCGTTGGAGTTAACGCGGGCCTGTCTCGAAGTCTGTGCCGAGTATCGGAATCCGGTCGGGATCATCACGAAAGGGGTGTTGGTGCTGCGCGATCTGGATTTGCTACGCCGTTTGCATCAGGAGGCGTCGGTTCATGTGTATTTCAGCATCCCGTTTTCAGACGATGAGGTGGCGCGTAAGGTCGAACCCCACGCACCCTCCAGCCGGAAACGCTTCGAGGCGATGACAGCCTTGGCGAACGCCGGGATTCCCACCGGCATCTCGCTGTCTCCGATCATTCCCGGTCTCAACGATGAGGACATTCCTGATCTGTTGGCCCGAGCGAAACAAGCCGGGGCGGTGGAGGCGATGGCAACGTTGCTGCGTCTTTCGGGACCTGTCGAGCCGGTGTTTCTCGAGCGAATGGCGGCGGCGTTTCCAGACCGAGTTGCCAAGATCACCAATCGAATTCGGGACGTGCGTGGTGGAGCATTGAGCACTGGAGCTTTCTTTGAACGCCACCACGGCGCAGGTCCCTATTGGACGACGATCGAACAGTTGTTTGAGGTCTCGAGACGTAAGGCAGGATTATTGGGGTTGCGTGGCGAGAGCTGTTCCCGCTACTTTTCGCAGGCCTGGAGTCGAACAAACGACCTTATTTTGAAACTGAACAGGGAAGGGAGTGGGGATGAAACATAATCCTGGTTTCCTCAAGCTGGTGGACGAGGCTACGAGCACGGGTCAAGGAATGTACGGTGGCGCAGGCTAAGGCGAGGCTCGATCGGGGCGAGGTTCTGCACTTTCTCGATGTGCGCGAGGACCATGAGTTTGCGAAGGATCATGCGAAAGGAGCTCGACATCTGGGAAAAGGGATTATCGAGCGCGATGTGGAAACGCTTATTCCCAATAAGGAAGAGGCCATACTACTGTATTGCGGGGGCGGTTACCGGTCCGTTTTAGCCGCGGATGCGCTTCAGCACATGGGCTATACGCATGTGGTGTCCATGGATGGAGGGATCAAAGCCTGGCGGGATGCGGGCTATCCGATGGAATCTTGAAGGGACCCCAGAGAGGCTGAGGTCCCTTCCACGTTGGATCACAAGTTCTGGTGTGCGCACTCGGGAGGGTTACTTGCTGTTGGTTCGATCGAATTCCTTAATCACCTGGTCGGTTAGATCGATGGTGTCCTTGTTGTAGATCACAATCTTGACCGTTTGTTCGCTGCCTTTATCGACGACAATCGAGAAGCCACCCTTTTCCGCCACGGTCTGTGTGGCCGTGGCGATTTTCTTCATGTATTCGTCCACCAATTCCTTCTGCTTTCCCTGTAGCTCCTGGTTAAACTCCTGCGCGCGTTTCTGGTAGTCCTGAATCTTCGCGCGGAACTGAGTCTCTTTTTCTTTTTTCTCGGTGTCGCTTAACTTCGAGACTGGATCCTTGAGCGACTTCTCTGTGTTGCGCAGCTCTTCTTCATCCCGGGACAACAACTTCTGTCTGGTGGATACATATTCTTTGAGCCCGTCCAAAGCTTTTCTGCCAGCTTTCGATTTCTCTAAGACCGACTGAGGATCGACGACGCCCATTTTGAAAGTCTCGGCAGCTTGAGCAGCAGAAAGAGGTGCCAGAAGTAAAATGCCCGCAGCGACTATGGGGAGGGTGATCCGCCCCAAGAGGATTCCCGTTGTATGCATAGCACGCGCTCCTTGTTGGTAAACGATGCGATCAGCGTAACGGTAGCGAGAATAACTGGGGGGGCAGGCTCTGTCAAGGGATTGGGTTGCGTGGCGGCTAGACGAAATATCGGCTGGTGTCGAACTTGTATTCAGTGTTGTCGATCAGGCGGATAATATTGTGGCAGTAATCCCCGACCTCATCTTTCTCGGTCAGGTCGATCTCGCGCCCGTTATCGACCGAATTCCCCTGCGGGTCGGTAATGACTTTGACGAACGGCCGTTCGGCGTTTACCTTGTCTGTGGCGGGTTTGAGCACGACCGCCAGTTCGTTCGTCTGCAGCATTACCAGGCTGCCGATGGGGATGATGCCGACACAGTTTACGAAAAGCTTGAGCAGCAACGCGTCAAAAGCCTTGCCGGACTTCGAGAACATCATGTTCAACACTTTCGATGGGGACATGGGTTCTCGACGATATACACGGGAGGAAGTCATCGCGTCGTAACAGTCGGCAATCGTCACGATTCGACTGGACAGGCTTTGCGTCCACGGAAGTGCCAGTTTGGGATAGCCGGAGAAGTCGTAGTTCATATGGTGCTCAAACGCTGCGGCAGCCATGCGTGCGGGCACATTGCTGAGACCGCGCGATTGAATGAGCGTGAGCACCCCTTCCGTTGGGTGCGTCCGCATGATGTCCCACTCCTCCTTGGTGAACTCGCCTGGTTTATTGAGAACATCCAAGGAGATCGCACATTTCCCTACATCATGAAATAATGCGGCTAACCCCAGATCGGCGAGGTCTACCTTCGGATATCCGGTCCGATTGCCGAGGGCCATGGACAGCAGCGACACATTGACCGAATGGTTATGGGTGTACTGATCGTGGCAACGAAGGGTCGTGAGTCCGAGGACCGTGGCTTCATCTTCCACCATGAGATCGACGATGTTTTGGATCGCCCGCTTCGCCTGTTTAAAGCTGACCGTTCCTCCTTCACGGACTGATTGGTTGAGTGTTCCAACGGAGCCTGCCACTTTGGCATAGCCGCTCTTGGCATTCATTTTCCGTTGTACTTTTGGATCAGTGCTCTCCGTGCCCTCCGGGCCTTTGTTCCCCGCCGTTCCGGTTCCCGTGTTACCCTCGATTCCGGTTCCCGTGTTCCCTACCACTCCGGTTCCTTCACGGATCTGTAGCTGCCGTTGTTCTTCGAGCTCAATGCCGGCGATCCCTCGCGCTTTGATTTCGTTCTGAAGATCCTCGATGGTTTTGTTGGCTGGATCAAGGCGGACAAAGAGCGCGGCGAATTCGCGCAGATCCTTCGACTCTACGGTCGACGAGAATGTCACACCCCCGATTTTCCAGGCGTTCAAGGCATCGATGATACTGGTGGCCACAGCCATCTGCTGCGCGCTGACTTTCAAGTGGCTATCCCAGAGAAACAAGAAATCGTTCTGCAGGCGGAGTGTGACCGGTTGGTCGTGTGCCATGGTCTTGATCAAGGTCAGCATTGCTTCGACGGGTTTATCCAATGCCGTGTTGGTGCGCTCATAGATCCGGGAGGTCTTAATCAAGACGTTCAACTGTGTGACCAGCTGAATTCCCAGCATAACCATCTGCTGGTCAAGGATGTCTCCGGCCTCCGATCCGTGGGCGATTTTCTGAGACAGGGATTTTTCGTGGGTCAGGATCGGCCGGGCTTCTGTCTCCTCGACCGGGGCCTCTTTGGTCTTGAAGTCACTCACGGCAAAGGCTCCTTACTTATGATGCGGCCTGCTTGAGATGCTGCTGTCGTTGGGCTTGGGCAAGTGCCGCGGTGCAGGCTTGCCGCACGTGGGCGCCGCCTTTTTTCTGACCCAATTGAAGAGCGGTGAGGGCGGCAGGGGTGGCCAATTTCCCCAATGCCTCGGCTGCGAGGGCTGCGAGCTCCTCCTTTTTCTTCCGGTTGGTCCAGGACCATTCTGTAAACAAGCTTTCAAAAAATGGAATGACCTCGTCGCCACTGGTGGCGCGCATGGCTTGAAACACCGCGCGTTTTTCACCGAGGGTTCGATCCATGAATGCGTCCGTCGATACGAGGGATGACCAGGCCGAATAAGGAGCCTTGTAATGACCGGTCATGAGCAGCTTGAGCGCCGCCAACCGCACCGACTCCTCGGCATCATTCAAGAACCCGACCAGTTTTATCCCGTTCCCATTGGGACGGAATATTCCGATCGCTCGCACGACTTCTTTCCGTACCTGGATGTCTGGATAACGCACCAGCTTTTCAACGGCGTCTGCAAATCGGGGATTGTTCCACTTGAGTAGAATTGCAATAAGGTTCTTCACATAGCGGGGGCGGCGGTCGGACAAACCGTGAAGCACGTAATCCGGGTGGTCTTTCGCGAGTGTCTCGAGAGCTTCAGCCACGAGGGCCTGATGGGCTGACGCCTCGAGATTTGCCAAGAGGGTGCACAAGGCAGGAACGGCCGCCGCCGTCATTGACAGCAAAACCGCCGGCAATCCTTCCGTCGTTGCGTTGGGGACCTTGTTCAAATAGTTCTCGATCATCTTGACGCGTTCGGGTCGCCCAAGGTTGTCGAGCAGGGTTGCCAGTTGTTTTTTGTGATCCTCGCCGAGGTCTGGTCTGACTTCAGCCGTAACATGGAGCAGTCCAAGGATGCTGTCTAATACGGTCCATTTGCCCTCGGCCGCTAAGGAATCGAGGACATTTCCCCAGAGGTTGAACAGCTTGGTTAGGATCGCAGGAGATTTTTCCGAGGCCAGGATCGCGGTCAGCATATCCAAGAGGTATGTCGTGCTATCTCTGGTGCTCTCAGCCTCGATCTCCTTCGTCAGTTCGACTAATTCCGTTTCGGAGATCTCATAGCCCACATGACCGGACTGGAATCGGCCAGCTTGTCTGCTGGTTCCCCCTCCGGTTCCTTCACCGGCTGGCGTCGCGCCATTATCGGCTTCTGAGCCACCACCTCCCTCAAGCCCTGACCCCGCGCCCTTCTTGATACGGGACTGCTCCCGATCGAGGAGATCTCTTAGGGTTGATTCGGGTGCCTCCATCATCCCGCCAGCAGGGAGTGAGAAGATGTCCCCGCCACCGGTCGAGGCTTTGGCGACTTCTTCGGCGGTGACTATGGTGATGGTAGAGAGGTTCTTGGACCATAAACGAGTTACGATGTCGTCATCGTCTTCCTCGGAGTCGAGACTGTCCCACAGTGAATCAAGCAAGAATGAGAGGTCTTCAGCGGCGAGACCTTCGAGGAATGTGAGTTCCCGAATGCCATCCGCATAGAGCTTGAACGCGACGCTTTCATTACTTGATTCCTGTTCGGATCGGTAGACGACTTCCCCATTGAAGTACAACTCGGAGCGTTGGACAAGAAACGCCAATCTGGTGTAGGTGGCCAGGTGAGCCGTGAGTCCCTCGAACAACTGCTGAAAGAACTTCTGGGCCACAGGGTTCGCTGCCCCATACGTCCGGCTGGATTTCGATGTCTTGTCCAAGAGTGTGAGGAGTCGTTTGACTGAAGCCAACTCCGGGTTGGCCGGCTCTCTTGGGGGCATGATCGGCAGTGCGCCGCCGTCTGATTTGGGCTCTTCCATAGTGATTAGTCGTACCCCTGAGGTGCTGAATCGTCAAGGAAATAGCCGGTCTTAACCAGCCGATTTCCGAGGAATTACAGAAGGATTCCTCCCTCCAACCGCGGACACGAAGGCATTGTGAACGCTGAGGCTCGGCCGGTAGAATCGGTCTCATATTCATGAGCGCACCGAGCCACATTGTGTGTTTTGGAGACAGCCTCACGGCCGGGTTTCAATCGCCCACTGCCGATAATCCTCAAGGCGCCGAAACGCCGTATGGTCGGTTCCTGCAGGAATTGACAGGACCTTCCGTGCGTGTGTCTGTGAGCGGTATCTGCGGTGAATTGACCGGTGAAATGGCGATGCGGTTCCGGTCGGCTGTTCTGATATATCATCCGACATTCGTGGTGATTCTCGGCGGAACGAACGATCTTGGATGGGACGCAGCGCCCGCAGACATTATGCGTAACCTTCTCAAGATGTATGAACTGGCCACAGCGGCTGGGATCACGCCGGTGCCGGTCACCGTTCCGTCGATCAGAATGGGCGACGATCTTTGCAGTGAGGAGGGGCGTCGTTGGTTCATGGAGCACCTTGATCGGCGGCGCCAGCTGAATGGGTTGATTTTGCGTTACGCGGAATCAAAACGGCTCGCAGCCTTCGACCTCTTCACCGCCACCGCGGAGCCCGAGACGCACCAGTTAGCGGCCCGGTACTCCAACGACGGGCTGCATCTGAACACAGCCGGATATCGCCTGGTTGCCGAGCGGCTGTACCAGGAGGTGTTTGCCGCAGCACTGGCGAGAGGGTCGTGACGGGAGGAGACATGATTCGTGATGTGACCGATCTGGACTTCGACCACGTCGTGGAGCAGGCAGGGGTCCCTGTTCTGGTGGAATTCTGGAAACCTGGATGCGGGAGTTGTCGAGCGCTGATGCGTGAACTCGAGAAACTGGAGCCCGACGTGACCGGCAGATTGCTGATCCTGAAAATGAACGTCGAAGAGAACTTCCAGATTCCGGCAGAGCTGGAGGTTCGCTCATTGCCGGTATTGGCCCTCTATCATAAGGGAAAGTTCAATCGGTATATCGGTGGGATTGGAACCAGAGAGGAGATTTTCAAGCAGTTGCGGCTGGCATGAAATGAATCGCTACAAGGTCCGCCAGGTCCGTCCATCCTTTTCAATGAGGCGATCAGCCTCGACCGGTCCAGAGGTTCCCGCCTGATATTCAGGCAACCACCGCAACTCCTGCCTGTGCCACCCTTCCAGAATCTGGGTGATCCAGGCCCAGGAGGCTTCAACGGCGTCGCGGCGCATGAACCGGGAGGCATCGCCAGCCATCACATCCAGGAGCAACCGCTCATAGGCTTCTGGCGACGGGCGGCCAAAGACGTCGCTGTATTGAAAGTCCATTTCTACCGGGTGTGTTTGCTCGCGGGTTCCAGGCACGCGCGAGACAATGCGGAGAGAGAGCCCTTCCTCAGGCTGGATGCGTAACGCCAACACATTTGGCGGCTGCGGCTGCTGCATATTGGCGTTGAACAGGATTTGCGGGATGTCCTTGAATTGCACCGCGATTTCGCTGGCGCGATGGGAGAGCGCTTTCCCTGTGCGCAAATAGAAGGGCACGCCGGCCCATCGCCAATTTTCCACGAAGCATTTAAGCGCGACATAGGTTTCCGTCGTGGAATCAGGATAAATCCCCTTCTCACGACGATATCCCGGGATGGGCACACCATGGGCCATGCCTTCACTATACTGGGCGCGGACGGTGACCTGTTCAATATCGTCATCGGTAATGGGTCTGAGGCAGCGGAGGACTTCCATCTTCGCGTTGCGCACCACATCCGGCTCCAGCGAATAAGGGGGCTCCATCGCGACCAAACAGAGCAGTTGCAGCATATGGTTTTGCACCATGTCGCGTAATGCACCGGCTTCTTGGTAGTAACTGGCTCTGGTCCCGACGCCTTCCG
This sequence comes from Nitrospirota bacterium, assembly GCA_963729585.1. Lineage (GTDB taxonomy): Bacteria > Nitrospirota > Nitrospiria > Nitrospirales > Nitrospiraceae > Palsa-1315. The sequence goes on from CAVSOJ010000022.1 coordinate 24,306, forward strand.
CTTCGCTCACCGTGATCTGTACGTGATCGATGTACTTGTGGTTCCAAATCGGCTCGAAGATGCTGTTGGCGAACCGGACGACCATCAAATTCTGAACGGTTTCTTTCCCTAGATAGTGATCGATGCGGAAGATCTGTGTTTCGTCGAACACGCGTCCCGTCACGCGGTTGATGGCCTGGGCGGAGGCCAAATCGCGGCCGACCGGTTTTTCCACGATGATGCGGGCATAGGGAGTATGGGCGTTCGGCTTCGTCGCTAACCCGGCTTGCTCAAGCCCCTCACACACGGGCACATATGAAGTAGGAGGGATGCTCAGGTAGAAAATCCGGTTGCCGGGTAACTGGAGATTCCGTTCAATCTCTTCTGCTCGGGACTTCAGCCTGGTATAGGTGTTCGGGTCCTCATTTTCTCCCGATACATAAAAGAGATGTTGCGCGAAGTTTTTCCACTTGTCCTCTGCCAAGGCTTGCCTGGAATGTGTGCCGACGCCGTCATGAACCGTGGCGCGGAATTCCTCATCGGTCATCGATTTGCGGCCCAACCCGATCACCGCATAGTTTGGCGGAAGGAGCCCGTCGAGAAGCAGGTTGTAGAGGGCGGGAATCAGACGCCGACGCGCCAGATCGCCGGATCCTCCGAAGATGACGAGCGTACAGGGCTCGACCGGAGGAATCGTTTCCTGTGAAGGGCTGATATCGATACGCGGACTATTGGGTGGCATGGGGCTCCGGCGTTAGCGGCGGACTGTATGGCCGCCGAAGGTATATTGCAACGAAAACAGCGGCCTGATGGTCGATCCCGGGGTCCTGTCAGTCGATTCTGGCAGGATTCGGTACGTCCTTAAAGAGAAGATCGGCCAGGTCGCGGCCCAAGTTGAGCCGTTCTGGCAGGGTGGCTGCAGTCAGGAACCGCCCAGCTAGGTCACCCAGTGTTGCATCGCGTGAGGCGATGAACTTTGGTACGTCAACCGGCGTGGTCAGCCAGAAGCCTCGCAGTCGGAAGAACGCGCTGACGACGTCATCGAAAAATATCGAGAGCAGATATTGCGCAGTAGCTGGTTTGTCGGCCAAATCACGCGCTTTTCCCAGCCAATGGAAACACTCCGCCTTCATCCGAATCTGCTCATTGATGCTGACAGGGGGCGGCCCCTGTCGAAACCGTTGGTTGGCGCGTTCAATAAGTTTGGCGCCGATGTCATCGTGATCGAAGAGGATGCGGGCTTTCCGCAAGAGAGAGGGGAGGCGCGGCGAGTAGGGGAGATCCTCCTCAAGCTCTTGATGCCCACGATACCGGATGTCGGCCAAACGATCGGCGACACGGACGATCTCGTGACCGTCGGCCTGTCCTTTCACGAGTGCAATGAGATCGATGTCGCTGTGAGTTGTGATGGCGCGTCGAACGCTTGATCCCACGAGAATCACGCTGACGAGATCACCTCCGCGGCGACCGCGGACGTGGCGCAAGGCTACGGCGACGAGTTCTTCGAATCCCGGTTCGGTGATCGGTTCCGGTTGTTCCGGCGGCTCGGGCATCGACAGCAGTTCTGCCTTCAACTCTTCTGACGTAGGGATGGGATGGGTCACTGGGCTATCCATTTAGGCTCCCTGTACGAGCTGAATGTGTTTGGGGAGCGATCCCAGCCAGTCCTCGAACGGTTGGTCCGCATCAACGACAATCTCCAACTTGCCATTGTTCAACCGCCGGACGACACCAGGGCTTTCCGGGGACAACGGGATTTCGACCCACTCGCGGTTCAGACCGAGCGAATCGGTGACCTCAAGAATTCGGCTGATCTGTTTGAACGATACAACTTCTAGTGGCATTGGCGTTTCCTTACGCGGGCATTCTAGATTTCAGTAAGAGAGGTGTCAATGAGCAGAGCAGATGCCTCACTCAGCCAATGCACGGGCAAAGATGTCGCAGGCTTGATCGATCGCCGCACTGGAGACATCCAGGTGGGTGACGGCTCGAAATCTGGTGCCGCCGATCGCGTGAATCAAGACCCCGGCCTGCTTTAAGGCGGCGACGATCGCCGGTGGAGTCAGGTGGTGGCCGATCACGTCGAAGATGACGATGTTCGTGTCGACATCCTGAGGATTGATCCTGACCGTCGAAATCTGTTGCAGCCGTCGCGCCAGCCGCTTAGCATTGTCATGGTCCACTCTCAATCGTCCGATATGGTGCTCGAGTGCATAGATGCCGGCGGCGGCGAGGATCCCGGACTGCCGCATCGCACCACCATACATCCGGCGAAGCCGCTTCGCTTTATCGAGGAGAGTCAGATCATTCATCATCAAGAGCGAGCCAGCCGGCGCCCCCAGTCCTTTCGAGAGACACACCGACAGGGTTTCAAAGTGCTGGGCATAGGAAGCTGGTGGCAAGGTGGTGGCGGCGACGGCGTTGAATAGTCGCGCGCCGTCCAAATGCATCGGGATGCCGTGGTCGGTCGCCACTGCGCGAATCCGTTCAATCGTCGCCAACGGATAAATCGTTCCGCCGCCGCTATTATGGGTGTTCTCTATACAGATCAGCGCCGTTTGAATCGTGTGCGGGTCTTTGGGGCGGATTGCAGCTTCAACCTGCTCGGGTGAGATGAGGCCCCGAGCTCCATCGATCCAGTGGAGTTGGACGCCTGCCAACGCCCCGGCTGCGCCCTGCTCATACCGGACGATGTGCGCCTTGCTTTCGACGATCACTTCCTGGCCCGGTTGCGTGTGAAGGCGAATGGCGAGTTGATTGGCCATCGTGCCGGACGGTACGAAGAGTGCCGCCTTTTTCCCAAACATTGCGGCTACCATCTCTTGGAGGCGATTGACGGTGGGATCTTCGCCATAGACATCGTCGCCCACTTCCGCGCGTGCCATGGCTTTTCGCATGGCGTCGGTGGGTTTCGTGACCGTATCGCTACGCAAGTCGATCATCACACGTCCGGGTGAATGCCGCAAAATTGCGAGCAGCGGGCATTCTAGCAAATTTTCTTCTTGCGCGGGAGAGTCGGTCACGGCAGGATGCCGTTCGTATGGCATGGCTTCGAGACGTGCTCCCGTCCGTGACCGATGCTGAACCGGACGAAGCTGTCCCGGTGGGCTGGGCATTCCTCTATTTTTTCTGTCTACTCTGCGGTTACTACATTCTGCGCCCCGTTCGCGACGAGATGGCGATCCAGGGTGGAGTGCAGCACCTGCCATGGATGATGACCGCCACGTTCGTGACGCTCCTGCTCGTGGCGCCGCTCTTCGGGTGGCTCTCCGCCCGCTTGCCGCGGTATCGATTGCTCCTGACCGTGTACGCATTTTTCGGCCTCAACTTAATCCTGTTCTTCATGGCGATGATGAGCCACCTGTCTGCGCAGTGGGCTGCCCGCACGTTCTTCGTATGGCTGTCGGTGTTCAATCTGTTCGTCGTGTCGGTGTTCTGGAGTTTCATGGCCGATCTCTTTACTCCGACGCAGGGCACCCGGCTCTTCGGTGTGATTGCCGCCGGCGGCAGTATCGGCGCGATGGTCGGTCCGCTTCTTACCACGGGCTTAACCTACTTCATCCCGATCCCGGCGCTCCTGCTGATCTCGGTGGGATTTCTCGCCGCGTGCGGGTTCTGCATTCATCAGCTGGACCGATGGGTGACGCCGAGACCCTCTCGACTGATCAGTCGACCAGATGAACCGATTGGCGGCAGTATCTGGGCGGGGGTCCGGCTGGCTCTCTCATCACCCTATCTTCTGGGCATCTGCCTCTATCTGTTTCTCCTGACGACCACCGCGACATTCTTGTATTTGGAACAGATGAGGCTGGTGGGCGAGCAGATTCCCTCCCCGCAAGGTCGTACCCGCCTGTTTGCCCTCATCGACTTGGTCGTGAACGTGCTCACATTCCTGATTCAGATGACTGTGACGAGCCGCGTCATCGGTCGGTTCGGGTTGGCGTCGGCTCTCGTCCTGCTTCCCATTGCGAGCGCCATCGGGTTTGGCGTCATCGCGGTCATGCCATTCCTGATCCTCTTCGTTCTCTTTACCATTGTGCGGCGCGTCGGTGAATACGCGCTCGCCAAGCCGGCTCGCGAAGTTCTGTTCACGGTGGTAAGCCGAGAGGAGAAATATAAGGCCAAGAACTTTATCGACACGGCAGTCTCACGCGGGGGCGATGCGATGACAGGGTGGATCGTGAGTGGGACGAAGGCATTGGGTATCGCGACAGGGCAGATCGCCTGGGTCCTGGTTCCTCTGGCGCTGCTCTGGGGTTGGGTGGGGTGGCTCCTGGCTCGACAAGAAGCACAGCTGAAGCTGGCGACACCTGTGGTCAACCACCCGCCTCCAAAATCATCTAACTAAGTCATGTCGAGGTCTCTTATCGACACGTGGTCGTTTTCTTCTAGAAGGGCAAGCCAGACTGTCCCATTCACTGCGCGCATCGAACAACTATCGCTTAATCGTGGGACCTCTAGGAGCAAGAAGGATGGTCCGACTGGTTCCTCCCTCTCCCTGCTTTACGTGTGAAAAAACCGCGTGCTATAGTCGTGACCTGGTTTCATAAAAGACTTGTTGACGAATATGCTTCGCGTCTCACGATTCACGTTTCATGGGGGGTATGATGCCTGAAGTTCCAGTTAAGCTCTACATGGATAAGATATTGAAAGAATGTCGCAATACGGCACGTCCGCTCGCGCTGTTGTCCGGACAAGTCAAAGATACAGCCTTACGTGCAATGGCAGACCGATTGGCGGCCGACGAAGAAGCGATTCTAGCGGCGAACGAAAAGGATGTGGATGCGGTCGGGAAATCTTTCGAGGCCGACGTGATGAAAGACCGGATGAAAGCCGCCGTAGCCCGCCTGCGCATGACGGCAGACGACATCAAGGAGATGGTCGAGCGTCTCCGCATGATCGCGGACTTGCCCGATCCAGTTGGCTCAGTCACCTCGCGATGGGAACGGCCGGACGGATTGCAAGTCAGCCGTGTCCGAGTCCCGATCGGGGTCATTGGTGTCGTGTCAGAACTGAGCCCTCTCGTTACGGTGGAGTCGATCGCACTCTGCTTCAAGTCGGGCAACCTCTGTGTGTTTCGTGGCTCTCCCGAGTGGGGCCTGACGCATCAGGTTATCGGGGTCGGACTACGTGAAGCCGCAGAGCAGAATGGGGTGCCGGCTGGCGCATGGATCATCATCGAACGTCCGGAAAAAGAGGTGGCGGTCGAACTGATTCGGTCGGGCAAGGTTCTCGATGCGATTGTCCCACGTGGCGGCGCAGGCCTCCGCAAGGCAGTGATGGAACAGGCGAAGATGCCGGTGCTCTGTTATGACGGGGGGCTCACGCAAATGTACGTGGACGCCGACACCGATATGCCGATGGCACAAAACGTGGCAATTAACTCCAAGGTACAGAAGGCCGTAGCATCGAACTCGCTCGACACACTGCTCGTGCAACAAGTGGTCGCGCGACAATTCCTGCCTCCGCTGGTCAACCGCATGCTCACAGAATATAAGATCGAAGTGCGGGCCTGTTCGAAGACCATGGCTCTTATGGGACAAATGGCGGTGAGCGGACACGTCTCGGTCATTCCTGCAACGGAGGAAGATTGGCACACCCAGTTTCAGTCGCCCGTGCTGGCCGTCAAGATGGTTGCGAATCTAGACGAGGCCTTGGCGCACATTGTGGCGCATGGACCCTGTCTGACCGCTGTCATCGCGACCACCAGCTATGAGTCGGCCATGCGGTTCACGCGCGAAGTGGATGCCAGCGCGGTCTTCGTCAATGCGTCGTCTCGGCTCAATGCCGCGGATAGCTATGGCATGGGCGCCGAAATCGGGCTCAGTGGCTTGCGTCTTCATGCCAAGGGTCCGATCGGCCTTGAGCAATTGACCTGCGAAAAGTATGTGGCCTTCGGGTCGGGTCAATTGCGTTATCCGCATCCGGTGCCGGAGACGTATTTTGACGCGATCATGCTCAAGAGGCCGTAGTCGCCCGCTGAAGCGATCTCCAGTTTCGTTCTCAGTCGCCTGAACCACTCGACGAACCTTCATGGAGTTTGCCGGGTGGGTCGCCTTCTTAGCGGCCTCGCTGGAACACGTGTTGAGCCGTCGAGGTTGCATCAATGAGTAACGACGTACTGTTGCAATCCCTCCATTCGCACTTGGTCTCGTGGGGACTCCGGCAGTTCACCTCTGATGAGGCCTACTTCCAGTGGCAGCGAGGCACTCTCTCGCCGGACGAGATCACTGCGTTACACCGGAAGGTAGAGCAGAAGCGACTGGGCTCGTCTGCTGACGAGGTTGCGTTTTACGATGCGACTGCGCATCCGAACATCCTCCCAGTCCTCTATAGCCAACGGTATGACTACTATCTGGCCATCGGCTCGCGCGTGGCAGACCGCATTGGTGACGCGAGTTCCATTCTCGATGTTGGCTGCGGCGTTGGCATCCTTACGACCTTCTATGCGAAACAGTATCCCGACAAGGAATTTGTCGGGATTGATCGTTCATCTGTTTCCATCAATCGCGCGCAAGAACAAGCGAAGGCGTTTAATCTGACCAATGTGCGATTCGAGTGTCTCGATCTCGATCACACAGCTCCCGCCTGTCCTTCCGATCTGATCCTCGCCACGCATGCTCTCGTGCAAGCCGAGCAGGACCCAGGCATTCCCAGCCTCGGTTGGAACACCTTCGAGCGTGCGGGTGAGAGTCGGCAACAAGTGGCCTTTGAGTTGCGAACAGGAATCGGAACTAGGCTCGATCGCTTAAGCGTCCTGCTCGGTGCACACGGTCGTATGATCGTGTTCGAGAAGACTCGCCAGTTGGCAAGGCGGGTCCCGTTGCAGCGGGCTTTGGCTGCACGAGATTTAAGCCTGATCGAGGAGCCGGAGCTGATTCGATACATTCTTGTCGAAGAGATTGCCGACGACGGACCATTCTATCTGTTGGGGAGAGGAGTGTCGCATCACGTTTTTTGGGATGAATCACCGGAGCCGGACGAAGGCCTTCCGTTCGATCGAGCGAAGGTGAAGACCGGATCAACCGATCCTGACGTGCCACTCTATGAGAACCATTGTCCTTCCGCACAGCGGGTCTGGGAACAGTTGCACAATAAGCACCTCCTCAAAGAGACCACGCGTCAGGAGCCAGACGGTCGCCAACTGCATGTCGAACTCGGTCAGGCAGAGGAAGGGGTCTATCTCTATTGCGCCAACACCCTGGATCAGCGCCAGTTAGTCCTTGTTGAAGCTGACCGGAAGGCCATGCTGGAATCGTACTATCAGGAGATTGCGAGCAGCGCGCCTTAGCAGGAGGCTGAAGAAGAGGCGGGGTGGCTTATGATGTCATCGAGGTCACGCATCGCGCGGCATCAGAAAGTCCTCGTTCGAAGGACTCGTGTTTCGCAATAGATTGTACATAGCCTGATGGATCCTCTATAGGAAGCCAACCCAGTTTACTTTTTTCTTTGATCGGTGCAAGCTCGTCACGGTCTCTTTTCCTGTTCAACAGGGATCCGATCACGCTATGGATGCCGGCCCGCAATTGCCGCCTCTCCCTTCCGTTCTCATTGTGGACGATGAGCCGGACATCTGTCTGGCCCTTGGGGATTTCCTGAAGCATGCTGGATACTCGGTCGGCACGGTGCATTCGGGACGGAATGCCCTGCGTGAAGTCGAAAAGGGACAGATTGGAGTCGTGATTTTGGATCTTGGCTTGCCGGATATGAACGGCTTGGATGTCCTTCGAGGAGTCAAGAAACTAAACCCCCTCCTGCCAGTCATTGTGCTCAGCGCATCCACACAAGAGAGTCATACGGTGGAGGCCCTCCACTGCGGTGCATTTACCTACCTGACTAAACCCTACAATTCGTATGAACTCAGATTCGCACTTCGGCAAATTCTTGATGCGCAAAAGTTGGCGTCCCAGGTGGCACGTGCCCAGGGTGACTTGAGCACCAGTGAAGAACGGTTCCGAACCGTAGTCGGGACCACTCCTGACGCGGTGGTGCTGGCCGATTGCCACGGCACCATTATATTGTGGAACCAGGCTGCCGCGCGACTCTTTGGTTATGCCGAGAAGGAGGTAATTGGTCAACCGCTCACGCTATTGATGCCACATAGATATCGGGAGGCGCATCAAGCAGGAATAACGCGGCTAGAGGCAACCGGCGAGTCCCGTGTCATGGGGAGAACAGTTGAGCTCCATGGCTTGAGAAAAGATGGCACCGAATTCCCATTGGAACTTTCCATCGGAATCGGCCGGAGCCCAGTAGGGGTGTTTTTCAGCGGAATCATTCGTGACATCACAAAGCGAAAGCAGGCTGAGGAAGCGCAACGACAGGCTGAAGCGCGCTGCCAAAGTGTCGTCGAGAATGCGGTGGAAGGTATCTTCCAGACGACGCCGGAGGGGCGGTTTCTCATGGCCAATCCAAGTTTGGCGCAGATGCTGCACTACGATTCCCCTGAGGTGCTGGTCTCGAGCATCTCGGATATCGGCCGCCAGCTCTATGTCGACCCCTTGAAGCGGGAGGAGATTCGAACATTGCTGAGCCAGGCCGGGATCGTCCGCGCATTTGAAACAGACCTTCGATGCCGAGATGGCGACGTGATTTCGGTATCAGTGACGGCACGGGTGGTGCGGGATCAGCAGGGGACCGTCGTCCACTATGAAGGGACGATCCAGGATATCAGTGAGCGGAAGCGATTGGCCGCCGATCTCCTCGAGGAAATCAAAGTTGCGGGCGTCACCCGTGCGCTTGGCGATATCGGCCACGACGTCAAGAACATGCTGATGCCGGTGCTCAGTGGTGTGGACCTCTTACGGGAGGAAGTCCAAGAGACCCTCGACCGTTTGGCCGCGAGGGGGGAGGGAGCGCAGGTTGAAGCAAGCCGGCTGGTGAGCGATGAACTGATCGAGATGATCGTCAGCAACACTCGCCGTATCCAGGATCGTGTAAGGGAGCTTGCCGATGCGGTGAAGGGGGTGACCACGGCACCAGAATTTAAGCCCTGCCGGATCTCGACCTGCGTGGCCGACGTGATCACTTCACTGCACCGGTATGCGGCAGAGAAAGGTGTCGAATTGCATGCCGAAGGTCTTGAATCGTTGCCGGTCATCCAGGCGGATGAACGCCGATTGTTCAATGCCTTCTACAATGTGATCAACAACGCCATTCCGGAAGTCTCCCCCGGAGGATCTGTCACGGTGCATGGACAAGTCGATATCGGATCAGACACGCTCGTCATCTCCGTCGAAGATACGGGAAGAGGAATGCCCCCGGACGTGAGAGATGCGCTGTTCACCACACAGGTTGTCAGCCGAAAAGCCGGTGGAACAGGACTGGGAACTAAAATCGTGAAGGATGTGGTGGATGCTCACAAGGGATCGATCAGAGTCGAGAGCGAACTAGGAGTCGGTACGACGGTCCATATTCGTCTCCCAATCAACAGCGGCCGATAACGAATACAAAGAATGGCGGCGATCCGGCCAATCTGCGCTCTTCTCGTTTCCTGTGGCGATCCCGCGTACAGCGGGTGTGCCGAGGTCATTCAGGAGCGAGCGACTTCTTTGCAAGCGCTATTCTTGATGGCAAGCACGATGAGGTCCTTGTCGCGAATTGCATAGACCATTCGATAGTCGCCTTCGCGAATCCTATAGAGATCGTCCACACCCGCAAGCTGCGTGACACCGGGGGGACGTGGATTGGTGCGGAGCGCATAGAGTTGTCTCACGAGGAGCTTCCGAACCGGTTTGGCGAGTGCCCGAAGTTGCTGCTCGGCCGGAGGGGCCAAAAAAATAGTGGAGACTGCTCGGTACAATTAGAGTCCCAATTCCTTCAAAATGACATCAAGTGAGTGGGCGCCTTTCTTGTTCGCCTGGGCCAAGGCCGTGCGGGCATCGACGAGATCGACACGATCTTCCAAGGCCTCCAGGAGTCGCAGGTCATGGATGGGCACCACGGCGGCGACCGCTCGACCACGTCGGCGCAATAGAACACGCTCGTTGCCGAATGCCGCGCGGTTGATCGCATCGGCGAACGCCTCTCGCTCTTTATTCCCCTCTGGATTCCCCATGGCACACCTCCTGACAGCGTCTGGTCAATCGGGCAGATGGTTAGAGTGGTGCAAGCTGTACCGTGGGCAGGGGGCGAAGTCAATCGACGAAAAAACGTATGCAGGCGTCAACGAAGCGATTGGTCGCACATACCTATTCCTTTTTTGTCGTAATTGGGGTATGAAGAGGGGCGGCGATCACGACGCCATATTACTCATCCACATAACCAGCAGGGGAGATATTCAATGGCTAAGGGCATGACGCAGAAGAAGTCGACCAAGAAGAAACCCGCCAAGACGATGAAGGAAAAGCGCGCCGCCAAGGCCGCCAAGAAAAATCGTTAATGGAGTACGCGTTTCGGCCGTTCTAACCGGAGCCACATCCACTGCGCCCATCGACGTGCGTCAGTAGCAACCTGTGCACGTTGATGGCGGCGCTCACTTTTTTCGGTACACGTTCAGTCCGACCTTTTCCTCTCGGTTCGGAATGGTCACATTTCCCTCTGTCGAGGAGATGATGATCGTTTTTCCCGAGGCAGAGGGCCCGAACTCCTTGGACAGATCCACCTTGATGGTCAATATAGTTCCCTCGACGGTCATTTCCACGTTCTTCATGATGGCGGCCTCTCAGTGATGGACGAAGCGAAAACACGTCCTGTCCGAATAACGGTGCAATCCCTACCGTAGGCAAAGGAGGATGTCAATCGACGGAAGAGCCTCACGCAATTCCCCATTGTTTCCTCTTTCGAGGCTGTCAGCCTCCAGCATGTACCGGTCGAAAACCGGCGCTGGCCAGGATGCGGGCAACGATATCTCGCTGGTCGCCCTGAATTTCGATCCGCCCTTTCTTCACCGTGCCCCCGGCACCACAGGCTTTTTGCATTTCGTTGGCGAGTCTCTCTTTCTCAACCCAGCCGATGCCAATGAAACCTGAGACGATCGTCACTGTCTTGCCGCCCCGGTGCGCGGTCTGGCGACTGATATCCACCCGCCCACGGCTCTTCTTTGGTGCTGATTGTATCGTGGCAGTCACGACGAGACCATCAGCATCCCGGCGCGCTTCCTGAGCCGATGGCAGTTCCACATCCTTTAGTGCGGCGAAAGGACTGGTCCAGACGAGCGGCTCGTCATCCATGGGAATGCGTTTCTTCTCTTTCATTTCCGTACTGCGTCAGTGTCCAAACTAAGCCGAGCCGCTTTTCAAGATCGCCAATTCAATATGCGCATTGTTGATTCCATCCCCCATCCAAATCTGCCTCTCTTGAATGGTGCATTGCAACTGGATGCTGGATTGCGCGAGTGTGGCCAAGGCACGGCTCCCGTCCAGTGGCAGATTCATCACGGCCAGATTATTGAATCGTTCGAGTGTGGCAAGGTTTTTCCCCCACCACTGGTCAGCGCTGCGACCACCATAGGTGTAGATGTACACCTGTTTTGCGCGCCCGCAGGCCTGGCGAACGATTTTCTCATCCGGCTGACCCACATCGATCCAGAGATCGATGGCGCCCGTCAAATTCTTGCGCCAGAGAGCGGGTTCTTCTTCAGTACTCAGCCCTCGGCCAAACGACAAGGCTTCATCTGCGTGCAGCACAAAGGCCAGGAGACGCACCATCATGCGCTCGTCGGTTTCCGACGGATGGCGCGCCAGGGTGAGGGCATGGTCCTGATAGTATTGGCGGTCCATGTCGGAGATCTGCACAGTCGCTTTGAAAATGGTCGCGTTCGGGGCCATGAAGTCATGGTTCCGGTGATTGTTGAAGGATTCAGATACTTGAGGCCGAGAACCTTTGTTCACATGTCTTTATAGGCGATGTACCATCCTTCGACCCGCTCCCGCGCCCAAGGTGTTTTTCGAAGAAATGTGAGGCTGGATTTTACGCTGGGGTCGTGGAGGAAACAGCGGATCGGAACGCGGCGCCCCATCTCGGCCCATCCGTACCGCTCGACCAGTTCCATAATGATGGTCTCCAGCGTGATGCCGTGCAACGGATCCCGGGGGTGAGACACACTCATGAACGTATGGCTGATGGCATGGATGTGATCGCCGAAAATTACAGGCTGATAGCGTATAGCATATCGCGCGAACCGGTAGCCACTGGTCGATGGCTCATGTCCGGAAGTCGTGTGAAGCATAAAGCGGAGGGCATACGGCCGATAGGAAGAACCAGAGGGTAGCTATGTTTTGCGTTTGAGCAAGTCCGCGAGATGGGAAAAGGGCTTGAAAGTCGAAGGTTGATCTCGCTCCCGGCCAGCTGCCGCCTCACCAGACGCGTCAGTCACCTGATACCGCTGATGCTCGTTGTCGTGACAGTAAAGACAGAGCAACTCCCAGTTGCTCCCGTCGGGCGGATTGTTGTCGTGGTTGTGGTCCTTGTGGTGGACTGTGAGCTGGCTCAGTTTCTTGCCGTCAAATTCCCGTCCGCAGTGCCCACAGATCCACGGAAATAGTTTGAGTGCTTGCTCTCGATAGGTCTGCCCCAGCTGAACATGATTGTCCCGTCCCATGCGAGCCTCCGGAGGATGGTCACGACCGAGGAATTCTACAGGCAGCCTGACGTGAAGGTCTATCCGAATCTGTTTGTTTCCCCGTGGTTTTCATCATCAAGGACCAACTTACCCGCGTGCGGCACTTCCTTCTCACTGCCTTGCGCTGAAGGCTCAACATCTTCTTGGGGGTCTCCTGCTAAATCGTTGGCCCCGTCCTTGTAGCCTCGACGAACTGTTCGGTGGCATCGTCCAGAACGCGGCCCTTACGTCCTTGGGCGCGGTGAATATAGAGGAGTTGATTGTCGATGTCTGGTGTCAACTCTGACGGCGGGATCTCATAGGTGACTGGCCGAGCATGATCGGCCAGTTGGAGCTTCGGGTTATACACGCTATTGAATTTCCAGAGCATCTTCACGAAATTCGTTTGACCGCGCAGCAAGTGCCCTGCGGCGATCCGCGCGGTGGATTTCAACGCCCTCCATCCCAGGTGCTTCTGATTCAAGATCTGTTGTGTCTTGACCAATTCGTCATAAAACTCCGGCAACGGCAACGTCGTCGGGAGGACGGCATGCTGAATGTCGTAGAGACGGTAATCGCGTGTCGTGACTTTTCGCGGTTCGGTATGCCAGGTTTCCGTGCCGGGGTAGGGGGTATTGACGCTGATGTTCACGATCTCGGGAATCTCCAGGCACCATTGGCGGACGATCTCAAAGCGGCGCCGATCCCAGCTCGGATCGGCAATCAGATTGATGGCGACCGTAATGCCCAACGAACGGGCGAATTCGAGGGCCTCGAAGTTTTTGCTGATAGAGATGCGTTTGCGGTGACGCGTCAGCCCCTCCTCGTCGATGGCTTCGATGCCGATAAACATGTAGGCGAGACCCAGCGTTTTCCAGAATTGGAACACCTCTTTATTGCGGAGCAGGACGTCTCCACGAGTTTCCAGGTAATACTGTTTTTTGATCCCTCGTCGCGCGATGGCTTCTCCAATGGCCAGACCGTGTTTCGCTTGAATGAAGGCGACATCGTCCACGATGAAGACTCCCGGCTCGCGTATGCGGGACAGATCTTCAACGATCGTCTCCGGGCTCGCGACTCGATAGCTCCGTCCATAAAATGTCCATGCGCTGCAAAAGGAGCAGTCCCACGGACAGCCGCGGGTGAATTCGATTGAGGCGCAGGGGTCAAGGACGCCGATGAAGTATTTTCGTCGATGACGCAAGAGGTCGCGCGCCGGACGGAGGTCGTCTAGACTGGTGATCATCTTTGCCGGAGGGCCTTCGCCGTCTCGCGTGACCGTTCCGGGAACCAGCGCGAGAGCCCGGCGATCCTGTTCGATCACCTTCAGGAGCGGTCCGATCGCACCTTCTCCCTCCCCTTTCAGGACACAGTCGATGGCTCCGTCGCCATGATCGAGGAGGGCACTCGCGACGAATGAGGCGCTATGGCCTCCGATGAAGACCACGGTGTGCGGCAGGAGCTGTTTGGCAAGTTTTGCAAGATCCACGACCTCGGGAACGTTCGCGAGGTAATTGCAGGAGAAGCCGATCGCATCGGGTCGGCACTCATGGAGTAAACGGACGAAATCTCCGTGCGACTCTACCTGCAGATCGATCAGGGTGACGGTGTGACCGGCTTGCCGTGCAGCCGCGGCGACGAGTTCGAGCCCCAGGGGCTCAAGGCGCAGGTAAATCTTCGTATACATGAGCGGACTCGGATGGACGAGCAGCAGATTCATAGGGAGACCTCCCAAGCGGATACCTGTAGGAGGAATATCATAGGGTCTAATCCTAATCTACGTACTAGGTAAAACCCCATCTACGTAGCTAGTAAAACCCCTTGCTGCGGTCGAAGGGAAATGCGGATTAGTAATTGGTGTGGGATGGATTGAACTCAAGGAGATCAGGTGAACGGGCACGAGCATCGGTCCGCCGTTGCTGAATGTGAAGCGAGGGGGATATATTGACCCTTTGATGTGAGGTTGTATCGTGACACCACCATTTGATGCTGAGTCCTTGGCATTCCTGTTCGATCTAGACGGAACTCTGGTGGACAGCGTGTACCAGCATGTTCTCGCGTGGCGGGAGGCAACTCAGGCGGCTGGCATCGAGCTGCCGGTGTGGCGTATTCACCGGCAGATTGGGATGAGCGGCGGATTGATGCTTGCCGCCCTCGCTCGAGAAACGGGACAGCCGGTTTCGAAAGAGATGGCGGAACTCATCCAGCGGGTGCATACAGAATCCTTTGCCAAACAGGCCCCCTCGCTTCGAGTGTTGCCGGGGACGCGCGAACTACTCGAGACGCTTGCCAAATATGGTGTCCCCCATGCCATCGCGACCAGTGGGCGATTACAGAATGCGGTGCATGCACTGAAGCTATTGGGCCTTCGTGAAGGGGTCCCTATCATCACCCGCGACGACGTCCGCTTTGCAAAACCGGATCCGGATCTGTTTCTCGCGGCCGGTCAGCGGCTCGGAGTGCCGATGAGCCGTTGCATCATTGTGGGGGATAGTGTCTGGGACATGCTGGCGGCACGCCGGGCATTTGCCCTTTCGGTAGGACTACTCTCAGGCGGATACGGACAGGAAGAATTGGAACGAGCCGGCGCCTATCGTGTATACCAGGATCCCGCTGATTTGCTGAAGCATCTCGATGAAGTCGGTGTGCGGCTCGGGACAAGGTTCTGAAGGGTGAGCCTGGAATGGGCGGTTGTTGCTCACCCCTCAAGAGCCTCAGCTGTAGAAGCGAGGGTAGGTAGAGCCTGGGGCATTCCCAGCATCCATTGTGCCACGAAGGGTCAAAGAACTAACATTCAGTGCGATAATTACTTTTCAAGGCGTTGTAAGGTTGTGGCGTGCCCTTGGTTCGTAATGTAGGCCTTCACCTTGTCGCCTTCCATGACCCTGTCGAGTTTCGTACTTTTATCGACATGAACTCTGACCAGTTTGCCGTCGTTGTCCTTGATAGAGAAATATTCGCCACCCTCAATCTTCATCAGCGTGCCCGTGACGGCGTCTTTCGTTATGCGCTCTCCTAACGACGGCGTCGCTTCCATATCCTTCATCGCATCAGCTGCGAATATCGGGCTGGACGACAAGATCGCCAGGACAGAAATCGCCACACATTGAGTACTTATTCTCATGTTCTTTCTCCTTCGGTTGGGAATAGATACAAGCCACCTGTATAGATTCTTTATACAGGCAGGATCGTCTCGCCACAGCTAGCGATTACCCCAGGGAACGGGGCGTGGTTTGGCCGGCACTCCCGTGTACTCATGCCGAGTCTGACGAGAGCTTCATGCAGGCCCGTGGACTGAGCGAGCTGGCAATAAAATGCATCAGCGAGAGGTTCAAGGTTCACACAGTCGGCTTCGTTATAGGCCACAAGCAGCTCACGGGCGCCCTCATCCCGCCTATGGCGCCAACGGTTCCATTGTCGGACTGCGTCCGCGCCAGTGAAGCCCTGCAGTTCCGGTGATCGTTCAATCCCCATTCGGCGTTCGATGGCCTTGAGGCCGCCTCGATATCCGAGCTGCCGACCGACCGCGCAGAGATCGATATGGGGTTGGTTGAGAGGCAGGTTGGGAAAATGGGTGACAAGCATCGGGAGATCGAAGATTGACCCACAAAAGGTTACTAAAAGCTCATATTGGCATAACTCATCGGCCAATCGTCTCCAGTCGAGCGTTTCACCCCGAATCAGTGCCGTATACGTTCCGTGCCCGTAGAGGCCGACCAGGGTAATATCACCGAAGGAATTCGTTTCTATGTCCAGATACAGGGCTTGGGCCCGCAACCATTCATACAGTCTCCACTGATGCCGTGAAGGGAGAATATTGGCAAAGTACCGGGAATCTGCACGGGCAAAATGTTCCTGGGCCTCACAAAATGTCTTTATCGAACCGAGCCTTTCTGACTGGGCCAATGCCAGGGAAGGCGCGAGCCCTGAGAAACCTTTCCCAGGTAATTAGACCCTCGTGCCAGAACCGGCGTTCCGTTCGAATACCCACCCTTGGCAGAAAGCAAAAGCTGGATTCGATCATTGCGCAC
>CAVSOJ010000023.1:0-24723 GCA_963729585.1 Nitrospirota bacterium
GGGAGATTCAGAGGCGGTCATCATCCATATCGAGGTAGATCATGAGCATTGAAGGAAACTACATCCTTGGTGCAATTGCCATTGGTATTGGCGCAACTCTGGTCATGGACCTTTGGAATCTGTTCCTGAAGCGTACGTTCAGCATTCCATCGCTCAACTACTGTTTGCTCGGACGCTGGCTTCGCCACATGCCGGGGGGCACTTTTAGGCATGCGAGTATCACCGCCGCGCCACAGAAGCCCTTTGAGTGCACGGTTGGCTGGATTGCCCACTACACTATTGGTGTCGTGTTCGCGCTTGTGTTCGTCGTTCTTGCATCAGGTGACTGGCTTGCGCGACCAACTTTGCTGCCTGCGCTGCTCTACGGCATTGGCACCGTAGTGTTCCCGTTCTTCATCATGCAGCCGTCGTTCGGCCTCGGCATTGCTGCATCAAGAACGCCCAAACCAACGCAGGCCAGGCTGAAAAGCCTTGTGACACATACCGTATTCGGAGTCGGGCTGTATGTATGTGCACTTGGCGTGAGCTATGTGCTGCGGGCCACATGAGACTCTTCAAAACGCTTCTCGCTAACTCAATACAAGGAAGCTTTTTCAGTTACTGCAAACCAGTTTATTTCTGAAGCAAGACGAGATGGTTTCTTAAAGGTTTCCTCAGACGCGGCGGGCAGATCGTGTTGGATGATTTTCAGCTTACTGCGATAGGGTTTCCGCGACGAAACCACAGTACTTCTGCATGTCGGCGCCGCGAAATGGGTTCAGGCATCTTTTCATCTGTCCACTCCTCTTCACAGAGGCGCGGAGCACGGGGGGCTCCCAACACCAAATGCGGTTGGGACAGTCTAGTTGAGAGCAGAATTAGGCAAGCCGCAACTGCGCCAATGAAGCGAACGCATTTCCCCCACTTATGTCCGGAATGATGCTCAATTCGAGCACCGTGACTGCCGGCAGTTCGACATGATAATCTTCCGTCTCGCTCGTTGCGCCTTGGGGACTGAAGTTCCACTGCTGCCGCACGATTTCCCGGAAGGACTGCCCGCTATCCGGCGACCAACGCAAGATGTACTCTTGCGTGCGTTCAGTTCCGGGCTCCAAGAAATTCATCCAGATCCTCCGCAGCCGTTGTGGATGGTTGAAGAGAAGCCGGATCGTCTGCTGTCCGGGCCCTGCGGCACGCCAACCCGAAGTCCGACCGGGCAGCAACGCGGACTCAATTGGATGAGCAGCGTCCTCTGACGTGATTTCCACCTCCGCGACCCCCTCCATATTCAACCAATCCTGGTCAGGAGATGCGGTTTCTTTCCGAACTTGAGCGATGATCCGTTTGCGCATCGGTGTGCCTCCTGAATTCAAGCTTGAGAAATTCCCAGCTAGCCAACTAGTAAGCCTGCTACCGCCAGTCTACTGCAAAGTCGTGAACGAATTCATCATTCCGGAGTCGATGGGGGAGTGTGTGTGATAGGAGGGTATGAGCGGAAACTGCGAGACGTGCGGGAAGAGCGCGAAAGGCGAGAGATCAGGAGCGTGGATTTCTACCTTGTCACGCCCGTCTCGCTCGTCCTGCTAGTCTTGCCGCATCGCCCGTGCTGAACCAGCTCCCCGCCACGCGCCGCGAAATGGTTCTTGGCGCCGCGTCATTTCCTGAAATTCAGAATGTCGCCGTTTTTCTACATGAAACAGGGGAGTAAGCGACCACCGCTGCGGCACTTGAGTTGGAATCGACAGCAAGGAGGCGAGGGCGATCCTCGAAGGCACGAGAAAAGTAGTTGCCTATCCCCTTATTCTTGTCCTGCAGTCCGGCTAAAAGCCGGACACTACATAGCTCAGAATGTCCCAGCGACGGTCTGAGAGAGCGTCTTCGCGACCGACTTCGCCTTGTCGACGTCGAATCCGTATACGCGGATCTCGAACGCGGAACTGCCTTTCTTGACGACCAGGCCCATGGCCCGCGTCGTGTTGCCGAAGTATATGTAGAACGCCTCGTCGCCGACGCCGCTGACCGGTTCCTTTATGATGCCAGGCAGTGTCGCCGTCTTGCCGGCGTTGAAGCGATCGACGGCGCTCTTGCCAGCGAGAGGCTGAGTAATGGTCAGCGTTGTAAACCTGCCTTTCCCCGTCCATTGACATGTCGATGGACTGCCGATAGGTGTCCCGGCGTCGACCGGCACCTCCAACGCCGCGCTGACTTGCGTCTGCGTGATCAGCGTGCAGGCTTCGCCAGCCGCAAAAGACCGGGCGGTGTAGGACAGCAGAATGCTGCCAATGAGTGCAACTGTGAATGCGATCGGGCGCATCTGTGATCTCCGAGAAGAAAGGAATTTCAGTTCCTCGACACCACGACCCCGCCCTTGGTAGACGGTACGTGTTCGTCAGTACCCACCCAACTTGGGCCGTACACCATATATGATATGGGACCCGATTAAGCATGGCAATCCCCGATCGGACTGATTTAAAGGGGACAGGCTGAGCTGGCCCGCCCCGCGCCGGGAAATTCAGAATGTCCCGATTTTCTTGTCCTCCAATATAGGAGAAAATGGAATAGGATTAGGGTGTAGAAGCGTCTTCTAAGTAAGAGAGGAGGAGAATCATGACTCGACACAAAGTCGTATCGAGGAAACAATGGTTAGCGGCACGCAAGGCGTTGCTGGCGAAAGAAAAGAAGTTCACCAAACTGCGCGATAAATTGAGTCACCAACGGCGGCAGCTTCCTTGGGTGAAAGTGGACAAAAATTATGTCTTTGACGGCCCGAATGGAAAAGAAACGTTGTCGGATCTGTTCGACGGCAAAATTCAGCTGATCATCTATCACTTCATGTTCGCTCCCGACTGGGATGCGGGATGCAAGCACTGCTCTTTCTGGGCGGACAATTTCAATCCGATCATTGTGCATCTGAACCACCACGATGTGACCATGGTCGCCATCTCGCGGGCGCCATATGAGAAGCTGACGGCGTACAAGAAACGGATGGACTGGAATTTCAAGTGGGTCTCATCAGGCAACACCGATTTCAATTTCGACTACCATGCCTCATTCACCCCGGAAGAAGAAGCCAAGAAGAAGGCGTTCTTCAACTACAAAATGCAAGACCCGGACAGTTCAGATCGGGAAGGAGCCAGCGTCTTTTACAAAGATCCCAAGGGAAATGTCTTCCACACCTATTCAACCTATGCGCGCGGCATCGATATGGTGAACACCGCCTATCACTACCTGGACCTTGTGCCGAAGGGACGGGATGAGGGTGACCAAGGACCGTCTTGGGTGCGCCGTCACGATGAATATGACGGCTGAGGGAGATGTGCCCGAGATGGCGGTAGCGTGCCCTTCCTAAACCGGCTCATGGCCCGCCACGCGCCGGGAAATGGGTTCAGGCGCAGTTTCATTTCATGAAATCTAGAATGTCCCCTGGTTTTCGTGACGATCCTGCAACCACCAGATCACGGTGGCAAATAAGGCATATGCGATGAGCGCCGTTAACGCTGCTGCACGGTCAGAGCTAGGGGGCGGCCCGAAGAAGATATAGGCTTGGATTGCGAGCATCAGGACTCCGAATATCAGCGTCCCGGGCGAATGCGCGAGACGTCGTCTGAGACAGAACCAGAGCCCTCCGAAGAGCAACGCGGCTTCCAGACCAAAGGCCAGCACGGGGGCGTTCCAAAGCCCCAAGCCGACCTTCGCGGAATCACCATACAGAGGAAGGTCGGGGCGGTGGACTACGAAGTCAAGAATCCAGTGCGAGAACACGGCGATCCCCACCACGGCACTCGCCTGGCGGCGTGCAGGCCGCCAGACGAAATGGTAGACGAACCCGCCCACGCAAGACCAAAGCAGGGCCGCCACCAGACTGTGCGTGTAGGGCATGTAGTACAGATCGAGAGGATTGGACGCGGTGATGCCTGGGACGATGCGGACCTTCTCGAGCCCCAAGAGAATGCATGGTGCCCAGAGAACATCCAGAAACTGGACGACGAGAAAGAGCACCCAGAGCGGGATGGTGCGATCAACCCTCTTGGCAGCGAAACTCACCCCGTAGTGACCGACGAACATTGTGGGGCCTCCCTTCGAGGGCTGCGACTGGGAGCCGCTAACTAAATGAGTCTGCTGCGACAAGTCTACTGCAGAGTGGGAGATGTATCCATCACTCTATAATGGTGTGGGAGCCTTGTGTGAGGGGACGGTATGAGCGGAAACTGCGAGACGTGCGGGAAGAGCGTGAAAGGCGAGAGATGAGGAGCGGCAGGGATCTCAAGCAGTTACTCCAAACAACGCCCCAACCCCAGCTGTCAAGGCCATTGCCAAGGCCCCCCAAAAGGTCACCCGCGCGGCAGCGGTCATCACCGAAGCGCCGCCGGCGTGCGCAGCCAAGGAGCCTAATAGTGCGAGAAACAAGAGCGAGCTTCCAGAAACAACCCACATGAGCGCAGAGACAGGCACCACAAGGACAATCAAGAGAGGCAGGGCAGCGCCGACTGAAAAAGTAATCGCCGATGCCAATGCGGCTTGAACCGGTCGTGGGGTCGACGTAACGGATATACCCAGCTCGTCACGCGCATGTGCGCTGAGGGCATCATGCGCCATCAACTGGGTCGCGACATTGGAGGCGAGCCCTGCATCAAGCCCACGACCAACATAGATAGCGGTCATTTCCTTGTGCTCTTGCTTGGGGTGAGCAGCTAACTCCTTACGCTCTCGATCCAGATCGGCGCGCTCCGTGTCGGCTTGCGAACTCACCGAAACATACTCGCCGGCAGCCATCGACATCGCACCCGCCACAAGACCGGCAACGCCTGCGATCAAAATACTCTTTGAACTCGCCCCCGCTGCCGCCACGCCTAAGACGAGGCTCGCAGTGGAAACGATACCGTCATTTGCTCCAAGAACAGCCGCACGGAGCCATCCGGTGCGGTGCGTTCTGTGTTTTTCAGGGTATGGCGTACCGTCCATTCTGTCTTAACCTGTGCCGAGTGACGCCTGACTATTCAGTCTGCCGCAGAGTACTTGCGCAGAATAGCAACGCGACTACAGACCTGACCCTTTTTTTGGGTTCCGATCACAATACTCCGTGAACTCGCGCCTGCTGCTGCCACGCCCAAGACAAGGCTTCCAGTGGAAACAATGCCGTCATTCGCGCCCAGAACAGCCGCACGGAGCCATTCGATGCGGTGGGTTTTTGTTTTTCAGTATGTGGCATAGCGTCCGTTCGGTCTTAAAGACGAATGACGAACTCTCAAGACTGGCTTGCCATAGGTTTCATTTCCTAGGGTGCTTACACGCGTCGACCTTGAATGACGCGAACCAGAATCACCACGATCGCGAGGACCAAGAGGACATGAATGAATCCGCCCATGGTGTACGAGCTGACAAAACCCAGAAGCCAGAGGACAATCAAGATGACTGCAATGGTCTCGAGCATGGTGCTTCTCCTTTCGCCATAACGTGGCCAATCGTAAATCTAGCGGCCCACTACCGCCTCACTGCTAAATCTCCCGGGGTCTGACCGAGCAGCATAGCAAGGTGCCCTCGGCGATCTGCTGCGGCAAGTCTACTGCAAAGTCGTAGAGGTATTCATCACTCGGGTCACTCGCACTGAAAGATCTGCTTGCACATCTCCTCGCATTTGCTCGACCGCTCTTCACAATGGACCAAACAGGCACTATCGCCTGCGCACTGACTCCGGCACCTCAGATTGTCCGCCGCGCACTTCCCCCGGCACTGCCGGCACCTCATGTCTTCGGCCACTATCACGCCATTGATCGTCAGATGTGGCTCATTGACGTTCTCGCTATACCGATACTCGGGCCTCGCGAAGGTGCTGCACCATCTAGATGTGTCTGTGATGCATGCGATCATTCCATCAGGCACTGGCCCGTCGGTAGTCAGTGTGGTATTCGACTGGTCCCAGACCATCCCCGCATTCACGATGACCACAAGTGCGAGGAGAAACTGATAGCATCTGACCCGCGACGTCACCATGGCGAGTTCCTTAACCCGAATGAAAAACTCTAGCGCGGCAAGTCTACGCCACAATTGTAGACGTATCCATTACTCCGGAGGCGATGGGGGAGAGGCGGGGCGGGCGATTCACAGGCGGTTCATTTGGTGCGCGAGCCTGTCTGGTCGCTCTCGTTTGTCGAACCACACAAACGAGACAGCCCAAAGCAACCAGATGGACCAGATCCCGCCACTCGACGCGAAATGTGGGTTTGCAAGACCTTGTATCTTCGGAGGAGGGAGAGGTGGCGATACATATTTACTTGGATGTCCCCATCCTCGTCGTCTCCACGAACTGCTCCGTCGAGTCGTCGATGTGGCGCGCTTGGCGACCGTTGGCTTGGTGAATATAGAGCAAGCCCTGGCCGACGCGTTGTTGAGAGGGGGGCGGGAGGGCCATTTCATATTTCACCGCTCGCCGGTGGTCGGCAAGTTGTAACTCGGGATTGTAGACGCTGTTGAATTTCCATAGCATCTTCAGAAAATTCGTCTGCCCATGCAACAGATGTCCCGCGACGATTTTGGCTGTTGACCGTAATGCTTTCCAACCCAAATGCTTCATGTTCAAGACCTGCTGGGTCTTCACTAACTCTGCGTAGAACTCCGGCAAGGGGAGCTTTGTAGGCAGCACGGCATGTTGAATATCGAAGAGGCGATAATCACGGCTTTGAATTTGACGCGGTTCCGTCAACCACGTTTCTGTCCCAGGATAGGGGGTGTTGACGCTGATGTTCACGATTTCAGGAACTTCGAGGCACCACTGGCGGATGACCTCGAATCGCTGCTTGTCCCAGTCGGGATCGGCAATTAAATTAATGGCGACGGTGATGCCGAGTGACCGGGCAAATTCCAACGCCTCAAAATTCTTACCCAGCGAGATGCGCTTGCGATGTTTCAGCAGCCCTTCCTCATCGATGGCCTCGACTCCGATGAACATATATTCCAGGCCGAGGGACTTCCAGAACTTGAACACGTCCTTGTTTCGCAGTAACACGTCGCCGCGGGTTTCCAGGTAATATTTCTTCTTGATCCCCTTCTTGGCAATCGCCTCTCCGATCGCCATACCGTGCTTACCCTGGATAAAGGCCACATCGTCGACGATGAAAACTCCCGGCTCTTGCACCCGCGCCAAATCTTCCACAATCTTGTCCGGGCTGATCATGCGATAGCTGCGGCCATAGAACGTCCAGGCGCTGCAAAAAGAACAATCCCATGGGCAGCCTCGCGCGAATTCAATGGAGGCGCAGGGGTCCAGCACGCCGATGAAATATTTCCGACGATGGCGCAGCAGGTCCCGTGCCGGACTAATGGCATCAAGGTGTTCTGCAAATCGAGGAGGAGCCCCTGAGCCGAAAAGCGACACCACGCCGGGAACCTGTGCGATCGCTGTGCGATCATGCTCGATGGCCTGCAGAAGCTCCGGCACGACCGCCTCGCCTTCCCCTTTAAGAATGCAATCGATCGCGCCGGCGCCATGCTCCAGGAACTGCTCCGCAATAAATGAGGCGCTATGGCCGCCGACAAACACAAAACTCCCTGGCAACGTGTCTTTCGTGAGCTTGGCCAGATCAACGATTTCCGGGACGTTCGCCAGATAATTGCAAGAAAAGGCTATGACATCGGGGCGCCAGGTCTGAAGCAGCACGGCATAATCACGATGGGTTTCGACCTGTAAATCAATGAGACAGATCTCATGTCCGGCTTGGCGGATGGCCTGGGCCACAAGCTCTAACCCAAGCGGCTCCAAACGGAGATATATTTTTGTATACATTAATGCGCTCGGATGGACGGCAAGAACCTTCATAACCTCTCCTTTTTTCCCCATGGGCGATTAGGGGAAGCCATCATGAGTAATGGCCAAGAAACGGGGACATTCTACTTTGCTGAAACAGTCTGGTCCATCGCTGTGTGGGGAGGGCGATTCAGAGTCAGTCTATCTGGTGCGCGGGTCTGTCAGCTTCCCGCCACGCGGGGAGAAATGGTTCAGACCATGTGCCATTGTCGGTGCTTATTTCATCACCGGAGCGTGTCTAATGGTAAAAACACCCACGTTCCTTGTAATGATCACCAACCCCGCCCGGTTCAATCGAGCCACTTCTTGAAAGAGTTCATTCCAGGTGAATTCCGGAGAGCGAGCCACTAGGGCCTCGAACTCGCATTCCAGGGAGTCTTGGAGCGATTCGAGGATGCGGTTGGTAATGGGTTTCAGCAGTACCATCTGGATTACTCCTTGTCTCGTTGTGCGCGTTTCGTGAAGAGTGCGCAGAGCGATATCGGTGTTGGAACGGCGGAGACTGGAGAATCGATCGCGTTAGGAAGGACCGGGAAGCGCGAGGGATGAGACAGTCGGCGTAGCTGAAACGCCTTGGGTCCATGCTACGTGCGAAAAGACCGCTGGTCAAGCTGCCTTATTCGTGTGCTCTCGTTCGTCGAACCACACACCGGAGGCAGACCGAAGAAACCAGACGATTCAGTCAATGATACTTGTTCGTGGGATTTATCTCAAAAAAGGTGATCCACGAAGTTGCTGGCTTCATAGTCCACTAGAGGAATGTTCGGTAAGACTGTCTGTAACTAGAGATGGCTGGTAAAGGCCTGTTGTTGCAAAGGGGGGATCTAGTCATTATTTAACTGCGTCACAATGCCTAGCGTGCCTGATGAACTGCACCTCCCTAGAACAATGGTAAAAGCGACGATAACCCTCAGTGAACGTCGCATTGGCCCTCCTGGGTTGAAATTTTAATTGCCTGCTTCCTATCCTAAGTCTGCGAAGTCTCAAACTCAGAAGTCGACTTCCGGTCGCCTTGACGGCCATTTTTTCCGCAGCGTAGAATTTAGTTGGGAGGCGGTAGACGGAGCTATCCGATAAGTTGATCGCTGACGAACACGGCTGATCAGTCCTATCAGAGGAGAGAGGAATGGGACTGTCTTGGCAACAAGGTCCGCTCTCACTGGGAGCAATTGGCCGGTTCATCATGCCCGAACCGCTACCCAACAGACTCTTGTACGCGGAACCGTTGCGTCGGCGGATGCGCGTGCGGTTCGGCGGAACCTGGATCGCCGATAGCGAACACGTTGTGCTGCTCTTCGAACCCAGCCGCTATCCGGTGGCCTACTTCCCGGAGACCGACGTCTCTCCAGACACGCTACAACGCGCCGAGCACACAACCCGGCACCCCGACCTCGGGCTCACGTCCTGGTACACGGTTCGGTCGAGCGAGAAGAGTGCGCCGCGAGGGGCGTGGCAGCACATCGACCTGCCCGCCTACGCGAGCGAGTTGCAGGGGCGAGTCGCATTTGCCTGGCCGGTCATGGATGCCTTCTACGAAGAAGACGAACGGATCGTGGGCCATGCCGCCGACAGCTACCATCGCATCGACATCCGCCAGGCCTCACGTAAACTAGTGGTCCGCCATCGTGACCGCATCATCGCCGCTACCAAGCGGCCGTTAGTCCTCTACGAGTCCGGCTTCGCGCCACGCTGGTACGTTGCGCGCGCCGATGTCGATGAGTCCGCGCTGACCCCTGTGGAACACCAGACCTTCTGCCCGTACAAAGGGCTGTGCAGCTACTACGACATCGGTGACGCAAGTCTGGCGGCATGGTCCTATCGTGAAGCCTATCGCGAGGTCGGACGCATCTCCGACCTGGTGTCGTTCGAGGCGGACATGGTCTCGGTACAGCTCGATGGCACCGAGCTCCGTCTTGAGCCGGGTCAGACGGTGATTCCGCACGGCGCCGATCGTGACCTTACCGTCGGCGAGGCATTCCCCCCTACAAAACGGCCATGAGCGAGTACCCGGTAGCAAACCATTATAGGATGTCACGCGGAAGGAGACCCGGTGCTTCGATGTGTCGCGAACCTCAGCAAGCGGGAGTTGCACGTCGGCTTGTGCCTGGTGGCGTGTGCAGGCCAGATAAAGAGAATCAAGACGGGAGGGCTTTCGGTCCCCACCGAAGCGGAACGACATGGCTCGATTACTATCGGTGAACGTTGGACTTCCGCGCGACCTCGAGTGGAAGGGTCGCACTGTGCACACCGGGATCTGGAAGCATCCGGTCCGTGGCCGCTGTCGGGTCGGCCGGTTCAATCTAGACGGAGACGGTCAAGGCGACCTGGCCGGGCACGGGGGTGAGCAGCGCGCCGTCTTCGTCTACCAAATCCAATCGTATTGCTATTGGCAGGAGCAGCTGAAGAGGACCGACTTCGTCCACGGACAGTTCGGCGAGAACTTCACGATCGAAGGATTGCCCGACGATTCCGTCTTCATCGGTGACCGTTATCAGATCGGCAGCGCGCTCTTCGAGGTTACTCAACCTCGTGTTACCTGCTATCGCGTCGGCATCCGGATGAACGAGCCCCGCATGCCGGCATTGCTGACATCCAGCGGACGGCCGGGGTTCTACCTCCGCGTCTTGCATGAAGGCGAGGTGGGTGCCGGCGACGAAATTGTGAAGGTGGGAGAGGCGAAAGAGCGGATGGCCGTCGCAGAGATCAACGCGCTCCTCTATTCACCCAATCATGCGCGCGATGGACTGGAGCGCGCATTGCGGATCGGAGCACTGTCACCCGGATGGCGCTCGTCGTTTGAGGCGTTGCTGCAGAGCCAAACGAGTGGCGCGCCGAGTGGTAACGCGGGGCTCGCGCCGGCAGCAGCTGCCCATCCGGTCGCACCAGGATTTCGGTCGCTCGTGGTCACGGCGATCGATCAGGAGTGCGCGGACGTTCTCTCGTGGATAATGCAGAGCCAGGACGGTCAGCCGCTGCGTACGGCTCTGCCAGGCCAGTACGTGGTGCTGCGTCTTCAACGGACCACCGGCAGCCCGCCACTTTTTCGCAGCTACTCGCTCTCAGGTCCCCTCTCGACGGAGCGCTATCGAATCAGCGTGAAGATCGAGCCAAATGGGGCGGCTGGAACCTACCTGCGTGAGCATGTCCGGCTGGGCGATATTCTCGACGTCAGCTCGCCGCGCGGAAGCTTTATTCTGCAGTCCGGAGAGCGGCCAGTCGTGCTGCTCAGCGCAGGGATCGGGGCGACGCCTGTTCTGACAATGCTGCACGCGTTAGCGGCGGCCCGCTCGACACGGCAGGTCTTCTGGCTGTACGGGGCTCGCGATCGGCAACATCATCCATTCGCCGCCGAGGTCCGCCGCCTGATGCTCGCGCTCACACACGGCCGCAGCTATGTCTGTTATAGCAGGCCGGGTTCGCGCGACGAGATGGCCGAAGATTTCGACGCCACCGGTCACCTGTCGCGATCAGTTTTCGACAAGGTCGGCGTCTCACGAGAAGCTGATGTCTACCTCTGCGGGCCGACGTGGTTCATGGCAGAGATGAAGGAAGCCCTCGCAACGTTAGGCGTGGTGCCGGAGCGGATTCACGTCGAACTCTTCAACGGCAGCGAATCGATGACCCCTGGCGTCGTCGGCCCAGCGACGCGAGCTGCTCCCCATCTGCCCGAGCACGACGCCAACACCGGTCCGCTGGTGTCGTTCGCGCGCAGCGGCATCGCCGCTCACTGGAACGCGTCGGCCTACCAGAGCGTTTTGGAGCTAGCCGAGGCGTGCGACGTCCCAGTCCGTTGGTCGTGCCGGACCGGTGTTTGCCACAACTGTGAAAGTGGTTTGGTTTCGGGGGCCGTCGTCTATGGACCGGAGCCACTCGAGAGGCCTGCCGACGGCAATCTTCTCGTATGCTGCTCGCAACCGATTCGCGACGTCGTCATTGATCTGTGAGCCTGACCGGAATTCGATTGAAATGAACTCCATCCCTTCGGAGTCTTCAAACAGCACTTCCGGCAACAAAAGGGAGTTGGTTATCCATTTTTCATGGGAACAGTCACTTGGCGATAAGAAGTCTCTCTAAAGAGGTCGATTCACGGCACGCCCTTCTCTCGGCCCTGTGGGATTGACGGTCGCTCGTTGAGAACAAATCGAGTTCCATCTATCTTCCTTCTCACCCCGATAGATGATTTTCCAGTGCTAACGTTGCGACCCAAGCGCAGATTGAACGTTTTCTCGAGAACGAGAAACTCCGTCTTTCCGAGACGCAGGTCCCGGGACCTTTTGAGCAGACTGATTGTCTGAAGACAAGCGATCCTTATAATCACCTCACAAGAAGCAATTGAACGACCGTACTCTGGTCAGACATCGCCGACGGTGCAGGGAATCTTCGTCTGGTACGCCATCGCCTACGGCATCACCAATCGCATGATTTATCGCTAACGGCCTTCCACGCGCCGCGAAATGGGTCCTGACAGCTTTGTTGCTTTTAGACGTTTAGTTCAGACTGCCAATAATCTTCCGATAGTCGTCTTCAGAATAAGCTTTGAGCGTCGTGGTCCGCACATTTCCCAATGATCCAAGCTTCAACACGAAACCGGCCACTTTCTCATCATTGGGCATCTCAGCGACCAAGGCAAGATCGAAACTCCCTTGCATCATATAGACGGTCTTGATCTCCCCACCGAGGTCTTTTGCAAGCTTCTTCGCAGCATCCAGCCGCTTCGGCGACTCCTTTATATTTTTGATTCCCTGATCCGTCCAGTTGAGGAGCATTAGATACGTAGCCATGGCTCCCTCCTTGAATGACATGGTTTAGATGGGAAAAGACAACCGATTCTACTTTTTCTGATGGGTTTGGTCTATGCAGGGTCAGAGGGAATGAAGATGTAGGGGAAGGAGCCGCGCCACGCGCTGCGAAAAGAGACTGCTTAGCCAGAATGACATGACATCTTGGAGCGGATGAACGCTCCGGCGCGCGTGATCGCATGCCGGCCTGCCGTGAGCTGCTGATGAAACAGCGGCCATGCGTGGATCATGTCTGGCCATACTTCCAATGTCACCGCCACGTCAGCCGCCCCGGCGATATTGGCGAGACGAACTGCATCGTCGAGCAGTGTCTCCGCCGAGCCCACTTGAATGAGGAGTGGCGCCAAGCCCTTGAGACTCGCATACATTGGCGCAGCCAGCGCCGAGCGAGGATCAGCGCCATCAAGATACGCTGCAGCCAGCTCCTTTAGATAAGATTTCTGGATCAGTGGGTCGACCTCGGCCTTGCTGGTCATGCTTGCGCCAAGGCATTCTAAATCCACCCAGGGCGAGATACACCAACCGCAGGCTGGCTGTGGCAGGCAAGCATCGCGGGCGGAGACCATCAGAGCCACGGTCAGGCCGCCGCCGGCACTATCGCCCGCCACCGCGATGTGGCATGGCTCGATGCCGCACGACAGCAGGAAGCGATAGCCAGCTAGTGTGTCCTCGATCGCCGCAGGGAAGGGATACTCGGGTGCCAGCCGGTATCCCAGGGCGAGCGTGCGGGCTCCGCACACTCGACCGATTTCCGTCGCCAATGGCCGGTGACTATCGAGCGAACCGGACACGTAACCACCACCATGCAGGAATAGGATCACGCGTGCAGGGTCCGCATCTGGGGTCGAGGACCATTCTGCGTGAACGGCGTTCGCGTCGACAGACTCGATACGCACGTCAGTGGCGATCTTATACAGGGCTCCCAAGTCATCGAGGCGCTTGCGCCGTTCGCTGAGCGCATCCGGTCGGGGTTGGGCCAGCAGGAGTGCACGGATGGCATCGATTTCTTGATCTGCCATGCGGAGGAGTATGAGCGAATCATCCAACGATTGAAAGACGCCGTGTTGGCGTGTTGCCATCGCTCATTGCCTCGCGATTAACACGCGGTGCGCCGGTAGGAGTAGATGTTGAGCAGACCGTAGTGATCGGATCCAAAGGCGCTTCGCATCGAGGTCGGCACACCGATGATCTGTTGGGTGAGGCAGGCGGTCGGCATGAATGACGTGCTGAACAGAAAGTCGATCCGGCGCGACATGGCGATGGCCCGGCGATAGAGCTTCAGGACCTCATCCCGATCCAATGCCGTCTCTTCCGCAATGGCGTCGACCAGTTCGGGCGGCGGCAGCTCTTCCTGGTGGGCGGCGAGGACGTTCTTTGACGGGTCGTAGGTATTCCACATTGGCATCCCGACGGCCAGGCGAGCCGAATCGGTGAAGCCGGCCTCCTCGAGCTCTTGATATTCCGGCGACCCAGCTTCGAAATTCAGATCGCCGCCGAAAATGATGCCAGCATAACGCTGATGCAGTTGTTGCTCGTGGATGGTATTCAGCAACGCATGGAGTTCCATCTTGCGACGCTGTTGATCCGTGGTGAGGGCCCCCCTGAGATGATCGTAGTGGTGGAGTAGACGCGCTTTGTGCGCCTCCATCAGGTCGTGCAGCATTCGGGCATCGCGCTCGATTCCCGAATGCAAATGCATGGTTGCCACGAGGTAAGGCAGCTCCGTTCCCGGCGCGATGATCTCCGCCAGGAGGGCATACCGGAATTCCCCCAATTGAAAGCCGACGTAATCTCCACATGCGCCGAACGGGCCGCTGAGCTTGATACTTCCGACCATGCGCAGTCGAAGTGGAGCTTTGGCCAAAATCGCCAGACCGTTGTTCAATCCCGGGACAATGGCGAACCCGGGCGCGATCCGCAGACCGCACGCGTCGACTTGGTGGACCTGGGCATAGTCCAACCCGCGCTCTTTGAGCGCGCGCACGTACTGCTGGGCCATGTCGGGAAGTGGATTGACCTCCTGCAGAAGATTTACGTCGGGCTGTGTTTCGGCCAACTGTTGGATACGAACCGTGAATCGAGCGAGACGCTCATCGTCGGATTCGACCTTGTGAACCCAGAGCTTGCTGACTTCCAAACCGTGCAGGGTGTTGTAGGTGACAACCTTGAACGTGTCGGACTTAGGCGACGGTTCCGCAATTGACCGAGTCGCGACAGGCTTTCGACTGACAGCCGGTCAACGAGCAGAGAAGAATGAACAGGAGAATTCGTGGAGCCAGCATGGATCCATTCCTAGGGCCTAACACGGTTCCGCAATCAGAAAAGACTCCCGACACATTTTTCTTCCCTCTAGGCAAAGGGTTCCAGTTTGGACAAGACGGTGGGGAGAAATTCCGCAACCGTCGGATGAATATGCATGGCGCGCTGTATGACCGTATACGGCGCCTTCGCATACATGACGTCCAGCAAAACGTGAACGACTTCATCGCCTCCGGTCCCAAGAATCGCAGCACCCAGAATGTGTTTTGTTTCCGCATCAACAGAGATTTTGATGAAACCTTGTGTCTCACCTTTCTCAACGGCCCGGCTCACTCGGCTCATCGGATGTTTCGTCGCGAGTGCAGCACGCCCAGACTTCCGTATTTCGGCGTCCGTCATGCCGCATCGGCCTAGCGGCGGATCTGTAAACAACGCGTACGTCTGGATTCGGTCTGACACGCGGCGATGGTCTCCGTTCAGGAGATTGTCCGCAACGATCTCGTAATCGTTGTAAGAAGTATGCGTAAAGGCGCCGCGGCCGTTGCAGTCACCCAGGGCCCAGATGCCGGGCACGTTCGTTTGCAGTTGATCGTCAACGACGATGTAGCCGCGTTCGTCGGTCGCAACCCCGGCCCGGTCGAGACCCAGGTCGTGCGTGTTGGGAGTACGTCCCACCGCGAGAAGAACATGCGTGCCTACTACTTCCGGCGGACCTTCGTCGCATGCGATGCCGACGGCGATACGGCTGTCGCGCTTCGCCAGTGATATACATTTCGCATTCAGCCGAATCTGTATCCCCTCTGCCTCCAAAATTTGGCGCACGGCTTCGGAAACATCTTCGTCTTCACGTCCAATCAGGCGCGGTCCCATCTCGACGATCGTGACTTCGCTTCCGAAGCGGCGATACATCTGACCGAATTCCAATCCGATATAACTTCCGCCGACGATGACGAGATGCTCCGGCAAAAAGTCGACATCCATCATCGATGAGTTTGGTGAGAAATGGGACATCCTGAATCCCCGGCATCGCGGGAACAGAGGCGCGCCCGCCAACGTTGATGAACATTTTGTCGGCTTGCAGGACTTCATCGTTGACCACGACAGTGTGGGACGACTGAAAGCGGGCATGGCCTTGGATGACCGTACAGTTTTTCAGTCCTCGCAGCCATTCCTCCACGCCCCTGTTCGACCGTCCGGAAACTTCATCCTTGCGTGCTTTCACACGTTTCATGTCGACGCGCACATCGCCATTGACAGCAAAACCATATTCGGCGCCTCGGCGGGCAACATGGGCCGCGGACGCGCTGGCAACGAGCGTCTTCGTCGGGATACATCCCGTATTTACACAGGTGCCACCAAACTTGTGGCGTTCAAGAATGGCGACTGTCATGCCCGCGGCCGCAAACCGCGCAGCCAAAAACGGGCCTGCCTGGCCGGTCCCGATGATGATGGCATCGAATTGTCGCGACACGAGGCACCTCCTTTGAGGAAGATCGCAGGCCACCTTCGGCGGGCGCGCCGGCGCAGTGCTCGCCGCAGCCGATGACGATCATGTCGTAGTCGTTCGACGTCGAGCAGCTCCGTCCCAGCCTGTTCCGCCACCAGGTACGCGGCGTACCAGTCGGGCCAGTTCTCGTCGTGCTGCCCCCCCAGCGGTGTTCGTGCTGTCCGTGGGCAGCTTCTGCACGCCGAAACGCGCTCGCAAGATCGTTCGTCGATGCAAATGTCGTCGTCGTGGAGTCGATGCGACCGGCCAGCCGCGTTGTGAGCTCCTGGAACAGCCACCCATTGCCATCCGGATCATGGAACGAGGCGAACGAGCGGTAGCTGCGACGCTCGGGATCCGGACCGCTGACCCGGACACGCCCAAACAGGTACGGCTCGTCCGTACCAGCGTACACACCGCCGGCGTCGTGGAACACCTGGCTGATCTGGATGCCGCGACCAAGCAGCTCTTTGCGGGCGGCCTCAATGTCGGAGACGATCAAGTACAGGCCCTGGGCGGAGCCGGGTGCCGCCGCAGTGACATTCTTGCCGAAAATGACCGAGCATCCGGAGCCGGGCGGCGTAAACTGGATCACGCGGAAGTCTTTACCGTTGTCGTAGTCGGCGTCGAGGCGCCACCCGAGCTTCCCGCCGTAGAACTCTTTGGCGCGGTCGACATTCGAGACGGGGATGACGACGATCTCTAACTTCATGTCCATTCTCGCGGCGATCGCGTTGCTGGTCGCGTTGCTACTACGGACTTCAGTGGTACTCATGGCTACCTCCTGGGTTGTGTGGGTTAGACCAGCCGGTACCTGGGGCCTCAGTAAATTATGGATCTCTGCTGTTGAGGAGCTCATGAAGAAGTCTCATGATCACTCCATTTTTTGAATGTGTGAGGAGATGGACAGTCTAGCCATTCCACCGGATCCTGTCCAGATTCAGGTTTAGCTATGCGAAGAGGGCAGGCAAGGAACGCGCCGGACAGCCACGCGCCGCGAAATTGGTTTCAGCGTCCATTGTAGTGTTAAGAATTTAGAATATGCCGGGTGTTTTGGCTTGATGCCTTCCAAGATTTCCTTGAGAATACCATCATGCTATCTGCACGACTCCTAGCGTTACTCTTTGCAGAGGTACTAGTGATATTCGTGGAGAACGCTGTCGCATTTCCTGTCATGTTGCCGGGCCACGATCAGGCCTCTCATCACAGACTTTCCTTTCAGGTCCTCGACGATCCGCCATCTGGACCAACCCCCGGTTGCTGACGGGATTGTGGATCGTTATTTGTTGAACCCCCGCGGAGATGTGAATGGACTGCTGTTGCGCGATGGGTCACAAGTGCATGTCACACTCCGGGCCGCTCAATCACTCATTAAGACCGTTCAGCCGGGTGATCATGTGCGGGTGCATGGACGGCGTGTCTCTGACTCACCTCTCGTGAAACCTGACGTGATAATCAATGTGACAGACCGCACGTCATTCACGGACCCTATCGGCTTGATCTTCCCACGCCTCCCAGGGAAAAACGACCGCCGGTCAACGAAATGAAAGCCACCGGAACAATTCAAGTCTTGCTCTATGACCCCTTGAAAGGTGTCGTGAATGGTGTAGTCTTGTCCGATGGTACACAGGTACGCTTACCTCCTGATGTGGGCGAGCACTTTCAGGTGTCGTTACAACAGAATATGGACGTGGAAGTCGAAGGACACGGTACGTCAACTCCTTATGGTAATGCATTGGAAGCCACCGCGATTGGCCGAAGGGCCAACCACTGACCCATCTTAATGCCTCGACCCAACAGCTTCGCTGAGACGAGTTCCACTCCTTCGCGCTGTCCCGGCCCATCGTGAGGATGGGTAGAGGAGGGAGTACGGGGCCGCCACGCGCCGCGATCATAACCATCGACGAACAGAACACTTGTACGCCGTAAATACATGCGAGAATTGGCGCACAAGGCTCTTTCCTCAGGTACGATTTGAAATCGATTCATGTACCACACGAACAGGGGAAGGAGTGCGACCGCCAGCAAATTGGAGAGATAAATCGCCCACCCCGCAAGAACAAAGAGGAAGCCGAGGTACATCGGGTTACGGGTGAATCGGTAAATGCCCGAGGTGACCATGGCCGTGGTCGTTTCCGGTTTAAGCGGATTGACAGTGGTCTTCGCCTGGCGAAACGTAAAGACGCCGGCCAACACGATCGCTAATCCCACGGTGCAAAACATAAGGGCGAACACCGAGCGCCATGGCAGTGCTATGGTGAACACAGAATAGGCAGAGACGAGCCACATCAGAGCGCCGAACAGGAATACGAGCGCAAGTGGGGGTACTTTTATTTCTAGCGCATTGAACATGTGAGCCCGGAGGTTTGCGTCTGTATCGCGACCTGTGCCCGTAACGTATAGAGAACCTGGTTTGTCCACCATCTTGTAATCGCTGATTGCGGTGTGGTGTGGCGACCCTCCGATATCAGTTTCCCGCAAGACCGCTGGGTAATGTTCACTCTCCGTCAAGAAGGTAGTCTGAACAGACCGTTCGGTCGGGAACGGGTAAGGATAATCACCCAGAGCCCCAACAAGACATCAACGCTCCCACAAAAGCTTGGCCACCAGGTCGGGACGCCAGAGTTCTCAATGATAACATCATGCACAAGATCAAAGAGACCGTGTGCAATGATCCCAGTCCCCACTAGCGTGGGAAGAAAGAGAGCGCCGATTATCGCTACTGTTGAAAACGCGACGGCGATGACCAGTTCCCAGACCAACGCGTGACCTGAACCGCCTAAAACTGCGAACAGCACATAATATGACGCGATGATGACGAGAACAGTGGAATAGAAGCTGCGGTCTTCATCGAAGCGTGTGAACTTGGCCAGTGCTGCGATCGCAATAGCAAGGAGAACGCCAACAACAACGGGAATCAGGAAACGCCCCTTGGTGTCGAATGAGGAGCTGACCTATTTTACGTTTTTGATACGGGCAGGTCTATTGCGAGTGAGGGATAAGCAGCGTGAGACGCGAGGCCGCTGGGGAATGCGTCGGTCGCCCTGTGCCGCGAAATGGGACCAGGCACCTTAGTGTTTTCCGAAATGTGGAATGTTAGCCGTTTTCGTTCCGCGTCTGGTCAGGCGGCGGCGGCCCGCCTGTGCGGGCCTCGGCAGGAGCCAGAGAAGGAGCGCCAACCCAAGCACGGCGGACAACACCGACCCAGTCAAGATGCCGATCTTCGCCGCAATCAATAAGCGCTCACTCAGGGCCAGCCCTGCAATGAAGAGCGACATGGTAAAGCCAATACCCGCCAGGACTCCACCCGCGGCCAGGATGCCCCAAGAGACCCCGTCGGGAGCTTGGCCAAACCCATTCTCACAGCGAACCAACTGAACAGAACGATGCCGAGGGGCTTCCCAACGCACAGTCCGGCCACGACGGCTATAGCCACAGAATCTGTAAAAGCCCCGGCCGCGATCGACACGCCCGCATTCGCGAAGGCGAACAGCGGCATAATCACAAAACTGACCCAAGGGTGCAAAGCGGCTTCCAACCGCTCCATGGGCGAGACACTTTTCGCACTGCCGTCTCCACCGATTTCAGTAGGGCCTGACGTCTCGTGCTTATCGTGCCACGAATCTCCTTGAAGAGCCCCCGAGTTGGTGCACGAACTGTATGAGCAACCTCTGGCTTACCCACGGCCTGACACCTGTGAGAAGCCGAGGACCACGCCAGCGATAGTGGCATGCACTCCGGATTCATGAAACCCGAACCAGATTCCTATCCCAAGGGGGACGTAATCCCGAAATTGCGGAACCAATTCGCTGTAGGAGCATCAGGAGTCCGATGCCGAGGACGGCCCACGCAAGAGCAGAAAAATTGAGTTCAGCTGAGTAGCCGATGGCGATTACTAGAATTGCCCCGACGTCATCGGCGATTGCAAGCGACAGCAACAGAATCCGGAGGCTGCTGGGGACACGGGGTCCCAATATGGCCATGCATCCAACCACAAATGCGATGTCAGTGGCCATCGGGATGCCCCAACCACGTTGGGCGGCCTCACCCCACTGAAAGGCCAGATACAGGGCCGCCGGTGCCACCATCCCACCAAGGGCGCCGGCGATCGGAAGCGCCGCGACGCGAAGTTCTCGCAGTTCACCGAGTATCAGTTCGCGTTTGACTTCCAAGCTCACGACGAAGAAGAAGATCACCATCAAGCCATCGTTGATCCAATGCTTCAACGAGTGACGTATCTCAAACGCGCCGAGCGAAATTCCTAGTGGCGTCTGCCACCACGAAAGAAAGTCTTCGGATGCTGGAGAGTTGGCAAGAACCAAGGCGGCCACAGTGGCCAGAAGGAGTACGACACCACTGGCAGACTCGACATGGAAAAAGCGAGCGATCGGGTCCACGACGCGATCAATCGGCTCGGCGGGCAAGTGCGGATCTTGCGTCAGAGCGGGGCGGTCAGTCACTTGCCTTCCCCCTGTTAAGGGTCGCCTCTGCTCGCTCATGTCCATTAAACGCATTCTCTCAGGAGAAGAATTCCACCATGGTGGTGACGGATGAAGAAACCGGGACATTCTACTTTTTCAGGTCGGCCTGGTCTATCGCTGTGTGAGGTGAAGTGAGGGGTAGGGAAAAAAAGGCGCAAGCCCGCCACGCGCCGCGAAATGGTTCCTAACATCGTTTTCTCTTCCCCTCACAATTTACTAAGAGCGTCAAGAGCGAGAATCTTTGCCTTCGCCTTGGCCTCTTCGATCGGGAGGCCCCACACCTGGATTCCAAGGACCGTATCGCCCTTTTTAACGTCGAGATCTACCACTTTTATCTTGTCGTATCTGGGCTGCGCAAAATACTTGTAATACGCTTCATCACCGACACCCATCACTTCCGGCTTTTCGGTTCCCGGGACTGGCGTTTTGCCGGAAGCGAATGCCTGTATTGTGAGAATGTTTAAGAAAACACGCTTGCCTGTCTTTTTACCTGACTCATCCCAGATGCAACCCTTGGAAGTGAGCGATTTGCCCGCCGCCATCGAGACACCCAGGGCGGAGCTTACTTGTTCCACCGTGAGGAGCGAACAAGGCCCATTGGACGACATGACGGAAGGGGAAAACTCTGCCATTAGCAAAGCAAAGGCAATGCTGGCAACAGGCATCAGCTTCGAAGGCATAGTGGCCTCCTTGGATTGAATACTCATCGATCGCACGATACGGTATTCGCAATCTGTGCCGGTGAGTTTACTGTAAAGTTAGAGACGTATTCATCACTCAGAGCAGATATGGAAGGGGGTGTGAAGTCACGAGGCCTCGAAAGCCATCGGTTTACTGTCTACGAAGTAAGTGAAGTGGGGCTGTATTTCTCTACGGAGCGCGTTTCCAACTCGGGTCGGGATCGAATTCGGTCATTTCCGCAACCAGCGCCGCCGTATTTTGACCGAGATCTTTCTGGTAGACCACTCCGTCTTGGTTGACCATGAAGCTCACCACACCGGACATGCCGTAGCGAGCCGGAAACGCGATGACTGCAAACCCCCCGAGCAGTTTGCCGTTGGCCCGATAGTCGTATGCTCCCCCCGGCGCATTCTTACCTTGCTTAGTGAGCATTCGATACAGATAGCCATGAAAGGGCGTCAAAACGGTCGAGTCGGATGTGACGGGCCCTTCGTTTGCTGCGGCTGCGAGCAAGGGCCCGACTGGACTCAAGGGCTCGTCTTCGCGGGTCTCCCAATACAGGCCGTCCCGCTTGCCGGGCGAGCTGACGAATTTCGAGGCGAATCCCGGAACGCCGTCGCCATCCGCATCTTGCGTCGCATACTCACGCTCGGCATCGACGATCGCGAGACACACCTGGATGGCGGCGAGCTCATTGCGGCCGATGTGCCGGTTCAGGATCTCTTCTGCGGCATGGTGCGCATCGAAACGCCATCCTTTCTCCGATTTTACCAGCGGGATCGGCATCGGCCACTCGTTGCGGCCGACGGTTAAGATCGCGCGCGTGTTGTTCTCTTGGAGCACCACTTTGTTGGCGTCCGCATATGCTTTGAGAAACTGTTTGCGCCATTGTGCATCTGCCGCCGCATCGCCCGAGTCGAACAACTCCAGACCGTCGGCGCCTAAGAGCGTTTGCAATACAGATGGATCGTTCAACTTGATGGTGTCCACGAAAGCCTGCATCCCCTCCTCAGCGGAGGAAAACGTCGTCTGCACGAAGAATTCATTCGAGGCCGCGGACGGCATCGCCAACAACAGGACAGTCAGAATCGCGAACGAAAATCGTCCGAAATGAACAGAGAGTCGCATATCACCTGCCGTGATGGCCTCCGCCGCCGCCGTGATGTCCGCCACCGCCTCCCTGACGGAATCCCCCGCCGCCACCGCCCCCGCCACGGTGAAAACTGGCATTGCCGCGTGCTCCGAAGTTGGACGCAGATGCTCCGTGGCCGACGCCTTCGAAGGCATGCGGTCGCAGTTCGCCGCCGCGAAACCCGGAGGGGGCGGACATCGGCGGACGGCCGCCTGCAAAGCTGCTGCGGGCGTTGGCACGATTTCCGAAACTCTCGCGACTCCCGGGAAAAGCCGGGAGGGATAGTGTCCGCGGAAATCCTGTCGGACCAGCGACGAGGCGGGCGCGCGCCCATACTGCTGACGCAACGAGGCCTCCCGGTAGGGGACGCCTCGGCGGTGGACAGGGTCGTGTGTCCAGGCTCTGGTGGCAGTATTGTGATAATAGAAGTTGTTGACGGTCACCACATTGACCTGTCGATGCGGCCAGTCGAAAGCGCCAAAGAAGAAACCGGTTCCCACCGTGATGCCGGGGCCCCACACATACCCGATACCCAGCCGGGGACCCACGAAGTAGCCGGGCCAGGGTCGCCAGAACACCGGCGGATAGGCCGGCCACCACCAGGGGCCATAGATGACCGTGGGATCGTAGTAGGGGACATACACCACTTGCGGGTCCGGCGATGTGATCGAAATGTTCTGTCCCTCCTGGTCGATACGAACCTGGTCGGTCGACTGGAGGGTGCCGTTGGCTGACGCGCGCTGACGCAAGTTCTGAACGGTGTCCATGACTTCGGGCTGCTGCGAGAGGAATGCGTCGCCGAGCCGTTCCGTCCAGTCCAGTTTCTCATCCATCATCGCCAGAACGTTCGGGAATGCCACGAGCGACTTCACGCTGGGCTCCCAATTGTTTTGGTCGGTCGCTTTCACCGCCTGGTCGCCCTGAAGCGTCGGGTGCGCTTTCACCCAGCGGGCTGCCTCGACAATTTCCAGGGGATAGGTCGAGGCCATCAAAATGTGTGAGAGCAGCGAGTCGGGATACAAGGCAATCGGCGCCAGCATCTGATCGAGTTCTTGCTGCGTGAACAGCACCTTGTCTTTGGTCCCTCGCTCCGGCGTGGTGAATTCCATTGATGTGCGTTGCTTGGCCATCGGCGGCGCCGCATCGGGGTTATAGATGCTGTCATACTCAGTGCAATCATCGGACTCCTTCGGTGCGGTGGTCCAGAAGTCTCCATGGGGACTATGACAACGCCAGACATAGGCTGAGACGGGACTGGTCCAAAGAAACAGCAGATGAACGGCAAGCACAACGGCAGCTAGATGAGACACGCTGCTCTTCTCCTGCTCTTCACTTATGCAGCATGCTGTCTCCATGTCTTTAATACTATACGACACGAAGTGCGTTCGTCATAGTTTTGCCTTAGAGCGCCTATCCCACTATGCGACTATTAGTCTTCTCAAAGAGAGAAACACCGGCCCACCACGCGCCGGGAAATGGGTCCGGGGCACCGTTTCCTGCGCCTCAGAAGGGCTCAAGGAGCTCAAGGTGTGAGATTCAGAACAGCCCGGCCATGCTCGAGGTCTGCTGGGACTGACACGTGGTCGTGCACCACCAACCAGACGCCATCGATTCGCCTGAAGCACGCTCAGGTCGTGAAGATTTCATCGGCGCATCAGATCATTTACAAAGGCCCGCCGGGGAGCGTCCCTCCAAGGTGGTGTGCCACCGGGGAGGGTTCCACCAGGCGGAGTCTTTCCTGGAAGAGTGCCACCGGGCAGAGTTCCGCCGGGCAACGTGCCGCCTGGCAGAGTACCTCCGGGAAGGGTTCCGCCCGGAAGAGGTCCGCCAGGTGGGGTGCCACCCGGTAGCGTGCCACCTGGGAGGGTTCCGCCTCGCGGAGTGTTATCAAGGTCAGTCAGTGGTTTTATTTCATCCGAAGCAGCTGGAGGCTTTGGGTTCGGATTTGGAGGTTGGCCCTAGGCCGACTGTTAGACTGCAGGGAATGAAGGCGAGAAAGGCAAGGCCTGCACAACGAACGATAGAAAGGAGCGACCGGTGCGACATCGCGACACTCCTTAAGCTAATTATATGTCACCAAGTCCACTAGTCACAAGGTAGGTGTC